>NZ_PDWR01000032.1 GCF_010211755.1 Pseudoxanthomonas sangjuensis | reverse complement strand
GTGGGCCACTGCGGTGACAACGCCGCGTGCGAAGGCTTCTTCGGCCTGCTCAAGCGCGAGCGGGTCTACCGCATGACCTACCCAACGCTCGATGCCGCGAGGGCTGATGTGTTCGAATACATCGAGCAGTTCCACAACCCGAGGATGCGACGAAGGGTCGCCAGGCAAGACCAGAAGTTCTCAGCCCTTTTACAACCGTCCGTGATTTCGGGGTAGAACCCTAGTCCCGCCATGCAATATCTTGACCGACGTGCCTACTTCTATTTTCGGGCAATAAAAACTCTTCGATTCGCGTCAGTTCCTCGTCCGTCAAATCCGGCGCTACTCTTTTCTTCCGCGCCTTGATTCTTGCTCTTGTCCATTCGCGACCTTGCGAGTTGGCAAGAAGCTCGATTTGCATAACGCGTTCAGCCACAGCTGAATTTGACGTCGCATATTGAGTTATGAAATGCACGCAGATTTGCCGGCAAAAGTGCAAGGTCTGGTTGTGCGTGGTCCTTGATTCAGGCGTAAGCCTTGATTTCTCGTCCTCGCCCAGCCGTGCCCGCAACCAAGCCGAAAAAGCGGAGATCTGTGGCGGCGCCAAGCCTTCACCACGCAGAAGTTGTGCATCCAAATCAACGCCGCGCTCGTCAGCCCACGAGTACAAGCTAGCGATCCCGTATAGCGACCCTGATCTTGTCTTCTGCGAGTCGCTCTTTTGAGCGAGATGCGTTTCATAGATGGACGAAGCGATGGGCAGTTGACCGGATTCCCGATGCGTCAAGACGTACCGGCTGGTTGCGTCTTGATCCAAAAACGGAATCACCCTGTATGCCAAGCTGGCTCGGTCAGATTTCAAGTGGACACCCACACGATTGATGTCATTGATCTTAAAAGGCTTACTTAATGTCCAGTATAATCCGCACCTAAGACGATACTGAAAGTTGCTTGAAAGAGCAACCAGTCAGGAACTTTCACAGAAACTGGAGGTAAAGCCCCGGTCTAGGGCAGCTCTTGGAGCTCTGACCCTATAAGAAAGTGTCCAGACCCACCCCCACCTAAGTCGGCGACGGTGCCGACCGCGACCAGGTCGAGCAGCGCGGCGAGATCGGGTTCGCCGTGCGCGAATGCGCCGGCTTCGCGCAACCGCTTCCGCAATGCCAGCAACGCGTAGAACATCACGCCGACGCCGGCCAGCATCTTGCTCGGGAACGCGTCGCCGCGCAGGTTCGGATTGACGATGGCATCGGCCGGCGGCAGCGCCTCGCCGGGCAGATGGTGGTCGGTGACCAGCACGCGCCAGCCTTTCGACTTCGCCGCCGACACGCCGGCATGGCAGGCGATGCCGTGGTCGACGGTGACCAGCAGATCGGGCCGCAACGCGGCGAGTTCTTCCACCAGCAGCGGCGACAGGCCGTAGCCATGGACCAGGCGGTTCGGGACCGCGGGCGTGACCCGTTCCGCGCCGAGCAGGCGCAGGCCGCGCACCGCCAGCGCGCAGGCCGTGGCGCCGTCGCAATCGAAATCGCCGACCACGACGATGTGCGCGTCGTCGGCGATGGCCCGCGCAAGCAACGCGGTCGCCGCGTCGAGGCCGCCGAGCGTGTCGGGCGGCAGCAATGCGGTCAGTTTCGGTTGCGCCTGGTCGGGCGACAGCGCGCCGCGCGCTTCATAGACCCGGCGCAGCAGCGGCAGCGTGTCCGGAGGCCATTGCCCCGCCTGCGCGGCGGCGCGGCGGCGGATGCGCGGATTCGCCCCCATGCGAACGGGCTTACCCGCCAAGCTGCGTCAACGGCTGGCGCCACAGGCGCCAGCGCTGGTCGCGGCGCAACACGAACTGGTTGCCGTCCTCGAAATCGAGGTGCAGCGCTTCGAGCCGGCCACCGGCGATCGCGTCCAGCAGCGGCCGCAATGCGTCGCGTCCCAGCGTTTCCAGCGAACGCAGGTGGCGCAGGTCGACCAGTGCGTCGACGTCCTCGCCGATCTCGCCGACGCCGACGCCCGCGGCCCTGGCTAGCGCACGCAGCAGCGGTTCGTTGCCCTTGACCTGCTTGAACGGCGTGCGCACCGAGGCCGGCAACTGTCCGGCGCCCCAGAACCACAGCGAGTTCACCGCCGGCTTGCCCTGCTGCAGGCGCCGCGCATTCCACGGGTGCTGGTGCAGCAACACCTGCGCCTCGGTCAGCAACGCGCGCCAGCGGCGGCCCGCGTCGCCCTGCGGCAGGTGCGCGAACAGGTCGTCGCCGAGCACGTCTTCCGGCGGCGCGAATTCGGGCAGTTTCGAGTCCCGCGGCAGGCGCAGGTACCAGCGCGACGGGTGCGGCGCGTCGATCGGGAAACCGGCGTCGCCGAACAACGGCTTCAGCGCCGGCAACAGTTGCTCCGCGTCCTCGGCGGCCAGTTCCAGCGCTTCGCCGTAGGACAGCATCCGCGCGCCGTTGATGTCGGGCGAGACGAAGGCCGGATCGGCGCGTAGCCAGGTCGCGCCGGCGGCATCGTTCGCGTCGAGGTTGCGGGTCAGCGCGGCGACCGGCCAGCCGGCCGGAACCAGCTGGAAATGCCGGCGCAGTTGCGCGCCTTCGCCGGCTTCGCGCTTCTCGTGGTCGGCCCGGCCCAGCGCCCGTGCCACGTCCGCAGGCAGCCCTTGCCCGATCAGCCGGGCGGCGGCCGGTAGCAGCAGCGTGGCCGATGCCATGCGGCGGCGCCTAGCCCACGTACTCGACGCTGACGATTTCGTATTCGCGGGAACCCGCCGGCGCGGCGATGGCGACGGTGTCGCCCTCGTTCTTGCCGATCAGGGCGCGCGCGACCGGCGACGAGATCGCGATCAGGCCCAGCTTGATGTCGGCCTCGAGGTCGCCGACGATCTGGTAGCGCTTCTCCTCGTCGCTGTCGACGTCGGCCAGCGTCACCGTCGCGCCGAACACCACGCGCGTGCCGGCGTTGAGCCTGGTCACGTCGATGACCTCGGCGTGCGACAGTTCGCCCTCCAGCTGCTTGATGCGGCCTTCGATGAAGCCCTGCAGCTCGCGCGCGGCATGGTACTCGGCGTTCTCCTTCAGGTCGCCGTGCGAGCGCGCCTCGGCGATGGCCTGGATGATCTCCGGGCGCTTCACCGATTTCAGGTTGTCCAGTTCGTCGCGCAGGCGTTGCGCGCCCTTTGCCGTGATGGGTGCCCTCACTTCTGCGCCCTCATGCCTCAAGCTCCTTGTGCAGTTCCTGCAGCGCCCAGACCGGGCCGGTGCCGCGGTACTCGAGCGATTGCACCAGCGCGCGGGCGCCGGCGACGGTGGTGGAATAGGTGACGCGGTGCTGCAAGGCCTCGCGCCGGATCGAGAAGGAGTCGGCGATGGCCTGCCGCCCTTCCGTGGTGTTGACGATATACACGATCTCGCCGTTCTTGATCAGGTCGACGATGTGCGGGCGGCCCTCGATCACCTTGTTGATGTGCTCGCAGGCCAGGCCGTTCTGCTGCAGCCAAGCCGCGGTGCCGCGGGTGGCGACCAGCGAGAAGCCGCGCGCGATCAGGTCGCGGGCGACCGGCAGCACGCGCGGCTTGTCCGGGTCGCGTACCGAGATGAACACCTTGCCCGGCTGCGGCGCGCGGATGCCGCCGGCCTCCTGCGCGCGCGCCATCGCCGCGCCGAAGCTGCGGCCAACGCCCATCACTTCGCCGGTCGAGCGCATTTCCGGGCCGAGGATCGGGTCGACGCCGGGGAACTTCGCGAACGGGAAGATCGCCTCCTTCACCGAGTAGTAGTCCGGCACCACTTCGTGGGTGGCGCCCTGCTCCGCCAGCGTCCTGCCGGCCATGCAGCGCGCGGCGATCTTGGCCAGCGCCACGCCGGTCGCCTTGGACACGAACGGCACCGTGCGCGAGGCGCGCGGGTTCACTTCCAGCAGGTAGACGATGTCGTCGCCGTCGCCGCCGGTCTGGATCGCGAACTGGGTGTTCATCAGGCCGACCACGTTCAGCGCGCGCGCCAGTTCGACCACCTGACGGCGCAGTTCGTCCTGGGTCTTCGCCGACAGCGAATACGGCGGCAGCGAGCACGACGAGTCACCGGAATGCACGCCGGCCTCCTCGATGTGCTCCATCACCCCGCCGATCAGGATGTTGCCGTCGGGGTCGGCGATGATGTCGACGTCGACTTCGACCGCGTTGTCGAGGAAGCGGTCGAGCAGCACCGGCGAGTCGTTCGACACCTTGACCGCGTCGCGCACGTAGCGGGCCAGGTCGGATTCGCCGTAGACGATCTCCATCGCGCGGCCGCCGAGCACGTAGCTCGGGCGCACCACCAGCGGGTAGCCGATCTCGCGCGCCAGCGCCAGCGCCTCGTCGGCGTTGCGCGCGGTGCGGTTCGGCGGCTGCTTCAGGCCGAGGTCGTCGACCAGCTTCTGGAAGCGCTCGCGGTCCTCGGCCAGGTCGATCGAATCGGGCGAGGTGCCGATGATCGGCACGCCGTTCGCCTCCAGCGCCTGCGCCAGCTTCAGCGGGGTCTGGCCGCCGTACTGCACGATCACGCCCTTGGGCTTCTCGACCTCGACGATCGCCAGCACGTCTTCCAGGGTCAGCGGCTCGAAGTACAGGCGGTCGGAAGTGTCGTAGTCGGTCGACACGGTTTCCGGGTTGCAGTTGACCATGATGGTCTCGTACCCGTCCTCGCGCAGCGCCAGCGCCGCGTGCACGCAGCAGTAGTCGAACTCGATGCCCTGGCCGATGCGGTTGGGACCGCCGCCGAGGATCATGATCTTGTCGCGGCCGGTCGGCTCGGCCTCGCATTCGTCCTCGTAGGTCGAATACAGGTAGGCGGTGCGGGTGGCGAATTCGGCCGCGCAGGAATCCACGCGCTTGTACACCGGGGCCACGCCCAGCGCCTTGCGCAGCGTGCGCACCGCGGTTTCGTCGGTGCCCAGCACCTGGGCGATGCGCGCATCGGAAAAGCCCGCCCGCTTGAGCTTGCGCATGCGCGCCTTGTCCAGCGCGCCCAGGCCATCGGCGGCCAGCTGCTTCTCGTCGGCGATGATTTCCTCGATCTGATCGAGGAACCACGGGTCGATGAACGACAGCGCGAAGATCTGATCGACGCTCATGCCGGCACGGAACGCGTCGCCGACGTGGAACAGGCGTTCCGGGCCCGGCGCCTTCAGTTCGCGGCGCAGCGTGGCCAGGTCGTCCTCGCTGGACAGGTCCAGGCCGGTCGGGTCGAAGCCGACCTTGCCGGTTTCCAGCCCGCGCAGCGCCTTCTGCATCGATTCCTTGAAGGTGCGGCCCATCGCCATCACCTCGCCGACCGACTTCATCTGCGTGGTCAGGCGCGGATCGGCCTGCGGGAACTTCTCGAAGGCGAAACGCGGGATCTTGGTGACGACGTAGTCGATGCTCGGCTCGAACGAGGCCGGGGTCTTGCCGCCGGTGATCTCGTTCTTCAGCTCGTCCAGGGTGTAGCCGACCGCCAGCTTGGCCGCGACCTTGGCGATCGGGAAGCCGGTGGCCTTCGACGCCAGCGCCGACGAACGCGACACGCGCGGGTTCATCTCGATGACGACGACGCGGCCGGTGTTGGCGTTGATGCCGAACTGCACGTTGCTGCCGCCGGTATCGACGCCGATCTTGCGCAGCACCGCGATGCTGGCATCGCGCAGGCGCTGGTATTCCTTGTCGGTCAGGGTCTGCGCCGGGGCGACGGTGATGCTGTCGCCGGTGTGCACTCCCATCGGGTCGAGGTTCTCGATCGAGCAGACGATGATGCAGTTGTCCGCGGTGTCGCGGACCACTTCCATCTCGAATTCCTTCCAGCCCAGCACCGATTCCTCGACCAGCACTTCGTGCACCGGCGACAGTTCGAGGCCGCGCTTGACGATGTCCTCGAACTCCTCGCGGTTGTAGGCGATGCCGCCGCCGCTGCCGCCGAGGGTGAACGACGGGCGGATGATGGTGGGATAGCCGACCCGGGCCTGGATCTCGACCGCCTGCTCGAACGACCTGGCGACCTCGGCCTTCGGGCATTCCAGGCCGATTTCCTGCATCGCCACGCGGAACAGCTCGCGGTCCTCGGCCATGCGGATCGCTTCGCGCTTGGCGCCGATCAGCTCGACGCCGTGCTTTTCCAGCACGCCGTTGTCGGCCAGGTCCAGCGCGCAGTTCAGCGCGGTCTGCCCGCCCATCGTCGGCAGCAGCGCGTCGGGCTTTTCCTTGGCGATGATGCGTTCGACCGTCTGCCAGTTGATCGGCTCGATGTAGACCGCGTCGGCCATCTCCGGGTCGGTCATGATCGTCGCCGGGTTCGAGTTCACCAGCACGACGCGGTAGCCCTCCTCGCGCAGCGCCTTGCACGCCTGCGCGCCGGAGTAGTCGAACTCGCAGGCCTGGCCGATGACGATCGGGCCGGCGCCGATGATCAGGATGGTCTTGATGTCGGGGCGCTTAGGCATTGTGCTTCTCCATCAGCGCAACGAAGCGGTCGAAGAGCGGGGAAACGTCGTGCGGGCCGGGCGAGGCCTCGGGGTGGCCCTGGAAACTGAAGGCCGGCGCGTCGGTCAGTTCGATGCCCTGGTTGGTCCCGTCGAACAGCGAGCGGTGCGTCGTGCGCACGTTGCCCGGCAGCGTGGCCTCGTCGACCGCGAAGCCGTGGTTCTGCGAGGTGATCATCACCCGGCCGGAATCGACGTCCTGCACCGGGTGGTTGGCGCCGTGGTGGCCGTGCGGCATCTTCAGCGTGCGCGCGCCGACGGCCAGCGCCAGCAACTGGTGGCCGAGGCAGATGCCGAAGGTCGGGATCTTCTTCGCGACGAATTCCCTGATCGCGGCGATCGCGTAGTCGCACGGCTCCGGGTCGCCCGGTCCGTTGGACAGGAACACGCCGTGCGGGTTGAGCGCGAACGCCTCCGAAGCCGGCGTCTGCGCCGGCACCACGGTCACGTCGCAGCCGCGCTCGGCGAGCATGCGCAGGATGTTGTGCTTGACGCCGAAATCGTAGGCGACGACCTTGAACCTCGGCGCGGCCTGCACGAATTCGCCCTTGTCGAGGTCGAGCTGGCCCTGCCGCCACGGATAGGCCTTGTCGGTGGTCACCACCTTGGCCAGGTCCATGCCCTTGAGGCCCGGGAACTTGCGCGCCGCTTCCAGCGCCTTGTCGGCGTCGATGTCGTCGCCGGCCATCAACGCGCCGTTCTGCGAGCCGCGCTCGCGCAGGATGCGGGTCAGCTTGCGCGTGTCGATGCCGGCGATCGCGACCACGCCGCGCTCGGCCAGCCATTCCGGCAGCGAAGCCTGGCTGCGCCAGTTGCTGGGGCGGCGCGGCACGTCGCGCACGATCAGGCCGGCCGACCAGACCCTGGCGGCCTCGTCGTCCTGCGCGGTGCAGCCGGTGTTGCCGATGTGCGGATAAGTGAGGGTGACGATCTGGCGGGCGTAGGAAGGATCGGTGACGATCTCCTGGTAGCCGGTGATCGCGGTGTTGAACACCACTTCGCCGACCGACAGGCCGCTTGCGCCTACGGATTCGCCCTCGAACACGGTGCCGTCTTCGAGGACCAGGATTGCGGGTTGGGTCACGGGTTCGCCTTGGGGGTGAAGGAAACCCTGCTCCACCAAACTTGCGGCTGCAAGAAACCGCGGACTTGGCTTCTCTCCAGGTCCGAGGCGGGGGTAACAGGCGAGCGGGAATTGTACCGGCATGGCGTGCCCGGCGCCAGCCGCGCCCGCCCGGACGCGTTCAGGCGAGCAGGTCGCGTACCCGGTAGGCGCGCGCCGGCCGCCCGGCCAGCCTGCCGGCCACGTGCAGCGCGCCGCGGGCGAAGATGTCGCGGTTGCTGGCGCGGTGCACCAGCTCGATGCGCTCGCCGATGCCGCTGAACTGCACCGTGTGCTCGCCGACGATGTCGCCGGCGCGCAGGCTGGCGTAGCGTGGCGTGGCGCCGCCCCACTGCGCGGCGTTGCCCAGCGTCAGCGCGGTGCCGGATGGCGCGTCCTTCTTCTGCGCGTGATGGGCCTCGACGATGTCGCAGTCCCAGCCCGGCAGCGCGGCGGCGGCGCGCTCGACCAGTTCGGTCAGCACCGCGACGCCGAGGCTGAAGTTCGAGGCCCAGCACAATGGGATCTCCGCGGCGGCGGCATCGCGCGCGTCGCGCTGCGCCTCGCTCAGGCCGGTGGTGCCCGACACCAGCGCCGCACCACGCGCGAGGCACAGGGCGAGGATCGCCGCGAAACCTTCCGGCAGGCTGAAATCGATGGCGACGTCGAATGCCGGCACGCCGTCCAGTTCGTCGCCGGCGAAGAACGGCACGCCGTCGATCACCCGCTGCGCCGGCTTGCGCGATACCGCGGCGACGACCGCGAACGGTGGTCCCGGCTCGGCGGCCAGACGCAGCAGGGCCTGGCCCATGCGCCCGCTGGCGCCGTGGATCAACAGCCTGATCGGGGGTTGGATCGGTTCGCTCATGCGATCAGGCTAGCACGCCGGTGCGCCTGCCTCGCCTTCGCGAAGAGGCCACGGGAAGGCGCGGATCACGCCGCCTTCGGCAGCGCTTCGATTTCCGCCCTGACCAGCGCGCCGAGCTTGCCGATCCCGGCCTCTATCTTTTCCTGCGGCACGGTCACGAACGACAGGCGCAAGGTGTTCGCCTGCGGGGGGCCGGCGAAGAACGGCGCGCCCGGCACGAAGGCCACGTTCTGCTCCACGGCCTTGGCCAGCAGCCGGCCGGTGTCGATGCCGGCCGGCAGGGTCACCCAGATGAACATGCCGCCTTCCGGCCGCGTCCACTGCGCCTCGGCCGGGAAGTGCCGTTCCAGCGCATCCAGCATGTACTGGCACTGGCGGCCGTACAGGTCGCGGATGGTCGGGACGTGCGCGTCGAGGAAGCCGTCCTTGATGGTCTCGTGCACGATGCGCTGGCTGAAGCTGGGCGTGTGCAGGTCGGCGGCCTGCTTGGCCTGCACCAGCTTGGCGAACAGCGGTTCCGGCGCGACCACGTAGCCCAGGCGCAGGCCCGGCGCCAGGATCTTCGAGAACGAGCCCATGTAGATGCCGCCCTGCGGGTTCAGCGACAGCAGGCTGGGCAGCGTCTCGCCATCGTAGGACAGTTCGCCGTACGGGTCGTCCTCGACCACCGGCACGCCGGCCGCGGCGGCCTTTTCGACCAGCGCCTGGCGCCGCTGCAGCGGCAGGCGCCGCCCGGTCGGGTTCTGGAAGTTCGGCAGGCAGTACATGAAGCGCCCGCCCGCCAGCAGTTCCGGGGTCAGCGCGTCGGTGTCGATGCCCTGCCCGTCCGACGGCATCGACGCGAACGCCGGCTGGAACAGCGAGAACGACTGCAGTGCGCCGAGGTAGCTCGGCGTTTCCACCAGCACCTTGCTGCCCTCGTCGATCAGGCACTTGCCCAGCAGGTCCAGGCCCTGCTGCGAACCGGTGACGACCAGCACCTGGCCGGGGCCGACCGCGGCGCCCTTGCGCGTCAGGTGCGCGGCGATCCACTCGCGCAGCGGGGTGTAGCCCTCGGTCGGGCCGTACTGCAACGCCGCCTGCGGCGCGTCGGCCAGCACCTTCAACGTCGCTTCGCGCATGCGCTCGACCGGGAAGGTCGCGGGCGACGGCAGGCCGCCGGCGAAGGAAATGACTTCAGGACGTTCGGTGACCTTGAGGATTTCGCGGATCGCCGAGCTGGTCAGGCCCTGGGCGCGCTTCGACAGGAGGATCGACGGGTTCATGCCAATAGCATACCGCGCCGCCGCCGGCGGCCACCGCGGATGCATCGGATCAAGCACTTGCGACGGCGCGCCGTGCGCTGGTCATTTCTTCGCCAAACCGACGCGCACCCAGCAACGACGCGACTCGGCGCGGTTATCCACAGCTTTGTCGCAAGCCCCATCCACAAGCGCTGTGGATTATTGCGCGAGCAACCGGCCGATGCCGCTGCGGTCGACTTCGTCGGCCGCGGCACGCAACGCGGCCGGATCGGTGTCGGTGTCGAAGCCGAGGCGGAAATGCACCTCGCCGGCCGGCGTGCGCGACGAGTGCAACGAGGCGATGCTGACCCCGTGGCGTTCGAACACGTGCAGCAGCGCGCGCAACGACCCGGGGCGGTCCTCGGGCAGGTGGATGCTGAGCGTGTGCGGATCGCTGAGGTCGGCCAGCAGGTAACCGATGCGTTCGTAGCCGTAGTTGCCGTCGGCCAGCGCCTGCGCGCCGAGCGCGGCGCGGTTGGCGTCGAAGAAATGCTCGCGGAAGCCGGCGCGCGCCGCATCGTCGCCCTGCCCGATCTGCCCGCGCAGCCTGGTCAGTTCGGCAAGCAGCGCGTCGAGTACCGGCGCGGCGTGCGGGTTGCCGAACTGGATGTCCTCGTAGATCGACGGATTCAGCGACAGGATGCGGGCGATGATCGCGCCGTCCATCTCGAACGAGGCGGAGCGGAACGGCAGCAGCGCGCGCAGGTTGCCCAGCACCGGCGCGTACTCGCGCAGTACCCCGGCCTGCGCCAGGTGGGTGGCGTGCACCATCGCCTGCACCAGCGCCATCACCCGGTCGTGGTGCTCCGGCGTGGCCGGCACGCATTCGGCCTCGAGCGCGGCGCGCAATCCGTCGACCCAACCGCGCCAGGCGTCGAGCCGCGCCTCGCAGACCACCATCACCCGGCCCTTCAGCGTCGGCGACTTCGGCGGCGCGGTCATCGGGTGCAGGCCGACGACTTCCGCCTGCGATTCCAGCATCGCCGCGACCGGCGCGGCCTTGATCGAGGTGACGTCCAGCCACAGCTTGCCGCGTTCGCTGCCGCCGGCCAGGCGCACGTAGTCGCGGATCAGCGCCGGCGTCGAGCGGATCGGCGCGGCGAACAGCAGCACGTCGCTGCGGTCGAGCAGCTCGCGTTCGCCGGGCGATGCCGGGTCGGCCGGGTCGCGGCCGATCACCTGCAGGCCCATCCGCTCGCGGAAGAAGCGCGCCAGCCAGCGCCCATAGGCGCCGGCGCTGCCGACGATGCCGATGACGGGAGGACGGGACACGGGGAGGGGCGGGGTCCGGGAAGGCCGGCCATTCTAAGCGGTCCTCGGCCGCGCGTTTTTTGCGTTGGAGAAGCCGGAACGCCAGCCGGGAGCAGCACGTGGGGCCAATGTCGGAAATCCGCGGCGCCGGTGCGGGCGCCGCGCGGCTGCATTCGCTGGACGCCCTGCGCAGCCTGCTGATGCTGTTCGGCGTATTGCTGCACGCGGCCGACCCCTATGCCGCGAAGGTCCGCTGGCTGGTCGCCGATCCGCACGGCAGCCGCGCGTTCGACGCGCTGGTCGCCGTCATCCACCTGTTCCGCATGCCGGCCTTCTTCCTGCTGTCGGGCTACTTCACGATGCTGTTGCTGCGCAAGAGGCCGGCGCGGACCTTCCTGCGCGAACGGCTGCGGCGCATCGGCGTGCCCTTCGTCGCGACGCTGCTGACCTTCAACCTGCTGCAGGTCGCCTGGCTTGCGCGCGACCATGGCGGCGGCTTCGTCGCGGCCGCGCTGGCGCCCGCCTGGCACGGCGGGGAATGGGTCGGCCACCTCTGGTTCCTCGCCTACCTGCTGGCGTACTGCGCGCTGGCGGCCCTGTTCGTCCGGCCGCTGCGCCGGTTCGCATTGCCGGAGAAGTGCCCGCCGGGGTTGGCGGTCGCCGCCCTGGTCGCGCTTGGCATGGCCGGGACCCTGCTGCCGCGGGTGCTGTGGCACTGGCAACCGCAGCTGGCGGGCTGGGTCCTGCTGGGCGTCTTCGACCCGATGGAATGGCTGGGCTACCTGCCCTACTTCGCCGCCGGCCTGCTGCTGCAGGGCCAAGCCGCGGCGATGGCGGAGTTCTCGACGTTCGGCGCCGGCAGCCTGCTGTTCGGCGCGGGCGCATGGACGGCGCTGCGCTTCGATGCCGGCCATCACCGCCTGCTCGCGGCGCTGGCTTCCGCTGCGCTGGCGTGGACCGCGGTGCGGCTGGCGTTCGCGCTGTGCCGCCGGTGGCTGGATCGTCCTTCCGCCGGTTGGCGCTACCTGTCCGACGCCAGCTACACCGTCTACCTGCTGCACCACGTCGTCGTCGTGGTTGCCGCCACGCTGCTGGTCCCGTCGTCGTGGAGCGTCGGCGCGAAGTTCGCCCTGGTGCTGTGCCTGGGAATGGGCCTGCCGCTGGCGGCGCACCATTACCTCGTGTTGCGCCAGCCCGCGCTGCGCTACCTGTTCAACGGCAAGCGCCCGCGCGACGTGCGCGACGCGCCGGCCGGTGTCGCGCTCACGACGTCATCCGGTCCCAGAAGCCCTTGACCCCGTCGAGGAAAGTCGCCGACTTCGGCGAGTGCTTGCGCGCTTCCTCGCCGACGAAGGTCGCTTCGAACTTCTGCAGCAGCTCGCGCTGCCTGGCGGTCAGGTTGATCGGCGTCTCGACCACGACCTTGCAGTAGAGGTCGCCGGGCACGCGGCTGCGCACCGACTTCACGCCCTTGCCGCGCAGGCGGAACAGCTTGCCGGTCTGGGTTTCGGCGGGAATGCGGATTTCCGCCTCGCCGTCGAGGGTGGGCACGCGCACGGTGTCGCCGAGCGCCGCCTGCGAGATGCGGATCGGGATTTCGCAGTGCAGGTCGTCGCTGTCGCGCTGGAAGATCGCGTGCTCGCGCACGCGCACTTCCACGTACAGGTCGCCCGGCGGCGTGCCGGCGGGCCCGGCCTCGCCCTCGCCGGCCAGGCGGATGCGGTCGCCGTTGTCGACGCCGGCGGGGATCTTCACCGACAGCACCTTCTCTTCCTCGACGCGGCCGGCGCCGTGGCAGTTCTGGCACGGGTTCCTGATGATCCTGCCGCTGCCATGGCAATGCGGGCAGGTCTGCTGCATCGCGAAGATGCCGCGCTGCATCCGCACCTGGCCGCGGCCGCCGCAGGTGGTGCAGGTTTCGGTCTTGCCGTCCTCCGAACCGGAGCCGTGGCACGGCTGGCAGGGGACCAGTGTGGGAATCTCGATGCGCTTCTCGGCGCCGGCGACGGCTTCCTCCAGGTCGAGCTCCATCACGTAGCCGACGTCGGCGCCGCGGCGCGGCGCGCGCGCGGCGCCACCGAAGATGTTGCCGAAGATGTCGCCGAAGATGTCGCCCATGTCGGCCGGGCCGGGCCCGCCGCCGCCCATGCCGTGCTCGAACGCGGCGTGGCCGTGCTGGTCGTACAGGCGGCGCTTGCCGCCGTCGGACAGCACTTCATAGGCCTCCTTGCATTCCTTGAACGCGGCCTCGGCCTCCTTGTCGCCCGGGTTGCGGTCCGGGTGGTACTTCATCGCGCAGCGGCGGTAGGCCTTCTTCAGCTCTTCCTCGCTGGCGTTGCGCTGGACGCCGAGGACTTCGTAGTAGTCGCGTTTGTTCATGGAGCCGGCAGAAGGGGAATGGGAGGCGGGAGACGCTCGGAACGGCGGAGGAGCGGGAACGGAAACGGGAGGCGCCTACACGTCTCCCGTCTCCCGCTTCCCGTCCCTGGCCTTACTTCTTCTCGTCGTCCTTGACCTCGGTGAACTCGGCATCCACCACGTCGTCGCCGCCCGAAGCGGAGGCCGACGGCTGCTCTGCGCCCGGCTGCGACGAAGCGGCGGACGCCGCGGCGTACAGCGACTGGCCAGCCTCCTCCAGCGCCTTGCTCTTGGCCTCGATCTGCGCCTTGTCGTCGCCCTTGATCGCGGTTTCCAGCTCGGCGATCGCGGCCTCGACGCGGCCGATCACGTCGCCCGGCACCTTGTCGCCGTGCTCCTTGACCGCGCTGCGGGTGGCGTGGACCAGGCCGTCGGCCTGGTTGCGCGCCTGCACCAGCTCGTGGAACTTCTTGTCCTCGTCGCGATGCGCTTCCGCATCGGCGACCATGCGCTGGATCTCCTCGTCGGACAGGCCGGAACCGGCCTTGATCTCGACCTTCTGCTCCTTGCCGGTCTTCTTGTCCTTGGCGGTGACGTGGACGATGCCGTTGGCGTCGATGTCGAAGCTGACCTCGATCTGCGGCAGGCCGCGCGGCGCCGGGTCGATGCCGCTCAGGTCGAACTTGGCCAGCGACTTGTTGTAGCGGGCCTGTTCGCGTTCGCCCTGCAGCACGTGCACGGTCACGGCGGACTGGTTGTCTTCCGCGGTCGAGAAGGTCTGCGAGGCCTTGGTCGGGATCGTGGTGTTCTTCTCGATGATCTTGGTGAACACGCCGCCCAGGGTCTCGATGCCCAGGCTCAGCGGGGTCACGTCGAGCAGCAGCACGTCCTTGACGTCGCCGGCCAGCACGCCGCCCTGGATCGCCGCGCCCAGCGCGACGGCCTCGTCCGGGTTGACGTCCTTGCGCGGCTCCTTGCCGAAGAACTCGGCGACCGCCTGCTGCACCTTCGGCATGCGGGTCTGGCCGCCGACGAGGATGACCTCGGAGATCTCCGAGGCGCGCAGGCCGGCGTCGTTCAGCGCAATGCGGCACGGCTCGATCGACTTCCTGATCAGGTCCTCGACCAGCGCTTCCAGCTTGGCGCGGGTCAGCTTGATGTTCAGGTGCTTCGGACCGGTGGCGTCGGCGGTGACGTACGGCAGGTTCACGTCGGTCTGTTGCGAGCTGGACAGCTCGATCTTGGCGCGCTCGGCCGCGTCCTTCAGGCGCTGCAGGGCCAGCGGGTCCTTGCGCAGGTCGATGCCTTCCTGCTTCTGGAATTCCTCGACCAGGAAGTCGATGACGCGCTTGTCGAAGTCCTCGCCGCCGAGGAAGGTGTCGCCGTTGGTGGCCAGCACCTCGAACTGCTTCTCGCCGTCGACTTCGGCGATCTCGATGATCGACACGTCGAAGGTGCCGCCGCCGAGGTCGTACACCGCGATCTTGCGGTCGCCGCTGCCGTTCTTGTCCAGGCCGTAGGCCAGCGCCGCCGCGGTCGGCTCGTTGATGATGCGCTTGACGTCGAGGCCGGCGATGCGGCCGGCGTCCTTGGTCGCCTGGCGCTGGCTGTCGTTGAAGTAGGCCGGCACGGTGATGACCGCCTCGGTGACCTTCTCGCCGAGGAAGTCCTCGGCGGTCTTCTTCATCTTCTCCAGCACCTTCGCCGAGATTTCCTGCGGCGCCAGCTTCTTGCCGTCGGCCGTGCCGACCCAGGCGTCGCCGTTGTCGTGCGCGGTGATCGCGTACGGCACCAGGCCCAGGTCCTTCTGCACCTCGGCGTCGGTGAACTTGCGGCCGATCAGGCGCTTTACCGCGTAGAAGGTGTTCTTCGGGTTGGTCACCGCCTGGCGCTTGGCCGAGGCGCCGACCAGCACCTCGCCGTCCTTGGTGTAGGCGACGATCGAAGGCGTGGTGCGGTCGCCTTCGGAGTTCTCGATCACGCGGGCCTTGCCGCCCTCCATGATCGCCACGCACGAGTTGGTCGTGCCCAGGTCGATGCCGATGATCTTGCCCATGTGATTGCTCCGTGATTCCGTTTGTCTTGGCCGGCGATGCGCTGGCGATGCTCGCTATGTGGGGTTGGCCGCGCGGCGTTCAAGCGCGGCGGCGGCCTTCGTTCAGTCGTGTTTCGCCACGACCACTAGCGCGGGGCGCAGCAGGCGGTCGTTGAGCAGGTAGCCCTTCTGGAACACCTGCACCACGTGGCCCGGCGCGACGCCTTCGGCCTCGGCCTGGCTGATCGCCTGGTGGTGCTCCGGGTTGAACGGCTGCCCGGTCGGGTCGAGCACGGCCAGGCCGTTATCGCCGGCGACCTTCAGCAGCTGCTTCAGGGTGAGTTCGAGGCCGTCGCGCAGCGGGCCGGACGCGCCGCCGGCCGAGGCCAGCCCCGCGTCGAGGCTGTCGAACACCGGCAGCAGCTGCGACAGCAGGCGCTCGTTGGCGAACTTGCGGGCCTGCTCGACGTCGCGGACCAGCCGCTTGCGCTGGTTTTCGAGGTCGGCGCGATCCAGCAGCACCGAAGCGCGCAGTTGCTCGAGTTCGGCGTTGAGGCGTTCGATTTCGGCCTGCGGGGAGTTGTCTTCAATCCCCTGGGCGACGGCCTCGTCGCGCGGCGCTTCAGGGTTCGGATCGTTGTGAGTCATTCGGGGTTCCCAGGCGGCTCCCATGCCGCCAGACCGGGAACCAATGGGGTCGCCGGCAGGGGTTTCAAGCCTTCGGCGTGGCCTCGATGGCCGCGCCCAGCGCGTCCGCGGCGGCCTGCACCACCGGGATCACCCGGTCGTAGGCCATCCGCGTGGGTCCGATCACCCCCAGCACGCCCAGTACCTGCCCCCCGGAAACGTAGGGCGCGGTGACCAGCGAGACCCCGTCCAGCGGCGCCAGCCCGGTTTCCTCGCCGATGAAGATGCGCACGCCGGGCGCGCGCAGGGTGCGTTCGAGCAGCTGCAGGATCTCGCGCTTGCGGGCGAAGGCCTCGAACAGCTCGCGCAGGCGGTCGAGGTCGGACAGGTCCTGCACGCCCATCAGCCGCGCCTGCCCGGCCAGCACCATGTCGTCGCCCGGGGCGACCAGGGCGTGTTCGGCCAGTTCCACGGTGTGGGCCAGCAGTCCTTCCATCTCGTCGCGGGCGGCGCGCAGCTCGCGCACCAGCGTGAGCCGGATCTCGGCCAGCGGGCGGCCGGCGAAATGCTGGTTCAGGTAGTTGGCCACGCGTTCCAGCTCGGACGGATCGTAGGCGCGACGCGGCTCGATCACCCGGTTCTGCACGTCGTTGTCGGCGAACACCAGGATCGCCAGCACGCGGCGCCCGTCCAGCGGCACGAAATCAATGTGGCGGAACGCGAACTGCTCGCGCTTCGGCGCGCTGACCACGCCGACGAAATGGGTCATCGCCGACAGCAGTTCCGAGGCATTGCCGAGCAGCGCCTGGGTGCCGGTGCCGGCCGGTAGCTCGCTGCGCAGCCGGGTCACCTCGCCCTCGCCCAGCGGCTGCACCTGCACCAGCGAATCGACGAAGACGCGGTAGCCCTGCGCGGTCGGCACGCGCCCGGCCGAGGTGTGCGGCGAGGCCAGCAGGCCGACCTCCTCGAGGTCGGCGAGGATGTTGCGGATCGTCGCCGGGCTGACGTCGAGGCCGGCGGAACGGGCCAGGGTCTGCGAACCGACCGGCTCGCCGTCGCGGATGTAGCGCGAAATCAGCGTGCGCAGCAGGTGGCGCGAGCGCGGATCGAGGTTGGCGGGCGAGCGGGACATGCCTTTTGATAGCCCCGCCGGGCCGGCTTTGCAAGCCGTGCCGCGCGTCTCGGGGATTGCGCCGGCTGCCGATACAATGCCCGCCCATGCTGACCCGCCTGAACCTGCAGGACTTCGCCGTCGTTTCCGCCGCCGAACTCGAATTCGGGCCCGGCATGACCGTCATTTCCGGCGAGACCGGCGCCGGCAAGTCGCTGCTGGTCGACGCGCTGGGCTTCCTGTCCGGCCTGCGCGCCGACAGCGGCGTCGTCCGCCACGGCGCCGACCGTGCCGAGCTTTCCGCCGAATTCGCCGTCGAAGCCGGTTCGCCGGCCGCGGCCTGGCTGCGCGACAACGAACTGGACGACGGCGGCACGTGCCTGCTGCGCCGGGTGATCCGCGCCGACGGCGGTTCGCGCAACTGGATCAACGGCCGCAACGTCACCCTGGCGCAGTTGGCCGAGCTGGCCGCGTTGCTGGTCGAAATCCACGGCCAGCACGAGCACCAGGCGCTGTTGTCGCGCCCGAACCAGCTGGCCCTGCTGGACGGCTTCGCCGACGACGAAACCGAACTGGCCGCAGTGCGCCGGGCCGCTGGCCGCTGGCGCGAACTGCTCGACGAGCGCGACGCGCTGTCGAAACAGGGCGACGTCTCCGACCGCACCAACTACCTCGGGCACCAGTTCGCCGAGCTGGAACGCGAGGACCTCGAGCCGGCGTCGATCGCCAAACTGGTCGCCGACCATCGCCGCCAGGCGCACTCGGCCGGCCTGATCGACGCCTGCAACCTCGCCTTCGCCCGCCTCAACGGCGACGACGGCACGTCGGCGCTGCGCGAACTGCAGCAAAGCCGCAACGATCTGGCCCGCGTCGCCGAGCACGAACCGCGCCTGCGCGAGGTCGACGCCCTGCTCGACGCCGCCGCGATCCAGCTCGACGAGGCGCTGGCCCTGCTCGACCGCATCCGCGACGACCTCGACGCCGATCCGGCGCAGATGCAGGAACTGGAACTGCGGCTGGGCCACCTCCACGACCTGGCGCGCAAGCACCGCACGCTGCCGGAACAGCTCGGCGAGCGCCGCGACGCCATCGGCTCGGAGCTGGAGTCGCTGCGCGGCGCCGGCGAGCGCCTGCTCAAGCTCAACGACGAGATCGCGAAGGCCGCGCAGGCCTGGCGCGACGCGGCGGCGAAACTGACCGCCAGGCGCAAGGCCGCCGCCGCCCGGTTGGCCAGGGCCGTCACCGCGCTGATCTCCGAGCTGGGCATGGGCGGCGGCAAGTTTGGGGTCGAATTCGAGCCGAACGACGCGGAACGCCCCGATCCGCTCGGCACCGAGCGGATCGAGTTCCTGATCGCGGCCAACGCCGGGCAGCCGCCGCGCGCGCTGCGCAAGGTCGCCTCGGGCGGCGAGCTGTCGCGCATCTCGCTGGCGATCGAGGTCGCCGCGCTCGGCTCGGACGCGGTACAGACGATGGTTTTCGACGAGGTCGATTCCGGCATCGGCGGCGCGGTCGCCGAGATCGTCGGGCAGAAGCTGCGTGCGCTCGGCGCGAAGCGCCAGGTGCTGTGCGTGACCCACCTGCCGCAGGTCGCGGCGCAGGGCCACGCACACTACCGGGTCAGCAAGGCCGCAGCCGGCGGCGTCACCCGCAGCTCGGTCGAGGCGCTTTCGCCGGCGCAGCGCGAAGAGGAGCTGGCGCGGATGCTCGGCGGCGTGGAGGTCGGCAAGGAAGCGCGCGCGGCGGCGAGGAAACTGCTTTCCGCGGCGAGCTAGCAGTTCCTTACAATCCCCTGGGATGTCACTTCATCTGGCCCGGTTGCGGGGCCTGCTCGGCAGCCGGCATAGTCGGATCGCCTTTCGGCGCATCCAATGCACCCCCGGCCAACACGAAGTCTGCGATCTCGTCCGCGTGGCCACGCAACAACCCTCCGGCCGACCCCACTGCCGTCGCATTGCCGGATTCAACATTGAGGCGCCCCAACTCCTCTCCGGTAACCGGATCCAGTACCTGCACAGTGCTCAACACGCGATCCTTGCCTGCCATGATGCCCACCAACGCACGTGCGGCACCAGGGCGCATGTAATAACGGGTAACCGTAATCTTGACGCGGACGGCTTCTTGCGAGTTTTCAGGCACAAGAACGCCTGCAAATCGCTCATCGAGTCGCGCACGAAGAACCTGTAAGCCCTGAGGCGTCATCCCTCCCGGGTTTTCGATCGTATACCAGAGCCGGGAACCCGGCTCGGCAGAATTTGGCCTTGCGATCGAGCTTGAGGTACCGATACAGCCCGTCAACAAGGTGCAGAGCAGGACGGCAAGCCCGACCAGGGATAAGGCACGCTTCATAGCCATACTCCCCAAGAACCACTCTGCAAGGACCAGCTTCCTCCGCCCCTCGCCCCTGCCACCTACTTCTTCTTGCGCACGTACAGCACCAGCGAGTGCTCTTCCAGCACGTAGCCATGTTGGGCGGCGATCTTGCTCAGCAGTTCGACGATTTCCGGGCTCTCGAACTCGGTGATCTTGTCGGTGCCGACGTCGACCATGTGGTAGTGGTGGTCGCCACGGTCGATCTCGTAGACCGCCTGGCCGCCCTCGAAGTTGTGCTTCACCACCAGCCCCGCGGCCTCGAACTGGGTCAGCACGCGGTACACCGTGGCCAGGCCGATTTCGTCGCCGTGCTCCAGCAGCTGGCGGTAGATGTCCTCGGCGCTGAGGTGGTGCTGGTCCTTCTTCTGCTCGAGCAGCTCCAGGATCCGCATGCGCGGATGGGTCACCTTCAGGCCGACTTTCTTCAGGTCGTGGGATTCCATGGCCGTTCCGTTCATTGGCGGTTTAGCGCCAGCCGCCCCGCAGGGGTTTGCAACAGTGCCGGCAGTGTATCATCGCCGGATCCACAGCCCGTGTAGTCGCGATGTCCTCCATGATCCGCAATGCCCTGCTTGCCGCCGTCCTCGCCTCCGCCACCGCCGGCTGCGGCATCCTCTACAAGCAGCCGATCTACCAGGGCAACCTGATCGAAAAGAGCAACGCCGACCAGTTGGCCGTCGGCCAGAGCAAGCAGCAGGTGATGGCCCTGCTCGGCACGCCGTCGGTCGCCGATCCGTTCCATGCGCAGCGCTGGGACTACGTCGCCAGCGAGCGCACCAACCGCCGCGGCACCACCGAGATCAAGAACCTGACCGTGTTCTTCGAGAACGACGCGGTGGTCAGCTGGGAAGGCGAGTATTTCCCGGAACAGGACCTGCAACTGGCCAGCCAGACCGTGCGCCAGTTCGGTCCGAACCTGGCCAAGGACAAGGGCAAGAACAAGCGCGGCCGCTGAGCCGCGTTTTTCGTTCAGGGCCTCGGCTTCTGCGCGCGCCGCCGCCGCGCCTCCTTCGGATCGGCCTGCAACGGCCGCAGCAGCTCCACCCGGTCGCCGTCATGCAGCCGCGTCGACGCCCCGGCAACCACGCCGAACACGGCGTAACCGGCCACTTCCCCGGTATCCGTGAATCCCGACGCCGCCAGCGCATCGGCCAGCGTCGCGCCTTCCGGTAACTCGAGGACCGCGGACTCGAAGCGCCGCGGCCACGCCAGCACCACTTCGACCTTCATCGCTAGGCCCCGCTGTCGGCAACGCGAACGAAGTCGTCGACCATGCGGTCGGCCAGGCCCTGGAAGCCCAGCGCGAATGCCGGCCCGAGCAGGCGGTTGGTCGGCTCGAATTCCAGGGTGAGGGTGACCTTGCACGCCTCCTCGTCCAGCGCGTGGAAGTCCCAGCGCCCGTGCAGCTTGCGGAACGGGCCGTCGACCAGCTTCATGTCGATGCGATGCGGCCGTTCCAGCGCATTCTCGGTGGCGAACCAGGTGCTCAACGCGCCCAGGCCCAGGTCCAGCCGCGCGACCATGCGCTCCTCGCTCGCCTCGATCACCTCCGCCCCCCGGCACCAGCCGAAGCGGCGCGGATAGGCCGCGATGTCGTTGACCAGGTCGAACATGCGCGCGGCGGAATGCTCGACCAGGGCGCTGCGGCGGATGCTGTGCATATCGGGGAACGTTGGACTCGCTTGGGCGGCGGGCATCGGCGACAATAGCCCGATGTCCAAAAAACCCGCCAAGGATAAAGCAAACGGCGGCACCATCGCCCTGAACAAGCGCGCCCGCCACGAGTACCACCTCGAGGAGCGCCACGAGGCCGGCCTGGAACTGCAGGGCTGGGAGTTGAAGGCGATCCGCGCCGGCCGCGCCAACATCAGCGAGAGCTATGCGGTGATCCGCCATGGCGAACTGTTCCTGTTCGGCGCGCAGATCACCCCGCTGATCCAGGCGTCGACCCACGTCCTCGCCGACGACCGCCGCACGCGCAAGCTGCTGCTGCACCGGCACGAGATCGACAAGCTGGTCGGCAAGGTCGAGCGCGACGGCTACACCCTGATCCCCACCGCGATGTACTGGAAGGGCAGCAAGGTCAAGCTGGAACTGGCGCTGGCCAAGGGCAAGCAGACCCACGACAAGCGCGCCAACGAGAAGGAGCGCGACTGGCAGCGCGAGAAGCAGCGCGCCATGCGCGCCCACAACAAGAACGCCTGACGAAGCCAGGAACGGGCGGCGACAAACGGGGAAAGAGGGAAAGCTGAACCCCGCTCGTTTCCCGTTCCTTTCCGCCCGTTCCCGCTCCTTGTAACCGCCCCGCCCCGCCCCTACACTGGCCCAGTCAGGAATGACGTACTTCCCAAGGGGCTGCACTGGCTTCGACGGGGGTTGCGAAGTTGCCTGGTGCATGCCGAGGGGGCAGCTTTCCTCGTAAATCCAGCGGCAAAAATCTAGTTGCCAACGACGACAACTACGCTCTGGCCGCTTAAGGCCTAAGCCCCGAAACTGCTTGTGTCCGTGCTCGCAGCGTAGGGTCACTATCACGGAACCGCCCGCCGCCGCCGCCCGTCGGCCCGGGTTAAATCGAACGGGATTGTCCTGCGGTGCGCTCTGCCCCTCGTGCTGCCGCAGGATGAAATCCAACGACGGGATAAGCATGTAGTACCGGGGATGGAGTGCCTTCGGACGCGGGTTCGACTCCCGCCAGCTCCACCATCTCGAAGAATAGGCCGGAACCCTGCGGTTCCGGCCTTTTCGTTTGCACCGGTGAAAAACTCAGTTGCCGCCGCGCGCCTTGGCGAACGCCGCGGCCAGCGCGCTGTCGGCGGCCGGCCTGGCCGGGGCGAAAGGCTTGCCACCCTGCCCGCGCGGACCGCGATCGTTGCGCGATGCCGCACGCTGGGCGCGAAGGTCGCCGCCGGCCTGCGGCGCATCGTCCAGGCGGCGAGTCAGCGCGATGCGCTTGCGCGCCACGTCGACCTCCAGCACCTTCACCTTGACGATGTCGCCGGCCTTCACCACCTCGCGCGGATCCTTGACGAATCTGTCGGACAGCGCCGAGATGTGGATCAGCCCATCCTGGTGCACGCCGATGTCGACGAAGGCGCCGAACGCGGCGACGTTGCTGACCACGCCTTCGAGGACCATGCCGACCTTCAGGTCCTTGATGTCCTCGACGCCGTCGGCGAACTTCGCGGCCTTGAATTCGGGGCGCGGGTCGCGGCCGGGTTTTTCCAGTTCCTTCAGGATGTCGCGCACGGTCGGCAGGCCGAACCGGTCGTCGGTGAACTGCTCGGCCTTGAGCGAACGCAGGAACGCGGTGTCGCCGATGATCTGCTTCACCTGCCTGCCGTCGGCCGCGAGGATGCGCTCGACCACCGGGTAGGCTTCCGGGTGCACCGATGACGCATCGAGCGGCTCGTCGCCGTCGGCGATGCGCAGGAAGCCGGCGCACTGTTCGAAGGTCTTGTCGCCCAGGCGCGGCACCTTCAGCAGGTCCTTGCGCCGCTTGAACGGGCCGTTGGCGTCGCGGTGCGCGACGATGTTCTCGGCCACCGTCGGCGACAGGCCGGACACGCGCGAAAGCAGCGCGGCCGAGGCGGTGTTCACATGCACGCCGACCGCGTTGACGCAGTCCTCGACCTTCGCGTCGAGCGCCTTGGCGAGGCGGTACTGGTCGACGTCGTGCTGGTACTGGCCGACGCCGATCGCCTTCGGCTCGATCTTCACCAGTTCCGCCAGCGGATCCTGCAGGCGCCGCGCGATCGACACCGCGCCGCGCAGGCTGACGTCGAGGCCGGGGAACTCGCGCGCGGCGAATTCCGATGCCGAATACACCGACGCACCGGCCTCGCTGACCACGATCTTCTGCATCTTCAGTTCGGGTACCAGCTTGAGCAGGTCGCCGGCCAGCTTGTCGGTCTCGCGGCTGGCGGTGCCGTTGCCGATCGAGACCAGTTCGACGTTGTGCTTCAGGCACAGTGCGCGCAGCGCGTGCAGCGATGCATCCCACTGGCGCTTCGGTTCGTGCGGGTAGATGGTCGCGGTATCGACCAGCTTGCCGGTCCTGTCGACCACCGCGACCTTGACGCCGGTGCGCAGGCCCGGGTCGAGGCCGAGCACCGCCTTCGGCCCGGCCGGCGCGGCCAGCAGCAGGTCCTTGAGGTTGTCGCCGAACACGGCGATGGCCTCGGCTTCGGCCTTCTCGCGCGCCCGGTTGAACAGGTCCAGCAGCAGGTGCATGTGCAGCTTCGCGCGCCAGGTCAGGCGGCAGGCATCGAGCAGCCACTTGTCGGCGGCGCGGCCCTGCGCGGAAACGCCCGCATGCTTCGCGACGCGGCCCTCCGCCTGCAGGTGGCCGGCTTCGGCATCGCCGCCGGGATCGAGGTCGAGGTGCAGCACTTCCTCGCGGCGCGCGCGGAACAGCGCGAGCAGGCGGTGCGACGGAATCTTCGCCAGCGGTTCGGCATGGTCGAAGTAGTCGCGGTATTTCGCGCCCGTCTCTTCCTTGCCCGGCGCGACGCGCGCGCGGATCACGCCGACGTCGTTCATCCAGTCGCGCAGTTCGCCGACCAGCGCGGCGTCTTCGCCCCAGCGCTCCATCAGGATCGCGCGGGCGCCTTCCAGCGCGGCCTTCGCGTCGGCCACGCCCTTTTCCGCGTCGACGAAGGATGCCGCGAATTCCTCCGGCGCCTGCGCCGGGTC
Source organism: Pseudoxanthomonas sangjuensis (assembly GCF_010211755.1). Taxonomy (GTDB): domain Bacteria; phylum Pseudomonadota; class Gammaproteobacteria; order Xanthomonadales; family Xanthomonadaceae; genus Pseudoxanthomonas_A; species Pseudoxanthomonas_A sangjuensis. The sequence continues at coordinate 6,299 of NZ_PDWR01000032.1, read as the reverse complement.
GGCGAGCAGGCCGTCCGCGAGCGGCTCCAGCCCGGCTTCGCGGGCGATCTGCGCCCTGGTGCGGCGCTTGGGCTTGTACGGCAGGTACAGGTCTTCGAGCCGCGATTTGCTGTCGGCGGCTTCGATCTCGGCGCGCAGTTCGTCGTTCAGCTTGCCCTGCTCTTCGATGCTGGCCAGCACCGCGGCGCGGCGTTCCTCGAGTTCGCGCAGGTAGGTCAGGCGCGCTTCGAGGTTGCGCAACTGCGTGTCGTCGAGCCCGCCGGTGACTTCCTTGCGGTAGCGGGCGATGAACGGAACCGTCGCGCCTTCGTCGAGCAGCGCGATGGCGGCCTGGGCCTGCGCGGGTTGCGCGCCGATCTCGGCGGCGATGGTGGCGGCGATCTGGCGGGCGAGTTTCGGATTGTTGTCCTGCATTGCGTCCTTTCGGTGGTGCCTTCGTCTTGCGGAGGAGCCCGATTGTCGCAAGCCGGCCGCGGCGGCAAAAGCTTGACAGGCGCGAAAAGAAACGGGCCGCTTCCGCGGCCCGTCCGGGTGTCGCAATGGGTACGAGGCTTACGACTGCGCCTGCACCGGCACCACGCGGATTTCCACGCGGCGGTTCTTGGCGCGGCCGGCCTCGGTGCTGTTGTCGGCGATCGGGTAGTTCTTGCCCATGCCGATCGTCTGCAGGCGCACGCTCTGCACGCCGCGGCCGATCAGGTAGTTGCTGACCGCCGCCGCGCGCTGTTCGGACAGGCGCTGGTTGACCGCGTCGCTGCCGATGCTGTCGGTGTGGCCGGAAACCTCGATCATGGTCTGGTTGTATTCGGCCAGCGTACTGGCGACGTTGTTCAGCGCCGGATAGAACTGCGGCTTCAGCGCGGCGCTGTTGAAGTCGAAGGTGACGCCGTCCGGCAGGTTGAGCTTGATCACGTCGCCCTCGCGGGTGACGTCGATGCCGGTGCCGGCGGTCTGCCTGCGCAACTCGGCTTCCTGCTTGTCCTGGTAGGCGCCGATGCCCGCGCCGGCCAGGCCGCCGATGCCGGCGCCGACCATCGCGCGCTGGCGGCGTTCGGTGGCGTCCTTGCCGCTGAGCAGGCCCGCCACCGCGCCGATGCCGGCGCCGATCAGCGCGCCCGTGCGGGTGCGGTTGGGGTCGTTGGGATCGCTGGTCTGGCCGGTGTAGCTGGCGCAGCCGCTCAGCAGGGTGAGGGCGAAAGCGCCCAGCACGGCGAGTTTCAGGGAAGTCTTCATTGCCTCTATCTCCTTGTATGGCGGCCGCGCGTGGCGTGGCGGCCGGTAATGGCATCAGGGCTTGCGGCCTGAAGGGTCCTACGGCGACGAAAGATAACCATGTTCAGGTGACAGGGAACGACTTCAGGCGCCCCTCATTCAGGTTGTGGCGGGACTGCGCGGACAACCCGGAATCAATCCCCGCCGGCATGAACGGTTAATTTATGTTCCCGGCGTGAAATCCATGTGCAGCCCGGCCTTCAATCCTCGACGAAGCGCACCCGCCGGGTGATCGAGCAGACCAGCTCGTAGCCGATGGTGCCGGCGGCGGCGGCGATGGTTTCGACCGGCAGGCCTTCACCCCACAACAGCACCGGGTCGCCAACGCGCGCGTCGGGCTGGGTGCGCAGGTCGATGGTCATCAGGTCCATCGACACACGGCCGATGACGCTGGCGCGGCGCCCGTTGACCAGCACCGGCGTGCCCGGCGGCACGACCCGCGGGTAGCCGTCGCCGTAACCGACCGCGGCCACGCCGACCGGCATGTCCTCGGGACAGCGCCACGTCGCCGAATAGCCGATCGGCTCGCCCTTCGCGAAGCGGTTCACCGCGATCAGCTTCGTGCAGAAGTCCATCGCCGGGCGCAGGCCGAAGGCATCGCCGCTGGCGCCGTCGACCACCGACATGCCGTAGAGCATGCCGCCGGGGCGGACGATGTCGCCGTGCGCCTGCGGCCAGCCGAGCACGGCGGCGGAATTGGCCAGCGAACGCGGCCCCGGCAGGCCGGCGGTCGCTTCCTCGAAGGTGCGCAGTTGCTCTAGGGTCTGCTTGCCGCGCGACGGGCTGTCGGCATATTCGTCGGAACTGGCGAAGTGGGTCATCAGCGCGATTTCGCCGGCCACGTGCGGCAGCGACGCCAGCACGGTGTGCGCTTCCCGCACCTGCCCCGGCGCGAAGCCGAGCCGGTGCATGCCGGAATCGACCTTCAGCCAGCACCGGATCGGCTCGCCGGGACCGGCGGCCTCGAGCATGCGCAGCTGTTCGTGGCTGTGCACGACAGTGGCGACGTCGAGCTGGCGCAGGTGCGCGAGGTCTTCCGGCGAGTCGAAACCGGACAGCAGCACGATCGGCTGCGACAGGCCGGCGGCGCGCAGGCGTTCGGCGTCGGCCAGCGCGGCGACGCCGTACAGGTCGGCGCCCTCCAGCGCCTGGGCGACGCGTTCGAGCCCGTGCCCGTAGCCGTCGGCCTTGACCACCGCCATCACCTGCGCGCCGGGCGCACGGCTGCGGGCGATGCCCAGGTTGTGACGCAGGTTGTCGGCGCGGATGTGGGCGGTGGTGGCTCTGGGCATGGTGCGGATTGTACGCTTGGGTGCCCTTGGTCATTCGGCGGGCGGATCGGCCAACATGTCGATTCCGGGCCCGCTCGGGCGTCGTACCGGTAAACCTAGCCCGGGAAACGAATCATGTCGCTGACGCTCTACTACCACCCGCTCGCCTCGTATTGCCACAAGGTGCTGATCGCGCTGTACGAAAACGGCACCGAATTCGAGAAGAAGCTCGTCGACCTCGGCGATGCACAGCAGCGTGCGGAACTGCAGGCGCTGTGGCCGCTGGCCAAGTTCCCGGTGATCCGCGACCACGCCCGCGGCATCGACCTGCCCGAGACCTCGGTGATCATCGAATACCTGGACCGGTTCTTCCCGGGACCGCGCCCGCTGGTTCCGCACGACTGGGGCGAAGCGCTGGAAGCGCGGCTGTGGGACCGCGTGTTCGACAACCACGTGCAGGGGCCGATGCAGGAAATCGTCAACGACCGCCTGCGCGGCACCAACAACGACATGGGCCATGCGCGTGCCGCACTCGACACCGCCTATGCGGTGATCGACCGCCAGCTCGGCGACCACGAGTGGATCGTCGGCGACGATTTCGGCCTGGCCGACTGCGCCGCCGCGCCGGCGCTGTTCTACGCCAGCACGCTGCGGCCCTTCCCCGCCGGCTGCGACCGGCTGGCCGCGTATTTCGAACGGCTGGTGGAGCGGCCGTCGGTGAAGCGCACGCTGGACGAGGCGAAGCCCTGGTTCCGCTTCTACCCGTTCGCCGAGACGATTCCGCAGCGCTTCCGCTGAGCGGACTCAGGCCGCGGCCAGTTCGCGCAGCTTGCCTTCGTGCAGCTCCAGCACGCGGTCCAGCCGCTTCGCCAGGCGCATGTCGTGGGTCACCAGCACCAGGCTGGTGCGCTGCGCGCGGTTGAGTTCCAGCATCAGCTCGAACACCGTCGCCGCAGTCTTCTCGTCGAGGTTGCCGGTCGGTTCGTCGCCGAGCACGCAGGCCGGCTTGTTGACCAGCGCCCGCGCCACCGCCGCGCGCTGGCGCTCGCCGCCGGACAGTTCGCCCGACTTGTGGCCGAGGCGGTGGCCCAGGCCGACGCTTTCGAGCAACGCCTGCGCGCGCTGCGCGGCGTCGTACACCGGCGCGCCGGCCAGCAGCACCGGCATCATCACGTTCTCCAGCGCGGTGAATTCCGGCAGCAGGTGATGGAACTGGTAGACGAAGCCCAGCGCCCTGTTGCGCAACGCGCCGCGCGCCGCGTCGGACAGCGCCGACATCTTCTGCCCGGACACGTACACCTCGCCCGCGGTCGGCGTGTCGAGACCGCCGAGCAGGTGCAGCAGCGTGCTCTTGCCGGCGCCGGATGCGCCGACGATGGCCACGGTCTCGCCGGCATCGACCGCCAGGTGGAGGCCGTCGAACACCGGCGTGCGCAGCTTGCCCTCGGCGTAGGTCTTGGCCAGGCCCTCGGCGCGGATGACAACATCACTCATAGCGCAGCGCCTCCGCCGGTTGCGTGCGCGCCGCGCGCCAGGCCGGGTACAGGGTGGCGAGGAAGCTCATCGCCAGCGCGACGCAGGCGATCATGACCACGTCGCTGGCCTCCAGTTCGTACGGCAGGCCGGTGATGTAGTACACGTCGGACGGCAGCAGGGTCACGTTGAACAGCGCCTCGATCAGGCCGAGGATGCGCTCCAGGTTCAGGGTCAGCAGCACGCCGCCGACCACGCCAAGCGCGGTGCCGATGATGCCGATCAGCGAACCCTGCACCATGAACACCTGCATTACCCCGCGCGGGCTCAGGCCCAGCGTGCGCAGGATCGCGATGTCGGCCTGCTTGTCGGTGACCAGCATCACCTGCGACGACACCAGGTTGAACGCGCCCATCGCGATGATCAGCGACAACAGGATGCCCATCACCGTCTTTTCCATCTTCAGCGACTGGTAGAGGTTGGCGTTCTCGCGGGTCCAGTCGCTGACCTGGTACGGGCGGTCGTGCAGGGCCAGCGCCAGGTCGCGGGCGACGTCCCAGGCCTGGTCCATGTCGTGCAGCTTCAGGCGCACGCCGGTAACGTCGTCGCCCATGCGCAGCAGGCGCTGCAGGTCGGACAGGTGCACGACGGCGAGGTTGCGGTCGATGTCGTTGTGGCCGACGCCGAACAGGCCGGTGACCTTGAAGCGCTTGGCGCGCGGCACCGCACCGAGCGGCGTGCCCTGGAAATTGCCGGTGGTGACGTTGACGCTGTCGCCGACGCCGACGCCCAGCCACAGCGCCAGTTCCTGGCCGAGCAGGATGTTGAATTCGCCGGCCTGCAGCGAGTCCAGCCGGCCCTGCTTCATCTTGTCGGCCAGCACCGAGACCTTCGGCTCCTCGCTGGGCAGCACGCCGCGCACCATCGCGCCCTGCGGGTCGCGGTTGCCGCCGAGCAGGCTCTGCACGTCGATGTACGGCGCGGCGCCGGCCACGCGCGGGTCCTTCATCGCCACCGCCACGGCGTGCCGCCAGTCGTGCAGGTTCTCGCCGGCGCCGCTGACGGTGGCGTGCGCGGTCATGCTGAGCAGGCGGTCGCGGATCTCGCGCTGGAAGCCGCTCATCACCGCCAGGGGGGTGATCAGCACCGCCACGCCCAGGGCGATGCCGAGGATCGAGGCCAGCGAGATGAAGGAAATGAAGCCGTTGCGGCGCTTGGCGCGCAGGTAGCGCAGGCCGATGGCGACGGGAATGGGTTTGAACATATCCCCGCTATGGTGCCATTACCCGCGGCTCGCGCGCAGCCTCGCCCTGCCCCGCGGCCAGCCTCAGTTCACGCCGCCGTGCCGGCGGCAGGGTGTCAGGCCAGAACGACAGCCGCCCTGCCCGGCCCGCGCGGCCCTTCCAGCGGACGAAGGCGAGCGGCCCGCGCCAGTGGATGGCAACATCCTCGACCGGCTGGCCGTCGAGCAATACCGGCGATGCGTTACCCGGGAAGACGAACTCGCGGACGGGTCGCCTCGCCTCTCGCCGGATCGTCCACACGCCATAACCCAGCGCGAGCAGCGTCAACGGCCAGGCGACCAGGCGCGGCATTTCCGATTCGAGGAGGGAGAACGCGGCCAGCAGTGCGATCAGCGCCAGCGCGACGAGCAGCCAGCGCGAGGGGCGCCATTCAATGCGGCAGGTCGCGGATGGTGACGAGCAGCGGAAAGAGTTCGACATCGGGACATTCCTCGTAGCCCATGAGCCAGCGCCAGAGCTTATCGTCCTCCACTTCGATCAGCCGTAGGAAAACCCCGCGTTCGGCTTCGGAGGCCTGCGCCCATGCGTGGTCAAGGTAGCGGCCGAACAGGCTGTCGAGTTCCTTCATCCCACGCCGGCAGCAGCGCCAGCGCAGGCGCTTGAGTTCGATTTCGTCGGGGGTCGGCTCGGTCACGGGACCTTCCATCACTGCGGAATGCCGCACATTTTACTGCTTGACCGATGGCAGGCTTGGGGTGGGCGGGTCTCGATCCGCCACCTCGCGGAATCCGGCGGGCGGGTCATGACCCGCCCCATCCTGCCAAACGAAGAACCCCGCCGTGAAGCGGGTTTCTTTTGAAGCAAAAACAAAGTCACTGGATTCCCGCCTCCGCGGGAATGACGAGCGAATTTATGCGGCGCGCGCCAGCATCAGCTTCTTGATCTCCGCGATCGCCTTGGCCGGGTTCAGGCCCTTCGGGCCGGGGCGCGCGCCGGTCCTGATGGGGTGGCAGCGGGACCCGTTGGACCCTGCGCTTAA
>NZ_PDWR01000031.1 GCF_010211755.1 Pseudoxanthomonas sangjuensis | reverse complement strand
GCGCGGCCCCGGTCGCTGCCGGGTTCGCGCCTTCCGCCGCGGAGGACGCGCGCACTACCTTGCCGCCGACGATCTGCAGGTCCTGCGCACGCAGCCAGGCGTCGAAATCGTCGGCACCGGAGGCGTGCTCCGGCTTGCTGCGCGCGTAGTAGCGCAGGTTCGACGCCGGCACGGCCGCCGTGGCCGCGGCGACGGGCGGCAGGCCGTCGACCAGCTTGTCCATCGCGCTCGCCGCGGGCGCCGGCGGCGCGGGGTTCGCGGCCACGGCCACCGCGGGGGCCTCGCCCGGGATCAGTGCGCGCACCTCGACGTTGCCGGTGCCGCGCGCCACGATGCCCAGCTTCACCGCCGCGGCGTAGCTGAGGTCGATGACGCGGCCGTCGTGGAACGGACCGCGGTCGTTGATCCGCACCACCACCGACTTGCCGTTGTCGAGGTTGGTGACGCGGGCGAAGCTGGGCAGCGGCAGGGTCTTGTGCGCGGCGGTGAACGCGTACATGTCGTACACCTCGCGGTTCGAGGTGAGGCGGCCATGGAACTTCTGCCCGTAGTACGACGCGGTGCCGCGCTCGACGTAGCCGTCGGGCCTGTCCAGCACCCGGTACGTCTTGCCGAGCACGGTGTACGGCGTCCTGTTGCCGAACGGCGAACGCGGCGCGTCGACGACCGCCGGTTCGGCGATGCAGTCGATGTCGGGCACGTGTTCCGGCGTGGAATCGGCAACGCCCGGCTTGTACAGGCCGCCGCGCGTGTAATCGCCGCGCGTGGACGGGTCTTCCTGCGCCGGCGCATAGCGGCCGGCGCAGCCATCGCCAGCGGCCGCAGCCAATGCGGATGCGCCCGGCCCGCCGGCTTGCGCGGCGGCGGGCCGGGCCGGTTTCTTCGGCGTGGTACCGCAGGCCGCGAGCGCGAGCAGCAGCAACGGCAGCGGCCAGCGCTTCATGCCGGCGGCAGCTCCCGGCCGAGGATCGCCTGCGACAGCTGGTAGACCGCCATCGCGTACATCTTCGAGTTGTTGTAGCGGGTGATCGCGTAGTAGTTGCGGAAACCCAGCCAGTACTGCTTGCCGTCGCTGGCCTGCAGGGTCACCGGCGTCGCGGTGGCGTCGGCGGGCACCGCTTCCAGCGGCCGGTAGCCGCGCGCGGCGAGGTCGTCGAGCGTGTACGTCGGCAGCCAGTCGTCGGGATTGAACTCCTCGTGGCCGGGCAGCAGCTCGGCGCGCGCCGCGACCGCGCCGCCGCGCACCCAGCCGCCGCGCTCGCCGCCCTTCCTCACGAAGTAGTTGGCCACCGAGGCGAAGATGTCGTCGTAGTCGTTGAAGAGATCGCGGCGGCCGTCGCCGTCGCCGTCGACGGCGAGTTCGCGGTAGCTCGACGGCATGAACTGGGCCATGCCCATCGCCCCGGCGTAGCTGCCGGTGACCGCGAGGATGTCCAGGTTCTCCTCGCGGCACAGCGCGAACAGCTGCGCCAGTTCGTCGCGGAAGAAGTTCTCGCGCTTCTGCTCGTACGCGGCCCGCGCCGGGTCGCCGCTGCGCGGATAGAAGAACGCCAGCGTGTACAGCGCGTCGAGCACGCGGTGCTTGCCGGTGAAGCCGCCGTAGCTGGTCTCGACGCCGACGATCGCGGTGATGATTTCCGCGGGTACGCCGTACCTTTCCTCCTCTCGCCGCAACGCATCGCGGTGTTCGGCGAAGAACGCGCGGCCGGCGGCGATGCGCGCGTCGGTCAGCATGCGCGCGCGGTACTCGTTCCACGGCTTGACCCGCTCGGCCGGGCGCGACATCAGTTCGACCACGTCGCCGCGGTACTGCGCCTGCGCCAGCACGCCGTCGACGTAGGCGGCGTCGATCGCGTATTTCGCCGCGGTGTCGCGCACGAAGGCCGCGCGCGCCTCGGTGAACGGGACCCGGGTCAGGTCGACCGGGCCGCGCACCGCTTCGACCGAGGCCTCGGCCGGCGTGGTGGTGGTCGCGGGAGTGGCGGATGGCGGAGGAGACGGTTCCCGCGGCTGGCTCGCGCAGGCGGCCAACCCGAGCGTCGCAAGGCAGAACAAGGCGCGTCGGATCATCGGCGCCGAGGGTAGCATGGAGGTACGACGGGAATCATGAATGAAGCGAAGGAGCGAGCGGAGAAGAGTGAGCGGAAGCAATCGTCGACTCCGGCCTTCGCTCGCTTCCCACCCCGATACCCGCTCACCGCTCGCCTCAATACCCATGCACCGGCCGGTGCGCCTTCACCGCCATCACCAGGCCGAGGCCGGCCAGCAGCGACACCGCCGAGGTGCCGCCGTAGCTCAGCAGCGGCATCGGCACGCCGACCACCGGCAGCAGGCCGGAGATCATGCCGCCGTTGACGATCACGTAGACGAAGAACGACAGGCCCAGCGTGCCGGCGAGCAGGCGCGAGTAGGTGTCGCGCGCGTCGATCGCGATCCACAGGCAGCGGCCGATCACGAACAGGTACAGCGCGAGCACGGTGAACACGCCGATCCAGCCGAACTCCTCCGACAGCACCGAGAAGATGAAGTCGGTGGTGTGCTCGGGCAGGTAGTCGAGGTGCGACTGCGAGCCCTGCCCCCAGCCCTTGCCGGTGAAGCCGCCGGCGCCGATCGCGATCTTCGACTGCACGATGTTCCAGCCGGCGCCGAGCGGATCGTTCTCCGGGTCGCGGAAGGTGAGGATGCGGTTCTGCTGGTATTCGCGCAGGAACGAGAACCACTTGATCGGCGCGAACATCGCCAGCGCGAAGGCGACCGCGCCGCCGGCCGCGGCCGGCGCGATCCACTTCCACGACAGCCCGGCCAGGTAGATCGCGAACACGCCGCTGGCCGCGACCAGCATCGCGGTGCCGAAGTCCGGCTGCAGCAGGACCAGCGCGGTCGGCAGCGCGACCAGCGCGGCGCTGGCCGCGCGCGTGCGCAGCTGCGGCGGCAGCGGTTCGCGGTTCAGGTACCAGGCCAGTGCCATCGGCAGGGTGATCTTCAGCAGCTCCGACGGCTGCAGGTAGAACACCTTCAGGTCGATCCAGTGCCTGCCGTGCTTGCCGGTGCCGATGAACAGCACCAGGACCAGCGGCAACAGCGAGGCCAGGAACACGCCCGGCGTCCAGCCGCGCAGGCGCGCCGGCGGCACCCGCGACAGCGCCCACATCACCGCCAGCCCGATCGCGAAGCGCACGCCCTGCGCCAGCATGTTGTGCATGCCGTGGGCGTCGCCGCCGGCGCTGTACTGCACCATCAGGCCGATGCCCATCAATGCGCCGAGCGCCAGCAGCAGCGGCCAGTCGAAGGTCCGGATGACTTCTTCGGTCAGCGCGGCCAGCCAGCGCAGGATTTCCTTCATCGCTTCGGCTCCGGGATGGTGGCGGGCACGGGATTCGTCGCGGCCGCGGCTGGCGGCGCCGATACGGTGCCAGTGGAAGCCGCATCCGCCGCCGTCGCCACCAGCGGTGGCGCGGTTTCGGTGCCGATCTTCTCCACGCCTTCCGGCATCTTGCCCAGCAGGTACGCATCGAAGATCGCGCGCGCGATCGGCGCGGCGGTGGCCGCGCCGAAGCCGCCGCCCTCGACCGCCACCGCCACCGCGATGGTCGGGTTCTCCGCCGGCGCGTAGCCGATGTACAGCGCGCGGTGGCGCTTCCACAGCGGCAGCGACCTCGGATCGACCGCGCGTTCGCTGCGGTTGACCACCTGCGCGGTGCCGGTCTTGCCCGCCGAACGGTACCCCGCGCCGCGGAACACCGCGGCCGCGGTGCCGATGCTGACGGTCATCTCCATGCCTTCCTGCACCACGCGCAGGTTTTCCGGATGCGTGGTGATCCCGACCGGCGCCGGCTGCGGCAACCGCTGCCACGGCGCGTCGAAGCCGAGCCGCTGCGCCACGGCCAGGTGCGGGCGCAGCAGCTCGCCGCCGTTGGCGATCGCGCTGGCGCCGCGCACCAGTTGCAACGGCGTCACCTTCCACAGGCCCTGCCCGATCGACGCGTTGACCAGGTCGCCGGGATACCAGCGTTCCTTGGTCAGCCGCCGCTTCTCCGCCGGCGACGGCAGGATGCCGCCGATCTCGCCGGTCAGGTCGATGCCGGTCGGCTTGCCGAAGCCGTAGCGGCCCAGGTACTCGTCGTAGCGCTGCACGCCCAGGTCGGTCGCCAGGTAGTAGTAGTAGGTGTTGACCGAATCCCAGATCGACTTGCGCGCGTCGGTCCAGCCGTGGCCGCCGCGGTGCGAATCGCCCCAGCCTCGGCCCTTCATGCCCGGCAGGCGGAACATGCCGGTCGAAAGCACCTTGTCCTCGGGCTTGCGTACGCCGCTGTCGAGCCCGGCCAGCGCGGTCAGCGGCTTGATCGTCGAACCGGGTGCGACGCCGCCCAGCACCAGCCGGTTGAACTGCGGGCGCGAGGGGTTTTCGTTGAGCGCGGCGAAATCGGCGTGCGAGATGCCGTTGACGAACAGGTTCGGGTCGTAGGCGGGCAGACTGACCATCGCCAGGATCTCGCCGCTGCGCGGGTCCATCGCCACCGCCGAGCCTTCCAGTTCGCCGAACGCGGCGGCCATCGCCCGCTGCAGGTTGGCGTCGATGCCCAGGCGCAGGTCGGCACCGGGCTGCGCCGGCACCCGGCCGACCGAGCGCAGCGCGCGGCCCTCGACGTTGGTCTCGATCTTCTCGTAGCCGACCTTGCCGCGCAGCGCTTCCTCGTAATAGCGCTCCAGCCCGGTCTTGCCGATGTGGGTCAGCGCGGCGTCTTCCTCGGGCAGCGTTTCCAGATCCTTCTCGTCGATGCGGCCGACGTAGCCGATCACGTGCGCGAACAGGTCGCCGTAGGGGTAGTGGCGGTTGAGGTACGGCACCACCTCGACCCCGGGGAAGCGCCAGCGGTCGACCGCGAAGCGCGCGATCTCGTCTTCGCTGAGGCGCAGCTTGAGCGGGATCGGGCGGAAACCGCGCGCGACCTTGCGCGTGGCCTCGAAGCGGGCGACGTCGTCCGGATCCAGCGCGACAACCTTGCCCAGTTCGGCGATCAGCGTCTTCGTGTCGCCGGCCTTCTCCGGCAGCACCTCGAGGCGGTAGGCCGGCACGTTCTCGGCCAGCAGCACGCCGTGGCGGTCGTAGATGTTGCCGCGCGCCGGCACCACCGGGCGCGGGCGGACGCGGTTCTCCTCGGAGCGCGCGACGTATTCGCTGTGGTCGACGACCTGCAGCTTGAAGTACCAGCCGGCCAGGCCAAGCAGGAACAGCGCGACCACCGCGAAACCCAACGTCGCGCGGCGGCGGAACTGCTCGGCTTCCGCATAGGGGTTCTTCGCGCGGCGGCGGTACGTCGACATGGCCGGCTCAATCGCGCTTGCCCAGGCGCAGCGTATCCAGCAGCACGAACAGCGGCGGCCACAGCAGCATGCCCGGCAGCGGCGCCCACCAGTAGCTCCACGGCAGTCGCGGCACGCCCAGCGCCATGTGCACCAGCATCGTGACGATGCGGTCGTTCAGCAGCAGGCCGCCGATCAGCAGCGCCTGCTGCGACAGCGGGAAGAAGCGCAACCGCGCGCGGAAGCGCTGCAGGATGAAGGCCATGATGGTCAGGCGCAGCGCCTGCTCGCCGAGCAACGCGCCGAACATCAGGTCGGCGACGATGCCGGCGACGAAGGCGAAGCCGAGGCCGACGCGGTCCGGCGCCTCGATCAGCCAGTAGGCCAGCACCAGCGCCAGCCAGTACGGGCGCAGCGGCAGCAGCGCTTCCGGCAGCGGCACCAGGCCGAGCAGCAGGGCCGCGAGCAGGCTGACCGGCAGGATCCAGCCGATGCGCTGGCGGCTCATCGGTTCGGCTCCTTCGAAGGCGCGGGAGACGGGGGATCGACGGCGCCGCCGGCACCCGGCGTGCCCGCGTCCCCCGCCCCCCTCTTCCCGTCGGCCGGCGGCACCGCCGCCTGCGGCGCCTCGATCAGCAGCAACACGTCGCGGCCGCGGTCGAGCTGCGCGGCCGGCTTCAGTTCGGCGACCAGGAAGGCGCGGCTTTCGTCGTGCCGCACCTGCACCACCGTGCCGACCGGGAAGCCCGCCGGGAAGCGCCCGCCGAGTCCGGAGGTCAGCACCACGTCGCCGACCTGCAGGTCGGTGTTGGTCGGGATGTTGACCAGCTCCAGCTGGTCGCTGCGGCCGTTGCCGTAGGCGAGCAGGCGCACGCCGGTGCGGCCGATCATCACCGGCACCGCATGGTCGGGGTCGGTCAGCAGCAGCACCGTGGAATTGTCCGGCGTGGTCTCGATGATCTGCCCGATCAGGCCGCCGGCGTCGATCACCACCTGGCCCACGCGCACGCCGTCGTTGCTGCCGGCATCGAGCACCAGCCGCTGCCGGGTCGGGTCGAGGTCGATGTTCAGCACCGGCGCCAGCTGCACGTCGAGGCCGCGGCTCTCGGCCATGCCCAGCAGCGCGCGCAGCTGCACGTTGTCGGCCGCGGCGGTGCTGAGCCTGGTCAGGCGCGCGTTGGCGATCAGCAATTCGTTGCGCAGGCGGCGGTTCTCCTCGGTCAGCTGCGAACGCGTGGCGGCGTCGTCCTGCACCCGGGTCGCGACGCGACCCGGCAGGCCGGCCAACCACCACACCGGTTGCGCGACCACGTCGCTCTGCCGGCGCAGCTGCGTCAGCCAGCCGCCGCGGTGGTCGAGGATCAGCAGGGTGATGGCCAGCGCCAGATAGGCCAGCAGCTTCAGCGTGCCGGCGATTTCGCCGGAACGCGAGGCAACGGGGGGGCCTGCGTAGGAAGGCACTAGCGTTTCGGTTCCTGACGGCTGGCTGTCACAGCGGTTGTTGATTGCTGGTTGTTGGTTGTGGGGAAAAACGGACGGGACGACTCACCAAGAACCAAGAACCACGAACCAGCAACCCGGTTTGCGTCACTCCGGCGAGAAGAACTCGTTGCCGTGCATGTCGACCAGCTCCAGCGCGCGGCCGCCGCCGCGGGCGACGCAGGTCAGCGGGTCGTCGGCGACCTGCACGTGCAGGCCGGTCTCCTCGGACAGCAGCTTGTCGAGGTCGCGCAGCAGCGCGCCGCCGCCGGTCAGCACGATGCCGCGTTCGGCGACGTCGGCGCACAGTTCCGGCGGGGTCTGCTCCAGCGCCAGCTTGACCGCGCTGACGATGCCGGCCAGCGGCTCGTGCAGCGCTTCCAGCACCTCGTTGGAGTTGATCTTGATCATCTTCGGCACGCCCTCGGCGAGGTTGCGGCCGGAGATCTCCATTTCGGCGACCTCGGTCTGCGGGTAGGCGCAGCCGATTTCCAGCTTGATCCGCTCGGCGGTGGCCTCGCCGATCAGCATGCCGTGGTTGCGGCGCACGTAGTTGATGATGGCGTCGTCGAAGCGGTCGCCGCCGATGCGCACCGACTGCGAGTAGACGATGCCCGACAGCGAGATCACCGCCACTTCGGTGGTGCCGCCGCCGATGTCGATGACCATCGAGCCGCGCGCCTCGGACACCGGCATGCCGGCGCCGATCGCCGCGGCCATCGGTTCCTCGACCAGGTACACGTCGCGGGCGCCGGCCTCTTCGGCCGACTCCTTGATCGCGCGGCGCTCGACCTGGGTGCTGCCGGCCGGCACGCACACCAGCACGCGCGGGCTGGGGCGCAGGAAGCGCGACTTGTGCACCTTCTTGATGAAGTGCTTGAGCATCGCCTCGGTGTAGGTGAAGTCGGCGATCACGCCGTCCTTCATCGGGCGGATGGTGGTGATGTTGCCGGGGGTGCGGCCGAGCATCTGCTTGGCCTCGGCGCCGACCGCGGCGACCACCCGGTTGCCGCCGTAGGCGCGGTCGGTGCGGACCGCGACCACCGACGGTTCGTTCAGCACGATGCCCTGTCCGCGGACGTAGATGAGGGTATTGGCCGTGCCCAGGTCGATGGACAGGTCGTTGGAAAACATGCCGCGGAGTTTCTTGAACATCGGGGAAGAGGGTCCTGCTGAATGACGGAAGCCGCCGGCGGGGGATCCGCGGCCTCGGAGGGGCGATAAAGGGCGGATAAGCCTAGCAACCGGCCTGTTCCCGGGCAAGGAATTTTCTCGGGAAAACCGCTGCTTCCGGCACATTCCCGCGCCTTTCCGGCAATGCCGGCGCCGGCGCCGGGCTGGCCGGCCGGGGCCGCAGCCGTTAACCTTTCGCCGCCGGACCGGTCCACCAGGGAGCGACGGACCGGCACCCCGCCCGACCAAGAGACCGACCGATGTCCGCGCTGATCTGTGGATCCCTCGCCTACGACACCATCATGGTGTTCCCGGACCAGTTCAAGAACCACATCCTCCCGGACAAGGTGCACATCCTCAACGTGTCGTTCCTGGTGCCGCGGATGCGCCGCGAGTTCGGCGGCTGCGCCGGCAACATCGCCTACAACCTGAAGCTGCTCGGCGGCAACCCGATCCCGATGGGCACGGTCGGCCAGGACTTCGGCCCGTACCGCGAGTACTTCGAAGGCCTCGGCATCGACCTGAGCCGGGTCAAGGTGATCGACGAGCTGTTCACCCCGCAGGCGTTCATCACCACCGACCACGACAACAACCAGATCACCGCGTTCCACCCCGGCGCAATGATGCGCAGCTACGAGAACCACGTGAAGGACGTGCCCGGCGTGAGCATCGGCCTGGTCGGCCCGGACGGGCGCGAAGGCATGATCCAGAACTCGGCCGAATTCGCCGAGATGGGCGTGCCCTTCATCTTCGACCCCGGCCAGGCGATGCCGCTGTTCAACGGCGAGGAGCTGCGCGCGTTCATCGAGCAGGCCGACTACGTGGTGGTCAACGACTACGAATCGAACCTGCTGCAGGAACGCACCGGCTGGAACGAGAACGACGTGGTGTCGCGGGTGAAGGCCTACATCACCACGCGCGGGCCGAAGGGTGCGGTGATCCACACCCCGCAGAAGAGCTACGACATCCCGCCGGCCCACGAACGCCGCGTGGTCGATCCCACCGGCTGCGGCGACGCGTTCCGCGCCGGCCTGATCTTCGGCATCGAGAAGGATTTCGACTGGGTCACCATCGGCCGCATCGGCAACCTGATGGGCGCGCTGAAGGTGGAGCACCCCGGCACCCAGAACCAGCGCTTCGACTTCGCCGAGTTCAACGAGCAGTTCAAGCAGCAGTTCGGCTATTCGCTGTAACCGGCGCGGCAAGACATGTCCCGGCAGGAAGCCAGCATGGGCGACATCGGCCCGTCCGCCGCTTCCCGGAGACTGCGCGATGCGGCCATGATCGGAGGGCTGGTGTTCGCCGCCTGCTGGCTGGGCATCCTCAGCCGCCCCGAGCAGCAACTGGCCTCGTTCTGGCCGACCAACGCCCTGCTGCTGGGACTGTTCGCGCGGCGCCCCGCGCTGGCCACGCCACTGGCCTGGATCGCCGCCGCCCTCGCCTACCTGGCCGCCGACCTGGCCACCGGCAGCGCGCTGTCGCTCACCCTGCACCTGACCGCCGCCAACCTGGCCGGCGTGGCGGTCGGCTACGCCCTGTTCCTGCGCATCCGCCGCGAGGACCGCGACCTGCAGCAACCGCAGTCGATGCTGTGGGTGCTGCTGGTCTGCGTCTGCGCCGCGCTGGCCGCGGCAATGGTCGGCAACCCGACCGCCGGCGCGGACTTCGGCATCGCCTTCGGCAACTGGTTTTCCGCCGAGCTGATCAGCTACCTGACCCTGGTCCCGGTGGTGCTGCTGATGCCGCGCCCGGGCGACCTGTACCGCGAATGGCGCGGTCGCGCGCTGCAACCGCGGCACACGCTGGGCCGCTGGCTGCCGGCGCTGGCCCTGCTGCTGACCGTGCTGATGGGCGTGCTGATCGGTGGCCCCGGCGCCATCGCCTTCCCGGTGCCGGCGCTGCTGTGGTGCGCGCTGCGCTACCGCTTGTTCGTCACCGCGACCGCGACCCTGCTGCTGTGCGCGTGGACGCTGGTGGCGATCGCCAACGACTGGATCCCGCTGCACCTGCAGCGCGACATGGCCGCGGTGATATCGATGCGCATCGGCATGGCGCTGGTGGCGGTGGCGCCGTTGACCGTGGCCGGCGTCATCGCCACTCGCGACCGCCTGCTGGCCGCGCTGTACCACGCCACCAGCCACGATTCCCTGACCCAGGCGTTGAGCCGCGGCGCATTCATGGAACGCGGCCGCGCCGTCGTCGCCGAAGCGGCGGCCGCGGACCGTACCGTGGCGGTGATGATGGTCGACGTGGACCACTTCAAGTCGATCAACGACCGCCATGGCCATGCCGTCGGCGACGCCGTGCTGGTCGCGTTCGTCCGTCGCGCGCTCGACCAGCTGCGCGGCGAGGATCTGCTGTGCCGTTTCGGCGGCGAGGAATTCACCATCCTGATGTCCGGCGTCGATGAAGCCAGCGCCCTGCTCGCCGCCGAGCGGTTGCGCTCGAGTTCGGCGCAGCCGCTGGAACTGGAGAACGGTCCGACCATGGACATCACCGTCAGCATCGGCCTGGCCGTGCACGCGCCGCCGCAGGGCGACGAATCGCTGGAAGCGCTGATCAATCGCGCCGACCGCGCGCTCTACCGGGCCAAGGCCAGCGGCCGCAACCGGGTGGAACTGGAAGGGCCGCCATCGCCGGCCGGCGCGTAGGAATGCAGCGGGGCTTGCGCCCTGCGATGCATCAATCCCAGCCCGGCATCTGCTTGCCGTCCAGCCCGCCGACTTCGAAAACCACCTTGCACGGGCCGACATCGCGGGTCTGGAACTCAACCTCGATCGCCTTCGACTTGCGCACCAGCTTCCACAGCGCCTTGTCGTTGTCGATGAACATCGCGATGGCTTCGTCGGTCTTCGGCCGGTTGGCGGACATTTTCTTCGGCGCGGCGCCGTCGGCGGCCACGGTCACGCTGCAGCTGCCGTAGCAGGCCTTGGCGAAATCGCCGGCCTGCAGCACCAGGTACGCACTGCGCCCCCATTGCGGGTGGTCGCGGAACACCAGCTGCACGGTGCGCGGGCCGCTGCCGTCGACGTCGACCGGCTGCTTGCTGTAGATCATCGCCGAGCGCTGCTCGCCCTTGCCCACCGCGACCCGCGCGTAGTTCCACAGCGACGACAGCCGCTCCTGCTCGCGTTGCGCCTCGGCCTTGGCCTTGGTTTCGTCGAACGTCGCCTGCACCTGCGCCGCGGCCTGCGTGTCCGGGTACTGCGCCAGCAGCGCGGCGCCGTGGATGCGCGCCATCTCCCACTTCCGCGCGGCCAGCGCGTCGTCGTACTGCCTGGCCAGTTCGGCGGCGGCCTGCTCCTTCTGCGCCGCGGCGGCTTCGGCGGCGGCGCGCAGCTCCGCTTCGCTCGGGCCGCAGGCGGCAAGGACGAGGACGAGGGCAGCGAGGGTCAGGTTGCGTTTCATGTTTCGACTCCGGAAAGCTGTTCCCTTCCCCAGCCGGGAGAAGGTGGCGCGAAGCGCCGGATGAGGGTACGGCGAAGCCGGCGTCGCTTGCACCGCATCGACGGACGGAAGCGCCCGCGTGGCGAGGCAGTCGCGAGCGCAAGCCGTGCCGACTCCGCCGGCGCCCCGCCCCAGGCCCTCTCCCGGCGGGAGAGGGCTTGCTTCCCGGGTTACTCGCCGGCCTCGGCCTTGGCCAGCAGCGCCTCGACCGACGCGGTCGTGATCGGGTGGTAGCCCGGCTGCGCCCTGGCGAAGGTCTCGCGGGCGAAGGCCAGGCCTTCCGGCGTCTTCGCCAGTTCGGTGTAGATCGGCATGATCAGCTTGCGCCGGCCGACGCGCTGGATGAACTCGCCGGCCGCGGCCTGCGCCTCGGCGTAGCCGCTGCGGATCGCCAGCGGATACCAGCGCATGGCGATCTCGCCGTTGGCGGTGCCGGTGAACTTGTAGGCGCCGTCCAGCTGCTTCAGCTGCTCGGGCTTGGCGGTGTCGCCGAGGCCTTCGATGAAGTGCACCCACTGCTGCGTGGTCCAGTCGCGGGTCACCTGCGGGTCCGGCAGCGTACCGCTGCCCAGCCAGGCGATGCGCGCGGTATCGACGATGGCGAAGCCGCGCGACTGCGCCTTGATCGCGAACGGCGGGATGCCCGGCTGGTTGAGCCAGGCGTCGAGTTCGGCGTCGCTGACCGCGTTCGGGCTCTTCGCCAGCAGGTTCTTCCTCAGGTACTCGACGAACTGGTCGGTGTTGGCGCTCTGGAAGGCATGGTCGTCGAACCAGCCGCGCAGGAACGCGTCGAACGTCTCGCGGCCGAAGCGCTGTTCGAGGAACTGCAGGAACCACGCGCCCTTGGTGTAGGGGACTTCGCTGAGCGCGTCGTCCGGATCGAGGCCGGCCAGCGGCGGCAACGCCAGCTTCTGGGCGTCCGCGGCCATGCCCTGCAGGTCGTCGGCCAGGCCGGACTGGTCGATCTGCCGCTCCATGTCGGCCATCTCCGCGCCGTACATCGCCTCGGTGATGCGCGCCTGCACGTAGGTGGTGAAGCCTTCGTTCAGCCAGATGTCCTTCCAGCTGGAATTGGTCACCAGGTTGCCCGACCAGCTGTGCGCCAGTTCGTGCGCGACCAGCGACACCAGCGACTTGTCGCCGACGATCACGGTCGGCGTGGCGAAGGTCAGGCGCGGGTTCTCCATGCCGCCGAACGGGAACGACGGCGGCAGCACCAGGATGTCGTAGCGGCCCCAGCGGTACGGGCCGTACAGGTTCTCGGTGACCAGGATCATCTTCTCGGTGTCCTCGAACTCCCTGGCCGCCTTGTCGGCCATCGCCGGCTCGGCCCACACGCCGCTGCGCGCGGAGAGCGGCTTGAACACCAGGTCGCCCGCGGCGATCGCCAGCAGGTACGACGGGATCGGGTTCGGCATCTTGAAGCTGTAGTCGCCGTCGCGCGGCGCGGCCGGGTCGTTGTCGGCGCTCATCAGCACCATCACGTCCGGGCGGCTGGTCACGTGCGCGCTGTAGGTGAAACGCACCCCCGGCGTGTCCTGCAGCGGCACCCAGCTGCGCGCGTGGATCGCCTGCGACTGGCTGAACATGAACGGCAGCTGCTTGCCCTCGGTCATCGACGGCTCCAGCCACTGCAGGCCGGACGCCTTCGGCGAGGTGTGGTAGGCCACGCGCACCTGGGCGTTGCGCGCCGGCGCCTCGATGGTCAGCTTGCTGCCGAAGATCTGGTCCTCCGGCGCCAGCGCGAACTGCAGCGGCGCCCAGCCGCCCTTGCCGTCGTCGCCCTCGACCTTCTCGATGGTCAGCGCGCGCGTGTCCAGTACCAGCTGCGTGGCCTGCTTGTCCTTCCAGTCGAGCTTGTAGGTGGCGGTGCCGGCGATCTGCTTCTTGTCGAAGTCGACGGCCAGGTCCAGCGCCAGGTCGGAAATGACGACCTTGTCGGGTTCGGCGTACGAGCTTTCGTCGTGGCTGCGCGAAGTCTTCACGGCTGCGGGCCCCGCGGGCGTGGTGGCGGATTCGGGTTCGGGGGATTTGGAACAGCCGGCCGCCAGCACGGCGGCGGCGGAGAGGCCCAGCAATACGGCACGCATCGGATTTTTCCTGCGACAGGTGAAGCCGCCAGTTTACCGCCCCCGCCGCATGAACGCGGGAGCGGCGACGGTCACACTTTGTAGCCGGCGTGCACGGCCACGATGCCGGCGGACAGGTTGCGGTAGCCGGTCCGGGCGAAACCGGCCTCGTTCATCATCGCCTTCAGCCGTTCCTGTGGCGGGTGCTTGCGGATGCTCTCGGCCAGGTACCGGTAGCTGTCGCTGTCGCCGGCGAACAGCCGGCCCAGTCGCGGCAGCACCTGGAACGAGTGGAAGTCGTACACCGGCTTGAACCAGTCGACCTTCACCTCGGAGAACTCCAGCACCCGCGCCTGCCCGCCGGGCCTGAGCACGCGGTGCATCTCGCGCAGCGCGGCGTCCTTGTCGGTGACGTTGCGCAGGCCGAAGGCGATCGTGACCAGGTCGAAGCTGTCGTCCGGGAACGGCAGCGCCTCGGCGTTGCACTGCACGTACTCGAGGCCCTTGACCAGGCCGCGGTCGGTCAGGCGGTCGCGGCCAACCGACAGCATGCCGGCGTTGATGTCGCCGAGCACGATCTCGCCGCGGTCGCCGACGCGGTCCTTCAGCAACGCGGCGATGTCGCCGGTGCCGCCGGCCAGGTCGAGCACGCGGTCGCCGCGCTTGACCTGCGCGGTACCGACGAAATAGCGCTTCCACACCCGATGGATGCCCAGCGACATCAGGTCGTTCATCAGGTCGTACTTCGACGCGACCGAAGTGAACACCTCGCCGACCAGCTTCTGCTTGTCCTTCGCCGCCACGTCGCGGAAACCGAAGTGGGTGGTGCCCTGCTCGTAAGGCGAGGGTTCGTGCGGGGACGACTTGCCGGAAGCGGGATTCATGCGGCCATTATCGCACCGGCGGCGGCGCGATTGTTCACAATATCCCCGCCGGTCCCGGACCCCGAGGCCAGGGACCATGCTTCGACTTCGCCCGCACGGCGGGCTACGCCCAGCACGAACGGAGACGCCTTCCATGCCCATCGCCACGCCCGACTACCGCGCCCTGCTGCAGACCGCCATCGCCG
Source organism: Pseudoxanthomonas sangjuensis (assembly GCF_010211755.1). Lineage (GTDB taxonomy): Bacteria > Pseudomonadota > Gammaproteobacteria > Xanthomonadales > Xanthomonadaceae > Pseudoxanthomonas_A > Pseudoxanthomonas_A sangjuensis. The sequence continues at coordinate 21,657 of NZ_PDWR01000031.1, read as the reverse complement.
AGGCCCGGCAGGGGCTGGCCGAAGGCGGCATCCCGATCGGCGCGGCGCTGTACCGCGACGACGGCACCCTGCTCGGCTGCGGCCACAACCGCCGCGTGCAGGAAGGCGACCCGTCGGTGCACGGCGAAACCGACGCCTTCCGCAAGGCCGGCCGCCAGCGCCGCTACCGCGACACGATCATGGTCACCACGCTGGCGCCGTGCTGGTACTGCAGCGGGCTGGTGCGCCAGTTCAACATCGGCACCGTGGTGGTCGGCGAATCGGTCAACTTCGCCGGCGGCATCGACTGGCTGCGCGACAACGGCGTCGAAGTGATCGACCTCAACGACAACGAGTGCATCACGATGCTCGGCGACTGGATCGCGGCGAATCCGGAAACCTGGAACGAAGACATCGGCGAGGACTGAGCCGGCGCATGCCCCTGCAAGCCGAACCGGTCCAGTCCCGCGGAATCCCCTGCATCCGCCTGCGCAACGACGGTGCGACCGCGCTGGTCGCCCTGCACGGCGCGCACGTGCTGTCGTGGATCCCGGCCGACGGCCGCGAACGACTGTTCCTCAGCGAACGCGCGAAATGCGCCGAAGGCGCGGCGATCCGCGGCGGCGTGCCGGTGATCTTCCCCCAGTTCGCCGAACGCGGCCCGCACCAGCGCCACGGCTTCGCGCGCGCGCTGGCATGGCGCTACGCCGGCATCGGGGACGGGCTTGCGGCCTTCGAACTCGAGAACGACGAGCGCACCGCGCAATGGCCGCATGCCTTCGCCGCGCGGTTGCGCGTCGGCCTGTCCGCCGACACGATCGAGCTGACCCTGGAAATCGGGAACACCGGCGACGACGTTCTCTCCTTCACCGCCGCGCTGCACACCTACCTGCGCGTGGAGGACATCGACAACGTCGCCCTGTTCGGCCTGCAAGGCTGCGATTACGAGGACAGTGCGGCCGGCGGGGTCCTGCGCCGCGAGGACGACCACGAAGTCCGCTTCGGGGGCGAAGTCGACCGCATCTACAACGACGTGGTCGCACCGCTGGAACTGCACGACGGCGCGCGCGTGCTGCATATCGAACAGGCAGGCTTCGGCGACACCGTGGTCTGGAATCCCGGGGAAAGGCTGGCGGCCGGGATCGGCGACCTCGCGCCCGGCGACTGGAAGCGCTTCGTCTGCGTCGAGGCGGGGCAGGTGCTGGCGCCGCAAGTCCTCGCGCCGGGAGAAACCTGGTCGGGTTCGCAAATCCTGCACTGATCCGCGCGGCGCGGCGTCAACCGGGCTTGGCGACCATCAGCCAGAAGATGGCGACCACGGCGATGAAGGCCGGCCAGCCCAGCCAGAACCACCAGCGCATGGCGCGATGGTAGGCGTCAGGCAGCGGCTCGTTGCCGTCGGCCGCCGCCCGCGCCAGGTCGCGGGCGCGCACCTGCAACCACAGCACCGGCAGCCAGCAACAGCCGACCAGCACGAACAGCAGCAGCGCCGCCCCCACCCATGCATGCGTCAGCGGGATGCCGAGAAAATGCGCCAGCCACAGGCCGCTGGCGAGCTGCACGACCACGGCCGGCGCGGTGAAACAGGAATCGGCGATCACCACCGTGCGCGCGGTGGCGGCGATGTGGCGCGGATCGCCGCGCCGGTGCGCCATCCACATGAAGAAGGCGATGCCCAGGCCCGTGCCGAACAGCAGCGTCGAGGACAGGATGTGCAGCCATTTCACCAGCAGGTACGCCGTCATCGCGCTCATCTCCTGTCCGACAGCACCCACAGCACCGCCAGCGCGGGCAGCACCACGAGGTTCTTCGCCAAGCCGCCGAGCGGATCCAGCCACGTCGCCGGCAACGCGACGCCCAGCACCAGCGTGTAGGCCAGCACCGAAACGGCCATGAGCCCCACCGCCGTGCGCAACCGCCAGCCGGACAGCAGCCAGGCCGCGAGCAGCAGGTCGATCGCCGCGCCGCCGCGCGCCAGCGCAACCGGTGCGGCCCCTTCCAGCGGCGAACCGGCAGCCAGCGCATCGACCTGCGCCGCGGGCGTCGCGAAACCGGCCCCCGCCGACAGCAGCCACAGCAGCACGAAGGCGAAGCGCAAGGCCGGGGCGAGGAAATACAACTGCGCCTGCCAGCGGTCCTGCGCCTGGCTCGGCTGCGCGGCCAGCACCTCGCGCAGGGCGCGCGGCGCGAAGCCGAAATGCCGGCGCAGGTCCTCGCTGGCGCCGGGCGCGGCGACGTTGCCGCGGCGGAGCATGCGCCACATCGTTTCGCCGACCGGGCCACTGCCGATGCGCTCCCAGCACCAGACCAGCATCGACACCCACGCTTCCGACGTCGGCCAGGCGCGCCGGCCCGGGATCCGCAGCCATTCGCGCCATGCCAGCTGGTATTCGCGCAGGCTCATCGGCTCCGGGCCGCCGACTTCGTGGAGGCCTTTCGCCGGCGCGTCGAGCGCATGCGCGGCGACGCGCGCCAGGTCTTCGGCGACGACCGGCTGTATCGGCCAGCGCCCGTCGCCGGGCAGCAGCGTGGCGAACGGCAGCGCCGCCAGCGCGCGCAGCAACGAAGTGCCGCCGTAGGAACCGGAAGTCGCATAGACGATCGACGGCCGCAGCACCACCGCATCCAGCGGAAGCCGTAGCAAGGCTTGGTCGAAGCGGTGCTTCGATGCGATGAATCCGCCGTCTTCCGGCGCGCCCAATGCCGAAACCTGCACGAAGCGGCGAACGCCCTTCGCCACGCAGGCCCGCGCAAGGGCCAGCGGCGCGTCGTGGTGGATCGGGTCGAAGCGTTGCGTGCCGGCTTCGCGCAGGATGCCGGCGACGTTGACCACCGCATCGACGCCGTCGAGCGCCGGCGACCATTGCTGCGGCGCGAGCATCGTCGACAGGTCGCAATGGCGCACGTCCGCCGCCGCCGCGCCGCGCGCGCGCATGCCGCGCAGCACGCGCCAGCCCGCTTCGCGCAGCGCCGCGACGATGTAGCCGCCGAGGAATCCGCCCGCACCGACCACGAGCACCGTCCCCTTCGCCGCCGCTTCCCCCATGCGATCCCTCAAGGCTTGCGCTTCGCCCGCGGGTGCGCGGCGTCGTACACCTTGGCCAGGTGCTGGAAGTCGAGGTGGGTGTAGATCTGCGTGGTGGCGATGTCGGCGTGGCCGAGCAGTTCCTGTACGCCGCGCAGGTCGCCGGACGACTCGAGGATGTGGCTGGCGAAGCTGTGCCGCAGCATGTGCGGGGGCACATGTTTGAACAGGCCCTGGCGCTGTGCCAGCTGCTTGATGCGGATCTGGATCGCGCGCTGCGAAATCGGCGCACCACCGCGGCCCGGGAAAACGGGCTTGTCCGGCGACGGCGCGTCGCCCTTCGCCTGCTGCTCGTCGCGCCAGGCCTGCAGTGCGGCGCGCGCATGCCAGCCGACCGGCACGATGCGCTGCTTGTTGCCCTTACCGGTGACGGTGACGAAACCGCCGGACAGGTCCAGCCCCCCCCAGCGCAACGCGCACAGCTCGCTCAGGCGCAGGCCGGAGGAATAGAACAGTTCGAGCAGCGCGCGGTCGCGCAGGCCCAGCGGCGCGTCGGTCGGCACTTCGACCAGTTGCATCGCCTCGTCGGCGTCGAGCACCTGCGGCAGCTTGCGCGGCGCCTTCGGCGCGCGCACGCCGGCGACCGGGTTGGCGGTCACGTGGCCGTGCTTCAGCAACCAGGCGAAGAAGCTGCGGCAGGCGGACAACCGCCGCTGCAGGCTCTTCGGCGACAGCCCACGGCGGTGCTCGGCGGCAATGAAGCCGCGCATCTGCGCGGCGTCGAGCCCGGCGGGCGCGGAAACGCCCTGCTCCGCCGCCCATGCCTGCAATGCGTCGAGGTCGCGGCGGTAGGCATCGAGCGTATGCGCCGACATGCGCCGTTCGACCCGCAGGTGGGAGAGGAAGTCTTCAATGGCGGGCATGGCCCAGTATCCCCGCCGCGATCAACGGCCCTCGAATCATTGCTCCATCCGGTGGCGATAAAAAAGATGGACGAGTCTGCAGTAGGTGGCTGGCGCGGACGGCATCAATCCGATGAATAGCGAGACGATCTGCGCAACCACCAATGCAACAGTGACGAAAACGAGATCCAGGTACGACCAGCCCGTGCTCATGGCGGCACCGATCAGGAAAAGGCCCTTCGTATATCCGAACTGCTCGTTCGAACAACGTTTTGACGTCCAATAGAACCAGATCTGCAACAGCAAAGTGGCCAGGAAAGCCACGACCCACGATCCCTGGTCGACTTCATGCGCCCAGGAAGCGAGCGCGACGCCAATGATCGGCGACATCCGCACGAGGAAGATGGCCATGACCACCCAAATCCTCGTGAAGAAATAGTCCTTCATCTCGCGATTCAGTCGAACCGCTTCAGCGCCGCCACCAGCGACTCGCCCATCATGCGCAGGAACAGCGTGCCCATGCCGGGATAGAAACGGTTGCCGTCGCGGCTGCCGACCGCGACCAGGCCGGTGCCGGCCAGCGGCAGCAGCGCCGACGAATTCACTTCTTCCGCGCGCACGCCGTACAGCAGCGCGTTCTTTTCCGGCTGCAGGCGTCCGCACAGCGGCTCGCCGTCGGCCAGGCTGTCCTTGAACGTGGACAGGCGCGGGCTGCCTTCCTCGATGACCTGGAACCAGTCGGCCTCGAGCCCGGCGACGGGGCCGAACGAGACGATCCGCACCAGGTCGCCGCTGAAGTCCTCCTGCAGCGACGCGACCATCGCCCGCAGCGTGTCCGCGGCGCTGGTCTGCTTCAGCAGCGCCAGCGTCAGCTGGTGCGTGCGTACCGCGAGGCGCTCGTTGACCTGCGCGTTGGCGAACAATTCGTTGAGGCGCTTGTTGAGCTCGCGGTTCTTGTCGCGCAGCACTTCCAGCTGGTAGCTGGCCAGCGACGCGGTCGGGCCCTCGTCGCGCGGCACCGACAGGCTCAGCGCCAGGTCGGGGAACTGCTTGAGGAAGTTCGGGTGCCGGCGCAGCCAGGCCGCCACTTCGTGCGCGCCGAGTTTCTCGTCTTTCTCGCTCATCCTGTCCATTCCCCCTCGAATACGAATTGCGCCGGTCCCGACATGATGACCTGCGCCGCGTCGCCCGGCCAGCGGATGCGCAGGTCGCCGCCCGGCAGCGACACGACGGCGTCGCGGCCGATCCGCCCGCGGCGCATCAGCACCGCCGCGGCCGCGCAGGCGCCGCTGCCGCAGGCCAGGGTTTCGCCGCTGCCGCGCTCGTACACGCGCAGGCGCACGCGGTCGGCCGCGACGACCTCGGCGAAGCCGACGTTGACCGACTGCGGGAACGCCGCGTCCTTCTGCAGCGCCGGGCCGACGCGCTCGACCGGCGCGATGTCGACCGCCTGCACCTCCAGCACCGCGTGCGGGTTGCCCATGGACACGGCGCCGAAGTGGATGTTTTCCCCCTGCAAGGGCAGGTCGTATTCGTCGCGCTCGTGCTCGAAGCCCACCATCGGGATCCGCGACGGCTCGAAATCCGGCACGCCCAGCTCGATGGCGTAGTCGCCGTCCGGCAGGCGCTCGACGTCGTGGGTCGCCACCGGGCTGTCGATGCGGAATCGACTGCCCTTCGCCGCGCCGTCGCGGACCAGCCACGCGGCGATGCAGCGTGCGCCGTTGCCGCACTGCTGCGAATTGGAACCGTCGGCGTTCCAGATGCGGTACGCGGCGACCGAGCCTTCCGTGCGCGGCGGCTCGATGGTCAGGATCTGGTCACAGCCGACGCCGAAGTGGCGGTCGGCCAGTCGCGCGGCGAGCTTCGCGTCCGGCGGCGGGGTGCCGCCGCGCAGGTCGAGCACGACGAAGTCGTTGCCCGCGCCGTGCATCTTGCTGAAGCGCAGGGTGGAAGCCTCAGCCATTCGTTTCCGGCGCGGTCGGCGTGGTGGCCGGGGTTTCCTCCGGCGTTGCGGCCGGCGTCGCTTCGGGCAGGCTGACCGGCGGCACCGCCGGGAGGTCGGCGGGCGTTTCCGCCGGTGCCGGTGCCGGCGTCGCCTCGGGCACTTCCACCGGTGCGGCGCTCTCGGGCAGGAACAGCGGCCCCTTGGCGCCGCAGGCCGCGAGTCCGGCCAGTGCGACGCCCGCGATGACGATGCGGAGTTCGGTCTTCATGGCAACGAGTATAGCCAGAGCCCGGTGAACGCGAACGCCTAGCGCGGCGGTTCCGGCCTGCGCCACAACCACCACGCCACCCCGGCCATGCAGGCGATCGGCAATGCCGACATCCACCAGCGATGGCCTTCGACCAGCAGCATCACGACGAGCAGGACCGCCGCGCAGGCCAGCATCGCCCAGCTCGCGGCTCGCTTGGCCTTGCGCGAGACCGCGTGGTACGCCTGCCAGTCGCGGATCGCCGGGCCGAAGCGCGGGTGCGCGAGCAGGCGACGATGCAGGCGTTCGGAGCCCTGCGCCGCGGCCCAGGCCGAAATCAGGATGAACACCGTGGTCGGCAGGCCCGGCACGAACACGCCGACGATGCCCAGGCCCAGCGCGACGTAGGCCAGCAGCCACCAGGCCCAGCGGAAGCGTTTCGACCCCCTTCCCCCGCTTGCGGGGGAAGGCCGGGATGGGGGCGCATGTCGCATGCGGACGTTTTAGCAGAGTTCGGCGCTATCTTCTTCCGGCTTGCACTTGCCCCCGGCCCTCTCCCGCGAGCGGGAGAGGGGGAACGCTCACCGTGCCGCCACGCCCAGCTGGTCGAGCATGAACGCGTAGTACTCGGCGGCCTCGCGGTAGCGGCGGAAGCGGCCGGACTTGCCGCCGTGGCCGGCGTCCATGTTGATGCGGAACACCACCGGGAACTTGCCGGTGTCGAGGTCGCGCAGCTTCGCCACGTATTTGGCCGGCTCCCAGTACTGCACCTGCGAATCCCACAGGCCGGTGCCGACGAACATCGCCGGGTAGGCCTTCGCCGCGAGGTTGTCGTACGGCGAATAGGTGACGATGTAGTCGTAGAACTTCTTCTGCTCCGGATTGCCCCACTCGTCGTACTCGTTGGTGGTCAACGGGATGCTCGGGTCGAGCATCGTCGTCACCACGTCGACGAACGGCACCTGCGACACGATCACGCGGTATTTCTCCGGCGCCATGTTCGCCACCGCGCCCATCAGCAGGCCGCCGGCGCTGCCGCCCATCGCGGCGACGCGGTCCGGCGCGGCCCAGCCCTGCTTCACCAGCGCGTCGGTGACGTCGATGAAGTCGGTGAAGGTGTTCTTCTTGTTCAGCAGCTTGCCGTCCTCGTACCAGGCGCGGCCCATTTCCTGGCCGCCGCGGATGTGCGCCAGCGCGTAGACCATGCCGCGGTCGAGCAGGCTGACCGTGGTCGCGCTGAAGTACGGGTCCATCGACGCGCCGTAGCTGCCGTAGCCGTACTGCAGCATCGCGGCGCTGCCGTCCTTCCTGAAGCCCTTCCTGTATACGAGCGACACCGGCACCTTCGTGCCGTCGCGCGCCTCGACCCAGACGCGCTCGGTCGCGTACTGCGACGGGTCGTAGCCCGGCACCGGCTGCTGCTTGAGCAGGCGGCGTTCGCCGGTGAGCACGTTGAGCTCGTAGGTGGTCGACGGCGTGGTCATCGAGGTGTAGCCGTAGCGCAGCCACGGCGTGTCCGGCTCGGAGTTCACGTCCAGGCCCATCGAATACGCCGGCTCGTCGGCCTTCACGTATTCCTGCTCGTATTGCGAGTCCCTCGCAAGAGCCCGCACATCCATGTGCGGACTTTCTACTTTCTTCTTCAGCAGGCGGATGCGCTCCAGCCCGTCGGAGCGCTCGGCGACCGCGGCGAAACCGTCGAACAGCTCGAAACCTTCGACGAACACCTTCGGGTCGTGCGCCACCCAGTCCTTCCATTGCCCGCGGGTAGTCGCATCGGACGGCGCGGTGGCGATCTTGAAGTTCTTCGCCCCGTCGGCGTTGGTGCGGATCACCCACTGGCCGTCGAAATGGTCGGCGTCGTATTCCAGGTCGCGCTCGCGCGGGGCGAGGACGGCGAACTCGTCCGGATTCGCGGCCGGCGCGTAGTGCAGTTCGTTGGAAACCGTGCTGTCCAGGAAGATGGTGATGAACCTGTCGTCGCGGGTGCGGCCGATGCCCATGTAGAAGCTGTCGTCCTTCTCCTCGTAGACCAGCGCGTCCTGTTCGACCGGCGTGCCGAGCACGTGCTTCTTTACCCGCACGGTCAGCAGCGTCTCCGGGTCGTTCTCGACGTAGAACAGCGTCCGGTTGTCGTCCGCCCAGACCAGGTCCGGCGACACGCCCTTGATCGTCTCCGGGTACTTCTCGCCGGTTTCGAGGTCGAGGAAGCGGATCGTGTACTGGCGGCGGCCGTTGGTGTCCTCGGCGTAGGCCAGCAGCCTGTTGTCCTGCGATACTTCCCAGTCGCCGATGTTGTAGTAGTCGTGCCCCTTCGCCAGCTCGTTGACGTCGAGCAGCACCTGTTCGCCGGCGAAGTCGGAGGCGTTGTTGGCCTTCTGGATCGACAGCGCGTCGATGCCGGCCGCGTCCCTGCGCCGCGCGTAGACCGGATAGTCCTTGCCGGCCTGGAAGCGCGAGTAGTACCACCAGCCGCGCTCGCGGTACGGCACGCTGGAATCGTCCTGCTTGATCCGCGCGACGATCTCCTCGTACAGCTTGTCCTGCAGCGGCTTGAGCGGCGCCAGCACCTGGTCGGCGTAGGCGTTCTCCGCGTTCAGGTAGGCCAGCATCTCCGGGTTCTTGCGCTCGTCGTCGCGCAGCCAGTAGTAGTCGTCGTTGCGCTCGGCGCCGAACGGCGCCCTGACCACGTGCGGCTTCTTCGCCACGTCGGGCGCGACGGCTTCGGCGGCGAGGACGGAAGTCTGCGGAAGGCTCATCAGGACGGTCGCGAACAGGTATGGGAGGGTCTTCATATGGGGACCGGTTGCGTGGGAGGCAACGGCGGGTTCAGTCGGCCAGCCGTTGCCACAGGAAGGTATAGGCCAGGGCGTTCATGTGCGCCGACTGCGCGTTGTTGGCCGCGCCGCCGTGGCCGCCCTCGACGTTCTCGTAGTAACGCACGTCCTTGCCGGCCTCGGACATCAGCGCGTACATCTTGCGCGCATGGCCCGGATGCACGCGGTCGTCGCGGGTCGAGGTCATGAACAGCGTGGCCGGGTAGTCCTTGTCCGCGTCGAACAGGTGGTACGGCGAGAACGTCTTGATGAACTCCCAGTCGGCGGTGTCGGGGTTGCCGTATTCGGCCATCCACGACGCGCCGGCCAGCAGGTGGCTGTAGCGCTTCATGTCGAGCAGCGGCACCTGGCAGACCACCGCGCCGAACAGCTGCGGGTACTGGGTGAGCATGTTGCCCATCAGCAGGCCGCCGTTGCTGCCGCCCTGGATGCCGAGGTGCTTCGGCGAGGTGATCCCGTTCGCCACCAGGTCCTCGGCGACCGCGGCGAAGTCCTCGTAGGCCTTGTGCCGGTTCGCCTTCAGCGCGGCCTGGTGCCAGCGCGGGCCGTATTCGCCGCCGCCGCGGATGTTGGCGACCGCGTACACGCCGCCCTTCTCCAGCCAGCCCTTGCCGACGCCGCCGGAATAGGACGGCGTCAGCGAAATCTCGAAGCCGCCGTAGCCGTACAGCAGGGTCGGCGCCTTGCCGTCGTACTTCAGGCCCTTCGGCCGCACCAGGAAGTACGGCACCTTCGTGCCGTCCTTCGAGGTGGCGAAATGCTGCTCGACCACGTCGTTCGAAGCGTCGAAGAACGCCGGGTTCGACTTCAGCGCCTCCGGTTGCTTGCCGATCTCGGCGATCGACAGCGTGGTCGGTGTCAGGTAGTCGGTCGACGTCAGCCACACCGCGTCGGATTCGTCGCTGTCCACCGCGCCGACGCCGAGCGTGCCGATGGCCGGTGCGCCAGTGAAGTCGCTGGCGGCCCATTCGCCGCCATCCTGCGGCTTGAGCACGCGCAACTTGTTCTTGACGTCGTCCAGCACATTGAGGACCAGGTAGTTCTTCGTCCAGCTGTAGCTGGCCAGCGAAGTGGTGTCGGTCGGCTCGAACAGCACGGTGAAGTCGTGCTTGCCGGCGATGAAGTCGTCGAACTTCGCCGCCAGCAGCGAACCGGCCTTGTAGGCCTTGCCGCCGACGGTCCACGGCTCGCGCAGCTCCAGCGTCAGCCATTCGCGGTGCGCGCTCTTGCTGGCCGAATTCGGCGCATCGATCTTGGTCAGCGCGCCGTCCTTGCCGCGCAGGTACAGTTCGTCGTTGTAGAAGGCGATGGTGCGGCTGACGAAGTCGCGCTCGAAGCCGGGCGTGTGGTCGTGCACGGCGGCGATGTACATGTCGTCGGCCCTGCCTTCGTAGACCACCTTCGCCGCCGACAGCGGCGTGCCGCGCTTCCATTCCTTGACGATGCGCGGATAGCCGGAGCTGGTCAGCGAGCCTTCGCCGAAGTCGGTGAAGACGTAAACGGTGTTTTCGTCGACCCAGCCGAGCCCGCCCTTGGCCTCGGGACGGAAGAAGCCGTCCTTCACCCATTCCTTCTTCGCCAGGTCGAACTCGCGGGTCACGTCGGCGTCGCTGCCGCCGCGCGACAGCGCGACCAGGCAGCGGACGTACTCCGGCTTCAGGCAGTCGGCGCCGTGCCAGACCCAGTTCTCGCCCTCGGCCTTGTTCAGCGCGTCCAGGTCCAGCACGGTTTCCCATTGCGGGTTGGGCTTGCGGTATTCGTCCAGCGTGGTGCGGCGCCACAGGCCGCGCTCGTGGTCCTTGTCCTTCCAGAAGTTGTAGTAGTACGGGCCGATCTTCTCGACCCCGGGGATCTTGGCGTCGGAGTCGAGGATGGCGCGGATGTCGGCCTCGAGCCGCCTGAACTGCGGCGTCGCGGCGATCTCGGCCTCGGCCTTGGCGTTTTGCGCGTGGACCCATTGCAGCGGCTTCTCGCCGGTGACGTCTTCCAGCCAGGCGTAGCGGTCGGTCACTTCGTTCTTTTCCTCGGCAGCGGTCGCGCCCGTCGCGGCGACCAGGCCGGCGAGCAGGCAAACGGGGGCGAATCGGGACATCGGCAGGGCTCCACGAAGCCATTTGAATGGCCCGGAACGCTAGCACAGCCCCCGAAGGGCGACCCCCTGCCGAAGGTCAGGCCGCGCGCGCGAAACGCTTCGCCGCCAGGGGCTTGCGCCGCCGCCGCGCCTGCCCGCCCGGCCGCCGCCGGCGCGCCGGAACCGGTTCTTGCCGTACCGGCAGGCGGAAGCGGTGCAACGCCCACCATGCGCTCAGCGGCATGCCCAGCAGCCACAGCGGGGTGAACCCCAGCCATTCGCTGCGCCACGGCAACAGCAGGCTCAGCGCCAGGCCGGCGAAGACGGCATTGCGCAGCCAGCGGTCCAGTTGCGGGTCGGGGGTCGCGACGTTTTGCGAAAACGAGGCATGTCGGGTCATGGCGGTGGGTCTCCCGGGGGGCGATGGAGCCAATCTGCGTGTCCACCATCTCAGGGGTTGCGACATCGCGGGAGTGCTCTGGCTGTTGTCTTGGCCTTTCGCTTTTCGGGGTCCCTTCCGCAGCGGCGGGGACGGGGGGCAAACCCCGAAGGGGGGGCGCACACGGATGGGCGCCGTTTCCGGGGCCGCAGGAGGCGGCTTCCGAAAATCCCCGCCGGCTCCGCGTACCCGGAGCGCGAAGCGCGGAAGGCGCGAAGGCAGGGGGTGCTTTCTTTTGGTTACTTTTCTTTGCACACGCAAAGAAAAGTAACCCGCCCGTCAGGGCGGAACGCTTTCGCTTCATTGAGCCAAGCTCGCTCGGCTGCCTTTCGTTCAACTCACGACCGAACATGGCGCGTCGGGGGTAGCCACGACCTACAACTTCGGCAGGCACAGCTCGCTGCGCTCGCGTCCCCTCATCCGCCCTTCGGGCCCCTTCTCCCGCATGGGGAGAAGGGCTGCAGCGCGTCAGCGTTCGTAATTCGACAATGCCAGCGACAGCAGCGAGCGCGCCTGCTCGCGCAGCGACGCCGGCTCGACGATTTCCGCGTCGGCGCCGTAATGCAGCACGTCCATCAGCAGCTCGCGCGACGCGCTGTACGGCACCTTCAGCTCGTAGCGCCCATCGGGCAGGAAGCGCCCCTGCTGCTTCGAATGCCATTGCTCGTCGGCGACCCAGCGCGCCGCCTTGGCGCTGAACACGATCGTCGCCCAGCCCTTCGGTTCGCCGGAGAAGATGCCGTAGCTGGAGGCGAGGTGCTGCTTCAGCTCGTCCTCGCCGATGTCGCGCGCCGCCCCGTCGAGCACGCGCGCGCCGCCGATGCGGTCGACGGCGAAGCTGCGCAGCGCCTCGCGGTCGTGGTCCCACGCGTCGAGGTACCAGTTGTCGCGGTAATGGGTGATGCGCTGCGGCGACACCGTGCGCTTCGTCTTCTCGTCGGTGGAGCGCGCGCGGTACTCGAAGGCCAGCTGCTTGCGTTCCAGCACCGCCGCGGCCACGGTGCGGAACGCGGTCTCGTCGAGGCGGCGGCCGCGGTGCGGGATCACCCGCACCCGCTCGACCGGCCAGTGCTCGACCCCGGCGTGGTCGGCCAGCAGCGTTTCGATGCGCTTCTGCAGCGGCGCCAGCGCGGTCGACAGCACGCCGCCGGTAGTGCGCGACAGCAACTGCTGGGCGGCGAGCAGCGAATACAGTTCCTCCGAACTCAGCCACAGCCCGGGCAGTTCGAAGCGCTCGCTCTCGCCCGGGGCGTAGCGGAAGCCGGCCTCGCCGTCGCCCTCGATCGGCGCCATCAGCGCATCGCGCAGGTAGGCCAGGTCGCGGTAGGCGGTGGCGCGCGAGCAGCCCAGTTCGTCCTGCAGGCGCTTGACCGTGACCGGGTAGCGCGCGGCCTTGAGGATGCGGTGCAGGGCGGTGATGCGTTCGATCTTGTCCATGAGCCCGGTTCCGGAAGCGGGGGATGGCGCGGATTATCGCCGAGTCGCGGCCGGTTCTCCGTGCAGTTCGCGCTTTCGCTAGTATCGCGCCACCGATCGACCGGAGCCCGCCATGCCGCCGCGCCTTTCCGCCGTCGCCGTCCTCGCCATCGCCCTGGCCGCCTGCAAGGCCGGCCAGCCCGCCGACCCTGCGACCGCATCCGCGCCCGGCACGGCCGCGCCCGCGCTTCCCGCCCCGCCCCAACCCAGCCCCGCCGACGAGGTGAAGGCGTCGATGGACGCGTTCTGGGGCGCGAAGAGCTTCCACGCCACGATGGTCATGGAAGGCGCGGGCACGCCGACCACGACCAGCGAAATGGATTTCGTCGCCCCCGACCGCTATCGCATCACGATGCCGATGGGCACCCAGGTCGTCATCGGCGACACCATGTACATGCAGGTGCGGGGCCGCACGGCGAAGATGCCGCTGCCGAAGGGCACGCTGAGCCAGTGGCGCGATCCGCTGAAGTTCGGGCAGGGCAAGGAAGGCCTCGCCGTGGAGGCGCTGGGCGCCGACAGCGTCGACGGCACGCCGGCGAAGAAGTACCGGGTGAAGGTGACCCGGCCGGAAGCGGCCGAATTCACCTACTGGATCGACGGCGACGGGCGCCCGCTGAAGTTCGAACACGAAGGCAGCGCGCAGGGCAAGCCGTTCCACATGACCGCGCGCTATTCGCGCTACGACGACCCCGGCATCCGCATCGACGCGCCGCGGTAGGCCGTTCAGGCCTCCGCGAGCAGCTCGCCGGCGCCGCTGTCGAGCAGGTCGCCCGCGACCTGGCGACCCAGCGCTTCCGCCTCGCCGCCCGACGCCTCCGCCCGCACCACGCGCCCATCGCGCGCCGAGCCGACCAGGCCGCGCAGGCGCATACCCTCGCCTTCCAGCCGCGCCAGCGCTGCCACCGGCACGTGGCAGCTGCCGTGCAGCGCGCGGTTCATCGCCCGCTCCGCTTCCACGCAGGTCCGCGTCGGCGGGTCGTCGAGTGCGGCGAACAGTTCCGCGACCCCGGCGTCGCCGGCGCGGGTTTCGACCGCGATCGCGCCCTGCGCTGGCGCCGGCAGCCAGTCCGGCGCCTCGAGGCGCGCGCGGATGCGGTCGCCGAAACCCAGCCGCTGCAGGCCGGCGCAGGCCAGCACGATGGCGTCGTAGTCGCCGGCGTCGAGCTTGGCCAGCCGCGTGTTGACGTTGCCGCGCAGGTCGAGCAATTGCAGGTCGGGCCGGCGCGCGCGCAGTTGCGCTTGCCGGCGCAGCGACGAAGTGCCGACGCGCGCACCGTGCGGCAGTTCGTCGAGCGTGGCGAAGCCGTTGCCGACGAAGGCGTCGGCGTGGTCGGCGCGCGCCAGGATCGCCGGCAGCGTGAACGGCGCGTCCAGCTCCATCGGCACGTCCTTCAGCGAATGCACCGCGCAGTCGGCCTCGCCGCGCAGCATCGCCAGCTCGAGTTCCTTCAGGAACAGGCCCTTGCCGCCGATCGCCGCCAGCGAGCGGTCCAGCACCTCGTCGCCGCGCGTGCTCATCGGCACCAGCACGACTTCGAGGCCGGGGTGCGCCGCGCGCAGCAGGGCGGCGACGTGCTCGCTCTGCCACAGCGCGAGCGGGCTTTTGCGGGTGGCGATGCGGAGGGTCTTCATCCGCGCATTCTATCGCTTTGGATTTCCCGTCCAAGGGACACGCCCGGACGACGCGCAAACCTACGATCACATCCTATATCATCGACGCTTATGGCGGAATCGCCGCCACACGAACCATCGGGCCGGAATGAGCGCGGAATACCCTTTCGTTTTTGGCAAGGATTTCATGGCGGACCGAGTCGGGGAACTGAGCGCCCAGTTCAGCGCATCGGAACCTTTCCGTTATATCGTCATCGACGACTTCTTGCCTTACGAGCACGCTCGGTTCCTGTCGAATAGATTTCCCCAACCGGATCATCCCGTATGGCTGGATTGGAAAAAACGCTCTCCTCACCAATACGGCAAGCAAGGCCCGGGCAATTCGAGCAAGTTCCATTTGCTGGATCCAACTCTCAGGTTCGCCCTGTACGAATTCAACACATCGCCGTTCCTCCAGTTCCTGGAAGCATTGACGGGAATAGGGAAACTGATACCGGACCCGCACTACACCGGCGGCGGCATGCACCAGATATTGCGTGGCGGCATCCTCGACATTCATACTGATTTCAATTCATACACCCGGCTCGACCTCCATCGGCAACTCAACGTCCTGATATACCTGAACGAGAATTGGGAACCGGGATATGGCGGCGAACTTGAATTGTGGGATTCGAGTCCGAAGCTTGGCGGAAAATGCATCGAATCGATCCCGCCGCTATTCAATCGTGCCGTGATCTTCAAAACGGATAAAACCAGTTTCCATGGGCACCCACGAGAGTGGGCCGCTCCCGAGCCCCTCACCCGCCGTTCCATTGCCCTCTACTACTACACAGTGCGCAAACTGGAAGGCGCGCGATACGACGAGTTGACGGACTTCCAAGGCGTGAACCGCAAGGAAATCGGCTAAAAAGCAAGTCTCGCAAAGTCGACGCGCCAGCCGGAATCAGAACCCCCGCACCGCTTCGCGCAACCCCGCCACGCAACGCCGGCTGACCTCCAGCGGCTCGGCGCCGTGGCGCAGGATCGCGTGCACGCGGCCGTCGCCGTTGCGGCGCAGTTCGACCAGTTCGTGGCGCGCGACCAGGCAATTGCGGTGGATGCGCACGAAGCGCTCGCCGAATTCGTCCTCCAGCGACTTCAGCGATTCCTCGATCAGGTCCTCGCCGCGCGCGTGGTGCACCACCACGTATTTTTCCTCGGCGTGCAGGTAATGCACTTCCTCGACCGGGATCAGGCGCAGGCTGCCGCGCAGGCGCGCGCACAGGTGGCTGCGCGCATGCTTGCCCGCGGCGCCGGGTGCGGCGCCGTTGCCGCGGCCGGCGAGGAAGATGCGCGCGCGTTCCAGCGCCGACGCCAGCCGCTCGCCGCGGACCGGCTTCATCAGGTAATCGATGGCCTCGGCCTCGAACGCCGACAGCGCGTGCTCGTCGTAGGCGGTGCAGAACACCACCGCCGGGCGCGGCTCGAACGCGGCCAGGTGGCGCGCCACCTCCATTCCGTCGACGCCGGGCATGGCGATGTCCAGCAGCACCACGTCGGGCTGGAATTCGGCGCAGGCCTGCAGCGCGGCCAGGCCGTCGCCGGCCTCGGCCACGACCTCGACCCCGGCACACTCGGCCAGCAGCGCGCGCAGGCGCTCGCGGGCCAGGGGCTCGTCGTCGACGACCACGACTTTCATGGCGCCACCTTCACGACGGCAACTTCCTCCCGATGCCTCGCGCCCCGACGGCGGCGAGGGACGCGGACATAGTAGCCACGTGCGGATGCCGAAGTCACCTGCGCCGGCGCCGCAGCGCGAGCGCCGTCACGCCGCGGGCACGGCTACGCCAGTCGCGCGGTCATCCAGTCGCCAAGGTCGCGGATCTCCTCGGCGCAGACCTGGTGCGCCATCGGGTACGCATGCCATTCGACCGCGTAGCCGGCGCCCCGCAAGGCCTCGGCGCTGGATTTCCCGTACAGCAGCGGCACCACCGGATCGCCGAGGCCGTGGGCCATGAACACCGGCTGCCTTTTCGACGCGGCGCTGGCGAACCCGGCCAGCCCGTCGGCGCCGGGCAGGTAGGTGGACAACGCGATCAGCCCCGCCAGCGGCGCTTCGCGGCGCGTGCCCAGCGCCAGCGCGACCGCGCCGCCCTGCGAGAAGCCGGCCAGCAGCAGGCATCCGGCGGGGATGCCGCGCTCGTGCTCGCGCGCGATCAGCGCCTCGACCTGCGCCATCGATTCGGCGATGCCGTCGCTGTCGGCGCGGGTGGCGAAATCCATGCCGGCGATGTCGTACCAGGCGCGCATGCGCAGGCCGTTGTTGATCGTCACCGGGCGCACCGGCGCGTGCGGGAACACGAAGCGCAGCGCCGGCCAGTCGCGGCGGACCAGTTCCGGCACGATCGGCGCGAAATCGTGGCCGTCGGCGCCGAGGCCGTGCAGCCACAGCACCGTCCATTGCGGGTCCGCGCCGGTTTCGTGCTCGACGGTCTCGAGCAGCGCCGCGCCCGCCATCAGATTTCCACCATCTCGAAATCGGACTTGGTCGCGCCGCAGTCCGGGCAGGTCCAGTCGTCCGGGATGTCCTCCCAGCGCGTGCCCGGGGCGATGCCTTCCTCCGGCAGGCCGTCGGCTTCGTTGTAGATGAAGCCGCAGACCACGCACATCCAGGAGCGGTAGGCGGTGTCGTTCGGTTCGGTCATTGGGGGGATAATGTGGGAATGAACCCGCATTGTCCCATCCCCGCCCGCGCGCCGGAAGCCGGCCGATGAGCCGGATTCCGCGGGGTCCCGCCCCAACGGGGTTGTACCTGGTCACGCCGGACGAGGCCGATACCGCGCGGCTGCTGGCGCGGGTGGCGCCGCTGCTGCGCGAAGGCCCGGCGTGGCTGCAATACCGCAACAAGACCGCCGGCGACACCCTGCGCTGGGAACAGGCGGTGGCGTTGCAGCCGCTGTGCGAGGCCGCCGGCGTGCCGCTGATCGTCAACGACGACGTGGGCCTGGCGGAAGGCATCGGCGCGGCCGGCGTGCACCTGGGCGAGGACGACGGCGACATCGCCGCGGCGCGCGACCTGCTCGGGCCGGACGCGATCGTCGGCGCCTCGTGCTACGACGACATCGGGCGGGCGCGGCGCGCGGTCGCCGCCGGCGCCAGCTACGTCGCCTTCGGCGCGTTCTTCCCGACCGCGACCAAGGCGACCACGCGGCGCGCGACGACGCGGCTGCTGCACGACGCGAAACCGCTCGGCGTGCCGCTCGTCGCGATCGGCGGGATCACGCCGGAAAACGCCAAGCCCATTCTCGATGCCGGCGCCGACCTGGTCGCCGTGGTCGGCGGCGTGTTCGATGCGCCCGACCCGGTGGCCGCTGTCCGTGCCTATCTTTTCCGTTTCGAATCGCCAACCCGTTCGTCCTGAGCGTAGGCCCGCAGGGCCGAGGCCGAAGGACAGGCTCGGCTGCGCTTCGACTCCGCCCGCTTCGCGAGCTACGCTCAGCGCGAGCGGTTACAAAAATTCATTTCCAGGGAATCATTGATGAACCACGACAACTCCCACGCCCTCTTCTCCCGCGCGCAACAATTGCTGCCCGGCGGCGTCAACTCGCCGGTGCGCGCGTTCAAGTCGGTCGGCGGCGAGCCGTTCTTCGTGCAGCGCGCCGACGGCCCCTACCTGTACGACGTCGACGGCAACCGCTACATCGACTACGTCGGCTCGTGGGGCCCGATGATCGCCGGCCACAACCACCCGGTGGTGCGCGAGGCGGTGGAGAAGGCGATCCGCGACGGCCTGTCGTTCGGCGCGCCGTGCCCGGCCGAGGTGGCGATGGCCGAGGAGATCGTCAAGCTGGTGCCGTCGTGCGAGATGGTGCGCATGGTCAACTCCGGCACCGAGGCCACGCTGTCGGCGATCCGCCTGGCGCGCGGCGCCACCGGACGCAGCAAGATCGTCAAGTTCGAGGGCTGCTACCACGGCCACGGCGACTCGTTCCTGGTCAAGGCCGGCAGCGGCATGCTCACGCTCGGCGTGCCCACCTCGCCCGGCGTGCCGCTGGGCCTGAGCGAGCTGACCGCGACGCTGAGCTACAACGATTTCGAAGGCGCGACGCATCTGTTCGACGAGATCGGCGGCGAGATCGCCGCGGTGATCATCGAACCGGTGGTCGGCAACGCCAACTGCATCCCGCCGCGCGCGGGCTACCTGCAGCACCTGCGGCAGTTGTGCACGCAGCACGGCGCACTGCTGATCTTCGACGAGGTGATGACCGGCTTCCGCGTCGCGCTGGGCGGCGCGCAGGCGCACTACGGCATCACCCCGGACCTGAGCACCTTCGGCAAGATCCTCGGCGGCGGCATGCCGGTCGGCGCCTATGGTGGCCGCGCCGAACTGATGCGGCAGATCGCGCCGAGCGGCCCGATCTACCAGGCCGGCACGCTCAGCGGCAATCCGGTGGCGATGGCCGCGGGCCTGGCGATGCTGAAGCTGATCCAGGAACCGGGCTTCCACGAAAAATTGACCGCGACCACGGCGACGCTGTGCGAAGGCCTCGAGGCCGCCGCGCGCGAAGCCGGCGTGGCGGTGACGACCAACCGGGTCGGCGCGATGTTCGGCCTGTTCTTCACCGCGGAGAAGGTCGAGACCTACGCCCAGGCCACCGCCTGCGACATCCCGGCGTTCAACCGCTTCTTCCACGCGATGCTGGAGCGCGGCGTGTTCCTCGCGCCGAGCGCGTACGAAGCCGGGTTCGTGTCGAGCGCGCACGACGACGCGGTGGTCGCCGCGACGGTCGAGGCGGCGCGCGAAGCGTTCGGGATCGCGCGCGGATGAACTACGACCTGGTGCTGTTCGACCTGGACGACGTGCTGGTCGACTACGACGAGGCCGCGCGCCTGCAGTTGCTGGCCGAACGCAGCGGCACCACGCCCGGGCGCGTGCACGAGGCGCTGATGCTGAGCGGTTTCGAGGACGAATCCGACCGCGGCGAATGGTCGTCGGACCTGTACGCCGGCGAGTTGTCGCGCCGGCTCGGCGCCACGCTCAGCCTGCAGGACTGCATCGACGCGCGCGCGGCCAGCATGAGGCCGCGGCCGGAGATGCTGGAACTGGCGCAAGCGGCGTCGGCGCAGGTACGGGTCGCCATCCTGACCAACAACGGCACCTACATGCACGGACGGATGCGCGAGATCTGCCCGGCGCTGTTCCCGCTGTTCGCCGGCGCGGTGCATTTCGCCGCCGAATACGGCGCGGCCAAGCCCGACCCGCGCTCTTTCCTCGATTGCCTGGCCGAACGCGGCACCGCTGCGGCGCGGACCCTGTTCGTCGACGACCGCGCGCCGAACGTCGAGGGCGCACGCTGCGCCGGGCTGGATGCGCTGCATTTCACCGGCGCCGCGCCGCTGGCGCGCGAACTGATCGGGCGCGGGCTGTTCGTCTGAAGACATTTATCCGACCCGACTTGTGCCGGGTTTATCACCGCATTTCGTGATGGATATGGCATATCGCCTCGCAGATTGAAATATGCAAGGCAGGATTGCCGTCATGACCGGCCCGCGGCTATCGGTCAACAGCTTGATTCCACGCAGGAATTCGCCCCTTGAACGCCTCGCCCGGGCCGCGGATACTTCGTCATATCACCCCGATTTGGGGTCTATTAGGCGTTAGGTGCCCTCGGATGACATCTCGACAGTCAAAGAAGAGCAAAGCGGGAGTCCCTGATTGGGTGACATCCCACTTCGAGTCAGCCTTGGAGGCAGAGCAAAGTCTCATCCGCGCGATTTCCATTAGCCGATCTGGCATTTCCCTGGTAACGCGCATGCCTCGTCTTAATAAGGCAGTCGCACGCGTCCAAGGGAAAACTGGCCCAGATCCCGAACGTCAGAAAGCCATAGAAGAGGATGCCGCGCTGGCTGAGTCAGAGATAAAGAATGACTTCCCAGTCCTTCACTCGCTGGCCACTGTGGGGCTTTGGAGCTGGCTGGAGCATCTAGTGAAGGGCATCGCCATTGAATGGGTTAAGCACAACCCTTCCTTGCTTAGCGGCCAGCCTTTCAATCGGCTTCGCGTAAAGCTGTCTGACTACGTCCCTCTAACAAAGGCAGAGCAATCTGCTTACATCATTGAGCTTCTAGAGCAGGAGACATCGTCTAGCCTCAAACGCGGCGTAAACCGCTTTGAGGCTCTCCTCGACCCTTTCGGCCTCTCCGGTGCCGTCCCTTCAAAGACATCAGATTCAATTTTTGAACTTCAGCAGATAAGAAATGCTATTGCGCACCAGAATGGTCGTTGTGATCGCAAGCTGAAGGCAAGCTGCCCATGGCTTAAGCTCAAGATCGGATCCCCCATTTCCATTAGCCATCGCCAACTATCAAATTATTCTGCTGCCTGCATGGATTACGGTCTTCTCCTGCTTTACCGCATAGGCGACCATCATGGTGTCAACCTTCGTGACGATTCGGCGGCGGGCACCTAACAATTCATTCAAGCCGAAGCCGCTTCGCGGCTCGGCTTAATTCAGGCGTTAGGTGCGTGGAAGAAGATTTACGCCAGCTTTTAGATCTATGCATCAAGTACGAGGACGGCAACCCTTTGTGGCCTGATGGCTTCGTGCCGTTTTGCTCTAAGCACGGCATTACTCAAGACCAATTTTGCTACCTGTTTGCAAAGCTTGTTGCCTTGGAGTTTGTGCATGGTGAGGTGTCTTTCGCAGATGGCAACAGGGCGATGAACCGCCTATTCGGCGTAGCAGATATAAATCTCCGCGGCTTACCGTGGGACATCTATCACGCTTTTGATGCGGGGGAGTATCGACACTTGGAGGACCCCGAGGGCACTATCAGCTGGCAAAAGTACACATTGCCACGGGTCATGGAGGTGCTGGTTCATGAAGGCCTGCTGCCACGCACCTAACAATTCATTCAAGCCGAACCCGCTTCGCGGGTCGGCTTAATTCAGCAACTGTCTTGAGAAGGTGCCTTTAGGCGACAGCCGCCAAGGCCTTCAACTCGTCCCGCCGCCTCGCATTGACGATCGTCAGCAGCTTGCGCATGCACGCCACCAGCGCGACCTTGGCCACCTTTCCACGTGCCCGCAATTGTTGGTAGTGCGCCCGCATCGCCGGCTCCCATCGCACCGCCGATAGCGTC
>NZ_PDWR01000030.1 GCF_010211755.1 Pseudoxanthomonas sangjuensis | reverse complement strand
GGGAATATGCGTTTCGAGCCGGTATTTGCCCCGGCCCCTATTCCGTAAACAGGCAGGACGGGTCATGACCCGCGCGTGACGCTCGTCGGCACATCCGCGGCGGGTTGAAACCCGCCCTACCCGGGCTACCCGGATCCCTCGTGCTCAATTCATTTCGTTGCCTCGGCTCCCCCGAGGGCCGCCGCGTACTCGGGAAACTCCGACACGTTGTTGTGATCTGCACCCGGGATCCTGACCACTTTGGCCATGCCGGGCACGAAGGCATTCGCGAGCCGGAACGAACTCGCGTTGGGGATGACCCGGTCCCTGCCGGCAAGGATGAGCGTTGTCGGGGCGCGGACCAGCGGCGCATAGCGCCACGATTCGTACCTGTCCCGCAGGATCAATCCGATCGGAAACAGTCGAAATCTCTGCTTGGCCAGCTCCAGGATGCTGTTGTACGGCGCGACCAGCACCAGATGCCGGACGGGTTTCCCCGCTGCGACCTGGATCGCGATTCCGCTGCCGAGGCTACGGCCGACGATCACGATGCACGAATGTTTCCCGGCCACCAGGTTGAACAGGCGCTTGCCGTCCGCGACCAATGCATGTTCCGAGGGGTTTCCAGTGCTTCCGCCGAAACTCCGGTAATGCATCGCATACACGACATGGCCGGGGAAGGCGCGACTCAGCTGTCCCACCGTCAGCGACACGTCCTCGGCGTTGCCGCCAAAATACAGTACCGCGCATGGCCCCTCGGCGCCGTTCGTCGATACCACCACGTCCGCATCGCCACCGTCCAGGACAAAGGCCGGGATGCCCGCATGCCGTGGCGTCGGAAAGTAAATGAAGCTGCGCTGCGACAGGTACAACAGGCCACAAATCGCCAGATAAGCCATGCCAAGCAACATGGCGAAGAATGCCAGGGGCTTGCCGGGCGGCTTCATGGCGATCAGAGCGGATGACGCCGAGAATTGCGACTCACCCGCGCTCCGGCCAGACCGTCTTCGCCAGCAACTCGTCGCCCCAGTCGAACGCGATCGCGCCGTCCTTGACGAACAGCGACACGAAATTGAACACGTTGCGCGCGTACATCTCGCTGGCATGCACCGCGCCCATGCTGGCGAGGTTGAGCGGGCCGGACACGACCACGCCGCCGTGATCGATGGTCTGGCCCGGCGCCGTGACCTCGCAGTTGCCGCCGGTTTCCGCGGCCAGGTCCACGATCACGCTACCCGGTTTCATCCCCTCGACCATCGCCCTGCTGATGATCTTCGGCGCCGGGCGCCCCGGCACCGCCGCCGTGCAGATCACCACGTCGATGCCCTTCAGGTGATCGGCCAGCCGCTGCTGCTGCAACGCGCGTTCCTCGTCGGTCAGCTGCCGCGCATAACCGCCCTCGCCCGCGGCGCTGACGCCGAGGTCGAGGAACTTGCCGCCCAGCGACTCGATCTGCTCGCGCGTTTCCGGGCGCACGTCGAAGCCTTCGATCTGCGCGCCGAGCCGCTTGCCGGTCGCGATCGCCTGCAGGCCGGCCACGCCGGCGCCGACGACCAGCACCTTCGACGGGCGGATCGTGCCCGCCGCGGTGGTCAGCATCGGGAAGAAGCGCGGCGCGAGTTCCGCCGCGATCAGCGCGGCCTTGTAGCCGGCCATGCCGGCTTGCGAGCTGAGCACGTCCATCGCCTGCGCGCGCGTCGTGCGCGGAAGGCGCTCGAGTGGGAACGCGACCAGGCCACGCGACCTGATCGCCTCGCCGCGCGCTTCGTCGGCCTGCGGATGCAGCATGCCGACCAGCGCCGCGCCCGGCTTCAACTGGCCGAGCGTCGCCGCGTCGGGCGGCTGCACGCACAGCACCAGGTCCGCGCCGTCGCGGCCCGATGCGTCGACGATCTGCGCGCCGGCGTCGGCGTAGGCCGCATCGACGAACCCCGCCGCCGCGCCCGCGCCGCTTTCGACCTGCACGGTCGCCTGGGCCGCGACCAGCTTCTTCACCGTTTCCGGCGTCGCCGCCACGCGCCGCTCGCCCGGAGCGGATTCCCGCAACACCCGAATCCCGACCGCCATGTGCCCCTCGCCCGACCGTGTGTGTACGGGGCGATGCTAGCAAATGCGATCCGGGTCCGTAGCGCGGCGCCAATGTTGCAACCCCCTCCCGCTTGCGGGAGGGGGAAAGGCGCGCAGCGCCGAGGCTGAGGGGCGGCTTTGGAAGACGCCAAGGACGCCAAACGGCTCGCTGCGCCCACCTCATCCGCCCTTCGGGCACGTTCTCCCGCAAGCAGGAGAAAGGGTGTTGCGCGACGGGAGGAACTGCCGATCAAACCTCGACGGAGCGTTTCTCGCTGTCCAGCTTGTCGATCACGCCCATCATCGCCGCGTCGAAGGCGTCCTCGTCCTCGTGCTTGCGCAACCGCCCCATCCGCACCATCACCGCCAGCTCTTCCGGCGACGCCACGCAGAAGCGCACGCCGCGGCGATTGACGAACAGCAGGCGCGACGAGATCGGACTGACCCACGACAGCTTGCCCGGTTGCAGTTTGTTGTCCTTGTCGATGAAGTCCAGCCACGTGCCGATCGGCAACGAACGGAAATGATCGGCGTCGGTGGGATCGAAATCCTCCAGGGTGTCGGTGCCGCCGACCAGGTGCACCGGCGAAACCTCGTCCTCCGCCGCCTTCGGCAGCGCCACCGGCGGCAGTTCCGGCAGCTGCTTTTCCAGGTCCGGCCGCGCCGACGCCACCGCCTGCAGCGTGTCGTGCAGCGCATCGACCGCCGCGCCGGCGGCATCCGCGTTGAGGCCGACGCTGGCGAACACCTTCTGCAACGCCGGCCGCCATGCCTGCAGCCACGGCTTGCCGACGATCTGCAGCTGCGCTTCGCCCAACTCTTCCAGCACGCCGTCGGCCAGCGCCAGCGCCTCGCGCAGGCCGTCGCCGTCCTCGCCTTCGCGCAGCAGGGTCATGGTCACGTGGTGCGCCCACGGCTGGCGCATGAAGTCCTCGATCGCCTGCGGCACCTTGCGCCCGTCCAGGCGCGCCGACAGTTCCGACTCCATCCGCGCGCGCGCCGCTTCGAGGCGCTCCTGGCCGCGCTGGATCTCGGCGGCGCGGCGCTCGGCGATCTCGATGCGGCGGCGGTGCTGGACGAGGAATTCGCGGAACTCCTCCTCCAGGGTCATGAAGATGGCGAGGGTCTCGTTGAACTCGGCGACCAGCCGCTCGACGATCTCCTCGACCTTGGCCATCAGCGTGCGCTCGGCCGCGGTCTCGCCGCTGTTGCCTTCGCAGGCCTCGGCCAGCGCGTTGAGCAGGCGCCGCGCCGGGTGGTCCTTCTGCACGAACATGTGCCGGTCGAGCATCGCGACCTTGACGAACGGCACCGCGAGGCGGCCGATCAGTTCGCGCGAACGCCCTTCGAGGTCGCGCTCGTCCAGCATCACGTCGAACAGCATGCCGACCAGGTCGATCGCATCCTCGTCCATCGGCGACAGGTGCGCGGCCGACGTATCCATGCCGAGGCGGGTGGCGCTGGTCAGCACCTCGTGCTTGAGCCGCTGCGCCAGCGATTCGCCGGCATCGCCGATCGCCGCGCGCAACGCGGCGCTGGGCGTGGTCTGCAGCAGCGACAGCGCCGACAGCATTTCCTGCTGCGACAACGGGCGGTGCCCGGCGCCGTGCCCGGCCATGGCGGGATGCATGCCGCGCGATTCCTGGATCAGGCCGTACAGGGCCTCGAGCAGCACGCCCTGGGTTTCGCGCACCCCGCCGTAACCGCCCGGCGGCGCAGCGTAGGCATCGGCTTCGGACTGCATGAAGCCGCGCAGGTTCGACATGCGGTTGAGGAAACGCGCGGCCCACGCCGGCGCGCTGTCCTCGTTGCCATCCGGAGCCGGCGGGCGGGCCTGCTCGCGGCTCGCCGGCGGTTCCGGCCCGGTATCGGCCTGCTGCGCCAGCAACTGGTCCAGCTTTTCGTAGACGCGGCCCAGTTCCGGCACCAGGTCGCGCTCGCACAGCTTCAGCACGACCAGCCGCACTTCCAGGCTCAGGTCGCAATCGGCGAAGGCCTCGCGCACCGCCACGGCGACGTGCTCGGAACCCAGCGGGTTGTGGTCGCCGTCCAGTTCCACGCCGGCCAGGTAACCCAGGCGGCGCTCCAGGCGCACCAGCAGCGGCCTGTATTCGCGCTGGATCGTGGCGGCGAGATTGCGCGCGGCCAGGCGCGATTCCAGTTCCTCTTCCGAAACCAGGGTCAGGTCGCCCGGCTGCGGCGGCGCCAGCACGTGTTCCACCGACAGCGGCGCCCGCTCCGCCATGGCCTGCCAGGCCGTGTTCAACTGGACCCGGAACGCGCCGACGACTTCATGGCGGCGCCGGCGCAGTTCGCGCATGCCGTCGAGGAACGCCAGCTGCGCGGAACCGGCGCGTTCGGCGCGGTCGAACAGGGCATCGTCGAGCCGCCCCAGCGCCACGTCGAACACGTCCACCAGCGACGGCAGCGCGACGTCCCTCGCCCGCTCGAGCAGCCGCGCGTTGCGGCCGGGTTCCCGTGATGGATTGTTGCCTATCGACATGCGCAAGGTTCCCCGCCCCCGGTAGGCGTTGCTGGTTCCGTGGTGAACGCGGCCCCTGTTCCGCAACGGCATGGTAAGGAAACCGGATCGAACCCGACAGTGACAGGCTTGGCACTTTCCCCGCGCCTGCGCCACGACCCGCTAAACTCCGTGCATGTCCGCCCCCGACCCACTGCATTTCCTCGATGCCCGCCGCTCGGTCCCCGCCAGGCAACTGGGCGAACCCGGCCCCGACCGGCCCACCCTGATCCGGATGCTGCAGTCCGCCGTGCGCGTGCCCGACCACGGCAAGCTGGCGCCGTTCCGCTTCCTGCGGATTGCCGGCGAAGCGCGCCACGCGCTGGGCGGGAAGCTGGCGGCGCGCGCGCTGCAGCTGGACCCCGACGCGTCCGCGGCGGCGATCGAGAAGGATCGCGCCCGTTTTTCGTTCGCGCCGGTGATCGTCGCGGTGGTCGCGCGGCCGGTACCCAGCCCGAAGGTACCGGAGATCGAACAGCTGCTCAGCGCCGGCAGCGTCTGTTTCGCGCTGCTGCAGGCGGCGCAGGCGCTGGGCTTCGGCGCGGCGTGGCTGACCAGCTGGGCCGCATACGACGACGGGATCCGCGGGTTGCTGGGCGTGGCCGCGGACGAAACCATCGTCGGTTTCATCCACATTGGCACGCCGAAGCTGGAAGCGCCGGAACGCGAACGGCCCGACGCCGCGGCCCTGCTGACCGATTGGCAAGACAACGAGTGAACCGGAACGAGGGACGGGCGAAGACGTACCATCCCTCGTCCTCCCGCCCGTTTCCCGCTCCCCTCCACCCGTTGCCCGCATGAACACGCTACACCTCGTCGACGCCAGCCTGTACGTGTTCCGCGCCTGGCATTCGATGCCGGACGAATTCCACGACGCCGAAGGCTGGCCGACGAATGCCGTCCACGGCTTCGCCCGCTTCGTGCTCGAACTGCTGGAGAAGGAGCGGCCACGGCACATCGCCGTCGCCTTCGACGAGGCGCTGGACAGCTGCTTCCGCAACCGCATCTATCCGGCCTACAAGGCCAATCGCGAGCCGGCGCCGGAGGAACTCAAGCGCCAGTTCCGCCATTGCAAGGCGCTGTGCGCGGCGCTGGGCCTGAACGTGCTGGCGCACGGCGAATACGAGGCCGACGACCTGATCGGCAGCGCCCTGCACGCGATGCGGCCGAAGGGCTACCGCGGCGTGATCGTTTCCGCCGACAAGGACCTGTCGCAGTTGCTGCACGAACGCGACGAGCAGTGGGACTACGCCCGCAACCAGCGCTGGGGCGTCAACGGGGTCAAGGCGCGGCACGGCGTCGAAGCGCGGCAGATCGCCGACTACCTGGCGCTGTGCGGCGACGCCGTCGACAACATCCCCGGCATCACCGGCATCGGCGCGAAGTCGGCGGCGGTGCTGCTGGCGCACTTCGGCGACCTCGACACCCTGCTGGGGCGGCTGGACGAAGTGCCGTTCCTGCGCCTGCGCGGCGCCGCGCAGATGGCCGCGCGCCTGCGCGAGCAGCGCGAGCATGCGCTGCTGTGGCGGCAGCTGACCACGATTTCGCTGGACGCGCCGATCGGCGATGCGGAACCCGACTTCCGCCGCGCCGCGGCCGATGCCGGCATGCTGGAATCGCTGGCGGACGCGCTGCGCTTCGGGCCGGTGACCCGTCGCCGGCTGCAGGAAGCGGCATCCTCGACCGGCTAACATCCGCACATGGACAAGAAGACCGTTGCACCGCAGACCGTTTTCGAGGGCAAGTACGTGCGCATGGTGGTCCGTGGCACGTGGGAATACGTCGAGCGCACGCACGCCGACGGGCTGGCCGCGATCATCATCGCGGTGACCCCGGACGACAGGGTCGTCTTCGTCGAGCAGTTCCGCGTGCCGCTGCAGGCGCCGACCATCGAAATGCCGGCCGGCCTGGTCGGCGACATCCACGCCGACGAAAGCATCGAGCTTTCGGCGATCCGCGAGCTGGAGGAAGAAACCGGCTGGACCGCGGACCGCGCCGAAGTCCTGCTGGTCGGCCCGACGTCGTCCGGCCTGACCAGCGAAAGGATCGCCTTCGTCCGCGCCACCGGCCTGCGCAAGATCGGCGAAGGCGGCGGCGACCCCGACGAGGACATCACCGTGCACGAAATCCCGCGCCCCGAAGCCGCGGCGTGGCTGACGCGGAAACTCGCCGAAGGCTACGAACTCGACGCCAAGCTGTGGGCCGGGTTGTGGCTGATCGAGCACAACCTGGACGGCTCGCGGCGCGGGTGACCCCGCCCTGCGGCGTCAGGCCGCGAATTCGTCGGTGGCGCGCACCAGCGCGTCGACGTTCTCCGCCTCGAAGCCGGAATGCCCCGAGGCCGGCGTGATCGCCAGCTTCGACTTCGGCCAGGCCTTGTGCAGGTCCCAGGCATTCTGCAGCGGGCAGACCACGTCGTAGCGGCCGTGCACGATCACGCCGGGGATGTCGGCGATGCGGTGCGCGTCGCGCAGCAACTGGTCCTCGACCTCGAAAAAGCCGCCATTGACGAAGTAATGGTTCTCGATGCGGGCGAAGGCCAGCGCGAACTCGGCGTCCTCGTGGCTGCTGACGAAATCGGGGTCGACCTGCAGGAAGCTGGTCGCGCCTTCCCACACGCTCCACGCGCGCGCGGCCGCCAGCCGCGTTTCCGCGTCGTCGCTGGTCAGGCGGCGGTGGAACGCCGAGATCAGGTCGTGGCGTTCGACCGGCGGGATCGCGGCGACGTAGTGTTCCCATGCGTCGGGGAACAGGCGGTTGGCACCTTCCTGGTAGAACCATTCCAGCTCCCAGCGGCGCAGCATGAAGATGCCGCGCAGCACCAGCTCGGCGACGCGTTGCGGATGGGCTTCCGCGTAGGCCAGCGCCAGCGTCGAGCCCCACGAGCCACCGAACACCTGCCAGCGGTCGATGCCGAGTTTTTCGCGCAGCTTCTCGATGTCGGCGACCAGGTCCCAGGTCGTGTTGTCCACGAGGTCCGCGTGCGGCGTGGAACGGCCGCTGCCGCGCTGGTCGAACAGCACGATGCGGTACTTCTCCGGGTCGTGGAAGCGGCGCATCTTCGGGCTGCAGCCGCCGCCCGGGCCGCCGTGCAGGAATACCGCCGGCTTGCCCCGCGGGTTGCCGCACTGCTCGTAATAGAGCGTATGGCGGTCGTCGACCTTCAGCAGGCCGGTGTCGTAGGGCTCGATGTCGGGGTAGAGGGTGCGCATGACGGGATTTCGTTCCGGGATGCGGAAGTCTAACCCGGCGGCATGAAGCTTTTGCCCGTCGTTCCCGCCCGCGCGGGGCCGACGGCTCAAGGCATCCGGCCCAGCGACACCCGGTCGCGGCTCTCGAGGTCGCGTTCGGTCGCGACGTCGGCGAAACCCGCGTCGTGCAATAGCGCGCGGATTGCTTCGCCCTGCCCCCAGCCGTGTTCCAGCAGCAACCAGCCGCCGGGTGCCAGGTGCGCCGGCGCGCCGGCGATGATTCCGCGGATCGCTTCCAGCCCGTCCGTGCCGGACGAAAGCGCGATTGCCGGTTCGAAGCGCAGGTCGCCTTCGTCCAGGTGCGGGTCGCCGTCGGCGATGTACGGCGGATTGCTGGCGATCAGGTCGAAGCGTTCGGCGCCAAGTGCTTCCAGCCAGTCGCCGCGGCGGAACCAAACGTTGTCGATGCCGTTGCGCTGCGCGTTGCGCACGGCGACGGCCAGCGCAGCCTTGCTGAAGTCGGTGGCGACCACCGCCGCCTGCGGCCGCTCGCTGGCGATGGCCAGCGCGATCGCGCCGCTGCCGGTGCCGAGGTCGGCGACGCGCGCGGCTTCACCCTGCGGCAGGCGCGCCAGCGCCAGTTCGACCAGCAATTCGGTTTCGGGGCGCGGAATCAGCGTGTCGGGGCCGACTTCGAGGTCCAGCGTCCAGAAGCCGCGCCTGCCGGTCAGGTAGGCCACCGGCTCGCCGGGAACCCGGCGCGCGACCAGTCCGGCGAAGGCCTCGGCCTGCGCGGCGTCCAGTTCGTCGGGGGCATGGGCGAACAGCCAGGCGCGGTCGCGGCCCGCGGCGTGGGCCAGCAGCAACTCGGCATCGGCGCGATCCACGGCCGCCGACGCCTCGCGCAGCAGCTGGTCGATTCGCCGCGAAGCCGATGGGTTGAAGGTCGAGCTCATCGTATCCACTTGGTTGGGAAGGATTTTCCATGCCGGATCGGGTGGCTGGCCGGCGCGGCGGGGTTGCCGGGCCCCGGTCGAGACCACCGATCGGACATACCAATAGGTTTTGACTATCTATATAATTCTATCAATCGATTTTACCGATTGTGCCTGACAGCATAAATTTGTTGCGTGGCAACACCGCCCAGTCCTTTCCCAACCCTCAACGAGGAACCGCAGATGTCCCTGATCAACACCGCCGTCCAGCCGTTCAAGGCCAACGCCTACAAGAACGGCCAGTTCATCGAAGTCACCGAGAAGGACCTGCAGGGCCAATGGTCCGTGCTGATCTTCATGCCGGCCGCCTTCACCTTCAACTGCCCGACCGAGATCGAGGACGCCGCCGAGCACTACGCCGAGTTCCAGGCCGCCGGCGCCGAGGTCTACATCGTCACCACCGACACCCACTTCTCGCACAAGGTCTGGCACGAGACCTCGCCGGCGGTGGGCAAGGCCAAGTTCGCCCTGATCGGCGACCCGGCGCACAAGCTGGCCAAGGCGTTCGACGTGCTGATCGAGGACGAAGGCCTGGCCCTGCGCGGCACCTTCGTCATCGACCCGAACGGCGTGATCAAGACCATGGAAGTCCACGACAACGCCATCGCCCGCGACGTCACCGAAACCGTGCGCAAGCTCAAGGCCGCGCGCTACGTCGCCAGCCACCCGGGCGAGGTGTGCCCGGCCAAGTGGAAGGAAGGCGAGAAGACCCTGGCCCCGTCGCTGGACCTGGTCGGCAAGATCTGACCCGCCGACGCAAGAATCCTTCGCCCCGCCGGGCAACGGCGGGGCGAAGGCCGGCGACCGGCGGGATGCCGGGCGCCACCCGCACTGCTCCGTCGCCCTCCCCGTCCGCGGGGAGCGCGATCCGATGAACCACGCCCCGAGGCGGCAATCCGCAATGCGCGCACGGCGCGACTTGCGGATTGCTTCCTGCCGATGCTGCACCGGAGAACCTTCCCCATGTTGGACGCCAACCTCAAGACCCAGCTCAAGGCCTACCTGGAACGCCTGACCCGCCCGGTGCTGCTGGTCGCCGCGCTGGACGACGGCGACGCCTCGCGCGAAATGCGCGAACTGCTGACCGAGATCGAAGCGCTGTCGGACATGGTTTCCTACCGCGAACACCGCGACCCGGGCGACCGCACGCCATCGTTCTCGATCCGCTCGCCGGGCGAGGAAATCCACCTGGGCTTCGCCGGCCTGCCGATGGGCCACGAATTCACCTCGCTGGTGCTGGCGCTGCTGCAGGTCGGCGGCCATCCATCCAAGGCCGCGCAGGACGCTATCGCGCAGGTGAAGAATCTCGAGGGCGAGTTCCGTTTCGAGACGTTCTTCTCGCAGAGCTGCCACAACTGCCCGGACGTGGTGCAGGCGCTGAACCTGATGGCGGTGCTGAACCCGAACATCTCGCACGTCGCCATCGACGGCGGCGTGTTCCGCGATGAAATCGAACGCCGCGGGATCATGGGCGTGCCCACCGTGTTCCTCAACGGCGGGATGTTCGGCAACGGCCGCATGACGCTGGAGGAAATCGTCGCCAGGATCGACACCGGCGCCGGCAAGCGCGAAGCGGCGAAGATCTCGCAGAAGGCGCCCTTCGACGTGCTCGTCGTCGGCGGCGGCCCGGCCGGCGCGGCCGCGGCGATCTACGCCGCGCGCAAGGGCATCCGCACCGGCGTGGCGGCCGAGCGCTTCGGCGGCCAGGTGCTGGACACGCTGGCGATCGAGAACTTCGTTTCGGTGCAGGAGACCGAAGGCCCGAAGCTGGCCGCGGCGCTCGAAGCGCACGTGCGCCAGTACGAGGTCGACGTGATGAACCTGCAGCGCGCCGAGCAGCTGGTTCCCGCCGGCGCCGACGGCCTGGTCGAAGTGAAGCTGGCCAACGGCGCTTCGCTGAAGTCGAAGAGCGTGATCCTGTCGACCGGCGCGCGCTGGCGGCAGATGAACGTGCCGGGCGAAGAGCAGTACCGCAACAAGGGCGTGGCCTACTGCCCGCACTGCGACGGCCCGCTGTTCAAGGGCAAGCGCGTGGCGGTGATCGGCGGCGGCAACTCCGGCGTCGAGGCGGCGATCGACCTGGCCGGCATCGTCGAACACGTCACCCTGATCGAATTCGCCGCGCAGCTGCGCGCCGACGAAGTGCTGCAGCGCAAGCTGCGCAGCCTGCCGAACGTCGACGTCGTCGTCTCGGCGGCGACCACCGAGGTGCTCGGCGACGGTTCCAAGGTCACCGGCCTGGTCTACGAGGACCGCGAATCGCACCAGCACCGCACGCTCGAGCTGGAAGGCATCTTCGTGCAGATCGGCCTGCTGCCGAACACGGAATGGCTGAAGGGCACGGTCGAACTGAGCCCGCGCGGCGAAATCGTGGTCGACGCGCGCGGCGCGACGAACGTTCCGGGCGTGTTCGCCGCCGGCGACTGCACCACCGTGCCGTACAAGCAGATCGTGATCGCGATGGGCGAAGGCGCGAAGGCCTCGCTGGCCGCGTTCGACCACCTGATCCGCAGTTCGGCGCCGGTCGCCGCAGCGGCGCCTGCGCCGGCAACGCCGGCCGAAGCCGAGGCCGAGGTCGCCTGAACCGAACGAAACCCGCCGCGCAACCGGCGGGTTTTTCATTGGCCGCGCCTTTTGTAGCGCCGGGCTTGCTCGGTGCCGCAAAACGCAGCCGGCAATTGATATCGCAATGCAATTGCCATACATAGATAGACAGGACATATGAAGGCCGGCCCGTGAACCTGCGCGATCTCAAATACCTGGTGGCCCTGGCCGACCACAAGCACTTCGGCAAGGCTGCGGCGGCCAGTTTCGTCAGCCAGCCCACGCTCTCGACCCAGATCCGCAAGCTGGAAGACGAGCTGGGCGTGCCGCTGGTCGAGCGCGCGCCGCGCAAGGTGATGCTGACCCCGGCCGGGCGCGATGCCGCCGAACGTGCGCGGCGCATCGTCGCCGAGATCGAGCAGATGAAGGAGGCCGCGCGGCGCAGCCAGGACCCCGAGGCCGGCACGGTGCGGCTCGGCATTTTCCCGACGCTCGGCCCGTACCTGCTGCCGCACGTGATTCCGCGCATCCGCGAGCGCTTCCCGCAACTGGAGTTGCTGCTGGTCGAGGAGAAGAGCGACGTGCTGCTGTCGCGATTGCGCGAAGGCAAGCTGGACGCCGGCCTGCTGGCGCTGCCGGTACACGACGAGCAGATGCACGTCGAACCGCTGTTCGAGGAACCGTTCCTGCTCGCGGTGCCGGAAACGCATCCGCTGGCCAAGCGCGATTCGCTGAGCCTGAGCGAACTGTCCGAACAGAAGCTGCTGCTGCTGGAAGACGGCCACTGCCTGCGCGAACAGGCGCTCGAGGTCTGCCGCCTGTCCGGCGCCAACGAGAAATCCGAATTCCGCGCCACCAGCCTGGAGACGCTGCGGCAGATGGTCGCCGCCAACGTCGGCGCGACGCTGCTGCCGACGCTGGCGGTGAAGCCGCCGGTGGCGCGTTCGCACAACATCCGCCTGCTCGGCTTCAGCGACTCGCACCCGAGCCGGCGCATCGCCATGCTCTGGCGCAAGAGCTCGGCGATGGGCGGGTTCCTGTCGAAGCTGGCCGGCGTGTTCCGCGACCTGCCCGGCGAACTGTTCACGCCGACCGCGGACCTCGGCGCGCCGCGTCCGCGCAAGGCCGCGGCGCGCGCGAAGCCCGCCTAGGCGCGTCCGCGCGCGACCTGCCGGGCCTGCGGCGCGTCAGCCCTGCAACGCGGGGCCGAAGCCGTGGCGCTCCGGCGGACGCCGCGACGACGGGAACAGCAGCACGATCGCCGCGGCCGCCAGCCCGACCAGCATCGAACAGACGTACATCCAGGCGTAGCTGCCGTAACGGTCGTACAGGACGCCGCCGAGCAGCGGCCCGAGCGCCATGCCCAGGCAGGAGAGCATTTTCGCCGCGCCCAGCACCGTACCCAGGATGCGCGGCGGGAAAGCCTCGCGCGCCAGCGAGGCGTACAGCGGCATGGTGCCGCCGTAGGCCATGCCGAACACGAACGCCACCGCATAGAAGCCCGACAGCTGGCTGACGCCCAGGTACGACACCGCCGCGATTCCCTGCACCGCCAGCCCGGTCGCCAGCACCGGCTTGGCGCCCCAGCGGTCGCCCAGCACGCCGAACAGCAGCAGCCCCGCCAGTCCCGCCGCGCCTTCCATGCTGTAGATGGTGACCGCCGAGGTCAGCGACAGGCCGCAACCGACCGCGTAGCTCACGGTGTGGATGATCGGCCCGGAATGCGCAAGGCAACAGGCGAAGAAGGCCAGTGCCAGCACGATGAAGGGGCGCGAGCGCAGGGCCTGTGCCGCGGTCATCCTGGCCGGTCCCGCGGTCGCCGCTTCGTCCGCACCCGCCTGCGGCGACGCGCGCACGAACCAGACCGCGGGCAGGCTCAGCGCCCAGACCAGCACGCCGACGATCAGCAGCGTGGTACGCCAGTCGTAGTGGCTGACCAGCCAGGCCACCAGCGGCGACATCGTCATCGGCGCCACGCCCGCACCCGCCGCGACCAGCGACACCGCCAGGTTGCGGCGCTTCTCGAACGAGGACACCGTCGCCGCGACCACCGGGGCGAAGAAGCTGGCGACCGCCGCGCCCAGCAGCACGCCGTAGCTCAGCTGGAACTGCAGCAGGCTGTCGGCGCGGCTGGCCAGGATGCAGGCCAGGCCCTGCAGCAGCGAACCGGCCAGCACGCACACCCGCGGGCCGACGCGGTCGCTGAGCGTACCCCAGCCGAATCCGGCCAGGCCCATGGCCAGGAATGCCAGGGTCATGGCGCTGGACAGGCCCGCGCGCGACCAGCCGGTGGCGCTGCCCATCGGCTGCAGCAGCACCGCCAGCGCGAACAGCGCGCCGATGCCGACGCAACCCAGCACCGCGCCGGCGGCGACCAGCGCCCAGTTGCGGTCCATGGCCAGTGAAGTTGCGGTCGGATGCGGGTTCATGGGGCGATTTCCGGTCGGGATGCACTAGCGACGAACCGGCGCCGCCGGAATCGACATTCGCCCTCAGATATCGCGTCCGTTGTAGTGCTGCACCGGCAACGACTCCAGGTCGACGCCTTCGAGGCAGCGCACGTTGACCGCCGCCATCGGCTGGCCGTCCGGACCCGTGGCCTCGGCGAACAGGTGGATACCGCAATCCGGGCAGAAGCGGTGCGCGATCGCATGTCTGTTGAAGGTATACGTGCCCATGGCTTCCGCCCCGGCCAGCAGGTTCAGTCGCGGCCGCGGAATGAACCACAGCAGCGAGCCCTTGCGCCGGCATATCGAGCAATTGCAGGACAGCACGCCGCCGATTTCGCCTTCGGCCTCGAACGCGATCCGCCCGCAATGGCAACTGCCTCGGTATTTCATTTCCCGCCTCCTTCGGTCGACGTGTTCGTTTTCCCGGACTCAGGCCGGCACGCGCCGCTCGTATTCGCCGCGCAGGCGCAGCCAGCCGTCCCAGAACGGCTCGGTTTCCCGGCCGCCGGTGCGCGCTTCCAGCACGTTGAGGTGCATGTGCCAGCCGGCACCGATCATCAGCATGTTGTTGCGGTCGGAAATGCCCTCGTGCAGCACGGTCAGCATGACCTTGCCGCCCTTCGGCTCGAGGTCGAAGGCGACCTTGCCGCTGTCGCCCCAGGTGAAGACGAGCCGGCGCGGCGGGTCGAACTCGACGATGCGGCTTTGCATCCGGTGTTCTTCGCCGAAACCCTCCGGCTTGCGGCCCGGCGGGTCGGTCAACTCGTCGTTGCGCCAGACCAGTTCGAACGACGAACCGGCCTGCGGCGCCATGTCGCCGGCCGCCAGCCATTGCCGGCGCAGTTCGCCGTCGGTCAGATAGGCCCAGATGCGCTCGACCGGACCCGGCAGCAGGCGCTGGATGCGCACCGTGCCGGGTGCGGCGACAGTGCCGTAATCGGCTTCGGGGGTGATGGCGATGCTCATGGTTTCCTCCGTGGGTTGCGGGGTTTGCGTGCGGGCCGGGCCGCCGCGGGTTTGGCGGCCTCGTCGGCCGCAAGCAGTGCCTCGAGGACGTCGAGCCTGGCGTTCCAGAAGCGCTCGTAGTGGCGGATCCATTCCATGCCGGCATGCAGCGGTTGCGCATCGAGCCGGCAGGTATGCACCCGGCCCTGTACCTCGCGCCGGATCAGCCCGGCACGTTCCAGCATCTGGATGTGTTTCGACGCGCCAGCCAGCGAAATGTCGAACGGCGCGGCGAGCTCGCCGACGGTGCGCGGCCGTGCGGCGAGCTCGCGCAGCATCGCGCGCCGGGTCGGGTCGGCCAGGGCGCGGAACACGGCGTCGAGCTGTTCGGGAGATTTGTCAACCATAAGGTTGAATATACGCCGCCGCCGGCAATTGTCAACTGTTTGGTTGAACATTTGTGCCCGCGCCGCCCTTGCGACCCCGGAGCGCTTGAACCACCCCGGTTTCCGGGCTACGGTTGCCCTGCAAACAGGAACCCGATGGGCGGCGCGGCGACGCGTCGCCCGTTTCCTTTTCTGCACCGACGAAAACCCGAGGAATCCTTCATATGCAAAACATCCACGCCAGCGGCCTGCCGCCTTCGCTGATCGTCCCCAGCATCGATTTCAACCGCCTCGAAACCCTGCTCGACAGCCCCGCGCTGCGCCGCCTGCCGGCCGCGGCGGCACTGATGGAAGAACTCAACCGCGCCGAAGTGCTGCCGCCCGAACAGGTTCCCGGCGACGTGGTCACGATGAATTCCACCGTCGATTGCATCGACGAATCCAGCGGCGAACGCCACCGCCTGACCCTGGTCTATCCGAACGACGCCAACGTGGAAAAGCAGCGCGTCTCGGTGCTGGCCCCGGTCGGCAGCGCCCTGCTCGGCCTGTCCGTCGGCCAGTGCATCGACTGGCAGGCGCCCGGCGGCCGCCACCTGCGCCTGCGCGTGACCGGCATCGAATACCAACCTGAGGCCAGTGGCGATTTCCATCGCTGAACAGTGAAGGCTCAGCCGGCGCGAGGCATACTGTCCGTCCCCCCGACGATGCTTCCGGACGAACAGATGAACGCCCCCGCCGCCGCCGTTTCCCTGTCCAAGCTGGCCCAGTTGCGCGAGCTCTCCGTCGTGGTCGCCGACACCGGCGACTACGAGGCGATCAAGCGCCTCAGGCCGGTCGACTGCACCACCAACCCCACGCTGGTGAAGAAGGCGCTGGACCTGCCGGTCTACGCCGAGCTGATCGGCAGGGAACTGGCCTGGGCGCGCGCGCAGCAGGGCGACAAGGCCGCAGTCGTCAACGAAGTCGCCGACCGCCTGACCATCGGCGTCGGCACCATGCTCAGCGCGCTGATCCCCGGCCGGGTCTCGACCGAAGTCGACGCCGACCTCGCCTACGACACCGCGGCGACGGTGGCCAAGGCGCGCAAGTTCATCGCGATGTACGCCGAGCGCGGCGTCGCGAAGGACCGCGTGCTGATCAAGGTCGCGGCGACCTGGGAAGGCGTCGAAGCCGCGCGCCAGCTGCAGGCCGAAGGCATCGACTGCAACCTCACGCTGATCTTCAACCCCGCACAGGCGCTGGCCTGCGCCGAGGCCGGCGCGTTCCTGATCTCGCCGTTCGTCGGCCGCATCCTCGACTGGTACGTGGCCAGGGGCCAGGTGCCGGCGAGCATCGACGAGGACCCGGGCGTGAAGTTCGTGCGCGGCGTCTATGCCGAATTCAAGAAGCGCGGCCACGCCACCGTGGTGATGGGCGCGTCGTTCCGCTCGACCGCGCAGATCGAGGCGCTGGCCGGCTGCGACCGCCTGACCATCTCGCCCGACCTGCTGGAGAAGCTCGACGCCGATTCCGGCGAACTGCCGCGCCGGCTCTCGCCCGGCGCCGCCGTGCCGGGCGACTACCCGCCGGTCACCGCGGCCAGCTACGCCGCCGCGCTCGAAGCCGACCCGATGGCGAAGGAAAAACTGGCCAGCGGCATCGAAGTCTTCGCCAAGGACCTGCAGGCGCTGCGCGACAGCATCGCCGAAAAGATCTGAAGCGCCGGGACGCGCGTGCGGGAGATTTCGGGATGGCGAAGATCGCGGTGGTGATGGTCGACGGCGTCGCCGACTGGGAGATCGGCCCGGTGCTGCCGGCCGCGCGCGAATGGTTCGGCGACGCAATCGAAGTCGCCAGCATCGACGGCAAGCCGGTCACCTCGATCGGCGGCCTGCGCATCCATCCGCCGCATGCGCTGGCCGATTTCGATCCGCTCGACGCCGACCTGTGGATCCTGCCGGGCAGCGACCGCTGGCAGGAAGGCGAGATTCCCGCCCTGAGCGCCGCGCTGCGCGCACGCGCCGGAAACGGCAAGCCGCTGGCGGCGATCTGCGGCGCCACCCTGGCCCTCGCGCATGCCGGCCTGCTCGACGCGCGGCCGCACACCAGCAATTCGCCGGAATTCCTGCAACAGTACGCCTCGAATTACGCCGGCGCGGCGCACTATCGCGCACAACCGATGGTCGGCGACAACGGCCTGATCACCGCGCCCGGCACCAGCCCGATGTCCTTCGCCCTCGCCTGCCTGCGGCAGCTGCATCCCGACCGGGAAAACGACATCGCCCGGATGCGCGCGATGTTCGCCGCCGAATACGCGGCGGCCTGAACCGCGTCAGGCCTGCAGGCCGATCGCGCAGCTGACGCCGGTACCGCCGAGGCCGCAATAGCCGCCCGGGTTCTTCGCCAGGTACTGCTGGTGGTAGTCCTCGGCGTAGTAGAACGCCGGCGCGGGAAACGTGATCCCGGTGGTGATCGCGCCGTAACCGGCCGCGTCCAGGCGCCGCTGGTAGGCGTCGCGGCTGGCGATGGCGGCGGCGTATTGCGCCTCGTCGTGGCAATGGATCGCGGACCGGTACTGCGTGCCGACGTCGTTGCCCTGGCGCATGCCCTGGGTCGGGTCGTGATTCTCCCAGAACGTGCGCAACAGCTCGTCGAGGGAAACCCGCGCCGGGTCGAACACCACGCGCACCGTCTCCGCATGGCCGGTCAGCCCGGAGCAGACTTCCTCGTAGGTCGGGTTCGGCGTCGTGCCGCCCTGGTAGCCGACCGCGGTGACCCACACGCCCGGCAATTGCCAGAACTTGCGCTCCGCGCCCCAGAAGCAGCCCATGCCGACGTCGATCGTCCGCATGCCTTCGGCGTCGCCGCGCAACGGCCGTCCGTTGACGAAGTGGACGTTGCGCAACGGCATTTCGGCGTCGCGGCCCGGCAACGCTTCGCCCTCGCGCGGCAGGCGCTGCCTGAACGCGCCGATGCCGAGTTTGTCGAGCAGGCTGGCCATTGTTGTTCGCCTCCTAGGCCGGATGCGGCTCCGGCTCGTCCGTATCCCCGGAAATGGGGCCTGGACGCACCTCGCGCAAGTTGGCATCGAGCAGGCCCGCGGCCTGCAGCGCATCGCGCGCCAGCGGCAACGCGGTATCGGGCACGCAGACGCGCAGCACGCCGAACAGCGGCAATTCGCCGGCCGCACCCAGCAGGGATTCGCCGAACACGAAGGCCGGGATGCCGGCATCCTCCAGCGCGTGGCGCGCCAAGTGCGCATCGAACAGGTTGTCGGCCCGGTAAGCGACTTGCATGGCCGCAGCATACGCCCCTGCGGGTCACGCCGCCTGGGCGACCCGGTTCCTGCCTTCGCGCTTGGCCGTGTACAGCGCCTGGTCGGCGCGTTCCACCGCGTCCGGCTTGTCCTCGTAGGCCCAGCGCGAGCTGACGCCGACGCTGATCGTGACCCGGATGTCCTGGCCCTGCCAGTGCACCGGGGTCTGCTCCACCGCCTTGCGCAGGCGCTCGCCCAGCACGACCGCCTGGCTGTTGTTGCAACCCGGCAGCAGCACCAGGAATTCCTCGCCGCCGTAGCGGCCGACGTGATCGCCGGCGCGCAGGGTGCCGCGCAGGATCTCCGCGACCTGGCGCAGGCAGTGGTCGCCGCAGGCGTGGCCGTGGTTGTCGTTGATCGCCTTGAAATGGTCCAGGTCGACGAACAGCACCGCCAGTTGCTGCTGCTGGTGGAACGACTCCTCGAAACTGTGCGCCAGCAGGGAATCGACCGCGCTGCGGTTGAGCACGCCGGTCAAGGCGTCCAGTTCGGCGGTACGGCGCAGCAGGTGGGTGGAACGGGCCTCGGCGATCTGCTGCGCCGCCAGGCCGGCGAACGCGCTCGCCACGGCGATTTCGTCGTCGGTGAACGGATCGCGGCCGCTGCGTTCGAGCAGGGCGACGCCGCTGCCCGAGTTGCCGGTATCCAGCGGCAGGCCGGCCCAGACCGAAGCGCTGCGATCGACCGAGCGCCGCGGCGTGAGCAGTTCCAGCGCCGGCTCCGGCATTTCCTGCCGCGCCAGCGTGCGCAACTGCGCGGCATTCGCCTCGATCCGCGCGACCACGCGCGTCTCGTTGATCGGCGGCTCGACGATGTACAGGTCGTCCTGGCCCGCGCGATGCAACGCCACGCTGGCCGAACGCAGGCGCAGCACCGGCACCAGCCGTTTCAGCGCGATCCGCACCGCGGAGATCTCGACGTCCTTCAGCGGCACGTCGAGCAGCTGCCGGCGCAGTTCCTGGGTCAGTTCGGCCAGCGCCGACTGCCGGGTCAGCTTCAGTTCGCTGGCCAGCCGCGCCAGGCGCTCGCGCTCGTGGCGCACGCGGAAGTCGGCGATGCGCCCGATCAGCGCCACCATCAGCAGCAGCACCACCAGCACCAGGCCGATCAGATAGCCGTAGCTGCCCCAGAATTCCCCCACCTGCCCGCGCACGCTCAGTTCGAACAGGATGCCGCACGCGCTCATCGGCAACAGCGCCACCAGCAGCGGCCAGGCCAGCCAGGCGCGCCGGATCGTGGCGGCGATGAAGGACAGGGTCGTCAGCAGCAGGGTGACGACCCAACAGGCCGACACCAGCCTCTGCATCAGCACCGGATCGCGCGCCAGCCCGGCCAGGCAGGCGATCGCGAGCAGCAGCATCGCGACGATGCCGGCCGTCGACAGGCGCCGGAACCAGGGCGCCGCGCGCTGCGGGCCGACGTAATCGCGCACCACCGCGATGCCGCTGGCGCACAGCAGGAACATCGACAGGCTCACCGCCTGCCCGCCCAGCGCGCCGAGCCGGCGCAGCCCGGGCACGGCGAAGGCATGGCCGTTGACCACCGACACCAGCAGGAAGGCCGAGGCGATCACCGCGAGGAAACTCAGGAAGACCCGCTCGCGCGAGCCCAGCAGCAGGGTCAATGCCACCAGGCCCAGCACGCCCAGGCCGGCGTACAGCGCGGCCACGATCGCCAGCCCGGTGCGGTCGCGTTCCACCGCCACCTGTATCCGCACCAGTTGCGGGCGCAGGGTACGGATCAGGTCGGTGGACGCGCTCACTTCGACGCTGGCCGGTCCGCTCCAGTCGCCGGGCAGCGTCCGCCAGAACGATGCCGGCAGCCGGCCCTCGCTGGCGAACGGGTGGAAGAAATCCTGCGTCGGCGGCTGCCAGCCCGGCGCGCCGACGGTCAGCTCCTTCAGCTCGATCCGGTTGAAGCGCAGCACCCATGGATGCTCCGCGCCGGCGGTCGCGGGCAGGTCGAACTCGAGCCGGAACCGGGCGCTGCGCCCGTCCGGGGGCAGCACGATGCCC
Source organism: Pseudoxanthomonas sangjuensis (assembly GCF_010211755.1). Taxonomy (GTDB): domain Bacteria; phylum Pseudomonadota; class Gammaproteobacteria; order Xanthomonadales; family Xanthomonadaceae; genus Pseudoxanthomonas_A; species Pseudoxanthomonas_A sangjuensis. The sequence continues at coordinate 16,422 of NZ_PDWR01000030.1, read as the reverse complement.
TGGCCGTCACGGCTGAGGTGGGCGCGGGCGTCGTCGTCGAGCAGGACGATGCGCAACGGCAGTTCGTCGACCGCGCGCCCGGTGGCCGTGGTCTGCGCCCACGCGGACCACGCCGATGCCAGGCCGACGCACAGGCATGCCAGCCAGATTCGCCACGCCCCCTGTCCGGTCGAAAGCGGACGCCACATCGATCGCTCCATCGCGCTGGATCTCCTTTTCACCAACGGCGCCCGGCCTGGTCGGAGGCCGGACGAACCGTGCGCACGACCCGCTCCAAAAGTGCGCATCGGCAGCATAGCGTGGCGGTCGCGGCCCCCGGCAAGAGGGGCTCGGTTAAAATGCCAAATTGCCCGCATTTTTCCAGCCATGACCAGCACTCCCGTTCACGAAGCAGCCACCGACGGCGCCGCCCGCAAGGACTTCATCCGCCAGATCGTCCGCGACGACCTGGCCAGCGGCCGGCAGACGGCGATCCGCACCCGCTTCCCGCCGGAGCCGAACGGCTACCTGCACATCGGCCATGCCAAGGCGATCTGCCTGGACTTCGGCGTCGCGCAGGAATTCGGCGGCTGGTGCAACCTGCGCCTGGACGACACCAACCCGGCCAAGGAAGACCCCGAGTACGTCAAGGCGATCCAGGACGACGTGCACTGGCTCGGTTTCGACTGGCACTCGCTGCGCCACGCCTCGGACTATTTCGAAGTGCTGTACCTCGCCGCCGAGAAGCTGATCCGGCAGGGCGACGCCTTCGTCTGCGACCTCACCCCGGAACAGATCCGCGAGTACCGCGGCACCCTGACCGAACCGGGCCGCAATTCGCCGTGGCGCGACCGCAGCGTCGAGGAGAACCTCGACCTGTTCCGGCGCATGCGCGCGGGCGAGTTCCCCGACGCCTCGCGCACGCTGCGCGCGAAGATCGACATGGCCGCCGGCAACATGAACATGCGCGACCCGGCCCTGTACCGCATCAAGCACGTCGAGCACCAGAACACCGGCAATGCCTGGCCGATCTACCCGATGTACGACTTCGCGCACTCGCTCAGCGACGCGATCGAGGGCATCACCCATTCGCTGTGCACGCTGGAGTTCGAGGACCACCGCCCGCTGTACGACTGGTGCGTGGAGAAAGCCGACCTGGCGCATTCGCCGGAGCTGCTGAAGCCGCTGACCGACAAGGGCTATCCGTTCGAGGCCGGCAAGCCGCGCCAGATCGAGTTCTCGCGCCTGAACTTCAACTACCTGGTGATGAGCAAGCGCAAGCTGATGGCGCTGGTGCAGGAAGGGCTGGTCGACGGCTGGGACGATCCGCGCATGCCGACCCTGCAGGGCATCCGCCGCCGCGGCTACACGCCGTCCGCGCTGCGCCTCATGGTGGACCGCGTCGGCATCAGCAAGCAGAACTCGCTGCTCGACATCTCGATCCTCGAGGGCGCGCTGCGCGACGACCTCGACGCGCACGCGCAGCGGCGCATGGCGGTGATCGACCCGCTGAAGCTGGTGCTGACCAACGTGGCGGAGGATTTCGAGGAGACGCTGGCGTTCCCGAACCATCCGAAGGACGAAAGCGCCGGCACCCGCGAAGTGCCGTTCTCGCGCGAGCTGTGGATCGAGCGCGAGGATTTCGCCGAAGTGCCGCCGCCGGGCTTCAAGCGCCTGACCGTCGGCGGCGACGTGCGCCTGCGCGGCGCCGGCATCGTGCGTTGCGACGAGGTGGTGAAGGACGAATCCGGCAAGGTTGTCGAACTGCGCTGCACGCTCGACCTGGCTTCGCGCCCCGGCATGGAAGGCGCCAACCGCAAGGTCAAGGGCACCATCCACTGGGTCGGCGCAAAGCGCGCAGTCGCGGCGGAAATCCGACTCTACGACCGGTTGTTCACCGTGCCGGACCCGGACAACGACGAAGGCGGCAAGTCGTACAAGGATTACCTCAACCCGGAATCGCGCCGCGTCGTCGCCGGCTACGTCGAACCCGCCGCCGCGACAGCGACGCCCGAGCAGAGCTTCCAGTTCGAACGCATCGGCTACTTCGTCGCCGACCGCTACGACCACACGGCGGACAAGCCGGTGTTCAACCGCAGCGTGACGTTGCGCGATACCTGGGCGACGAAGGGCTGATCGCGCGGCGGGGGCACGGTGCGCCGTGCCCCCGGGGCATCAATTGCCCGCCATGCTTTCCTCCGGCACGTGGTCGGGCCAGCCGCCGGCCAGCGCCTGGTACAGCGACACCTGCGCCAGCGCGTTGCGCACCCGGCCCTGCGCGTAGGCATCCTCGGCCTGCAGGCTGGCGCGCTCGGCCTCGAGCATCTCCAGCACGTCGATGGCGCCGTTCTCGAAGCGCAACCGCGCGACCTGGGCCGCGCGCGTGCCGGCCTCGGCGGCCCGGTGCAGCGAACCGGCCTCGCGTTCGCTGCGCGAAACCCGCACCAGCGCGTTCTCGGTTTCCTCCAGCGCGACCAGCACCGCGCGCTCGTACGCGGCCAGGTCGCCCGCCGCCGCCGCGGCGGCGGCGGCGATGCGCGCACGCACGCGGCCGACGTTGAGGAACGAACCGTCGATGCCCAGCGTCAGCAAGCGCGTCTCGCTGTCGCGCGCGAACAGCGCGCCGGCGTCGAACGCCTGCGTGCCGATCAGCCCGCCGAGGGTGAAGCGCGGGAACAGGTCGGCGGTGGCAATGCCTATCCGGGCAGTGGCCGCGTGCAGGCGACGCTCGGCCGCGGCGACGTCGGGACGCCGGCGCAGCAGTTCGCCCGGCGTGCCGGCGGCGACGCCCTGCCCCGACAGCGCCGGCAACTCGCCGGCCGCATCCAGCTCCGCAACCAGCGCTTCCGGCGCCACCCCGGTCAGCACCGCGATCCGGTGCGAGGCGACCGCGATTTCCGCTTCCAGTGCCGGGATCCGCGCGCGCGTGCTTTCCAGCTGCGCGAGCCCGCGGTCGACGTCGAAGCTGCTGCCGAAGCCGGCCTGCTGGCGCACCTGCAGCAGTTGGTGGGTGCGCGCCTGGCTGTCGGCGTTCTCGCGCGCGATGCGCAGTTGTTCCTGCCAGCCGCGCAACTGGAAATAGGTGCGCGCCAGCTCGCCGACCACCGCGACCTGCATCGCGGCCAGGTCGGCCGCGCCGGCCTCGGCCTCGGCGCGCTGCGCCTCGACCGTGCGGCGGATGCGCCCGAAGAAATCCAGTTCCCAGATCGCGCCGATGCCGGTCGAATAGTCCTCGTAATCGCGGCCTTCGCGGCCGACGCCCGGCATCTGGCCTGCGCTGGCGCGCACGTCGCTGGCCTCGGCGCTGGCGGTCAGCGTCGGCAGGCGGTCGAATTTCGCGTCGCGCAGCAGTGCGTTGGCCTGCTGGTAGTTCGCCAGCGCGATGCGCAGGTCGTGGTTGTGCAGCAGCGCCGCGTCGACCAGCCGTTCCAGCAACGGATCGCCGAACGAGCGCCAGAACTCGGCGTCGGCCACCGGCGCCGGCGCGTCCGTCACCGCGTCCTGACGGACGAAGGCGTCGACGGGCGGCGGATCCGGGCGCACGTAGTCCGGCCCGACGGTGCAGGCGGACAGTGCGAGCGCCAGCATGGCCAGCGCGGGGAATGGGGTCTTAGGCATCGGAAGGCTCCGGGATTCGGTTCGCGGGGGCATGCACGGCGCTTGCCCGGCGCGGGAACAGCACGGCGGGATCGCCGTCCCACCAGACGTTGCGGATGCGCAGGTGCTCGATCCGCCACAGGTCCTGCCGCTGCGAAAGCCGCACTTCGTAGACGTTCTTCAGCAGCAGGTGGCGACGATGGTCGTCGCGCGGCAGGTGTTGCGCTTCGACCAGCGCCCACAACGCGGCGTGGCGGCCGTCGTAGGCGATCACCCGCGGGTTGGCGACCGTATGCGTGGTGTCGAGGTCCTCGAGGTTGCCGAACACGGTGCCGACGATCGCATTGCGCCCGAGCATCGGCGAGGTTTCGCGGCCGCCCACGTCGCGCGTGGGCTGGGTGAAGTCCAGCACCGCGTCCGGGGCGAAGGCGGATTCGAACAGCCCGCGATCCTTCAGGTCCTGGCCGGCGCCGAAGCGGTACAGCGCATCGACGATGGCGACGCGCTGCTCGGCGGACAGCGGCGAATCGAGCTGGATCACCATGGCAGCACCTGGTCGAAATAGAAGTAGCCACCGGTCGGACCATCGTTGCCGATCAGCGCAAGCTTCACGCTGGTGCGTGCGCCTTCCGGCACGGACAGTTCGCCGTTCTGCTGGTCGCCGGATTTGTTCATGTCGGTCTGCACATAGCCCGGGTGGATGGTGTTGACCTTGATCCCGGCGTCCTTCAGTTCATGGGCCAGATGCACCGTCCACGCGTTCACCGCACTCTTGGACACGTTGTAGGCCGGAACGCCCTTGAACCCGTAGATGAAGGACGCCGGGTTCTGATGTTCCGAGATCGAGCCGAGCAGGCTGGACACGTTGACGATGCGGCCCGCCTGGGATTTGCGCAGCAGCGGCAGGAAAGCCTGGGTGGTTTCGATCACGCCGAACACGTTGGTGTCGAAGGTCTTGCGCCAGGTCTCGAGCGACTGCCCGGACACGCCCTTGGTCGCGTCATCGACCAGAATGCCGGCATTGTTGACCAGGATGTCGAGCCTGCCGTGGCGTTCCTGCACCGTCTTCGCCGCCGCCGCGATGCTGGCCGCGTCGGTGACGTCGAGGGTGATCGCCTCGACCGGCAGGCCGTCGAGCTGCAGGTTCAGCGCGGCTTCCGACGCGCGTGCGCCGTCGCGCCCGGCCAGCAACGTGTGCACGCCGGCCTGGGCGAGCTGGCGCACGGTTTCCAGGCCGATGCCGCGGGTGGCGCCGGTGACCAGCGCGATCTTGGAGTTCGAGTTCATTTCGATGATTCCTTTGTCCGTTTGTGTTGAAGGAGTGTTCCGAAGCTTTCCATCGGCTGCCGTCGGCAGCCATCCGGTATTTGCGATCAGGCTTCGACGGCTTCGGCCTCGATCGCGGGCCGGTCGTGCCGCACCAGCGGCCGCGCCGCCAGCTTGCGCAGCGCGACGTAGAACACCGGGGTCAGGAACAGGCCGAACAGGGTCACGCCGAGCATGCCGGCGAACACGGTGATGCCGGTGACGCTGCGCACTTCCGCGCCCGCGCCGTGCGACAGCACCAGCGGCACGGTGCCGGCGATGAAAGCGACCGAGGTCATCACGATCGGACGCAGGCGCAGGCGGCAGGCCTCCAGCGCGGCCTCGACGATGCCCTTCCCCTGCAGTTCCAGCTCGCGCGCGAACTCGACGATCAGGATCGCGTTCTTGCACGCCAGGCCCATCAGCACCACCAGGCCGACCTGCACGAACACGTTGTTGTCGCCGCCGGTCAGCCACACGCCCAGCAACGCCGACAGCATCGTCATCGGCACGATCAGGATCACCGCCAGCGGCAGCGTCCAGCTCTCGTACAACGCGGCCAGCACCAGGAACGCCAGCAGCACCGCCAGCGGGAACACCACCAGCGCGGCCTTGCCCTGCGTGGCCTGCTGGTAGCTCAGATCGCTCCAGTCGATGCCCATGCCGTTCGGCAGCACCTGCGACGCCAGTTCGGTCACCTTGGCCATCGCCTCGCCCGACGACAGGATGCGCGGATCGGCTTCGCCGAGCAGGTCGGCGGCCGGATAGCCGTTGAAGCGCAGCACCGGGTCGGGGCCGTAGGTCTGCTTGATGCTCACCATCGAACCGACCGGCACCATTTCGCCGTTGGCATTGCGCGTGCGCAGGTTGGCGATGTCCTCGACGTTGTCGCGGAACCGGCCATCGGCCTGCGCGATCACCTGCCAGGTGCGGCCGAACATGTTGAAGTCGTTGACGTAGGCCGAGCCGAGGTAGGTCTGCAGCGTGTCGAACAGCTCGGTCAGCGGCACGCCCTGCGCCTTGGCCTTCACGCGGTCGACTTCGGCGTCGAGCTGCGGCACGTTGGCCTGGTAGGTGCTGAACGGGAAGCCCATGCCCGGCGTCTGCGCCGCAGCGCCCTGGAAGGCCTGCACGGCGCCCTGCAGCGCGCCGTAGCCGAGCCCGGCGCGGTCCTCGACGAACAGCGACCAGCCCGAGCCGTTGCCGAGGCCCTGGATCGGCGGCGGCAGGAACGAGAACGCGATGCCTTCGCGCAGACCGGAGATCTTGCCGTACAGCTCGGCATTGATCTCCTCGGCGCTGCGCGAGCGCTCGGAGAACGGCTTCAGGGTGAAGAACACCACGCCGGTGTTCGGCGTATTGGTGAACTGCAGCGGGTTCAGGCCGGGGAACGCGACCTCGTTCTGGATGCCGTCGATGCCCTTCGCAATCGCGGCGATCTTCTTCAGCGCCGCGTCGGTGCGCTCGATCGACGCGCCCTCGGGCAGCTTCACGCCGGCGATCAGGTACAGCTTGTCCTGCACCGGGATGAAGCCGCCCGGCACCGCCTTGAACATCACGCCGGCGCCGACCAGCAGCACCAGGTACACCGCGAACACCGCGCCGCGCTTGCCCAGCGCGCGCGACACCGCGCCCTGGTAGCGCTCGGAATTGCGCTTGAAGAAGCGGTTGAACGGACGGAACACCCAGCCGAACAGGCGCTCGATCAGCCGCGACGGCCGGTCCTTCTCCGCATCGTGGGGCTTCAGCAGCTTCGCCGCCAGCGCCGGCGACAGGGTCAGCGAGTTGATCGCCGAGATCACCGTCGAAATGGCGATGGTCACCGCGAACTGCTTGTAGAACTGGCCGGTGACGCCGGTCAGGAACGCCATCGGCACGAACACCGCGCACAACACCAGCGCGATCGCGATGATCGGCCCGGAGACCTCCTTCATCGCCATGTGCGCGGCGTGCAACGGCGTGGCGCCGTCCTCGATGTGGCGCTCGACGTTCTCGACCACGACGATCGCGTCGTCGACCACGATGCCGATGGCGAGCACCAGCCCGAACAGGGTCAGCGTGTTGATCGAGAAGCCGAGCAGGTACAACGCGGCGAAGGTGCCGACCACCGACACCGGCACCGCCAGCAGCGGGATGATCGACGCGCGCCAGGTCTGCAGGAACAGGATCACCACCAGCACCACCAGCAGCACCGCCTCGAGCAGGGTGCTGACCACCGCCTTGATCGAATCGCGGACGAAGATCGTGGTGTCGTAGATCGACTTGTATTCGACGCCGGGCGGGAAGCTCTTCGACAACGCATCCATGCGCCGGATCACCTCGTCGCGGATCTGCAGCGCGTTCGCGCCGGGCGCCTGGAAGATGCCGATCGCCGAGGCGTTCAGCCCGTCCAGCCGCGCGCGCAGCGTGTAGTCGCCGGCGGCCAGTTCGATCCGCGCCACGTCGGACAGGCGCACGATCTCGCCGTCGGCGCCGCTCTTGAGCACGATGTTGCCGAATTCCTCGACCGACTCGAGCCGGCCCTTGGCGTTGATCGGCAGCAGGAAGTCGCTGCCGTTGGGCATCGGCTCGGCGCCGAGCTGGCCGGCCGAGACCTGGATGTTCTGCTCGCGCACCGCGCGCAGCACGTCGCTGGCGGTCATCCCGCGCGAGGCGACCTTGTCCGGGTTGAGCCAGATGCGCATCGCGTAGTCGCCGCCGCCGAACGCCTGCGCGTCGCCGACGCCGGGAATGCGCGCCAGCTCGTCCTTCACGTGCAGGCGCATGTAGTTGCGCAGGTACAGCGAATCGTACTTGCCGTCCTTCGACACCAGGTGCACCACCATCAGGAACACCGGCGACTGCTTCTGCGTGGTCACGCCCTGCCGGCGCACGTCCTCGGGCAACCGCGCCAGCGCCTGGCTCACCCGGTTCTGCACGCGCACCGCGGCATCGTCGGCGTCCACGTGCGGCTTGAAGGTGACGGTCATCTGCAGTACGCCGTCGGAGCCGGCCACCGACTTGACGTACATCATGTCCTCGACGCCGTTGATCGCTTCCTCCAGCGGCGTGGCCACGGTTTCCGCGATCACCTTCGGGTTGGCGCCGGGATAGACCGTGCGCACCACCACCGAGGGCGGCACCACTTCCGGGTATTCGCCGATCGGCAGCAGCGGGATCGAGATCAGGCCTGCGGCGAAGATCACGATCGACAGCACCGCGGCGAAGATCGGCCGGTCGATGAAGAATTTGGAGAAGTCCATGGGTGGATTTCCTGCAAGAAGAAAACGGGGGACCGTTCCCGCGCTCGCGCGCGGGCCGGGGACGCATCGCGGATTGCCCGTCCTCCCGCGCAACGCGCGGGGGACGCATTCGCCTTACTTCATCGCCACGCTGCGCGCGGCATCCATCGCGACCGCCTTCGCGGTGACCGGCATGCCGGGGAAGAACACCTTCTGCACGCCATCGACGATCACGCGGTCGCCGGCCGCCAGGCCCTGCTCGACGATGCGCAGGCCTTCGGCGACGCGGCCCAGCCGCACGTCGCGGCGCTGCGCCTTGTTTTCCTTGTCGACCACGTAGACGTACTTGCGGTCCTGGTCGGTCAACACCGCCTTGTCGTCGACCAGCGCAGCCTTGAACTCGCCGCTGCCGAGCACGCGTACCCGCGCGTACAGGCCGGGGGTGAACACGCGCTCGCGGTTGTCGAGCCGCGCGCGCACGCGGATGGTGCCGGTGTCGCTGTCGACGCGGTTGTCGAGGAAGTCGACCGTGCCCGGATAGGCGACGTTGCTGCCGTCGGCCAGGGTCACGCTGACCGGCAGCTTGCCGTCGCGCTCGCTCGGGCGCCGGCCGTCGCGGGCCAGCTTCGCATAGCGCAGGAAACTGGTTTCGTCGGCGTCGAAGTACACGTAGACCTGGTCCAGCGACACCAGCGTGGTCAGCACGCTGGCCGCGTCGCCGGCGCTGACCAGGTTGCCGGCGGTGACCAGCGCGCGTCCGGCGCGGCCGTCGATCGGCGCGCGCACCTGGGTCCATTCCAGGTTCAGCCGCGCCGCCGTCACCGCGGCCTGCGCGGCCTGCAGCTCGGCCTGCGCCACCGCGGCGGCGGAACGCCGCTGTTCGTAGGTCTCGGTGGCGATCGCCTGCAGTTCCGACAGCTTGCGCGCGCGCTCGGCCTCGCTGCGGCCCTGCTGGGCCTGGCTGCGCGCGCGCGCCAGTTGCGCCTGCGCCTGCGCCAGTGCGGCGCGGTAGCTGCGCGAGTCGATGGTGAACAGCACGTCGCCCTTCTTCACTTCCTGGCCTTCGCGGAAGTTGACGCGTTCGATGTAGCCGGACACGCGCGGGCGCAGGTCGACGCTTTCGACCGCCTCGATGCGGCCGCTGTATTCGTCCCACTGGCTGACGTTCCTGACCAGCACCGGCGCGACGCCGACTTCCGGTGGCGGCGCCTGCGCCGCCTCGTTGGCCTGGCCGCTGCACGCGGACAGCACGGCGACGGAAAGCGCCAGCATCGCGCCGGCGAGCGCGGCGCGGGTCGTTCGCGAACCGCGCGGGGAATGGATCGATGCAAAGTTCATGGCGATACCTCGGAGGGGGAGGGAGGAATGGAAGGCGCGGGGAACAACGTGCGCGTGGGCGGCGGCGTCCACGGTTCGGAAAAACGCACCACCGCCTTCACCGGGCGGTCGTCGCGCAGCAGCATCGCCACCGCGCGGCGCCCGACCGACAGTGCGCTGGGCCAGCGCGCGCAGTCGCGGCCGGCGATGCCCGGATCCGCGACCGGATGGTCCAGCGACAGCATCTGCACGCGCACACCCAGCGGCGCGGCTTCCTCGTGCAGCACCTTGGCCAGCATCTGCAGCGCGGAAACCGCGATCGAAGCGTGGCCGTAACCGGCCCAGCCGCACTGGGCGCCGGTGGCGCCGACCAGGATGTAGTGCGCCGGCTGCGCTTCGGCCTGCCCCGCGGACTCGGCCAGCAACGGCAACAGGTAGCGCGCCGCGGCCAGGTGCGGCAGCAGGTCCGTCTCGAGTTGCCGCCGCAGGTCGCCGGTCGGCCGCTCGATCAGCGAACCGCGCTCGACCGGCCCGGCCAGGCTGGCGACGATGGCGCGCAACGGCCGGCCACGCAGGCGCAGGCGCGTGGCCAGTCGCGCGGCTTCCTCATCGTCGGCGACCGAACCCTGCAGCAGTTCGAGTCCCGGTTCGTCGGCGAAACGCTGCGCCAGCCGTGCCAGCCGGTCCGGATCGCGCGCCACGCCGAGCACCGGGCTGCCGGCCTCGAGCAATGCGCCGACCACGCCGCTGCCGACCGTGCCGCTGGCGCCCAATACCAGTACTGCGGGGTTCAATATCCCGCTCATGGAATTTTTACTCCCGCATTCGGGACAATCCCATTGCGCCATGCGGAAGGCATTGCCGTATGCTTGCCGCCATCCCCCGATGCATGACGCCTCGCCCCGACTACCGGTGCCGCGGTCGACAGTCGCTCGACCAGCGCATGCATCGCCGAAAAGACGGCGTACTCGGCGGATTCTGGCGATTCCTCGATGTGTGCGGGACGAAACGGGTTCATGGCGGCATGGCCTTTCCTGCAAGGATTGGCCGACACCATAAGCCCGGAATCGGTACTTGATTAGTCTGGATTCGAGGGAATAATCGTCCCGATGGCGGGCCAATCCCTCTCCCCCTAGGAGCTTTCCATGAGCCACGACCTCAACGACACCCTGATCTTCGCCAAGGTGGTCGAGCACGGCAGTTTCATCGGTGCAGCCAAGTCGCTGCGCCTGCCCAAGACCACGGTCAGCCGCAAGGTGCAGGAGCTGGAATCGCGCCTTGGCGCGCAGTTGCTGCACCGGACCACGCGCAAGCTGGGCCTGACCGAAGCCGGCACCGTGTACTACGAGCACACCCAGCGCATCTCGAGCGCGCTGGCCGAGGCCGAGAGCGCGGTCGGCCAGTTGCAGAGCGGGCCGCGCGGCTGGCTGCGCTTCACCGCGCCGTATTCGATCGGCATCGACAAGATCGCGCCGCTGCTGGGCGAGTTCCACGCGCGCAACCCCGAAGTGCGGGTGGAGATGATCCTCAGCAACGAACCGCTGGACCTGATCGGCGGCGAGATCGACGTCGCGCTGCGCCTCGGCGACCTGCCCGATTCGAACCTGGTCGCGCGCAGGCTGGGCACGCTGCGCACGCAGGTGTTCGCCGGCAGCGCCTATCTCGCGCGCCACGGCGAACCGCTGCATCCGGACGAGCTGCAGTACCACCGCACCCTGGCGATGCCCAAGCACCGCCGCGGCAACAGCTACCAGTGGACGCTCGACGACGGCAACGGCCCGCGCGAGTTCGCGATCAACCCGATCCTGGTCGCCAACGACCCGGCCGCGCTGAAGGGCGCGCTGCTGTGCGGCGAAGGGCTGGTCATCGGCGCCGACGTGATGGTCAAGCAGATGGTCGAACACGGCCTGGTGCAGCGCGTGCTGCCCGGCTGGTCGGGCGGGGACTACGTGTTCAACGCGGTGTTCCCGCGCGGGCGCAGCCAGTCGCCGAAGGTGCGCGCGTTCATCGACTTCCTGGTCGAGCGGGTCAACCTGGAAATCGACTTCATGCAGGCGCGCTGCCCGCTGTCGGGCCGCTACCTGCACGGCGAGGGCGAGGAAGCCGACGGGGCGGACCGGCCCGAACTGGAGGAAGCGCTGTCCTGAGGCGCCGGAACGGGCACGGCAAAACCGCCCCGGCCGCGGGGCGGTTTTCGGATTCTGGTCGTGCCGGCTGGATTCCGGCCAATCGAAACGGCGCGGGCCGTTGATTCGATTGGTGGGCGGTACAGGGTTCGAACCTGTGACCCCTACCATGTCAAGGTAGTGCTCTACCGCTGAGCTAACCGCCCGTTGCCGCGCGGATAGCCGCTGCGGGGCCGCGTATCTTACCCGCTGGCGGCTGGCCGAACAACCCGACCCTGCCCCGGAGACGTCGGTCGCCGTCGCCGTCATCGCCCGCTCCAGCCTTGCGCCGCGGTCAGCAGCGCCATCCCGAGCAGCAACGCGCCGACGCCGCGCGCGAGCAGCGCGTCCGCGCCGGGCCGCGCCTGCAGCCAGCGGCGCAGGCCGCCGCCACCGAACGCCACGCCGCCGTAAACCGCGACCTGGGCGATCGCGATGATCGACCACAGCACCAGCGCCTGCGCCCACAGCGGCCCGTACCCGGGCCGCAGGAATTGCGGGAACACCGCCAGCATGAACAGATAGGCCTTGGGATTGAGCAGGCAGGTGGCCATGCCGCGCCAGAACGTCGCCGCGCCGTTGCGCATGGCCCGCGGGGGCGCTTCGCCGAAGCTCGCGCGGCTGCGCAGCAGCGACACGCCGATCCATGCGATGTACGCGGCACCGGCCAGCAACATGCCGTTGAACGCGGCCGGCCACAGCCGCAGCACCGCTATGATCCCGAGCGCGCCCATCAGCACGTGCACCGCGCCGCCGGCCACCACGCCCGCGGTGGCGACCAGCCCGTTGCGCCGGCCGCCGACCAGCGCGCTCGCCATCACATAGGCCATGTCCAGGCCGGGCAGCAGCACGACCCCGAACGCCATCGCGGCGAACAGCCACAGGTGCGCCGCATGGTTCATGCCGCCCCTCCGAAATCCGGCAGGCGCGAGCGCGCGGTCGGCGCGAGCCGCAGCGCGTCGGGCCGGCGCGGCGCATTGCGCGACAAGCCATCCTCGAACTCCCGCCACTGCGGCGACGCCGCGAGCAGCGCGCGGCCGCGCTCGTGCGATTCGCCATCGCGGAACTGCGCGAACCACGCCAGCACCCATTCGCCATCGCGCACCGGCAACTGCGGGAAATCGTTCGGCGCGGGCTCGCTGACCAGCACGGCCAGCAGTCGTGCGCCCGCGGCTTCCAGTGCCGGCCGTGCCGCATCGAAGGCCTGCAGCTGCGCCGGCGTCGCCGGCGCGTCGAGATAGTGGATGCGCGCTTCCACCCGCCCGGGCGCAACCGCGACCGCATCGCGCGGCGGCAGCGGGCGGCCCGTGCCGAAACCGCTGCCCGTCCACGCGGGCCTGAGCAGCAGCACGTCGTCGGAATCGATCATCGTCGCATTGGCTGTACTACGGTGCGCCTGCCAGACCGGGCCGCCATAGAAGCGGCGCAACGCCTGCACGCGCGCGGGCATGCCGGCGAAACCGCGCAGCCAGACGAAGCGGTCCGGAGCGTCGAGATCGCGGAACGTGCCGAGCACGCGCATGCCCGCGGCTTCCTGGCTTTCGACGAATTCGCGCTCGAACAGGTCGACCAGCACGTCGCGCTTGAACGGATGCAGGGTGTACTGGCGCAGTTCCAGCACGGTGGAGGCGGGGTCCGGCATCGGCATTGCTCCGGCGGAGGGGGAATGCGGACGATGCTGGCGCATAATCAGGTCGGTTTTCGCCCTGATTAGTCGCCACAATCGACGCCATGGAACGCCCGGCCACCCGCATCCTCGCCGTGCTCGAACTGCTGCAGGCGCATGGCCGCCTGCCGGGCAGCGCGCTGGCGGAAAAGGTCGGCGTCGACGTCCGCACGCTGCGCCGCTACATCGGTGCGCTGGAGGACATCGGCATCCCGGTCGTGGCCGAGCGCGGCCGCTACGGCGGCTACGCGCTGACCACCGGCTTCAAGCTGCCGCCGATGATGTTCACCGACGACGAGGCGCTGGCGCTTTCGCTGGGGCTGCTGGCCGCGCGCCAGCTGGGCCTGGCCGAGGCCGCGCCGGCCACCGTCAGCGCGCAGGCCAAGCTGGAACGGGTGATGCCGGTCGCGTTGCGCCGCCGCGCGCGCGCGATCGACGAGACCGTGACGCTGGACCTGGCCCGCAACGCCGCAGCGTCCGGCGGCGACAACGATGCCCTGCGCGGGCTCAGCGCCGCCGCGCAGGCGCGCCAGCGCGTGCGCCTGCGCTACCGCTCCGCACAGGGCGAGGACAGCGAACGCGAATTCGACGCCTACGGCCTGGCCTGGCGCAACGGGCGCTGGTACGTCGTCGGCCATTGCCGCCTGCGCGGCGGCGTGCGCTCGTTCCGCCTCGACCGCATCCTCGACGTGCAACCGCTGCCGGCCAGCTTCGGCCGCCCGGAAGGCTTCGATGCCCTCGCCCACCTGCGCCATTCGATCGCGACGATGCCGCGGACGCATCCGGTCGAGGTCCGCTTCGCCGCCGACCTCGCCACCGCGCGGCGCTTCCTGTTCGAGGCCATCGGCGTGTTCGAACCGGACGGCGACGGCACCCTGCTCTCGGCGCAGACCGACCACCTGGACTGGTTCGCGCGCGAACTGGCGCGATTGCCGTTCGATTTCGAAATCCGCCGGCCGGCGGCGTTGCGCAACGCGCTGCGCGAGCACGCACGGCGGCTGGCGCGCAGCGCCGGCGATTGAGGCCTACACCGCCAGGCTGGCCGATTTCAGCCGCTGGATCTCGTCGCGCAGGCGCGCGGCCTCCTCGAACTCGAGGTCGCGGGCGTGCTGGTACATCTGCTGCTCCAGCGCCTTCAGCTTCGCCGCGATCTGCGCCGGCGTCAGCACCGCGTAGTCGGCCCCGTCCTCGGCGACGCGACGCGCCTTGCCGCGCCCGCCCTTCGCCTCCGCCGCGTCGCTGCGCGCGCCCTCGAGGATGTCGACGATCGGCTTGGCCACCGACTTCGGCACGATGCCGTGCGCCTCGTTGTATTCGACCTGCTTTTCGCGGCGACGCGAGGTTTCCTCGATCGCCGCCTGCATCGACTTCGTCACCCGGTCCGCATACAGGATCGCCTTGCCGCGCAGGTTGCGCGCGGCGCGGCCGATGGTCTGGATCAGCGAACCGCTCGAACGCAGGAAACCCTCCTTGTCCGCGTCGAGGATCGCGACCAGCGACACCTCCGGCATGTCCAGGCCCTCGCGCAGCAGGTTGATGCCGACCAGCACGTCGAACTTGCCCAGGCGCAGGTCGCGGATGATCTCGACGCGCTCGACCGTGTCGACGTCGCTGTGCAGGTAGCGCACCTTGACCCCGTGCTCGCCGAGGTATTCGGTCAGGTTCTCGGCCATGCGCTTGGTCAGCGTGGTGACCAGCACGCGGTCGCCCCACGACACGCGCTGGTTGATTTCGGAAAGCAGGTCGTCGACCTGGGTCGCGACCGGGCGGATCTCGACCTCCGGGTCGACCAGGCCGGTCGGGCGCACCACCAGCTCGACCACCTCGCCGTTCGACTCGCGCTGCTCGTACGGCCCCGGCGTCGCCGAAACGTAGATGCTGCGCGGCGACCGCGCCTCCCATTCCTCGAACTTCAGCGGCCGGTTGTCCAGCGCCGACGGCAGGCGGAAGCCGAACTCGACCAGCGTCTCCTTGCGCGAGCGGTCGCCCTTGTACATCGCGCCGATCTGCGGAATCGTCACGTGCGATTCGTCGATAACCAGCAGCGAGTCCGGCGGCAGGTAGTCGAACAGGCACGGCGGCGGCTCGCCCGGCATGTGCCCGGTCAGGTGCCGTGAGTAGTTCTCGATGCCGTTGCAGTAGCCGACCTCGGCCAGCATCTCGAGGTCGAACTGGGTGCGCTGCGCCAGCCGTTGCGCCTCGACCAGCTTGTTCTGCGCATACAGCTGCTCCAGCCGTTCCTTCAGCTCGATCTTGATCGCCTCGATCGCGTCCAGCACGGTGCGCCGCGTGGTCACGTAGTGCGACTTCGGGTAGATCGTGTAGCGCGGCACCTTCGACAGCGTCTCGCCGGTCAGCGGATCGAACAGGGTCAGGTTCTCGATCTCGCCGTCGAACAGCTCGATGCGCAGCGCCTCGCTGTCGCTTTCGGCCGGGTGCACGTCGATGGTCTCGCCGCGCACGCGGTAGGCGCCGCGCACCAGGTCGAACTCGTTGCGGGTGTACTGCATCTCGGTCAGGCGGCGGATCAGCTCGCGCTGGTCGATGCGCTCGCCGCGGACCATGTGCAGCACCATGCGGAAGTATTCGTTGGGGTCGCCGAGGCCGTAGATCGCCGATACCGTGCACACGATCAGCGCGTCCTTGCGCTCCAGCAGCGCCTTGGTCGCCGACAGCCGCATCTGCTCGATGTGCTCGTTCACCGAGCTGTCCTTCTCGATGTAGGTATCGCTGGACGGGACGTAGGCTTCCGGCTGGTAGTAGTCGTAGTAGCTGACGAAGTACTCGACCGCGTTTTGCGGGAAGAACGACTTGAACTCGCCGTAGAGCTGCGCCGCCAGGGTCTTGTTCGGCGCCATTACCAGGGTCGGCTTCTGCACCGCCTGCACCACGTTGGCGATGGTGTAGGTCTTGCCCGAACCGGTGACGCCGAGCAGGGTCTGCTTGGCAAGCCCGGATTCGAAGCCTTCGACCAGGCGCGCGATCGCCTGCGGCTGGTCGCCGGCGGGCGAGTACGGGGATACGAGCTGGAACATGCCTGTCTGGAGACGGTCGGTCATCGGCGTGGCGGGGTGGACGACCCCTCAGTTTAGCCAGTGTGGCGACGACGGGCCGTATCCGGCGCGGGGCTACCCGCCTTCGCGGACAGATCGACTTGCCCCTGCCCCGACCC
>NZ_PDWR01000002.1 GCF_010211755.1 Pseudoxanthomonas sangjuensis | reverse complement strand
CCCCCCGAACACACCCCGCTGATGAAGCAGTACTTCGCCGCCAAGGCGGAGTATCCGGACCTGCTGCTGTTCTTCCGGATGGGCGACTTCTACGAGCTGTTCTACGACGACGCGCGCAAGGCGGCGCGGCTGCTCGACATCACCCTGACCCAGCGCGGCAGTTCCGGCGGCGCGCCGATCCCGATGGCCGGCGTGCCGGTGCACGCCTACGAGGGCTATCTCGCGCGGCTGGTGGCGCTGGGCGAATCGGTGGCCATCTGCGAACAGATCGGCGACCCGGCGCAGGCCAAGGGCCTGGTCGAACGCAAGGTCGTGCGCATCGTCACCCCCGGCACCGTCACCGACGAGGCGCTGCTCAACGAACGCCGCGATACCCTGCTGATGGCGTTGTCGCGCGGCCGGAACGGCTACGGCCTGGCCTGGGCGGATCTCGCCGGCGGCCGCTTCCTGGTCAACGAGGTCGAAAGCGACGACGCGCTGGAGGCCGAACTCGCGCGCCTGGAACCGGCCGAACTGCTGCTGCCCGACGAGGAAGGCTGGCCGATGTTCCTGCAGCACGCCGGCGCGCAGGCGCGCAGCGGCATCCGCCGCCGCCCGCCGTGGCTGTTCGACGCCGACAGTGGCCGCAGGCAGTTGCTGCAGTTCTTCGGGCTGCACGATCTTTCCGCCTTCGGCATCGACGACAAGCCGCTGGCGACCGCTGCCGCCGGCGCCTTGCTCGGCTACGTCGAAGAAACGCAGAAGCAACGGCTGCCGCACCTGACTTCGATCGCGGTCGAATCGGCCGGCGAAGCGATCGCGATGAACGCCGCCACGCGCCGCCACCTCGAACTCGACACCCGCGTCGACGGCGACACGAAGAACACCCTGCTCGGCGTGCTCGACGCCACGGTCACGCCGATGGGCGGGCGCCTGCTGCGGCGCTGGCTGCATCGCCCGCTGCGCGACCGCCGCGTCGTCGGCGAGCGCCACCAGGCCGTGGCGACGCTGATCGACCGCGGTGCCGACACCATGTTGCGCGAGCAGTTCCGCGCGCTTGGCGACGTCGAGCGCATCCTCACCCGCGTCGCGCTGCGTTCGGCACGGCCGCGCGACCTGTCGACGCTGCGCGATGGCCTGGCGCTGCTGCCCGCGATCCGCGAGGTGCTGGCCGGCCTCGACTCGCCGCGGCTGCGCGCGCTTTCGGCCGAACTCGGCGAACACGCCGAAGTCGCCGCCCTGCTCGCCCGCGCGGTCGCGCCGCAGCCGCCGCTGAAGCTTGCCGACGGCGGCGTGATCGCCGAAGGCTTCGACGCCGAACTGGACGAGCTGCGCCGGCTGTCGACCCATGCCGACCAGTTCCTCGTCGACCTGGAACAACGCGAGCGCGAAAGCAGCGGCATCCCGACGCTGAAGGTCGGCTACAACCGCGTGCACGGCTACTACATCGAGATCAGCAAGGGCCAGGCCGACAAGGCGCCGGTGCACTACACCCGCCGCCAGACCCTGACCGGCGCCGAGCGTTACATCACCGAGGAACTGAAGGCGTTCGAGGACAAGGTGCTGTCGGCGCGCGAACGATCGCTGTCGCGCGAGAAGCTGCTGTACGAGGAACTGCTCGATTCGCTGAACCGCGAACTCGAATCGCTCAAGCGCTGCGCCGCCGCGCTGAGCGAGCTCGACGTGCTGGCCGCCTTCGCCGAACGGGCGCAGGGACTGGACTGGTCGCAGCCCGAACTGTCCGCCGAACCCGGCCTGCGCATCGAGCGCGGCCGGCATCCGGTAGTCGAAGCGGTGCGCGACGAGCCGTTCGAGCCGAACGACCTGCACCTCGGCGAATCGCGCAGGATGCTGGTCATCACCGGCCCGAACATGGGCGGCAAGAGCACCTTCATGCGCCAGAACGCGCTGATCGTGCTGCTGGCGCACATCGGCAGCTTCGTGCCCGCGGCGCAGGCGGTGATCGGCCCGATCGACCGCATCCTGACCCGCATCGGCGCCGGCGACGACCTGGCGCGCGGGCAATCGACCTTCATGGTCGAGATGGCCGAGACCAGCTACATCCTGCACCACGCCACGCCGCAGTCGCTGGTGCTGATGGACGAGATCGGCCGCGGCACCTCGACCTACGACGGCCTTGCGCTGGCCGACGCGGTCGCGCGCCACCTCGCCGCGAGCAACCGCTGCTACACGCTGTTCGCCACGCATTACTTCGAACTGACCGCGCTCGCCGAACCCGGCTCCGGCATCGCCAACGTGCACCTGGACGCGGTCGAACATACCGACAAAAGCGGCGGCGACACGCTGGTCTTCATGCATGCGGTGAAGGAAGGCGCGGCGGACCGCAGCTTCGGCCTGCAGGTCGCCGCCCTTGCCGGCCTGCCGAAGGCCACGCTGCAACAGGCACGGCGGCGACTTGCCGAACTCGAACAGCGCGGCCGCGAGACGCATGCATCGGAAATGGCGCCGCAATCGCTCGACGCCCCGCAGCAGTTCGGCCTGTTCGCGCCCGCGCCGTCGGCGGCACAGGAAGCGCTGGCCGCGCTGGATCCGGACGAACTGACCCCGAAGCAGGCGCTCGAAGCGCTGTACCGGCTGAAATCGCTGCTGTAGGCAGCGACTCCAACCCGGCAGGCGATTACAGCGCGCGGATGTCCGCCGGTGGGTTCATCCAGTTGTCGTGCAGTCCGTCGGCGTAACGCACCGGGCCGGAAACCAGTTCGTCGATGCTGGCGTCGTCCAGGGTGTTGACCTGCACCGAGATGAACGCGCCGCCGGCCTCGGGGATATGGCCGTGGCCGTAGACGGTGACTCCGCAGCGGCTGCAGAAGCGGTGGTGGATGTTGCCCTCGCCCCAGTCCTTGGCGTAGTCGCCCAGCACTTCCTCGCCCTGCAGCAGTTCGAAATCCTTCGGCGTCGCGCTCCAGTTGCGGATCTTGCCGCAGTAGGTGCAATTGCACTTGCCCGTGCCGGCCGCCAGGTCGAGCGTGGCCCGGTAGCGCACCGCGCCACAATGGCAGCTACCGTGGTAGGTCTTGCCCATGTCAGTGTTTCCCCTTGGTGTTTGCATTCGACTGCGCCGGGTGCGGATGCGCGGGAACCAGCGCGTCGTCGCGCGCCCTGGCCGCGATCGCAGCCGGTCGCTGCGCGTGTTGGCTGGCATAGGCCACGAACGCCGGCCGCTTCTCCAGCATGCCGATGAACATGTAGTAGCCGAGGAACGCGGCCATGTACAGGTCGGCGGCGGTGAAGCGGTCGCCAACCAGGAATTCCTTCCCCGCCACGGCCTCCTCCAGCACACGCAGCACGTCCGCCTCGCTGCCGTAGCCGGCATTCGTCGGCTCGGCAAACGCGCCGGCCTGCTTGGCGGTGAATACCGACTCCACCGGACCGGCGAGGAAGAACAGCCAGCGGTAGTAGGCGCCACGCCCGGGCGAACCGACCGGCGGCGCCAGGCCCTTCTCCGGCACCAGTTCCGCAAGGTACGCGCAGACTGCCGCGTTCTCGGTGATGATCGCGTCGCCGTGGCGCAACGCCGGCACCTTGCCCATCGGATTGATCGCCAGGTATTCGGGCGACTTCATCGTGGTGCCGTAGTCGAGCACGACCTCGTCGTAGGGCAACCCGGTTTCCTCGAGCATCCAGCGCGCGATGCGCGCACGCGACATCGGGTGGGTGTAGAAGGTCAGCTTGTCGGTCATGGCAACTCCGCCGTCTGGAAGGAGACGGCAGTTTGCGCCCGGGCTGCTGCCATGGAGTGTCAGCAGTCAGGCATCGCGGTGGCGCAGTTCATGTTCGCGCCAGCGGCGCAACAGCCGGTGGCGCTGGTCGGGATAGCGCTGGCCGGTGTCTTCCAGCCATTGCACGCGGTCGGCGCGGAAATGGCGGAAATCGCCGCGCAGTTCGCACCACGCCGCAAGCAGGCGCATGTCGTCGAGGAACGCCATTGCGAACGGCCAGACCGTGCGCTCCGACGCGCGCCCTCCGGCGTCCGCATAGCCCATGCGTACGACATTCCCTTCACGGATGGCGCGGCGCAACGCCGGCAGCCACGGTTCCGGTTGCGGCGACTGCCACTGCGGCGCGAACAGGCCGTTGGTTTCCACCTGCAGGCGCATGGTTTCCGGCAGCACGCTGACCACGCGATCCAGCGCCTGGTTCGCGGCGGCTGCCAGCGCCGGATCGGCGTGCGTGGCGACCCAGCGCGCGCCCAGCACCATCGCTTCCAGTTCCTCGGCGGAAAACATCATCGGCGGCAACAGGAAGCCGGGGTTGAGCCGGTAACCGACACCGGGATCGCCGTCGATGTCGGCGCCCTGCCCGCGCAAGGCTTCGATGTCGCGGTACAGCGTGCGCAGGCTCACGCCCAGCGACTCCGCCAACTGCGCTCCGCGGACCGGTTTGCGGCGGCGGCGGAGCTCGTCCAGCAGGTGCAGCAAGCGGGCGGCGCGAACCGTCATCCGTGGCACTGGGTGGAAGGAAGGTTGCACAGGATAACGGCCGACCGCCTTCCACCGCACGCCCCACCCTGCCCCACCATCCCGCATGGATAACGGAATCCATCCATGGACGGCGCTAGTATCGTCGGCCCGGCCGTCCGGCCGGGCCTCACTACAAAGGATTGCGCCATGAGCAACGACAGCCTCGCCGAACTCCTGTTCCAGCAGATCCAGGGCCCCGCCCTGCAGCAGATTTCCCGCCAGCTCGGAACGGGCCAGTTGCAGACTTCCAACGCGGTCGGCGCGGCCCTGCCGCTGCTGCTCGGCGCACTCGGCAGGAACGCCTCACAACCTTCCGGTGCCGAAGCGCTGCTCGGCGCGCTGCAGAACGACCACGCCGGCGGCCTCGACGTCGGCAGCGTGCTCGGCGCCGTCCTCGGCGGTACGCAGTCGCGCCAGACCAACGGCGCCGGCATCCTCGGCCATATCTTCGGTGGCAACCAGTCGCGCGCCGCGGCCAGCCTCGGCCAGGCCACCGGCCTCGGCGGCGACAAGGCCGGCGCGTTGCTGCAGATCCTTGCGCCGATCGTGATGTCGTTCCTCGCCCAGCGCTTCCTCGGTGGCCAGCAAAACGGTTCCCCGGCGACCGCCGGCCTGCTCGGCCAGGTGCTCGGCCAGGAACAGCAGGTGCACCGGCAGCAGGGCGGCCTCGGCGGCGGCCTGCTCGGCGCGGTGCTCGACCAGGACGGCGACGGCCAGCTGGGCCTCGGCGACCTGCTGAAGATCGGCGGCGGCCTGCTCGGCGGCGGTCGCTGACGGCGCCGCGACGCGGCATTCGACGAAGCGCCGGCAACGGCGCTTCGTTTTTTCGCTTCCCGTTTACGCCGATCGCGGCACACTCACCCCATAGCCGCCGCATATCGAAATATTCGAATCATTCGATTTCACCTGTCATCGGACCCTGACTAAGGTTGGAGAGGTTTCCACTCCTGGGAGAGAGCAGATGTCGCCCGATACGAAATGCCCGTTCAACCACGCCGCCCTCGGCGGTGGCGTCACCAACGAACACTGGTGGCCCAACCAGTTGAACCTGCGCCTGCTGCGCCAGCATTCGAACAAGTCCGACCCGCTGGGCGAAGGCTTCGACTACCGCCAGGAATTCAAGAAGCTCGACTACTACGCGCTGAAGAAGGACCTGCTGGCGCTGATGACCGAATCGCAGGACTGGTGGCCGGCCGACTGGGGCCACTACGGCGGCCTGATGATCCGCATGGCCTGGCACGGCGCCGGCACCTACCGCATCGGCGACGGCCGCGGCGGCGGCGGTCGCGGCCAGCAGCGCTTCGCCCCGCTCAACAGCTGGCCGGACAACGTCAGCCTCGACAAGGCGCGCCGGCTGCTGTGGCCGATCAAACAGAAGTACGGGCAGAAGATCTCCTGGGGCGACCTGATGATCCTGGCCGGCAACGTCGCGCTGGAATCGGCGGGCTTCCGCACCTTCGGTTTCGGCGCCGGCCGCGAGGACGCCTGGGAACCCGACGAGGACGTGTACTGGGGCAGCGAAAAACAGTGGCTGCTCACCAGCGACAAGCCCGGCACGCGCTATTCCGACAGCAAGCCCGGCGAACGCAAGCTGGAGAACCCGCTGGCCGCGGTGCAGATGGGCCTGATCTACGTGAACCCGGAAGGCCCGGACGGCAACGGCGACCCGCTTTCCGCCGCCCAGGACATCCGCGACACCTTCGGCCGCATGGCGATGGACGACGAGGAAACCGTGGCCCTGATCGCCGGCGGCCATACCCTGGGCAAGACCCACGGCGCCGGCCCTGCCGACGCGGTCGGGCCGGCGCCGGAAGCGGCCCCGCTCGAGCTGCAGGGCCTCGGCTGGAAAAGCAGCCACGGCACCGGCAAGGGCGGCGACGCGATCACCAGCGGCCTCGAGGTGGTGTGGAGCCAGACCCCGACCCAGTGGAGCAACAACTTCTTCGAGAACCTGTTCAAGTACGAATGGGTGCAGGAGAAGTCGCCGGCCGGCGCGATCCAGTGGGTCGCCAAGGATGCGCCCGAGATCGTCCCGGACCCGCACGATCCGTCGAAGAAGCGCAGGCCGACGATGCTGACCACCGACCTGACCCTGCGCTTCGATCCCGAGTTCGGGAAGATCTCGCGCAAGTTCCTCGACAACCCGCAGGCTTTCGCCGACGCCTTCGCCCGCGCCTGGTTCAAGCTGACCCATCGCGACATGGGTCCGAAGGCGCGCTACCTGGGTCCGGAAGTGCCGAAGGAAGACCTGATCTGGCAGGACCCGCTGCCGAAGGCGACGCACGCCCCGTCCGCCGCCGACATCGCCGAGCTGAAGGCGAAGATCGCCGCGTCCGGCCTGTCGGTCGCCGAACTGGTTTCCACCGCCTGGGCCTCGGCCTCGACCTTCCGCGGCAGCGACAAGCGCGGCGGCGCCAACGGCGCGCGCATCCGCCTCGCCCCGCAGAAGGACTGGGCCGCCAACGAACCGGACAAGCTGGCCAGGGTGCTGGCGAAGCTGGAGGAAATCCAGAAGGCTTCCGGCAAGGCCTCGCTGGCCGACGTGATCGTGCTGGCCGGCGGCGTCGGCATCGAGCAGGCGGCGAAGGCGGCCGGCTTCGACGTCGAAGTGCCGTTCGCGCCGGGCCGCGCCGATGCGCTGCAGGAACAGACCGACGTCGAGTCCTTCGCCGTGCTGGAACCGATCGCCGACGGCTTCCGCAACTACCAGAAGGGCAAGTACGACATCCCGGCCGAAGCCCTGCTGGTCGACAAGGCGCAACTGCTCACGCTCACCGCGCCGGAAATGACCGTGCTGGTCGGCGGCCTGCGCGTGCTCGGCGCGAACGCCGGCGGCAGCAGGCATGGCGTGTTCACCGACAGGCCGGGCACGCTGGGCAACGACTTCTTCGTCAACCTGCTCGACATGTCCACCGAATGGAAGCCTGCCGGCGACGTATACGAAGGCTATGACCGCAAGAGCGGCGCGCTGAAGTGGACCGGCACCCGCGTCGATCTGGTGTTCGGCTCGAACTCGGAGCTGCGCGCGCTGGCCGAGGTCTATGCCAGCGCCGACGCGAAGGAGAAGTTCGTCAAGGACTTCGTCGCCGCGTGGACCAAGGTGATGAACCTGGACCGCTTCGACCTGAAGTAGGCGACCGGCCCGCGATGACGAAAACGCCGGCACAAGCCGGCGTTTTCGTTTCCGCGCACCGCCTCAGGTCTGCGGCAACTGCTCCGGCTTCGGCTCGGCCACTTCCTTGCCCGCCTTCGCGCGGCCGGCGAGTTCGGCGCCGGCGGCGTGCGGCAATTTCCACATGATCCATGCCGACGTCGCCGAGACCAAGCCGACCGCGGCGAAGGCCCAGTAGAAATTGCCGGCGTCGGTCGCCGCCGCGCCGCGCAGCGCGCCCGTGCCCTCCAGCAGGAAACCGCCCATCGCCACGCCCATGCTCAGCGACAGTTGCTGCATCATGCCGGCCAGGCTGCTGGCCTGGCCCATCCGCGGGTTGTCGACGTCGGCATAGCTGATCGCGTTGAGGCTGGTGAACTGCAGCGAACGCATGCAGCCGGTGAACAGCAGCACGGCCATCACCACCGCGTGCGGCGTGTCCGGGCGGAACAATCCGTAGGTGGCCAGCCCCATCGACGCGACCAGCGCGTTGACGACCAGCACGCGGCGGAAGCCGAAGCGCCTGAGGATCAACGCGGCGATGGTCTTCATGAACATCGCGCCGACCGCGGACATGAAGGTCAGCAGGCCCGACTGCAGCGGACTCAGGCCGAAGCCCAGCTGCAGCATCAGCGGCAACAGGAACGGGATCGCGCCCACGCCGATGCGGAACACGAAACCGCCGGCCACGCCGGCGCGGAAGGTCGGCAGGCGGAACAGCCCCAGGTCGAGCAGCGGGTGTGGGCAGCGCCGCGCATGCCAGACGTAGCCGACCAGTGCGGCAACACCCGCGACGAGCGCGGCCACGGCCGTCCAGGCCGGCAGCAGGTGACGGCCCAGCGTGGAGAAACCGAACATCGCCACGGCCACCCCGCCGCCGGCGAGCGCGAAGCCGCGCCAGTCCAGCGGCGCGACGGTTTCGCGGATCTGCGGAATGAAGCGCTTCGCCAGGAAGATGCCGGCCAGGCCGATCGGCAGGTTGACCAGGAAGATCCAGCGCCAATGGAAATAGGTGGTGATGAAACCGCCCAGCGGCGGGCCGACCACCGGGCCGACCAGCGCCGGGATGGTCAGCCAGCTCAGCGCCAGCACCAGTTCGCTCTTCGGGATGGATCGCAGCAGCACCAGCCGGCCGACCGGCACCATCATCGCCCCGCCCATCCCTTGCAGGAAACGCGCCACGACCAGCATGCCGAGCGAGTTGCTCGCGGCGCAGGCCAGCGAACCGAGCAGGAACACGCCGATCGCCGTCGTGAAGGTCGTCCGCGAGCCGAAGCGGTCGGCGATCCAGCCGCTGACCGGGATGAACACCGCCAGCGCGAGCAGGTAGGCGGTCAGCGCGAGCTTGAGCGCGATCGGTTCGGTGCCGAGGTCGATGGCCATCGCCGGCAGCGAGGTCGAGATCACGGTCGAATCCATGTTCTCGATGAACAACGCGCAGGCGACGATCAGCGGCAGCAGTCGCGCGGGTTTCAGCGTCGGCAGGCTCACGCGGGCGATTCCCTGTCCATGTCCCCGCGCTCCTACAACGCATCGATGTCGCCGAGCGCCTGGATCAGGCGGCGGGCGCGCTTGTCGGGCTTGGTCGCCGGCGCGCGATAGCCGTTGGCTTCGGCGCGGCGCTGGGCGCGCTCGTTCTCGCGCCGCAGCTTCGACTCCCCGCTTTCGCGGTACAGCGCCTGCGCGACCGGCGCCGGACCGCGGGTGTCGCTGACCGCGAGCACTTCGATCTCGAAGGTTTCGCCGGTCCGCACGACCTTCATCGCATCGCCCGCCTTGACCATCCGCGACGGTTTGGCGCGCTGCCCGCCGACCTCGACCTTGCCGGTCTCGACCGCCTGCCTGGCCAGCGCGCGGGTCCTGAAGAAACGCGCGGCCCAGAGCCAGATGTCGAGGCGGATGGAAGCGAGTTCGGTCATCTTTCGTTGAACCGCGGGAACGGGGCTATTATGCGGCGGAACGGCTGGTCCGGCCCCGATGCCGGCGGATGGAACCATGCACGGTCATTTCCTGCTGCATTTCCTGATCTGGTGCACGGTCGTCAACTACGCCGTGCTGTTCGTCTGGTTCGGCATCTTCGTCTTCGCCCGCGGCTGGCTGTACCGGTTGCACGGCCGCTGGTTCCGGCTGTCGCAGGAAGAATTCGACCGGATCCACTACGCCGCGATGGCCGCGTACAAGATCGGCATCCTGCTGTTCAACCTGGCGCCGCTGATCGCGATCCACCTGGTCTAGCGGTCGCCGGAAACAGAACGGCCGCCCGAAGGCGGCCGTTCCGGCGTTTCGATGGCTGCGCCGAATTACTCGGCGGCAGCGGCCTTCTCGGCCTTGGCCTTGGCGACGGCGCCCAGGTCTTCCTTGATGCGGGCGGCCTTGCCTTCCAGGCCACGCAGGTAGTACAGCTTGCCGGCGCGAACCTTGCCGCGGCGCTTCACTTCGACCGAATCGATCGCGGCGCTGTGGGTCTGGAACACGCGCTCGACGCCGTAGCCGTGCGAGATCTTGCGCACGGTGAAGGCCGAGTTCAGACCGGCGTTCTTCTTCGCGATGACCACGCCTTCGTAGGCCTGCACGCGCTCGCGATTGCCTTCCTTGACCTTCACGTTGACGACGACGGTGTCGCCGGGGCTGAACTGCGGAAGCTGGCGCTTGATCTGCTCGGCTTCGAACTGCTGGATGAGATTGCTCATGGTGACACCGTGTGTTGAGGCACTTCGCGTGCGTGGGCGTGTCTGGCGACAACTCGGACTGATGCGGTCGCCGGATTGCGCCGCACGTTTGTTATGGGGTTCCGCGCGGCCGGACCCGGCCCGCGAAGCCGTGTATTGTAACCCGGAAAATCCGGGAAAAGCAAAGGGTTACGTAGGGCGGGTCCTGGCCCGCCATCGCCGTGTCCGGGCGCCCGATGGCGGGTCAGGACCCGCCCTGCCGGTTTTCGGCCTTGAAGGCCTCCAGCAGCGCGCGGTCGGCCTTCGACAGCGCCGCCTCGTCCAGCAGCTCGGGCCGGCGCAGCCAGGTCCGGCCCAGCGCCTGCTGGCGGCGCCAGCGGGCGATCGCGGCATGGTCGCCGGAACGCAGCACCGCCGGCACCTCGCCCAGGGCATGGCTGGCCGGCTGGGTGTAGTGCGGGCAGTCCAGCAGGGCCTGCCCGTCGGGGCCGGCCTCGAAACTGTCCTGCGCCGCCGACTCGGCATCGTTCAGCACGCCTTCCTGCAGCCGCACGACCGCGTCGATCAGCACCGCCGCCGGCAGTTCGCCGCCGGACAGCACGTAGTCGCCGATCGAGATTTCCTCGTCGATTTCGGCCTCGACGAAACGCTCGTCGACGCCCTCGTAGCGGCCGCACAGCAGGATCAGCCGCGGCAGCCCGGCCAGTCCGCGCACTTTCGCCTGGGTCAGCGGCCTGCCCTGCGGGCTGAGGTAGATCACCGGCGCCGGCATCGCGTCGGCCAGGCGCGCAGCGTCGAGGCAGGCCTGCAGCGGCTCGATCATCATCACCATGCCGGGACCGCCGCCGAACGGGCGGTCGTCGACGCGGCGGTAGTTGCCCGCCGCGTAATCGCGCGGGTTCCAGCCGTGCAGCGACAGCAGCCCGCGCTCCTGCGCGCGCCCGACCACGCCGAAGCCGGCGCACTGGGCGACGAATTCGGGAAACAGGCTGAGGACGTCGATGCGCATCAGGCAGGAAACGGGTCGGGGGAAGTGGGGAACGGGTGGAAGCCTAGGGCAAAAGCGGAAACGCGGCCGTTCATCCGTTCCCCGCTCCTCCCCTGCTCGTTGCTAGAAGTCGGCATCCCAATCGACCGTGATCGTGCCGGTGGCGAAAACCACCGACTTCACGTAGTCCGGCTCGACGAACGGCACCAGCCGCTCGCGATCGCCCTTCACCACCATCACGTCGTTGACGCCGGTCGAGAACAGGTGCGAGACCGTGCCGAAATCGGCCCCTTCGAGATTGCGCACGCGCAGGCCTTCCAGGTCGACCCAGTAATACTCGCCGGGCTTCGGCGGCGGCAGCGCCGAGCGCGGCACGAAGATCTCGGTGCCGCGCAGGGCTTCGGCGGCATCGCGATCCTCGACGCCGGGGAAGGTCGCGATCAGGCTCTTGCCCGATTCCTTGCCGCGCGCGCCGGCGAGTTCGCGTTCGCGGCCGGCCGCGTCGCGCAGCGTCCACGGCTGGTAGCGGAAGATCGCCGCGCGCGGCTCGGTCCAGGACTCGAGCTTGAGCTGGCCGCGCACGCCGAAGGCGCCGGCCACCCGACCCAGCAGGATTCGACGTTCATCGCTCATGGGGGGCGAAGTCGTGGGCACAAACGAAAACGGCGGCTTTCGCCGCCGTCCTCATGCCGCTCAGGCAGCGGACTTGGCCGCTTCCTTGTAGATGCTGGCGACCTTGTCGCTGAGCTGCGCACCGTGGCTGACCCAGTGCTGCACGCGGGCGACGTCGAGCTCGAAGCGCTTGTCGTTGCCGGAGGCCACCGGGTTGTAGTAACCCAGCCGCTCGATGTTGCGGCCGTCGCGCGCATTGCGCGAGTCGGTGACGATGATGTGGTAGAAGGGGCGCTTCTTCGCGCCGCCACGGGTAAGGCGGATCTTGACGCTCATGAGGGTGCTTCCTGTGTAGCCCAGCCGGCGGGATGCCGGGGTAAGTGAGCCAGGTATTCTAAGCCATTGAAAGCCGGAAGGAAACCCAACCCGTTCCCGGCTCAGAGCGGCTCCCGGGGCCGGGTTCCCAGGGCCCGGGCCAGCAGGCCCGGCAGCTCCGGGGGCTGCGGCATGGCTTTCCCGTCGATACCGGCGACCAGCCGCGTCCCGGTGGCGTTGACCGCGAAGGCGCCGGCGAAACCCGCCACCTCGTCCAACCGCACCGGGCCGGTTCGCTGCGGAACGCCGAGCTCGCCCAGCCCCAGTTGCAGCAGCCGCTCCATCGTCCCGCGCAACGCCGGCCCCTGTGGCCAGACCACGCCCCCGCCGTCCCAGAAGCCGGCATTCCAGACCGACCCCTCGACCACCCTGCCCTCGTCATCGACGAACAGCGCATCGTCGAACCCGGCCACCAGCGCTTGCCGGCGGTAGTGGAACAACGGGAAGGTGCCGACATGCTTGATGTGCGGCAGTGGACGGACGAATTCGAAGCTTTTCACCCGGACCGGCGGCGCCGTCTCCGGCGTGGGCGGCGAAACCGAGGTCAGCACGTCGACCGGCACCGGCCCGTCCGGCCGGCGGTAATCGAACCGGCGCGAGAACACGGTGACGCGCAGCGAGCAGTCGCCGCCCGCTTCATCGAGCGCTCTGCGCATCGCATCGAGCACCCGCGCATCGTCCAGTCCGACGCCGAACAGTTCGCGCGTCGCATCGCGCAGTCGCGCCAGGTGCAGGTCGAGCCCGCGCACGGCGCGATCGCGCACCTGCATCGAGGTGAAATGGCCGTAGTTGGCGACCGCAAGCGCGCGCAGGTCGTCGGCGCCGGCGGGGCTTCCGTTGAGGAACGCCGCGGTCACCGCATCGGCGGCATGCCGCCGCGACCCATCGCGCCCATCATGCCCTGCAGGCCGCGCATCATCCCCTTCATGCCGCCGCGGCCCAGCTTGCCCATCATCTTTTCCATCTGCTGGTACTGCTTCAGCAGCTTGTTGACGTCGGCCGGCGTGGTGCCGGAACCGCGGGCGATGCGCGCGCGGCGCGAGCCGTTGAGCAGGTCGGGATTACGCCGTTCCTTCTTGGTCATCGAACCGATGATCGCGATCATCCGCGGCACTTCCCGGCTCTGCTGCACCTGCTGCTTCAGGTGCTCGGGAATCTGGCCCATGCCCGGCAGCTTGTCCATCAGCCCGGCGATGCCGCCCATGTTCTGCATCTGCTCCAACTGGTCGCGCATGTCGTTGAGGTCGAACTTCTTGCCCTTGGCGACCTTCTCGGCGAGCTTCTTCGCCTTCTCCTCGTCGACGTTCTGCTGCACCGATTCGACCAGCGCGACCACGTCGCCCATGTCGAGGATGCGGTTGGCCACGCGCACCGGGTCGAACACGTCGAGACCGTCGGGCTTTTCGCTGACGCCGATGAACTTGATCGGCTTGCCGGTGATGTAGCGCACGCTGAGCGCCGCGCCGCCGCGCGCATCGCCGTCGGTCTTGGTCAGCACCACGCCGGTCAGCGGCAGCGCCTGCGCGAAGGCCTTGGCCGTGGCCGCCGCGTCCTGGCCGGTCATCGAGTCGACCACGAACAGCGTCTCGGCCGGGTTCACCGCCGTATGCAGCGCCTTGATCTCGGCCATCATCGCCTCGTCGATGGCGAGGCGGCCGGCGGTGTCGACGATCAGCACGTCGGCGAAGGTCTTCTTCGCCTCTTCGATGGCGGCGCGGACGATGTCGACCGGCTTCTGCGAAGCCTCGGACGGGAAGAACGGCACGCCGACCTGCTGGGCGAGCGACTTCAGCTGCTCGATCGCGGCCGGGCGATAGACGTCGGCACTGACCACCAGCACCTTCTTCTTGCGCTTGTCGCGCAGGTGCCTGGCCAGCTTGCCGACCGTGGTGGTCTTGCCGGCGCCCTGCAGGCCGGCCATCAGGATCACCGCCGGCGCCGGCACGTTGAGGTTCAGGTCGGCGGCGGTCGATCCCATCACCGCGACCAGTTCGTCGCGGACGATCTTGATCAGCGCCTGGCCCGGGGTCAGCGACTTCAGCACTTCCTGGCCGACCGCGCGCACCTTGATGCGCTGGATCAGCGCCTGCACCACCGGCAGCGCGACGTCGGCCTCGAGCAGGGCGATGCGGACTTCGCGCACGGCCTCGCTGATGTTGGACTCGGTCAAACGGCCGCGGCCACGCAGGCGCTCGAGGGTGCCGGAGAGTCGCTGGGTCAGGGATTCGAACATCTGGATGCGCGGGGAAGGAGAAAACGGGCAGGAAGTATAGCTTCGGAGCCCCCCTCCCATCGGAAGCGGATGCGGGCGGGGAGCAGCGCAGGCCGGTAATCGTCTTCCACCCGCGATACTTCGTGCGCCCCTCACCCGACGCACCCGGCGCGTCGATTCCTCCCGTCGGGAGAGGTGTTTCCGGCGCCGTTATGCGACACTTCCCAGATGACAATTGTTCTCATCGCCGTCGCACTGTATCTGGCCGCCACCTTCCTGCTGGTGCGCTCGGTGACGCGCGAACCGGGCGGCGCCTGGTTGTGGCCGGCCATCCCGGCCGTCGTGCTGCATGGCGGCTACCACCTTTGGGTCGCGCTGCACACCGCGGGCGGGCCCGACCTGCATTTCTTCGCGGCGCTGTCGCTGGCCGCGCTGGGCATGGCCGCGCTGACCACGCTGGTCGGCGCGCGCGGGCGCATGGCCGCCCTGGGCGTGGTGGTATTCCCGCTGACCGCGCTGTTCCTGCTGGCCTACCACCTGCATGGCCACCAACCGGCCGAAGCACTGGACTGGCGCCTGCAGTTGCATGCGTGGCTGGCGCTGTTGGCCTTCGCCACCCTGGGCATCGCCGCGCTGCTGGCGCTGATGCTGTGGGCGCAGGAGCGCGCCCTGCGCCGGCACGATTTCCGCGCCTGGCTGCGCGCGCTGCCGCCGCTGACCGAACTGGAAACCCTGCTGTTCCGGACCATCGCCGTCGGTTTCGTCCTGCTGACCCTGACCCTGCTGACCGGCGTACTGTTCGTCGAAAACCTGCTGGCCCAGCACCTGGCGCACAAGACCGTGCTCAGCGTGCTGTCGTGGCTGGTCTTCGGCGGCCTGCTACTGGGGCGCTGGCGCTATGGCTGGCGCGGTACGAAGGCCGTGCATTGGACGCTGATGGCGATGTTTTTGCTAATTTTGTCGTTCTTTGGCAGCAATTTCGTGCTGGAACTGGTCCTGCACAGGAAGCCGTAGCCTGCTCCACAGCATTTCATTGCTGAAACAATATTTGCATTGACAAATATTGCCCGGGCCGGCATCCTGCCGCCCCCATGAGCACTCTCACTCCCCTGTCCTCGGTTTGCAGCGGCTCCACCCTGGGGCTGCTGATCCGCCAGGTTCGCGACAACATGCGCACGCGCTGGGAACGCGAGCTGGCCGACGCCGGCCACGACCTGACCTTCAGCCAGTTCGTCACGATCAAGAAACTGGCCGACGGCATCGCCAGCGTCACCGAACTGGCCCGCATCGCCGAGGTCAACCCCGGCGCGATGACCCGCCTGCTCGACAAGCTGGAAGCGCGCGGCCTGATCGTGCGCGCCACCGACCCCAGCGACCGCCGCGCCCTGCACATCCACCTGACCGACGCCGGCCGCGCGATCTGGCGCGACATCGACCAGTGCGGGCAGCGCGTGCGCGAGGCCGCGCTCGCCGGCCTCGACGACGCCCAGCGCCGGCAATTCATCCACCTGCTCGAGCAGGTGCGCGACAACCTTTCCGTCCCGGAAGCCTGAAACATGCCTACCTCCCCCATACCTCGCCGCCCGACGGCGACGATCGGCGTTATCGGCATCCTGTCCCTCGCGCTGGCGCTGGCCGGTTGCGCCAGCAGCGGCGGACTGGAACCGTCCGCGGCCGTGCGCGACGTCGACGGATACGGAATCTCGCGCAGCCTCGTCGGCGCGCCGCTCAGCGATGCCGCGTTCCCGCAACGCGAGTGGTGGACCGCGCTGGGCGATCCGCAGCTGGATGCGCTGATCGCCGAGGCGCTGCAGGACAGCCCGTCGCTGGTCGCCGCCGATGCGCGCCTGCGCAAGGCGCAGGCGCAGGCCGGGCTGGCCGACGCCGCGCGCAAGCCGACCGTCGGCGCCAGCGCGCAATACGCGGTGGCGCAATTGCCGAAGGGACTCGCCGGCGACGAACTCGGCGGCAAGCTGCTGCACAACGCCGTGCTGATGCTCAACTTCGACTGGCCGCTCGACGTCTGGGGCGGCAAGCGCGCCGAGTACGAAGCCGCACTCGACCAGGTCCACGCCACCCAGATCGAGGCGCAGGCCGCGCGCCTGACCCTGGCCGCGAACATCGCGCGCAGCTACGTCGCGCTGGCGCAGGCCTTCGATGCGAAGGAGGTCGCCGAACGCGAGCAGGCGCGCAGCGAGCGCCTGCAGCAGCTGAGCCGGCAGCGCGTCGCCGCCGGCATCGACAACCAGCTGTCGCTGCGCAATGCCGAAGCCGCGATCGCCACCGCGAAGGCCCAGGCCGAAGCCGCGCAGCAACAGATCGACGCCCTGCGCAACGCCATCGCCGCGCTGCTCGGCCAGGGCCCGGACCGCGGCCTCGACATCGCCAGGCCGCGGCTGCTCGACGCACCCGCCCCGGCGCTGCCCGGCGTGCTGCCGGGCGAACTCCCCGGCCACCGCCCCGACGTGGTCGCCGCGCGCTGGCGCGTCGAGGCCGCCGGCCACGGCATCAAGTCGGCGAAGGCGAAGTTCAAGCCCAGCGTCGACCTGAGCGCGCTCGTCGGCCTCGCCGCGACCGGCTTCTCCGACCTGTTCGACGGCGACGCGCTGCTCGGCTTCGGCGGACCGGCGATCAGCCTGCCGATCTTCGACGGCGGCCAGCTGCGCAACAACCTCGCCGCGCGCGATGCCGACTACGACCTCGCCGTCGCCGGCTACAACCAGACCGTGGTCGATGCGCTGCACCAGGTCGCCGACGCGTTGCAGTCGATCCGTTCGCTCGATGCGCAGGCCGAATCGCTGCGACAGGCGCGCGAAGCCGCCGCGGCCGCGCTGAAGCTGGCCGACGCGCGTTACCAGGCCGGCCTCGGCACCCAGATCGACGTGCTGTCCGCGCAGCGCCCGCTGCTGCAGATCGAACAACAGATCGCCGGCCTGCGCGCGCAGCGCTATGCCGCCACCGTCGACCTCGACCGCGCGCTCGGCGGCGGCCTCGATTTCGACGCGCCGGCGGTTTCCGGCAACGACAACCCTTCTTCTTCGCACATCGCCAAGGCCCCCACGCCATGACCACCGAAATCAATCCGCAAGCCCCCACTCCCGGCGCCGCGCCGGCCGCCGCGGCGAACGGCAACGGCAAGCGCAGGCGCGCGCTGCTGATCCTGCTGCTGGTGGCGATCACCGCCGGCGTGCTGTGGCTGGCGTATTTCATCCTTTACGCGCGCTGGCACCAGGACACCGACGACGCCTACGTGCAGGGCAACGTGGTCGCGATCGTGCCGCAGACCGCCGGCACCGTGGTCAGCATCGACGCCGACGACGGCGACCGCGTCGAAGTCGGCCAGGCGCTGGTGCACCTCGACCCGAACGATGCGCAGGTCGCCTACGACCAGGCGGTGGCCAACCTCGCCGGCACCGTGCGCCAGGTGCGCGGCTACTTCAGCAACGTCGACGCCGGCCAGGCCGACCTGCAGGCCCGCAAGGTCGCGGTGGAACAGGCCCGCGCCGACGTGAAGCGCCGCGAAGGCCTGGTCGCCAGCGGCGCGGTCTCGCGCGAGGAACTGGCCCACGCCCGCGACATGCCCGCCGCCGCCGAAGCCGCCTTGGCCGCGTCGCAGGGCACGCTGTCGCGCACCCGCGCGCTGGTCGATGCGACCACCGTGCAGCGGCAGCCGCAGGTCGAAGCCGCGGCGTCGCAATTGCGCCAGGCGTACCTGAACCTGCAGCGTTCGGCGATCGTC
The DNA here is from genome assembly GCF_010211755.1 of Pseudoxanthomonas sangjuensis. GTDB lineage: Bacteria > Pseudomonadota > Gammaproteobacteria > Xanthomonadales > Xanthomonadaceae > Pseudoxanthomonas_A > Pseudoxanthomonas_A sangjuensis. The sequence goes on along the minus strand of NZ_PDWR01000002.1, from coordinate 192,122 downwards.
GCCCCGATTACCGGCTACGTCGCCAAGCGCCAGGTGCAACTGGGCCAGCGCGTGCAGCCCGGCAGCACCCTGATGACCGTGGTGCCGCTGGAACAGGTCTGGGTGGAAGCCAACTTCAAGGAAACCCAGCTGGCGAAGATGCGCATCGGCCAGCCGGTGAAGCTGACCTCGGACCTGTACGGCGACGACGTCGAATTCGACGGCAAGGTCGCCAGCCTCGGCCTCGGCACCGGCAGCGCGTTCTCGCTGCTGCCGGCGCAGAACGCTTCCGGCAACTGGATCAAGATCGTGCAGCGCGTGCCGGTGCGGATCGAGATCGAGCCGAAGCAACTGGCCGAGCACCCGCTGCGCCTGGGCCTGAGCATGAGCGTCGACGTCGCCGTGCGCGACCAGGCGGGCCCGGTGCTGGCGCAGCCGCGCAAGGCCGACGCGCCGCGTTTCGCCACCGCCGCGTACCAGAAGCAACTGGACGACGCCAACGACCTGATCGCGAAGATCGTGGCGCAGAACCTGCCGCGCAACGCGCGCGACTGACCGCCCGGACATCCCCTCCCCCATGTCCACGATAGTCGAACAGGAAGAAGGCTTCGGCGTGCCGCCCGGCCCGGAGGCGGTCGCGCCGCCGAAGCCGTTCCGTCCGCCGAACGTCGCGCTGGCCACGCTCGGCCTGGCGCTGGCGTCGTTCATGCAGGTGCTGGACACCACCATCGCCAACGTCTCGCTGCCGACGATCAGCGGCAACCTCGGCGGCAGCGCCAACCAGGCGACGTGGGTGATCACCTCGTTCGCGGTCAGCAACGCGATCGCCCTGCCGTTGACCGGCTGGCTGACCCGCCATTTCGGCGAGCGCAAGCTGTTCATGTGGTCGACGCTGGCGTTCGTGATCGCCTCGTTCCTGTGCGGCGTCGCCAACAGCATGGGCCTGCTGGTCGGCGCGCGCGCGCTGCAGGGCTTCGTCGCCGGCCCGATGTACCCGGTGACCCAGGCCCTGCTGCTGTCGATCTACCCGCCGCAGAAACGCGGCCAGGCCATCGCCCTGCTGGCGATGGTCACCGTGGTCGCGCCGATCGCCGGGCCGATCCTCGGCGGCTGGATCACCGACAACTACAGCTGGGAATGGATCTTCTTCATCAACATACCGATCGGCATCTTCGCCAGCTTCGTGGTCGGCTCGCAGCTGAAGGGCCGGCCCGAGCGCACCGACAAGCCGAAGATGGACTACATCGGCCTGGCCACGCTGGTGCTCGGCGTCGGCGCGCTGCAGATCCTGCTCGACCTGGGCAACGACGAGGACTGGTTCGCCTCGGGCACGATAGTCGTCCTGGCCATCGTCGCCGCGATCTCGCTGGCGGTGTTCGTGATCTGGGAACTGACCGACAAGGACCCGATCGTCGACCTGCGCCTGTTCCGGCACCGCAACTTCAGCGCCGGCACCGCGGCGATGGTGGTGGCCTACGCCGCGTTCTTCAGCGTCGGCATCCTGGTGCCGCTGTGGCTGCAGCGCAACCTCGGCTACACCGCGATCTGGGCCGGTTTCGCCACCGCGCCGATCGGCGTGCTGCCGGTATTGATGACGCCGTTCGTGGGCAAGTACGCCAACCGCTTCGACCTGCGCATGCTGGCCAGCATCGCCTTCGTCGCGATGGCGTTCACCAGCTTCCTGCGCTCGCACTTCAACCTGGACGTGGACTTCGCCCACGTGGCGTGGGTCCAGCTGTTCCAGGGCATCGGCGTGGCGCTGTTCTTCATGCCGGTGCTGCAGATCCTGTTGTCCGACCTGGAACCGCACGAGATCGCCGCCGGCTCCGGCCTGGCCACGTTCATGCGCACGCTGGGCGGCAGCTTCGCCGCGTCGCTTACCACGTACGCATGGACCGAGCGCGGCGCGGTGCACCACGCGCACCTGACCGAGAAACTGTCCGCCTACGACCCGGCCACGGTGGCGACGGCGACGCAACTCGGCCAGGGCGACCTGCAGCGCGGCGCGATGCTGCTGGAGCGGATGATCGCCAACCAGGCCGCGCAGATCGGCTTCAACGAGATATTCCACTTGCTGGGCATCGTCTTCCTGGTGGTGATCCTGTTCGTCTGGGTCGCCAGGCCGCCGTTCGCGGCGAAGGCCGGCGGCGCGGCCGGCGGCGGGCACTGACGCAGAAAACCCGCCGGACGGCGGGTTTTCCCTTGCGGCGCTCATTCCATCGCCGCGTCGATCGCCTGCGACAGCCGCTCCGCCGCGACCACCTCCAGCCCCTTGAAGCTGCCGGACTTCGGTGCGTTCGCCTTCGGCACGATCGCGCGCCTGAAGCCGTGCGTCGCCGCCTCGCGCAACCGCTCCTCGCCGTTCGGCACCGGACGGATCTCGCCGCTCAGGCCGACTTCGCCGAAAGCGATCGTCTTTTCCGGCAGCGGCCGGTCGCGCAACGAGGAAAGCACGGCGAGCAGCACCGGCAGGTCGGCCGCGGTTTCCTGCACGCGGATGCCGCCGACCACGTTGACGAACACGTCCTGGTCGCCGACCACGACGCCGCCATGCCGGTGCAGCACCGCAAGCAGCATCGCCAACCGGTTCTGCTCCATGCCGACCGCGACGCGGCGCGGATTCGACAGCGGCGACGCATCGACCAGCGCCTGCACCTCGACCAGCAGCGGCCGCGTGCCCTCGCGGGTGACCATCACGCAGGAACCGGGCTGCCGCGCGCTGCCGCCGGACAGGAAGATCGCCGACGGGTTCGGCACTTCCTTCAGGCCTTTCTCGCCCATCGCGAACACGCCCAGTTCGTTGACCGCGCCGAAGCGGTTCTTGAACGCGCGCAGCACGCGGAAGCGCGAACCGCTTTCGCCTTCGAAATACAGCACCGCGTCGACCATGTGCTCGAGCACGCGCGGGCCGGCGATGCCGCCTTCCTTGGTGACGTGGCCGACCAGGAACACGGCGGTGCCGGTTTCCTTCGCGTAGCGGACCAGCCGCGCCGCGCTCTCGCGCACCTGCGACACCGAACCGGGCGCGGCGGTCAGCGTCTCGGTCCACAGCGTCTGCACCGAATCGGCGACGACGATGCGCGGCTGCGCGGCGACGGCGTGGTCGAGGATCTTCTCGATGCCGGTCTCGGCCAGCGCCCGCAGGCCGTCCAGCGGCAGGTCGAGGCGCGCGGCGCGGCCGGCGACCTGGGCCAGCGACTCCTCGCCGGTGACGTACAGCACCGGCTGCGACGCTGCGAGCCTGGCCAGCGCCTGCAGCAGCAGCGTCGACTTGCCGATGCCGGGGTCGCCACCGACCAGCACCACCGCGCCTTCGACCAGCCCGCCGCCGAGCACGCGGTCGAGTTCGCCGATGCCGGTGGAGACGCGCGCCTCCTCGCTGTGGCGCACGTCCTTCAACGCGGTGACCTTCGGCGCCTCGACCTTGCCGGCCCAGCTGGAACGGCGCGCGGCCGGCGCGGACGCGGCCGGCTCGACCACGAATTCGGACAGCGAATTCCACGCCCCGCACTCGCCGCACTGGCCCTGCCACTTGCTGAAGGATGCGCCGCACTCGGCGCAGACGTAGGCGGTGCGGGATTTGCCGGATGCGGGCTTGGCCACGGTGCGACTCGTTACGGGAACCGGCCGCTACTCTAGCCGCGCCGGGTCTCGCGTGGCGAGACCGGAACCGCGGTCAGGAACGGTGCCAGCCGCGCCGCGCCATGCACGCCTCGAACGCCGCGCCGCGTTCGGCCTTTGGCGTCGCCGCCGCTTCCGATTCGCAGGCCGCACGCGCGCCATCGAAGGGCTCGGCCCCTTCGCCGCGCCAGCCGTCGTCGCGCAGGCTGGCACAGCCAGCGAGCAGCAGCACTGCAAACGGAGCCAGGCAGCGCAACACCACCTTTCCGGTCTTGCCGAATGCGGACATGGTTTCCCCTCGCAGCGAAGCAGGCGGCCAATGTTGGCGGCCCGCATGACCGCCCGCAAGTGCGGCCGGTCAGCCCAGCCGCCAGCTGCCGAGCGTGTCGTACTCCGCCTGCCCTTCGACGCTCTGGAGCAGGTGGAAGGCGTCGAAGCGCAACGCGACCGGCGCGATCGGCGGCAGTTGCGGCCCCGGCGGCACGTAGGCCACGGTCAGGTGCGGCACGAAACCGCGTGCCGACAACCGGAACCCGGCCTGCAGCAGCCGCTGCCGCAGCGCCTGCCAGAACGCATCCATGCCCGGGGAGGAAGCTTCCCCCGACAGGGTCAGCGCCGGGTTGCGCGGATTGCCGAGCGCGCGCAGGCGGTCCAGTTCCTGTTCGAAACCGGACGCATGCAGGTCGCCGCCGGCCTCGATGGCGCGGGCGATCCAGTCCTCCCGCGGGCCGGCGCTTTCGCCCAGGTAATGCAACGTCAGGTGCCAACGCTGCGGCCGCACCCAGCGCGCGCCGGGGAAATGCCCGTGCAGCCGCTCGACGCAGGCGGCGAGCGCGCGCCGCTGCGCTTCGTCCGGCAGCAACGCGAAGAAAAGGCGATGCGCCTTCGGCGGCGTGCCCGTCGCGGAAAAAAGATCGTCCTGCATCGCCGCGTCCCGGGCCGCGCCGCTCAGGCCGCCGCGGTCACCACGATCTCGACCTTCCACGCCGGATCGGCCAGTTTCGCTTCGACCGTGGCGCGCGCAGGCGCGTTGCCGGCCGGCACCCACGCATCCCAGGCCCGGTTCATGCCGTCGAAATCGGCGATGTCGGCAAGGAAGATCTGCGCGCGCAAAATCCGGGTCTTGTCGCTGCCGGCGCGCGCCAGCAGGTCGTCGATCGCGGCCAGCACCTGGCGGGTCTGTTCCTCGATGCCGGCGCTGGCGTCCTCGGCGACCTGCCCGGCCAGATAGACGATGCCGTTGTGGAGGCTGGCCTCGGACATGCGCCGGCCGGCGTCGATGCGCTGGATCATCTGCGTTTTCCCGTCGTGGTGGGTGGAGTGGAGTGGAGTGGAACGTTAAGCACCGCCGGCAGTGGCCGCAAGCGGGCTGCCGGATCGGCCCTGGAAACGCGGCTGTGGCCGTCGCGATTGGCACTTGCCGCGACGGCATCCAATAGGTAAATCTCAGCGAAACGGTCCGGCGCCGGTCCGCGCCGGAAGTACTAGACTGGCCGCAGCCGAATTGGCGCTGCCGGAGGAGGGTCCGGTATGTTCGACTGGTTGTTCGCCGCAGCGCTGGCATTGGCGCCCCCCGTGCAGACCGCGGCACCGACGATGGCGCCGGTGACGGTTTCCGCCGAAGTCGTGCCGCCCTCGCCGGAAGAAGTGCTGGCGATACCCGCGGAACTGCGCGCGATGCTGCAACGGCAAGTGATCGAACCTTCCGGCAGGAGCCGCAAGCGCCGGCTCGACCTGTTGCTCGACTTCATGTTCGACGAAACCGGGCTGGGCATGCAGTACCGGCAGGACGCGACCCATACCGTCGCCGAGTCGTTCCAGACCCGCGAGGCCAATTGCCTGGCCTTCACCCTGCTGACCGTGGCCCTGGCACGCGAAGCCGGCCTGTCCGCCAGCGGACAGGAACTCGAACGGGTGCTGTCGTGGGACCTGAACGGCGACATCGTCGTGCAGAACACCCACGCCAACGCCAGCATCGCCGCAGGCGGCGAACGCTACGTCATCGACGTCGCCGCCGACGAATTGCTGACCCATACGCCGCCGCAGCGGATTGGCGACGCGCGCCTGCTGGCGCTGTACTACAACAACCGCGCGATGGAACTGCTGATGCTCGGACGCACGGCCGCCGCCGGCGTCTGGTTGCGCGCCGCAATGCAACAGGACCACGACTACGCCACGTTGTGGAACAACGCCGGCGTGATGCGCCTGCGCGCGGGCGAGATGGCGGCGGCGGAAGAAAACCTGCTGCAGGCGCTGCGGCTGAACCCGACGCACACCGGCGCGCTGTTCAACCTGATCGGCCTCTACCAGCGTACCGGCGACGAGGCGCACGCGGCGCAATGGCGGCGGCGCGCCGAACGGATCCTGCTCAAGGATCCGTTCCACCAGTTCGCGCTCGGCATGCGCTCCGAGCAGCACGGCGATTTCGCCGACGCACTGAAGCACTACCGGCGCGCGGTCGCGCTGGACGGCGACGAGCACCTGTTCCATTTCGGCCTCGCGCGCGCCTGGCTGCACCTGGGCAACACGCGCCGCGCAGGCATCGAACTGGCCCGTGCGCACGATCTCAGCAGCGACGGCAACCGCGACCTCTACCAGGTCAAACTCGACACGCTGCGCCGGATGATGCAGCAACAGTAGCCGCGCGGCCCCGGTTCAGCGCGTCGCTTCGCCCTTCGGGACGAGCCGCGCGACGAAGCCGCCGCCGGACGCGAGTTCGATGCGCAGCGTTTCCTTCGGGCCGACGGCGCGCGATTCGATCCGGTAGTCGGCGGCGTAGCGGTCGGCGTTGATCCCGTCGGCGACGATCGTCGCTTCGTATTCGCCCGCAGGCAGGAACGACAGCGGCACCTGCAGCGTGCGCGCGGCCCAGTCGGTCATCGCCGCGACGTACCAGGCGTCGCCCGCGCGGCGCGCGACCGCCAGGTATTCGCCGACCTCGCCCTGCAGCGGCCGTGTTTCGTCCCACGTCGTTGGAATATCGGCGAGGATGCGGGTGAACCCCGGCTCGGCGCGATAGTCGGACGGCGTGCCGGCCAGGTACTGCAGCGGACTGTCGTAGACCACGTACTGCGCCAGTTGCTGGGTACGCGTGCCCTGGCTCATCGGCTGCTCGCCGACCACGCGGAAGGTTTTCTGCGTGCCGTTGAGCATCGCCCCGCCCTCCCAGTCCATCGGGCCGGCGAGCATGCGCACGAACGGCACGGTCGCCGCGTGCCCGGGCGTCGCGCGGTCGCTCCACATGTCGTACTCGTGGCCCAGCACCGCCTCGCGGGTCAGCAGGTTGGGATACGCGCGCTGCAGGCCGGTCGGCTTGGCCACGCCGTGCAGGTTGACCAACAGGTGCCGTTTCGCCGCCTCGCGCGCCACGCGCTCCTGGAACCGCAGCATCGGCTGGTCGTCGCGATCCATGAAGTCGACCATGATCCCGCTGGCGCCCCACGCCGCGTAGCGGTCCAGCGCCGCTTCCAGGTCCTGCGACAGCGCATGCGCCTCGTTCCACAGCAGCACGCCCACGCCCTTGCCGCGCGCATAGGCGATCAGGCCGGGGACGTCGATGTCGGGATTGACCCTGGCGTTGTCGTGCGGGTCCGACCAGCCGGCGTCGAACATCATGTATTGCAGGCCGTATTCGGCGGCGAAATCGATGTAGTAGCGATAGGTGTCGGTGTTGAGCCCGGACTTGAAGTCGACGCCATGCAGCACGCGGCTGGTGATCCACTCCTCGGTCGACTTGCCCGGTTCGATCCACGCGGTGTCGTCGAGCCCGAGCGGGCTGGCGAGGCGGTAGACCAGGTCGTTGCCGAGCAGGCCGGCGGCATCCGGCGACACCATCAGCACGCGCCACGGATAACTGCGCCGGCCCTGCGTGCGCGCCAGGAAATCGGCGCGACGCACCACCAATGATTGCTGGAACTCGCCGCCGAAGACCTTTTCTTCCAGCGGATAGCGCGGGAAGTCGCCGCGCAGCGCCGGCTCGCCGGGCACGCGGCGCAACCACAGTCCCGGGTAGTCGCGCAGGTCGGATTCGGTGAAGCCGACGTAGGCGCCCGCGGTCCGCAGCAGGACCGGCAGGAACGCCAGCCCGTCTTCCGGCACCGCGTCGACCGCCTGCTTCGCGTAGTTCGCTTCGTAGCTGGTCTGGAAACAGTCGACCCCCGCTTCCTCGCGGCAGCCGGACAATGCGATCCACGCGGTGTCGCCCTTCGCGACGCGCAGCCCGGCACGCTCGTCGCGCACCGTGACCTCGCCGTCGATCGCGGTCTCGAAACGGTACGCGATGCCGTCGTCGTAGGCGCGGAACGTCGCGGCGAGCGTCGGGCCGAACGACAGGCGCAGTTCGTTGTAGCGGTCGGGGATCGACGACCGTTTTTCCGCCACGACCGGGCGGATGGTTTCGTCGACCGAGCGCCGCGCGCTGCCGCTCAGCGCGGGCAAGGCGTCGGCGCGCAGGTGGCCGTCGATGTCCAGTCCGATCACCGGCGTGCCGGCCACGACCTTGCCGCGGTAGCGCACTTCCAGCGTCAGCGTGCCACCGGCCTGCACCACCGCTTCCAGCGGCGCTTGCGGTGCGCGCAGGCGGAAGGTTTCCGCGCAGGCCGGCAATGCGCATGCGGCGAGCATCAGGCCAGCCAGCCCTCCCGTCGTCATGGCGTTCATGAAGAGGCTGCCCCGGCTGGCGCGTTTCATCCGTTCTCCCTGCGTTGGCGGCGGTTGCGTCCGTGCGAAGAAAGATACTCCTCCCCGGTTTTGCATCCCGATGCGGCGCACCGAAGACGCGACGACCCGCAGCGCGCCAGACGCCGCCCCCTGCCGTTCGTCATGGCGACTTCCGATATAGACAAAATGTTCTAGACAAACCGGTCTAGGTGCGCTAGCGTGCCGCCATCGATCCCCGCGACGCGAATCCGATGGCCAAGCCCCGCATTCCCAGACCCACCGCCGCCGAACTCGACCTGCTGCGCACGCTGTGGCGGCTGGGGCCCTCTTCGGTACGCCAGGTGCACGAGGCGCAGCGGCGCGAGCGCCCCGACCTGGCCTACGCCAGCGTGCTGCGGCTGATGCAGATCATGCACGGCAAGGGCCTGCTGAAGCGCGACGAAAGCCAGCGCTCGCACGTCTATTCGGCGGCACAGCCGCAGGGCTCGCTGCAAACGCGGCTGCTCGACGACCTGATCCACAAGGCCTTCGCCGGCTCCGGCAAGGACCTGGTGCTGGCGGCGCTGCGCGGCGGCCGCGTCAGCGACGCCGAACGCGAAGAGATCCAGCGCTTCCTCGAGGAGAACCGCGATGACTGACCTGCTGCCGATGCTGATGCCGTCGCTGGCGAACGCGCTGCTGCATTTCCTCTGGCAGGGCGCGCTGATCGGCCTGCTCGCCGCACTGGCGCTGGCCCTGCTGCGCAACGCGCGGCCGCAGTCGCGCTATGCGGTCGCCTGCGCGGCGCTGCTGGCCTGCGTGGCGGCGCCGGTGGCGACCCTGCTGCACTCGTTGCTGGCGGCCACCGATGCGCCGCCCGCCGCGGTCGCCGCATTTGCCGCCAATGCCGATGCCGTGCTGCCTTCGACCGATGCCGCGGCATCGCGCGCCCTGCCGATGCCGGCGACGGACCTGCAACCCTGGATCGTCGCGCTGTGGGCGGTGGGCGTGGGCCTGCTCTCGCTGCGCATGGCCTTCGGCCTGGCGTGGGTGCGGCGGCTCTGTCGGGATGCGCATGGCGCAGACAACGATTGGCAGGTCCACGTCGACCGGCTTGCCTTGCGCCTCGGCATCGCCCGCAAGGTCGCGTTGCGCCTGACCGACGACGGCGACAGTCCGGTGGCGGCCGGATGGTGGCGGCCGGTGGTGCTGCTGCCCGCGGCGATCGCCGCGGGCATGCCGGCCGACCTGGTCGAAGCGTTGATCGCGCACGAACTGGCGCACGTCCGCCGCCACGATTACCTGGTCAACCTGCTGCAGGGCGCGGTGGAAGCGCTGCTGTTCTACCACCCGGTGGTGTGGTGGCTGTCGCGGCGCATCCGCATCGAGCGCGAACTGGTCGCCGACGACCTCGCCGCGGCCGCGTTGGGCGAACCGCGCCGCCTCGCCCTCGCCCTGTCCGAACTCGATCGCCACGCCGCCGCGCGATCGCCCGCCCCCGCACTCCCGTCCCATTACGCGCCCGCCGCGCACGGAGGTCATCTCATGTCCCGCATCCGCCAACTCGTCCGCCCCGAACGCCGCGCCATCGGCAGCGCCGTGGCATTGCCGCTGATCGGCCTCGCCGTGGCCGGCGTCGCCTTCTACGCCCAGGCCCGGTTCGCGCCGCCGGCGCACGTTCCGGCGCAGGCCATGCCGGTGCCGGTCGCCGCCGTCCAGGCCGCTCCCGCGCCTGCCCCTGCCCCGGCCGCCACTCCCGCTGCCGCCGGCCATGCGCGGCCGGCGCCGGCGCCGAGGCCGGCCGCGCGCGCGGCAGCCACCCCGGGCGGCGAACGCGAACGCAGTGGCTACGCGCTGGTGCGCAAGGACCGCGACGGCTTCTCGATGTCGGGCAACATCGACGACGCCGACGACATCCGCGCCGCGCGCGACAGCATCGACGGCGACTTCCTCTGGTTCCGCCGCGACGGCAAGGCCTGGGTGGTGCGCGACGCCGAAACCCTCGCCCGCGCGCGCCAGGCCTGGGCCGTGACCGATGCGCTCGGCGAACAGATGCAGGCGCTGGATGCGCGCATGAAGCCGCACAGCGAGCGCATGCAGGCGCTGGGCGCGCGCATGGAAGCGCTGGGCAAGGACAACGCCTTCGATTCGCCGGAAGCGCGCGCGGCCACTGCGAACATGGAAACTCTGGGCCGGCAGATGCAGACATTGGCCGGACGCCAGGTCGCGCTGGCGGGCCGCATGCACGGCGCGACCGAGGCGGAACGCGCGCGGCTCGAACGCGAGCAGGAGGCGATCGCCCGCGAACAGGATGCCCTGTCCCGGCAGATGGAGCGACACGGCGCCACGCTCGAAGCGGCCGGCAAGCGCATGGAGGCGCAACACGCGCCGATGGAAGCGCTCGCCCGCGAAATGGAAGCGGCCAGCAAGCCGATGGAGGCGGTCGGCGCGGAAATGGAGGCGCTGGGCAAGCGCATCGAGCGCGAAGCCGGCCTCGCCGACGCGCAGCTGCGCAAGCTGATCGACGAGGCCTATGTCGGCGGCCGCGCGCAGCCCGCGCCGACGCGGCAATGAACCTTCAACGCCGGCGGGTGGCCTTCACCACCACGCCGGCTGCCCGGGCTCGAGCGGGATGCACCCCTCGTAGCGCCCGGGAACGGCGACATAGCGGGTTGCCCGGGTGGCGCCGATCTCGGAAGTGAAATAGGCAGTGAGCGCGAGCTGGCGCACGCTGGAAAACCAGTGCGTGTCGCCCTCTTCCTGCGCAGCGGCGTCCACTTCGCGCAACAGCCGCTCGCGTTCCGGCTGCGCCAGCGCAGCGAAGGCGCCGCCGCTTTTCCTGCAGGTTTCGCGGAACGCTTGCAGCCCGGCGGCGACGCGCTGCTGCACCTCGGGGCTTTCGCAATCGGCCAGCAGCAACGCCATCGTCACGCCGACTCCCGCCGCCTTCGCGCCCGGCGAGGCCGCGGTCGTCGGCAGCAGCGTGTCGGCGATGTCCTCGAGCAACGCCCGGTCGGCCCGCTGCGCCGACTGCGCCTCCGCCGCGGTTTCGCGGCCGCCCCGCGCGCAGGCGGCCAGCCAGCCCGGAACGGCCAGCGCGCCGCCTGCCGCGGCGGTCGCCTTCAGCATCTCGCGGCGGCTCATCGCTCGCATCGGCGCGCTCACAGGTTCCGCCGCTTCAGTTCGCCGACCGCGTGGTCCACCGCGCGCGCGGTCAGCGCCATGTACAGCAGCGACGGCGACTGGTTGCCGGTCGACGTCATGCACGCGCCGTCGGTGACGAACACGTTCGGGCACGCGTGCAGCTGGTTCCACCGGTTGAGCAGCGAGGTGCGCGGGTCGCGCCCCATCCGGCAGCCGCCCATCTCGTGGATGTCGCGCCCGGGATACCAGTGGGTGTCGGCGGTCTCGATGTCGCGGCAGCCGGCCACTTCCAGCATCTCGGCCGCCTGCGCGCGCCAGTCGCGGACCATGCGTTCGTCGTTGTCGTCGTAGTCGACCGAGGTCACCAGCTGCGGGATGCCCCACGCGTCCTCCAGCGTATCGTGCAGGCGCACGCGGTTGCTTTCCTTCGGAATGGTCTCGCCCTGCATGTACACGTAGATCTTCCATTGCCCCGGCCGCGCCTGCGCGTCCTTGTACGCGCCGCCGACGCGTTCGGCCGAGGCCGCGCCGCGCTCGCGGTAGGCGCCGGTGAACGTGGTGTAGCCGCCGACGAAGTCCATCTCGTGGCGCTTGAGGTTGCGGAAGTTGGGGATGATGCACTCCGACGGGCGGCGGCCGAAGTAGTAGCCGTCCTCGAAGCCGTCGATCGCGCCGCCGCCGTTGGCGCGGTAGCTCTGGAAGGCGACGTACTTGCCGAGCAGGCCGTTGTCGTTGCCCAACCCGTGCGGGAAGCGCGGCGACACCGAGTTCAGCAGGATCAGCACCGAATTCAGCGCCGATGCGTTGACGAACACCAGCTTCGCCCGGTATTCGCTGACCTCGTGGGTATGCGCGTCGATCACCCGCACCCCGCTCGCGCGGTTCGTGCGCTCGTCGCAGATGATCGAATGCACCACCGAATCCGGGCGCAGGGTCAGGTTGCCGGTCTTCGCCGCCCACGGCAGCGTCGACGAGTTCGAGCTGAAGTACGCCCCGAACGGGCAGCCGCGCCAGCACAGGTTGCGCGACATGCACGCGCTGCGCCCCTGCTGCAGGTGGATCGGCTCCGGCCTGGTCAACTGCGCCCAGCGGCCCTGCACCACGTAGCGGTCGCCGTAGTGCCTGCGGATGCGCTCGCTGTAGGCCTTTTCGACGCAATTGAAGTCGAACGGCGGCAGGTACTCGCCGTCGGGCATCGATTCGATCCCGTCCAGCGCGCCGCACACGCCGATGAACTTCTCCACGTGCGAATACCACGGCGCGATGTCGTCGTAGCCGATCGGCCAGCCGATGCCGTAGCCGTCGCGCTCCGGCGCCTCGAAGTCGTAGCGGCTCCAGCGCTGGCAGGCGCGGCCCCACATGATCGACTTGCCGCCGACCTGGTAGCCGCGGATCCAGTCGAACGGCTTCTCCTGCACGTACGGGTGGTCGCCGTCCTTGATGAAGAAGTGGGTCACGTCCTCGGCGGCGATCCGCGCTGCGACCGGGTTCTCCTCGCGGTACTTGCGGGTCAGCGCGCCGCGATGCGGGAATTCCCACGGCGCCATGGTCGCGGTCGGATAGTCCTTGATGTGCTCGACGTTGCGGCCGCGTTCCAGCACCAGCGTCTTCAGGCCCTTCTCGCACAACTCCTTGGCCGCCCAGCCGCCGGAGATGCCGGAGCCGATGACGATCGCGTCGTAGGTGTTCGCGTCGCTGGCCATGCTCACAGCGCCGGGGTCAGGGTGATGTCGCGGAATTCGACCGGGCCGTGGTCGCCCTGCAGGAACAGCGGCCCGGGCGCACCCTCGTCGCTGTCCAGCGCGCCGCCGGTGATGCCGGGGATCTCGCGGTCGCAGATCACGGTCCTGCCGTTGACCGCGACGCTGACCCGGCGCCCGACCAGGGTGACGTCGAGCGATTGCCATTGGTCGGGAGCGAGCGAGGCATCCTCGCTCGGCGCGAGGAAGCCGTAGATGGCGCCGAGCGTGTCGCTGGCCGGCTCGCCGGACGTGTCGGCGATCTGCACCTCGTGGCGGCCGCGCAGGTACACGCCGCTGTTGCTGCCCTTCGGCAGGCGCAGTTCGACGTGCAACTTGAAGTCGGTGAACCTGCGCTCGGTGGCGAGGTTGGCGCCGGCCGCCGCGTTGCGCAGCACGCCGCCTTCGACCTGCCACTGCGACGACCCGCCGAGCGCCCGCCAGCCGTCCAGGCCCTGGCCGTCGAACAGGCGCACCGGCTCGCCCCAGCGCGGCGCTGCCGTGCGCCGCAGCGACGGCGCGCGCTTCGCGCTCCATTCGTATTGTTTGCCGTCGGGAAAGACCATCGTCCCGGCCAGCGCGCCCTCGCGCAGGCGCCCGCGCACCGTCAGTTCGCCGCTGCCGCCTTCCCATTGCGGCGGAATCGCGAAGCGCATCCCGGTGCCATCGAATTCGATGCGCGAAACCGGTCGCGCGCTGCCGACGCTGCCGACGAACTGCCCGACCAGCGCGCTGTTGCCGGAGCGGCGGATTTCCAGCCACGAAGGCTGTTCGCCGCCGAGCGCATGGATGTCGATGTCCCAGCGCCCGACAAGCGCCTCCGCGGCGGCTGCGTCGGCGGCGGCGAAGGCATGGCCCGAACCGCCGACCAGACCGAGTGCGAGCAGTGCCGGCAGACGACGGCGCATGGGCGATTCCCTCGGGTTCCGGAAACAGGAAGCGCGAGGAATGTAAACGATTCCAGCCAGCTTGCCCCGCGGCGCCGCACCAATCGGCCCGAGTGTTTGCCGTCATTCCCGCGAAAGCGGGAACGGCGGGCAGATGCGATGGGCGTGGCCCCGCCTTCAGGACTGGAACACCGGCTCCAGCATGCGGAACGTGCCGGCGTCGGCATCCATTTCCACCTTGCCGCCGACCGGCACGATGAACTGCTGGCGGATGTGTCCGATCATCGCGCCGCGATACGCCGGAATCTTCAGCGGCTTGATGTAATCATCGAGGATCTGCGCCAGCGTCAGCGAGCCGTAACCATCGCCGGGTTCGCAGTCGGTGCACTCGCCGAACACCAGGCCGGCGATCCGGTCCAGCACGCCCATCAGCTTCAGCGTGCTGAACATGCGGTCGATCCGGTACGGCGCTTCCGACACGTCCTCCAGGAACAGTATCTTGCCGGTGAAATCGGGCAGGTACGGCGAGCCGGCCAGCGCCACCAGCACCGACAGGTTGCCGCCGACCAGTTCGCCCCGGGCCTTGCCGCCGGCGATGGCGACGGTGCGGTTCCTGCGCTGCACCAGCTCGTCGCCGCGCTCGGCGATGTTGCGGTACTCCATCAGTTCGCGCTCGAAGAACACGCGGCGGAACTGGTCGGCGTTGAAGCTGTTCCAACTGCCCGAGCCCATCGGGCCGTGGAAGGTGACCAGGCCGGTCTGCGCCTGGATGGCGCTGTGCAGGGCGGTGATGTCGGAATAGCCCAGCAGCACCTTCGGGTTGCGGCGGATCGCGTCGTAATCGAGCAGCGGCAGCAGCCGCGCGGCGCCGGAGCCGCCGCGCACGCAGATCACCGCCTTGACCTCGCGGTCGGCGAACATCGCATTGAGGTCGTCGGCGCGCCCGGCGTCGGTGCCCGCCAGGTGGCCGCGGCGCGACGCGTAATGCGCGCCGGTCTTCACCTTGAACCCCAGCGCCTCCATCGCCTCCCGGGCGAGCTGCAGGTCGAACGGATCGTCGGTGGCCGCCGACGGGCTGACCAGCGCGATGGTGTCGCCCGGATTGAGCGGCACCGGCAGCAATCGCCTGCGCGGCGTGGCCGCGAAGGCGGAACGGCCGCCCGCGCCGGGCAACGCCAGCGCCGTTGCGGCCAGCGCCGCGGTCCCGAGGAAGTTTCGCCTGTGCATGTCGCCGCCTGTCGATGGACTGCGGGCCAGCTTAACAAGCCTGCGCCGCGCTTTCGCGGGACGGCCGGCGGGACGCATCCGTCCTGCACGCGCCCGCTGCGCACGGGCGGACGGGGTTCAGCGCCGGCAGGTGTTGATGCCGACCAGCCGGTACAGCGGGCAGAAGTTGAACAGGCCCGTGGCCAGCGGCAGCACGCCGATCCAGGCCCATGCCGGCCCGCCGGTCGCGGCCCAGGCGATCAACGCCGCGCCGATCAGGATCCGGACCCACTTGTCGATGCCGCCCACGTTCGCCTTCATCTGCGTGTCCTCCCTAAGGGGGCGCGCAGTATGCGCCCGCCACGCATCGCGGCATTGATCGGGATCAAGATCGCGCGGCCCGGCCACCCAGCGCCGACCGCGAAGGGAGCGCTTGACCTGGATCAGCCATCGGCGCCCGCCGGAGGCGTAGCCTGCAGCCAACATCCATCGGAGAAGAGAAATGCGTACGCTGATCGCCGTGGTTGTGCTTGCGATCTCGGGGGGTGTCGTAGGTTCGGCATGCGCCCAGGACCATGGCCATGACCAACACCCCCATCCCGTGCCGGCAGACACCGCATCGGCGCGTTATCCGGTCGACGCATCCTTGCAGCAGGGGATGCGGAACATTCGCGCCGCGGTCGACGGGCTTGGCCATTACGAGGCCGGGCACGCCGCGCCCGCCGATGCCGTCCGGCTTGCAGGCGAAGTCGAAGACAACGTTCGATTCGTGATCGCCAACTGCAAACTGCCGCCGGAGGCCGATGCGGCGCTGCACGGCATCATCCTGCCGTTGATGCAGAACGCCGGAACGCTCAAGCGCGACCCGGAGAAACGCGAAGCCATCGCCGCGATGCGCAAGTCCCTGGCGGATTACGCGCGGCAGTTCGACGATCCCGAAGCCATGCCGCGCTGACCGCTGCGCACCCGACGTCGCAGGGTGGGTTCAGGCCCACCCATGCGAGGCGGCAAGCGCACCGACATGAAACCGCTTCCATTTTTCCGCAGGTTTTCTGCCGGTTAAACGGCGCTTGCGCACCTCAGATTGCATTCAGAAGCGCGGTAGCTAATTGGTGTCGCAACCGGCGTGGTGCCGGTCCGCGAACACGGCAGGTGTCGACATGAAAGTCTCCCGTTCCTCTTCCGCCTTGTGGGCGTCCGCGCTGGCCCTGGTGCTGGCGGGCGGCCTGCCCTCCGCCGCGCAATCGCAATACCGCCCGGGGCAATCGCGCGAACGCCAGGAGCAGGACGCTTCCGCCGACGCGAAAAAGAAGGCCGAGCAGCACCGGCAGGCACAGGCCGCGCGGATCGAGCAGCATCGCCAGCAGCAGGCCGAACGCCAGCGCGGCCAGCAACAGCAGGCCCAGGCCGCGCAGCAACGCCAGCGCGCCGAACGGCAGCAGCGCCACGCGGCCGAGCTGCAGCAGCGCCGCATCGCCGAGCAGCAGCGGCGCGGCGAGCAGGCACGGCACGACGGCGAACGGCGCCAACAGCTGGCCGAACAGCAGCGCCAGCGCGCCGAGACCGATCGGCGCCGGCAGGAACCGCAATCCGCGGCCGCGCAACAGCGCGAGCGCGACGAACGGCAACGCCTGGCCGAACAGCAGCGGCGCAGCCAGCAGGCGCAGCGCGATGCCGGGCAGCGCCAGCGCGCGGCCGAGCTGCAGCGCCAGCGCCTTGAAGCGGAGCGGCGCCGGCAGGAGCAGCAGCGCGTCGCCACGCAGCAGCAGCGCCAGCAGGACGAGCGGCAGCGCCGGCTGGCCGAGCAGCAGCGCCGCAACGAGCAGGCGCAGCGCGGCGACTGGCAGCGCCCGCCGTACGGCCAGCGCCGCCTGAGCCGCGACCTGCAGGAACGCCGCATCCGCGAGGAACGCGCGCGCAGCGAACGCTACCAGTACGAGCAGCGCCAGCGCACCGCCGCCGCGCTGCAGTGGCGGCGCCAGTTGCAGCGGCAGCACCGCCTGGCCCAGTACCGCCAGCAGCAGGCGTACTACCAGCGCCTGCGCCGCCAGCAGATGCTGTGGAATTCGAACTACAACTACGACGACGATCCGTACTACTACTCGCCGGCGATCTACCGCTACCGCTACGGCGGCCGCTACTACCAGACCAACCGCTACGGCGCCGAGCTGATGCGGCAGGCGGTCGAATACGGCTACCGCGAAGGCCTGTACGCGGGCCGCGCGGATCGCGCCGACGGCTGGCGCTACGACGTCCGCGGCGGCTACGGCTACCTGGACGCCAGCTACGGCTACGACGGCCGCTACCTCGGCTACGACCAGTACCGCTACTACTTCCGCCAGGGTTACGAGCGCGGCTACGCCGACGGTTACTACGCCCAGGACCGCTACGCCCGGCGCGACGGCGACGACCTGGCGATCGCGGCCGCGGTGGTGGTCGCGATCCTCGGGCTGCAGCAGTTGCTCTGAGCGCCGCCCGCGCCCGCCGCAACGGAAACGCCCGGCCAGGTGCCGGGCGTTTTCATTTCTTCGGCAACGCCGCGTTCCGGCGCAGTTCGTCCGCGCGTGCGGCCAGCAGCCAGGCGACCGCATCCGCTTCGCGTTCGAACACCTGCGCGGCCAGCCCGAAGTTGCCGGCGGCCACCACGCCGAAGCGATCGTGGTCGATGAACGACGCCGGCGCCACCACCGCGATCCGCAACCGGCCGTCGGCGGCGTCGGCCCACTGGCGCACCATGCGCAGGCGGTCCACCAGGGCCGGCGCGGCGAAGCCGGCGTCGGCGACGTCCAGCAGCAGGTGCGGATGGCCTTCCGCCACCATGCGCCGGATGACCCCGGCGACCAGATCGACGGCCGGTTCGAATGCCCCGTGCGTGTCCGTCAGTCGTGCCACCGGCACGCCATCGACGATCTCCAGCCGTATCGCGCCAGGCATGGGGCCTCCGGGGGAAGGACTGGCAATCAGATTAGCGGAAAACGCGGCGGGCAAACCCGCGCCATCGCCCGCTCAGCGGTACGCCCCGGGGCCGCTCCACAGCAGGTCGCCGCGGTGGTACACGTACATCACGGTGATGATCTGGCGGGCGTCGCCGATGGCCTGCAACTCGGGGGAATCGGGTTCGAGCAGGCGGCAGTTGCCGGAGCCGCGCCGCAGTGCGACTTCCGCCGGGCACGCCATCAGGTACTGCGTGCCCGGCAGCGGGATGTACAGCTCCTTCACCCCCTGCGCCATCCAGCTGCGCAGCCGCGTTTCCGCGCGCAGGTCGTAGATGATCTGGTAGCCGCCCACCTCCATGCTGGGCCCGGTGGCGGTCGGGCTGCCCCGGTTGCCGCGGCGGTTGGCCGGCCCCGCGACCCGCCCGTTGTCGGTGGGCGCGGTGTCTTCCTCGATCAGGCCCGGCGGCCGTCCCCACCGCCGCGAGCGGCGCTGGACCGACGCCGGCGGGCTCGCGGCGGGCGCCTGCGTCCGGCTGTCCTCGGGTGGCTCCGGGTTGTCGCGCGATTCGGGTGTCGGTTCGCTCGGGCGTTCGATCAGTTCGGCCTCCAGCACCGGCTTGCGCGGCTTCACGCGTTCGCGCGCCTTCGCCGCGGACGGCGGCGTGGGCGTCTTCTTCGCGGGCTTCGGGCGCGGTGGGGCCGGCGTGGGCTGTTCGGGCGGCGCGCCTTCGCCGACGAACGCCACCCGGGTCCGGGAACCGCTGCTGGCCGCGCTCTGCGGCGAGGTCAGCACCGGCTTGGCGGCCCACAGCAGGGCCGCCAGCATCAGCACGTGCAGCAGCGCGCTGGTCAGCGCGGCGATCCACGGCCGCAGGCGATCGGCCAGGGGCTCGGCCCTGGTGTCCGGTTGCGTCGACGTATCGCTCATGCCGCCAGGGGGTCGTGGGAATCGCAGGCCCGCATGCGGGAATCACGAAGTGCAGCCGATGGAGTGCGGCATCGTAACGCGTGGCGCGGGGCGATGAGCGTCCAATCGATGAACGTCCGATTACGACTTCGGCGTGTTTCCGCCCACACGACCGTGCAATGGTCGCCACGATGGGTGGCCTCAAGTGGTCTTGTGGGGGTTATCCTCCTTGCGAACCAGAGCGTATGGGGAAATCAGCATGAAGTGGCAAATGTTCATTGGCCATGCGGTATTTCTTGGCTCGGCACTCATCACCCTGGCCATCGTTCTTGCACTCAAGGTAATGCGCAAATCGCGGGAGCGACGTTCTCCGCTGCATGGCAAGCAGATCGGACACGTGCCTGGCCAGCAACTGCTGGATCGCATTGACAAAGCTCGGGACGAACTCGGTTTCAGCCTCGGCCTCATGATCCTTGCGCTACCCATGCTGTTTCTTATTTGGGCGACGCTCCGAATCGATTGGACGAAAGTCGGGGTCGGCGCGAACGAGTTGGTATTCCTTGTCGGATGGGCGTTGTTCTTCGGATACGGCTTCTGGCAATACCAGCGCCACTCAAGGGAAAGGGATCAGGCGCGCGACGGTCTGCTGGCAGAACGTGTCACCGGCACGCAGCTGAACCGCCTTGTCGCACAAGGCTGCATCGTGATGCACGACCTGCCCTGCGGCGATTTCAACATCGATCACGTCGTCATCGCCCCGCGCGGTGTCTTCGCCGTGGAGACGAAGTCCTTCCGTAAACCGAAGAATGTCGCGCCCAGTGAGTCCGCCAAGGTCGGGTTCGATGGCGAGGTGCTGAAATTCCCCGACTGCACTACCTTCAAGCCGATAGAACAGTCGAGGCGTCAGGCCAAGTTCCTTGCAGGCTACCTGCGCGAGAGCCTGGGCGAAGCTGTTCGCGTCGATCCAGCGATTGCCCTGCCCGGCTGGTGGGTGGAGAAGACCGAAGCCGGAAAGGCTTCGGATGTGTTCGTATTCACCCCAATGGGTCGCGGTTGCGACTGGTTCACTTACGGCAATGAGACCATTCCGCTCGCCAAGCGCAATCTGATCATGCAGGCGTTGGCGATGAGATATCCAACAGTTGAGTGAGTGTGAGTCGAGCGGTCGGGGTTAGCACAGCGAACCCCAACATCGCCCCGCCTTGATTTCTCGCGCAGTCGGAGTTCACTTCGTTCGCCACAACCTACAAAAGCTCATCCGACCTACGCGGGCTGGAACTTGGTCGACGGCAGCCCGTACACCATGGGCGGCGGCGACACCAGCAACGGCGTCGGCCACTTCCGCTCGAAGCACTAATGTCGGGCAGATCGTCTACAACATGCTGGCGAGCACCTGCACCACCGGTTGCGCGAATGGCTATGCTGGGGTGAACGGGCCGGCGGTTAACCGCTAGGCCGGGCGCCACGGAGGGGCGTAGGCTGGGTTGGCCTTATCAACCCAGCAACCAGGCAATGCTGGGATTGTGCTTCGCTTCATCCCAGCCTACGGTCCTATTTGCTACGCGTAATATCGTAATTCACTGCACCGCCCTCGACCCCCGTGACCCTCACGGTGACACCAAACTCATCCGCGCCTGTCGAGACCACGCACCGCTGAATCTCGCCGACCTCGGCAGTCAGCCCTTCTTCAGGGCATTCCACCTTGCCCGGGCTCTGGCCGGTCACTTCGGTCACTGCCTGCGTTACGCGCTTCACGAGCCCTTCTTGAGTCAACCTGTTCGGATTTTCCGCGGTGAGAAGATCGATTTTGCCCCCATTCGACGTGAGTGTCGCGGTCAGTTCCAGACCGTCGATGACGAAAGTGCACTCAACCTCCGAGCCGTCGTCGATATCCAGCTTGTCGGGACAATCGGCGGAGTCCGGCGATATACCTCTATGTTCCTTCAAGACCGCCTGAATGTGACCGGAGAGTCCGTCCCGAGGCCACCAACTCGGCTTCTCCGGGACAACATAGTTGACGTCGACCGTGTTGCCGTTGGCTCCATTCGACGTGGCCGTCGCGGTGTACCCCAGGCCATTACGGACGACGGCGCACTCGACCTGCGATCCCTTGTCCGCATTCAGCGCATCCGGACAGTCGATGGAGTCCGCTGGTATACCCAGTTCATCCAGGAATGTCTTGAGCAGGTTGGCGAGCCCAAACGGGGTTACACGGCGCGGCCGTTCCGTCACCTGGACGTTGATCAGATCGCCGTCGATCCCGTTGAACGTAACAGTCAGGATCTGCTCAAGGCCTAAAAAAACGGCGGCGCACTCGACCTGCGCGCCCTTTTTCTTATCCAGTTCGTCTGGGCAATCGACGGAGTTCGCCAGCTCGCCACGCTCCACCAGACTCGCATCGAGCCGACGCTCGAGCTCATCCGTTGACACCTTCTGCATCTCAGCGCTCACAGCTGCAGCGCACACGGTGGAGAGGAATATCACGGCAGCAGCGCAAATCTTCTTCACCGCCGTGTCGGCGTTGACGCTGCGTTTGTTAGCCGGACCTGGCATGGTCTACATATTCCGCCTGTACTCTCCACCCACATCGTACAGTGCATGACTGATCTGCCCAAGGCCGTGGGTCTTCACCGCCTCCGCCAGCGCTGCGAACACGTTGCGCCGCTCGCGGGCGGTGCGCTGCAGGTAGCGTCACAGATCGGCCCGATTCTCGGTCCGAGCCCACCTCTTGTCCATATCCTCAGCCAAGGAACAACCCCACGTATTCCTCCAGCGGTCGCCGCAGGATCGTCGTATTCGCATACAGCGGGATGCGCCCGTCCTTCCAGCGGCCCACGCGGATGCCCGCCTGCCGGCCGCGCTCGAACGCCGCTTCGGCCAGCGACTGCTCCATCTCCAGCCAGAAGATGTTCGACGCATGCGGCGAACTTCCATCTCGCACCTTGCCGCTGTCGACCAGCGCCGACACCAACTGCCGCGCACGCTGGTGCGCTACCACGATTTCCGAACGGAAACGCGGCAAGGCATCGTGCGCCAGCGCCGCCGGCATCCAGCCCTGGTAGAGCGCACCGCCATAGACGTGGCGCAGGTCGCGCGCCTCCGCGATATCCGCCTTCGACCCGGCCAGCACCGCACCGAACGGCGCTTCCAGGTACTTGTACAGCGACACGTACACCGTATCGAACAGCGCCGTGTACGCGGCCAGGTCGAAACCCGGCTGCGCGAGCAGCAACCGCGCCCCGTCCAGGTGCAGGCGCGCGCCATGCGCGCGGGCCAGCGTGGCGATTTCCTTCACCAGCGGCAGCGGCACCATCTCGCCATCGGCGCGCCGCACCGGGCTTTCCAGCGACACCGCGCCGATCTTCATCGGATACGGCCCGTTTTCCGACGCATCGATCGCGCCGCGCATTTCTTCCAGCGTCGGACTGGCGCGACCCGCCGCCAGCGGCAACAGGTTGATGCCCGACAGGCGCTGCGCCGCATCGCTTTCGTCGCGGTACAGGTGGCTCTCCTGCTGCACCAGCGCGCGCCGCTGCTCCCCGCACAGCACGCGCACCGCCACGTTGTTGGTCAGCGTGCCGGTGGGGAAGAACGCGCAGTCCTCCTTGCCCAGCAATTGCGCGAAGCTGCGCTCCAGTTCGGCGACCACGCCGCCGTCCTGGTAACGGTCGCGGATGTCGGCGTTGCCGCGGGCCAGTTCCGCCAGCCGCGCGGTCATCGCCAGCGGATCCGGCGGCGCGCTGTCGCCGACCAGCCACACGCTGCGCGCGTCGACCGGCGGGAATGCGGGCGGCGGCGCCGCGGCGGCGGATGCGGCCTGCGCGGCGGCGGCCACGTCAGCGGTCGCCGCGGCCAGCGCGGTAGCCAGCGAACCTTGCAGGAAAGCACGACGGTCCAAGATCGTTCTCCGGTAAGGGGATTTCGATACGTCGGACCTGCGCTACGGCGCGCAGGTCGGGGTGAGCGTAGCAAACCCCCGACATCCCCATGTCCGGAAGGCACTCGCAGTCGGGGTTCGCTTCGTTCACCCCAACCTACCAAAACTGAGGCGTGGCTTCTCCCTCTCCCCTTGCGGGAGAGGGAAACGCGCGTAGCGCGAGGGGTGAGGAGCCGCTGCTCACGCGGCATTGCCGCGTGCGGCTCCGAACGCCCGGCGTGCTACGCCGGGCCGGACAGGGGTCGGCTTTTGACTTTCACCAGGCAACTGCAAAAGCCAAAGGCACGCTCGCTGCGCTCGCGCCCCCTCTCCCGCCCCTTCGGGGCACTCTCCCCCACTAGGGGGGAGGGAGACTCCAACTCACTCCCGATCGAGACGTGAATTCACCCTCTCCCCCTTTCGGGAGAGGGGTGGAAGCAGGCTGATTACATGTTGCGGCGGTACTCGCCGCCGACGTCGTACAGCGCGTGGCTGATCTGCCCCAGGCTGTGCGTCTTCACCGCCTCCACCAGCGCCGCGAACACGTTGCGCCGCTCGCGCGCGGCGCGCTGCAGGTAGGCCAGGCCGTGGCCGTCGTGCGGCTCGGTGGACGCCGCATCGTCGTCCTCGACCACGTGGCCGTGGTCGGTCTCGCCTTCCGGCGCCAGCCCGTTCCGCGACGCCTGCCAGGCGCGCACGTTGGCGATCTGCTGCGCCTTCTCCTCCGCGGTGCTGCGGATCAGCTCGATCTCGGTGGCGATCTCGCCGCCGTGCTCCTTCGGCAGGAAGGTGTTGACGCCGACCAGCGGCAGGCTGCCGTCATGCTTCTTCTGCTCGTAGTACAGGCTCTCTTCCTGGATCTTGCCGCGCTGGTACATGGTGTCCATCGCGCCGAGCACGCCGCCGCGCTCGCTGATCGCCTCGAATTCCTTGTACACCGCCTCCTCGACGATGTCGGTCAGGTACTCGACCGCGAAGCTGCCCTGCCACGGGTTCTCGACGAAGTTCAGGCCGAGTTCCTTGTTGATGATCATCTGGATGGCCACCGCGCGGCGCACGCTTTCCTCGGTCGGCGTGGTGATCGCCTCGTCGTAGGCGTTGGTGTGCAGGCTGTTGCAGTTGTCGAACAGCGCGTACAGCGCCTGCAGCGTGGTGCGGATGTCGTTGAACTGGATCTCCTGCGCGTGCAGGCTGCGGCCCGAGGTCTGGATGTGGTACTTCATCATCTGGCTGCGCTCGTTGGCGCCATAGCGCTCGCGCATGGCGCGCGCCCAGATGCGCCGCGCGACGCGGCCGATGACGGTGTATTCCGGGTCCATGCCGTTGCTGAAGAAGAACGACAGGTTGGGCGCGAAGTCGTCGATCTTCATCCCGCGCGCCAGGTAGTACTCGACGATGGTGAAGCCGTTGCTGAGGGTGAAGGCCAACTGGCTGATCGGGTTCGCCCCGGCCTCGGCGATGTGGTAGCCGGAGATGCTGACCGAGTAGAAGTTGCGCACCCCGTTCTCGACGAAGTACTGCTGGATGTCGCCCATCATCCGCAGCGCGAACTCGGTGCTGAAGATGCAGGTGTTCTGCGCCTGGTCTTCCTTCAGGATGTCGGCCTGCACCGTGCCGCGCACGGTCGCCAGCGTCTGCGCCCTGATCCTGGCGTAGGTCTCGGCGTCGACCAGCTGCTCGCCGGTGACGCCGAGCAGGCCCAGGCCGAGGCCGTCGTTGCCGGCCGGCAGTTCGCCGTGGTAGCGCGGGCGCGGCCGGCCCGCGAACAGCGCGTCGATCTTTTGTTGCGCCTCCGCCCAGCGCTGCGGATCGGCCTTCAGGTATTTCTCCACCTGCTGGTCGATGGCGGTGTTCATGAACATCGCCAGGATGATCGGCGCCGGGCCGTTGATGGTCATCGACACGCTGGTGGTCGGCGCGCACAGGTCGAAGCCGGAATACAGCTTCTTCATGTCGTCCAGCGTCGGGATGTTGACCCCGGAATTGCCGATCTTGCCGTAGATGTCCGGGCGCGGCGCCGGGTCCTCGCCGTACAGGGTCACGCTGTCGAAGGCGGTGGACAGGCGCGCGGCCGGCTGGCCCAGGCTGAGGTAGTGGAAGCGGCGGTTGGTGCGCTCCGGCGTACCCTCGCCGGCGAACATGCGGATCGGGTCCTCGCCGGTGCGGCGGTACGGGTACACGCCGCCGGTGTACGGATAGCTGCCCGGCAGGTTCTCCTTGCCCAGGAACACCAGCAGCTCGCCCCACGAGCGGTAGGTCGGCGCGGCGATCTTCGGGATCTTCTGGTGCGACAGCGATTCGCGGTAGTTGTCGCCCTGCAGGGTCTTGCCGCGCACCTCGTAGCGGTAGTGCGCGTCGGTGATCGCCTTGAGCCGCTGCGGCCATTCGCGCAGCTGCTTCAGGTTCAGCGCGTCGAGCGACTGCACCGCGTCGTTGTAGCGCTGGCGCAGGGTCAGCAGCGAACGGTCCGGCCCTTCGGCTTCGCCCTGCGGGCTACGCTCAGGGCGAACGGCTGGATTTTCGGGCGATCCGCCTTGATCCGTTCGTCCTGAGCGCAGGCGCGAAGCGCCGGAGTCGAAGGACAGGTCCTCGGCCGCGTACAGTTCCAGCGCCTTCGGCAGGCGCGGGTCTTCCAGGTCGTGCAGCGACTGCCAGTAGCCCTGCGCGCGGTCGGCGATTTCGGCCTGCGCCTCGATGCGGCGGTTGATCGCGCGGCCCTGCTCGGCGATCTCGGCCAGGTAGCGCACGCGGCCGCCGGGGATCAGCACCGTCGCGCGCGGCTCCTTCAGCGAGGTGTCGATGTCCGGCGCGAAGTCGCAGCGCGGCGTGGCGGCGTGCAGCTTGTCGCGCAGCAGCCGGCACAGGTTGGCGAACATCCAGCTGACGCCGGGGTCGTTGAACTGCGACGCGATGGTCGGATAGACCGGGATCTCGTCGTCCTTCGCGGCGAAGGCGTTGCGGTTGCGCTTCCACTGCTTGCGCACGTCGCGCAGCGCGTCCTCGGCGCCGCGGCGGTCGTACTTGTTCAGCACGACCAGCTCGGCGAAGTCGAGCATGTCGATCTTCTCCAGCTGCGACGCCGCGCCGTAGTCGCTGGTCATCACGTACACCGGGAAGTCGACCAGGTCGACGATCTCCGAATCGCTCTGGCCGATGCCGGCGGTCTCGACGATCACCAGGTCGAAGCCCAGCGACTTCAGGAAGCCGATGCAGTCCTTCAGCACGGTGTTGGTCGCCGCGTGCTGGCGGCGGGTGGCCATCGAGCGCATGTACACGCGGTGGCTGCGCAGCGAGTTCATGCGGATGCGGTCGCCGAGCAGCGCGCCGCCGCTGCGGCGCCGGGTCGGGTCGACCGAGACCACCGCGATGCGCATCTGCGGGAAGCAGGCGAGGAAGCGGTTCAGCAGCTCGTCGGTAACCGACGACTTGCCGGCGCCGCCGGTGCCGGTGAGGCCGAGGATCGGGGTCTTGCCGCCGGCCAGCTGCCACTGCTTGCGCAGCCGCGACAGTTCGGATTCGCCGTACGCGCCGTCCTCGATCGCGCTGAGCACGCGGCCGATGCCGATCTCGTCGTCGATGCCCGGCGCCGCCGGCTGGCCGGCGTCGCGCCGCGAGCGCGCTTCGTCGGCGCGCTTGACCACGTCGCCGATCATCTCGACCAGGCCCAGCTTCATGCCGTCGTTGGGGTGGTAGATGCGCTCGACGCCGTAGGCCTCGAGCTCGCGGATCTCCTCCGGGGTGATCGTGCCGCCGCCGCCGCCGAACACGCGCACGTGCGGCGCGCCCTTCTCCTTCAGCATGTCGACCATGTACTTGAAGTACTCGACGTGCCCGCCCTGGTACGACGACAGCGCGATCGCGTCGGCGTCCTCCTGCAGCGCGGCGCGGACCACGTCCTCGACGCTGCGGTTGTGGCCCAGGTGGATCACCTCGGCGCCCTGCGCCTGGATCAGCCGGCGCATGATGTTGATCGCCGCGTCGTGGCCATCGAACAGGCTGGCCGCGGTGACGAAACGCAACGGCGTTGCGTCGGCACGCGCAACCGGGACATCTGAAGCCAACCTGCTCATGCACCCTCCATGCATATGTATTCGGAAATCCAGACCGGCAATTCTAACGCCGCCCGCGTGCACCGCCCGGCACGCCCGACCGGCGCGACCGACGGCGGGCGAACCGTGACCCCGGTCCGCGGTTTTGCGTAGACTAGGCCCGCGCGACGCTTCCGACCGCACCATGGGAACGTCGCTTTTTCGTTTCGGTTCAACCATTTGCCAACGTTTCAGGCGTGCCAGCAGGTTGGAACAGGGGCCGGCGGCAAGCGCAATCGGAGCACGCAGCGATGATCTTCGAGACCCTGAAGACTTCCGGACACGAACAGGTCCTGTTCTGCAACAACCCCGACGCGGGGCTGAAGGCGATCATCGCGATCCACAGCACCGTGCTCGGCCCGGCGCTCGGCGGCATCCGCATGCGCCCCTACGCCGACGACGACGCGGCGCTGACCGACGCGCTGCGCCTGAGCCGCACGATGACCTACAAGAACGCGCTGGCCGGGCTCAACGTCGGCGGCGGCAAGGCGGTGGTGATCGGCGACCCGGCGAAGGACAAGACCGAGGCGATGTTCCGCGCGCTGGGCCGCTACGTCGATTCGCTGGGCGGGCGCTACATCGGCGCCGAGGACGCCGGCACCGACATCAACGACATGGAGCACGTCTACCGCGAGACCGAATACGTGGTCGGCGTGCACCAGGTGCACGGCGGCAGCGGCGACCCCGGCCCGTTCACCGCCTACGGCGCGCTGCAGGGGCTGATGGCCTCGCTCAGCCGCAAGTTCGGCAACGAGGAGGTCGGCAAGTACTCGGTCGCGGTGCAGGGCCTGGGCCACATCGGCATGGAGTTCGTGAAGCTGCTGAAGGAGCGCGGCGCCAAGCTGTTCGTGACCGACCTGAACCCGGAACTGGTCGAACACGCGGTCGAGGAATTCGGCGCCGAGGCGGTGAAGCCCGACGACATCTACGACGTGGCCGCCGACGTGTTCGCGCCGTGCGCGTTCGAGTATTCGATCAACGAGCAGACCCTGCCGCGGCTGAAGGCCAAGGTGATCTGCGGCACCGCCAACAACCAGATGTCGCACGTGGTCGGCACCGAGGCGCACGAGCGCGGCATCCTGTACGCGCCGGACTACGCGGTGAACGCCGGCGGCTCGATGAACGTGTCGCTGGAGATCGACGGCTACAACCGCGAGCGCGCGATGCGGCTGATGCGCAACATCTACCACACGGTCGGCAAGATCTTCGAGCTGGCGGACAAGGAGAACATCGCGCCGCAGTACGCCGCCGACCGCATCGCCGAGGCGCGGATCGCGTCGATCGGCAAGCTGAAGCTGCCGCTGGGGCGCACCGCGCCGCGGTTCATGGGGCACTTGCGCGGGGAACATTGAGGCAATCGAGCGCCGCGCCGGCGCCGTTCCCGCGCGGGCGGGGATGACGCCGCGGGGCCGTCGCAATTGGAGGGAGGAGCCGGATGCGACCCGTTTCAGTAGAAGCCTTTCCGCTGGGAGAGGAGATCGACGCGCTGCGCGATGCGGTGCGCCGCTTCGCCGACAGCGAGATCGCGCCGCGCGCGGCGCAGATCGACCGCGACAACGCGTTCCCGCAGGACCTGTGGCCGAAGCTGGGCGAACTGGGCCTGCTTGGCATGACCGTGGCGCCGGAATACGGCGGCAGCGGCATGGGCTACCTGGCGCACCTGGTCGCGATGGAGGAGATTTCGCGCGCCTCGGGTTCGGTCGGCCTGAGCTACGGCGCGCATTCGAACCTGTGCGTGTCGAACCTGTACCTCAACGGCAACGAGGCGCAGCGGCGCAAGTACCTGCCGAAGCTGTGCAGCGGCGAATGGAAGGGCGCGCTGGCGATGAGCGAGCCGGGCGCCGGCTCCGACGTGGTCGGCTCGATGGGCTGCCGCGCCGAGTTGCGCGGCGATGTCTGGGTGGCCAACGGCAACAAGATGTGGATCACCAACGGCCCCGAGGCCGACGTGCTGCTGGTGTACATGCGCACCGCGGGCAAGGACGCCGGTTCACGCTGCATGACCGCGTTCCTGGTCGAGCGCGGCATGAAGGGTTTCTCGACCGCGCAGAAGCTGGACAAGCTGGGCATGCGCGGCAGCAACACCTGCGAACTGGTGTTCGAGGATTGCGAGATCCCGCGGGAGAACGTGCTGGGCGACGTCGACCAAGGCGTGCGCGTGCTGATGAGCGGCCTGAACAGCGAACGGCTGGTGCTCAGCGGCGGCCCGCTCGGGCTGATGCAGGCGGCGCTGGACATCGCCCTGCCCTACGTGCGCGAGCGCAGGCAGTTCGACGCGCCGATCGGCAGCTTCGGAATCATGCAGGCGAAGATCGCCGACATGTACACCGCGCTGCAGTCGAGCCGCGCCTTCGCCTACCAGGTGGCGCGCGACTACGACGCCGGCCGCGCTTCGCGCGCGGCCGCGGCGGCCTGCCTGCTGCATTCGTCCGACGCGGCGGTGCAGGTCGCGCTGGAGGCGATCCAGGCGCTGGGCGGCAACGGCTACATCAACGAATTCGACACCGGCCGCCTGCTGCGCGACGCCAAGCTGTACGCGATCGGCGCGGGCACCAACGAGATCCGGCGCATGCTGATCGGCCGCGAGTTGTTCGAGGGGCGAGGATGACCTGCTTGCGCGGCATTGCCGCGCAGGTCGTCCGAGCGCCGCGCGTGCTTCGCGCGGCCGGAACGAGGATGACCTGCTTGCGCGGCACTGCCGCGTAGGTCGTCCGAGCGCCGCGCGTGCTTCGCGCGGCCGGAACGAGCGGACCCCTCCCCGCCCGCGGGAGAGGGGTCGAGAATCGTCAGAACCCGTAGCGCAGCTTCGCCGACCACTGCCGGTCGGCGAACGCCGGACCGAAGCGCCGGTCGTAGCCGAACGACAGCGTCGCCTGGCGCGACAGCCGCGAATCCAGGCCGAAACCGAACAGGCCGGCCGAACGCGAGAAGCCTGCGCCGTACAGCGGCGACCACGATTCGGCGCCGGTGAAGCTGGCATCGACCAGCAACCCGTTCTCGGACAGCGAACGCTGCCATTCCGCGTAACCGCGCAGCGTCAGCTCGCGGCCGCTTGCCGACGCCCACGCGCGTTCCGCGCGCAGGCCCGCGACCGCCTGCGTGCGTTCCGCGCGGCTGGCGTTGGCCTTCAGGCCGAAGCCGTCGGCGCCGTTCTCGACGAAACCGTCGCGGTCCAGCCGCACGTAATCGACGCCCGCGTACGGCACCAGCGTGCCGGTGCCGTCGCCGAAGCGGTAACCGGTTTCGACGTTCGCGGCGAAGAAATCGCCGGCGTAATCGCTGGCCACGCGCTCGCGCCGGTCGCCGAGCAGCAGCCCGCGGCGCAGTTGCCGCTCGTAGCGGCCGACGCCGAGCTGGCCCATCGCATAGGCGTTGCCGCGTGCGGCGCCGGCGTAGAACCGCGCCTGCGTCTGCCGGTCGTGGCTGCGGTCGCGGCCGGCGCCGAGGAATCCGTCGGCCTCGGTTTCGCCGAAGGCGAAGCCGGCCACCGCGTCCGCGCCCAGGCGCGCGTCGCTGCCCATCAGCCAGCCGTCGCGCTGGAACTGTCCGGCGACGCCGCCGCCCTGCCCTGGCTGGTCCAACGACCGCGACCAGTCGCCCTGCAAATACGGTCGCGCCGCCAGTTCGCCGAAGCGCGACGACAGCGCGCGGCGGTTCGCGGCGATGTTGTCGAAGCCCATGGCATCGGCGGCGGCATGCAGTTCGCCGGAGAGGCTGCGAATCGAAGCGTCGGCCTGCGCCGCACTGGCGATGCGCTGCAAGGCGCCGGCGCCTTCGATGAACCCCGCGCCGATGCCGCCGGCGCCGCCCGCCAGCTGGCTGTCGAGCGCCTGCATCGCGCCTTCGACGCGCACCGACGACATCCGGGTGATGCCGGACAGGCCCATGCCGGCCACCGCCTTCGATACGTCGATGCGCTTGATGTCGAGGAAGACGTTGTTGGCGTCGTAGGAAAGCGCGGCATCGAGGAACACGTTCGGCGCCGCCTTCAGGCTGGCGAAGGTGCCGCTGATGCCGCCATTGGCCGTCAGCAGGGTTTCCTTCGCGGACGTGGTATAGCCGCTTTTCGTGCCCAGGATCGACGCCTGCCCGGCCAGCGTCGCGGTACCGGCAACGTTGAGCCGGCTTCCCAGCCAGACGCCGAAGTTGCCGGTGGATGTCTGGCTGAAATTGCCGGCGATGCTGGCCGGCGAACCGGCGCCGTTGAAGAACGCGCCGCCATTGCTGACATTGCCGCCGAAAGCGCCGCTGGCCCAGACCTTGGCGCCGCTGGAAATGCTCACGTTCGACGCCAGCCCCTTGCGTACGTCCAGCCCGCCGGCCTGCACGCGGGTTTCGCCGGTGTAGCTGCCCGCTTCGGCCAGGGTCAGGGTGCCGCTGCCGTTCTTGACCAGCCCGCCGCTGCCGACGATCGGATTGCGCCACACCGAGTTGCCGGAGAAGTTCACGCTGAAATCGCCCCACGCGAAATTGCTCGGCCCGTTCGCCGCCTTGCTCACGTCCAGCAGGCCCCAGCCGAACTCCGGATCGACGCCGGGCACACCGAGATCCTTGGCGCCGCCGAGGATCGCCTGCCGCACCTGGTCGTTGGTGAAGTACGGGAACGCCGACCACACCACCGCCGCCGCGCCCGAGACCTGCGGCGCCGCGAACGACGTGCCGCCGCCCTGCCACAGGCCGTAGCTGGCCGCGCCGACCTTGGCCTGCGGATCGATGAAGATCACGTCGCCCGGCGCGGCCAGGCAGTAGTTCATCGCGATGCCGCACTGCTGCGAGTACGAAGTGAGCCGGGTCGGAGTGTCCGGATCCAGCGCGGCCACGGTCAGCCAGCCCTTCTCGAGCTGCGGGTCGTTGGCCAGGCTGGGCAGCGCGGCGTTGTCCGAGGGGTTCGGCAGCAGTTCCGGCACGTCGCCCGCGTTGCCGTTGGCGAACACGATGATGCCGCCGCGGCCGACCACGAAGTCCTTCCACGCATTGGTCAGCTCGGTGGTCAGCGCCGGATCGTTCCAGTACAGGCCGCCCCACGAGTTGTTGATGATCTTCGCGCCGGCGTCGGCCAGTTCGTCGTTGATGGACTGGAAGAAGTCGCCGTAGCCCTCGCCGGCGTGGATTTCGTTGCCTTCGCCCGAGCCGTCGTCCTCCGGCGGGGTGTCGTTGATGATGCGCGAGGCGACGATGTTCGCCTGCTGCGCGACGCCGCCGCCCCAACTGCCGACGCCCTGCCCGGCGGCCATTTGCGCCACGACGGTGCCGTGGCCGACCACGTCGTCGACGCTGGTGTTGTTCACCGCCGGATCGACGTGCACGAAATTTCGCGTCACCCGGCCGCTCAGCGCCGGGTGGTCGCGGTTCACGCCCGTGTCCACCAGGCCGATGGTCACGCCCTGGCCCTTCAACCCCGCGCCCAGTGCGCCGGCGGCATTGGTCAACTGCAGGTGCCGGCTGTACTGCGGCAATACCGCCGGCGCGCCCTGTTCCGGCACGGACGGGGGATTCACCTGGGTCAGGCTGCTGTCGGTGGCAACGGTCGGGGTGAAGCCCGGGTCGTAGGTCGGGGATGGGGGTGGTGGCGTCGGTTTGACCGCGCCTCCGCCGCCTGCGCCGCCGCAGGCAGCCAATGCCGAAACCAGCGCCAGCAACACTGTCCAGCGCAATCCACCGCTTGCCGCTCCTGCGTCCCGCCTCATCGGTCGTCCCCCTTTCCTGTTCCCTGCCGTCACATTCCGGCGCCCGCGTCGCGGGCGATCCGACTCTACGTTACCGGCCCGCGGAACACCCGGACCAAAGTCCATTAACCGCAAAGCCCGCCGCCGGGCGATAATGCGCGCCATTACCGGACCACTTCAACGGGAGAACACATCATGTCCGACATCGTCATCGCCGCCGCCAAGCGCACCGCCATCGGATCGATGCTGGGCCAGTTCACCGGCGTGCCCACCCCGACCCTCGGTGCCGCCGCGATCGGCGCTGCGCTGGCGGAATCCGGCATCCCCGCCGCCGACGTGTCCGAAGTGATCATGGGCTGCGTGCTGCCGGCCAGCCTCGGCCAGGCGCCGGCGCGCCAGGCGATGATCGCGGCCGGGATCCCGAAGTCGGCCGGCGCCACCACCATCAACAAGGTCTGCGGTTCGGGCATGAAGGCGATCATGCTGGCGCACGACATCATCAAGGCCGGCTCGGCGAGCATCGTGGTCGCCGGCGGCATGGAATCGATGACCAATGCGCCGCACATGGTTTCCGCGCGCACCGGCCTGCGCTACGGCGACGCCAAGCTGGTCGACCACATGGCGTGGGACGGCCTGACCAACCCCTACGACGGCAAGTCGATGGGCATCTTCGCCGACGCCACCGCCGCCAAGTACGGCTTCACCCGCGAGGAGCAGGACGCCTTCGCCGTCGAATCGGTCAAGCGCGCGCAGGCCGCGATCGCCTCGGGCGCCTTCGACGGCGAGATCGTCCCGGTCAAGGTTTCCACGCGCAAGGGCGAAGTCGAGTTCGCGGTCGACGAACAGCCGGGCAAGTCGGACGTGGCCAAGATCCCGACGCTGAAGCCGGCGTTCAACAAGGACGGCACGGTGACCGCCGCCAGTTCGTCGAGCATCTCCGACGGCGCCGCCGCGACCGTGGTGCTGAGCGCCGACGAAGCCGCCAGGCGCGGCATCAAGCCGCTGGCGCGCATCGTCGCGCATGCGACCAATTCGCAGGAACCGGAATGGTTCACCACCGCGCCGGTCGGCGCGATCAGGAAGGTGCTGGACAAGGCCGGCTGGAAAGTGGAGGACGTCGACCTGTTCGAAGTCAACGAAGCCTTCGCCGTGGTCGCGATGGCGCCGATCAAGGACCTGGGCATCCCGCACGCCAAGCTCAACGTCAATGGCGGCGCCTGCGCGCTGGGCCACCCGATCGGCGCCTCCGGCGCGCGCCTGGTGGTGACCCTGCTGAACGCCCTGCGCAAGCGCGGCGGGAAGAAGGGCATCGCCACCCTGTGCATCGGTGGCGGCGAGGCCACGGCGATTGCGCTGGAACTGCTCTGAACCCTTGTTTTCATGGGTTGTTGACACAGTTTTTACAAAACTGAATACGCGCCCGCTTGACAGCCCTTTCGCGCTTGTCATCATGTCGGCGGCGCGCAATTGCGCGTTGCCACTCACCATGACGAGGAATTGCAAAATGACCATGAACAAGGCTCTGATCGCGCTGGCCCTGGGTTTCGCCCTGGCTGCGTGCGCGAAGCAGGAAGAAGCCGCCGCGACCGCCGAAGCCGCCGCACCGGCCGCCGAAGCCCCGGCCGCTGACGCTGCCGCCCCGGCCGAAGCCGCCGCCGACGCCGCCGCGACCACCGCCGACGCCGCCCAGGCCGCTGCCGACGACGCCGCTGCCGCCGCCGACACCGCTGCCGACGCTGCGGCCGACGCCGCCGCTGCCGCGACCGACGCTGCCGCTCCGGCCGCCGAAGAAGAGAAGAAGTAATCTCTACGGCTGACTAGCGCTTGCGTTAGTGCTTAAATAAAAAGGCCGCCGGTTCCTGCCGGCGGCCTTTTTCGGTTAAGAGGAACGGGTGACGAGGCCACGGGCCGCATCGATCTGCTCCTGAAGTTTCGCTTTTCCGATTCGCTTCACGACCACTCTGGAGAGACTCATGAAGACCAAGCTGTTGATCCTGGCCGCCGCCGCCACTTTCGCCCTGGCCGCCTGCAAGAACACCGCCGAAGGCGCCGCCGAAGGCGCCGCTG
This sequence comes from Pseudoxanthomonas sangjuensis, assembly GCF_010211755.1. Lineage (GTDB taxonomy): Bacteria > Pseudomonadota > Gammaproteobacteria > Xanthomonadales > Xanthomonadaceae > Pseudoxanthomonas_A > Pseudoxanthomonas_A sangjuensis. The sequence continues at coordinate 157,328 of NZ_PDWR01000002.1, read as the reverse complement.
AAGACGCCGCTGCCGCCGCCGACGCCGCCGCTGCCGCGACCACCGACGCCGCTGCCGCCGCGACCGATGCCGCCGCCGACGCCGCCGACGCGACCAGCGACGCCGCTGCCGCCGCGACCGACGCCGCCGCCGACGCTGCGAGCGACGCCGCCGCTGCCGCCTCCGACGCCGCCGATGCCGCTGTCGACGCCACCAAGGACGCCGCCGCCGATGCCGCCGACGCCATGAAGGATGGCGCCGAGAAGGTCGAAGAAGCCGCCAAGCAGTAATCGACGGCTGCTGCAGTTCCTCGCAAGGCCCGCGCAAGCGGGCCTTGTTTTTTGCGGCGCGGTTGCACCGGCCGTTTTTGCGCCGCGCATTGGCGGGGGCCGCCGCATGTGCTTTGATGCCGGCCTCTTTCCCACCGTTGCGACGGCGACATGCCCCTGATCACTTCACGCCTGGACCCGCGATCGCAGGATTTCGCCGACAACGCCGCCTACCACCGCGAACTCGCCGCGGAACTCGCGCGCCGGCTCGCGCGCGCCGCCGACGGCGGCGGCGAAAAGGCGCGCGCCAGGCACAGCGAACGCGGCAAGCTGCTGCCGCGCGAACGCATCGCCGCGCTGCTCGACCCCGGTTCACCGTTCCTCGAGATCGCCCCGCTCGCCGCCGAGGAAATGTACGACGGCGCCGCGCCAGCCGCCGGCATGGTCTGCGGCATCGGGCGCGTGCGCGGGCAGGAAGTCGTGGTCGTCGCCAACGACGCCACGGTGAAGGGCGGCACCTACTTCCCGATGACGGTGAAGAAACACCTGCGCGCGCAGGAGATCGCCCGCGAGAACCGCCTGCCCTGCATCTACCTGGTCGATTCCGGCGGCGCCTTCCTGCCGCTGCAGGACGAGGTGTTCCCCGACAGGGAGCACTTCGGCCGGATCTTCTACAACCAGGCGCGGCTCAGCGCCGAGAACATCCCGCAGGTCGCGGTGGTGATGGGCAGTTGCACCGCCGGCGGCGCCTACGTGCCGGCGATGTGCGACGAATCGATCATCGTCAGGGAACAGGGCACGATCTTCCTCGGCGGCCCGCCGCTGGTGAAGGCGGCGACCGGCGAGGTCGTCGACGCCGAATCGCTCGGCGGCGCCGACGTCCACACCAGCGTCTCCGGCGTGGCCGACCATTTCGCCGAGGACGACCGCCACGCGCTGGAAATCGCCCGCGACATCGTCGGCCACCTCAACCGCAGCAAGAAGGTCGATCCCGCGGTGCGCGAGCCGCGCGAGCCGGCCTACCCCGTCGAGGAGCTGTACGGCATCGTGCCCAGGGACACGCGCCGCCCGTTCGACATCCGCGAGGTCATCGCGCGCCTGGTCGACGCCAGCGAGTTCGACGAGTTCAAGGCGCGCTACGGCAAGACCCTGGTCACCGGCTTCGCCCGCATCCACGGCTACCCGGTCGGCATCGTCGCCAACAACGGCATCCTGTTCTCGGAGAGCGCGCTGAAGGGCGCGCACTTCATCGAACTGTGCAACCAGCGCGGCGTGCCGCTGGTGTTCCTGCAGAACATCACCGGCTTCATGGTCGGCAAGAAATACGAGAACGCCGGCATCGCCAAGGACGGGGCGAAGATGGTCACCGCGGTGGCGTGCTCGAGCGTGCCGAAGTTCACCGTGGTCATCGGCGGCAGCTTCGGCGCCGGCAACTACGCGATGTGCGGCCGCGCCTACGGCGCGAGGTTCCTGTGGATGTGGCCGAACGCGCGGATCAGCGTGATGGGCGGCGAGCAGGCGGCCAGCGTGCTGGCGACGGTGAAGCGCGACGGCATCGAGGCCGCCGGCAAATCGTGGAGCGCCGAAGAGGAGGAAGCGTTCAAGGCGCCGATCCGCGCCCAGTACGAAACCCAGGGCAGCCCGTGGTACGCGACCGCGCGGCTGTGGGACGACGGCATCATCGATCCGGCCGACACCCGCCGGGTGCTGGGACTGGCGATTTCGGCCGCGCTGAACGCGCCGATCGAGCCGGCGAAGTTCGGCGTGTTCCGCATGTAGGCGCTTCTGCCGCCCCGGCAGCGACGGACCACTTCACACCCGACTTCACAATTTGGGGACAAACTCTTGTCTGAACAGGGGAATTAACTTCCGTATCACGGGACGCTAACACTTCGGCGGCGATAGTCGGAAGTCCGTTGTCCCCCGGTAGAGAGAACCCCCCATGTCCATGTGGAAAGACCCTGGCGCCAAGAAAGACATCCCTGCCCCGCAACCACCGCAGCCCGCGGCCACGCCCGAATTCCTGTCCGCCGCGCCGGCGCCGGTGGCGACGCCCGAGCGCTCCACCGCCAAGGAGTCGCTGATCTCCGCCGACCTGGCCATCGAAGGCAAGATCGAGGGCGCCGGCCACGTGCGCATCGCCGGCAAGTTCAAGGGCGACGTCAACGTGCAGGGCGACCTGACCATCGAACTCGGCGCCAAGGTCAACGGCAGCGTCAAGGCGAAGAAGGTCACCGTCGCCGGCGAGCTGGAAGGCAACATCGATTCCGCGACCCAGGTCGACGTGCTGGCTTCCGGCGCGATCACCGGCGACGTCAAGGCCGGCGCGGTGACCGTGGCCAACGGCGCGCGCATCCGCGGCCACGTCGACTTCGGCTGGAACGACGACCGGGCCAAGTCCGCGAAGGGCGGCGCGGAGCACAGCGCGGCCGCATGAGCACGCCGCGCCCGGGCAGCGCGGGCGCGACCCGCGTCTGCCCGCATTGCAAGACCACGATCCTCGAAAGCGCGGCGGTCTGCCCGTCGTGCAGGCATCACCTGCGTTTCGACGAAGCCGCGTTGACCGCGTTGCGTGCGATGCCGGTGGCCACGCCGCTGCGCGTCGAAGGCACGGTGCGGCACCCCGCCGACGGCGGCCCGTGGGAATACACGGTGGTGATGGTGATCCGCAACGACCGCGGCGAAGAGATCAACCGCCAGGTGGTCGGCGTCGGCGCGATGCAGCCCGGCGAGGAGCGCAGCTTCTCGCTGTCGGTGGAAATGGTCCAGCGCGGGGACCTGAAGGGCAAGTTCCGCCGGCACTGAACCCCTTGCCCCGGAACGGCCGCAGGGCGTAGCTTGCCGCGCCCACGCGAAGCGAAAGCAGCGGAGCTAGTCCCGCCCTACCGGAACCGCGCGTTCAACCGCACTTGTTGCAGCCGCCGCAACCGCCGCTGCCGGCATTCTTCGTCTCCGGCGCGACTTTCCTGCCCAGCGCCCGCAGCCACGCCGGCTTGCCTTCGCGCAGCAGCGGAATCGCCAGCGCCGTGCGCAGCCTGCGTACGCCGCCCGGGAACTGCTTCTTCGCCACCACCCACGCGCTGACGATCACCGCCAGCGCGATCACGATGTATTGCAGCAGCAGCGACGCGCCCATCGGCCTACCCCGCCCCGAGCAGCACGGCGACCTGGTAGGTCATGAACGAGGCCGCGTAGGCCAGCGCGAACAGGTAGCCCATCGCGCCGGCCATCTTCTTCCACGAATTGGTCTCGCGCTTGATCGTCGCCAGCGTCGAGATGCACATCGGCGCGTAGATGTACCAGACCAGCAGCGACAGCGCGGTCGCCAGCGACCAGCCGTCGCTGATCAGCGGCGACAGCGCCTGCGCGGCCGCCGCGTCGTCGGTGGCCGACAATGCGTAGACGGTGGCAAGCGACGACACCGCGACCTCGCGCGCGGCCAGGCCGGGGATCAGGGCGATGCAGATCTGCCAGTTGAAGCCCAGCGGCGCGAATACCGCGGTCATCGCGTGGCCGATGCGGCCGGCGAAGCTGTAGTCGATCGCCGGACCGGCCGCATCCGCCGGCGCGCCGGGGAACGACAGCAGGAACCACAGCAGGATGGTCAGCGCCAGGATGATGCCGCCGACGCGCTTGAGGAAGATCATCGCGCGTTCCCACAGGCCGATCAGCAGGTCGCGCGCATGCGGCACGCGGTACGACGGCAGTTCCAGCAGCAACGCGTGCTCGCCCTTGTCGCGGCGCCACTTCTTCATCACCCACGACACCAGCAGCGCGCTGGCGATGCCCGCGGCGTACAGGCCGAACAGCACCAGCCCCTGCCGGTTGAACACGCCCCACACGGTCTCCTGCGGGATGAACGCACCGATCAGCAATGCGTAGACCGGCAGCCGCGCCGAACAGGTCATCAGCGGCGCGACCAGGATCGTGGCGAGGCGGTCGCGCGGATCCTGGATCGAACGCGTGGCCATGATCCCCGGGATCGCGCAGGCGAAACTGGACAGCAACGGGATGAACGAGCGCCCGGACAGGCCGGCGCTGGCCATCATGCGGTCGAGCAGGAACGCCGCGCGCGGCAGGTAGCCGCTTTCCTCCAGCGCCAGGATGAAGGCGAACAGGATCAGGATCTGCGGCAGGAACACGATCACGCCGCCGACGCCGGCGATGATGCCGTCGACCAGCAGGCTGTTGAGCGGCCCTGCCGGCAGCGCCGCGCCGACGGTCTCGCCCAGCCACGCGGTGCCGGCGTCGATCAGGTCCATCAGCGGCGTCGCCCAGGCGTACACCGCCTGGAAGATCAGGAACATCACCACCGCCAGCGCCAGCAGGCCGAACAGCGGATGCAGCAGCCAGCGGTCCAGCGCGTCGTCGACCTTCGCGGTGCGCGACGGCATCGCCACCGTCGCCGCGAGCAGGCGGCGGGTTTCGGCGTGGAGGTCGGCGCCTTCGGCGAGATGCTTCGTCGGCGACTGCGGATTGGCCGCCAATTGCTCGATGCGCTCCACCAGCGCCTTCGCGCCATGGCGCTGCACCGCGACGGTTTCGACCACCGGCACGCCGAGCTGCCTTTCCAGTTCGGCGGGATCGATGGCGATGCCGCGCCGGCGCGCCGCGTCGATCATGTTGACCGCGACGATGAGCGGTTTCCCCAGTTCGCGCAGTTCCAGCGCGAAGCGCAGGTGCAGGCGCAGGTTGGTCGCGTCCAGCACGCAGACCAGCACGTCGGGCGCCGCCTCGCCGGGATAGAAGCCGCGGATCACGTCGCGCGCCACCGCCTCGTCGATGCTGGCGGCGTTGAGGCTGTAGGCGCCCGGCAGGTCGAGCACCGCGTAGCTGCGGCCGGACGGGCCGTACAGGCGGCCCTCCTTGCGCTCGACGGTGACGCCGGCGTAGTTGGCGACCTTCTGCCGGCTGCCGGTCAGCTGGTTGAACAGCGCGGTCTTGCCGCAGTTCGGGTTGCCGACCAGGGCGAGGCGCAGCGGCACGGCGGTTTCGGCGTTCACGCGCCCACCCCGTCGAGCAGGCGTACCCGCGCCGCTTCGGCACGGCGCAGCGCGAAGCGGGTGAAGCCCACCTGCACCAGGATCGGTTCGCCGCCCATCGGACCCATTGCCACCACCTCGACCGGTTCCCCGGCCACGAAACCCAGCTCGCGCAAGCGTCGTGCAATGTTGTCGTTCGGACCCCGGTCCTCGACGGAAGCGACGATGCCGGGAACCCGGCGGGGCAGTTCGGCCAATGTCACGCGATGCGCCTGAATGGTAATTGTTCTCATTCTAGCATCGCCGCAGCGCACCAGTCGTCCCATGGACGAGCCGCTATGATGCCGGCCTGTTTAACGATCCGGCCCGACCCGGGAGCCTTGCATGCCGGCAGCGCTGTCCGTCCAGACCCATGGCCCCGTGCTGCGCCTGCGGCTGGAACGCCCGGAACTGCACAACGCCTTCGACGCCGCACTGATCGCCGGCCTCGCCAGCGCCCTCGCCGCCGCCGGCGCCGATCCCGCCGTCCGCGTGGTGGTGCTGGAAGGCGGCGGCGCCTCGTTCTCGGCCGGTGCGGACCTGAACTGGATGCGCGGCATGGCCGCCGCCAGCGAGGCCGAGAACCGCGACGACGCGCTCGCCCTCTCCGGCCTGATGCGCACGCTGGACGAGCTGCCGAAGCCGACCATCGCCCGCGTGCACGGCGCCGCCTTCGGCGGTGGCGTCGGCCTCGTCGCCTGTTGCGACATCGCGATCGGCGTGCCCGAAGCGAAGTTCGGCCTCACCGAGAGCAAGCTGGGCCTGTTGCCGGCGGTGATCTCGCCCTACGTGATCGCCGCGATCGGCGCGCGCCAGGCGCGGCGCTGGTTCGCCACCGCGGAGATCTTCGACGCGGCCGAGGCGCTGCGCATCGGCCTGCTGCACCAGGTGGTGCCGGCCGGCGAACTCGACGCGGCGGTGCGACGCCAGGTCGACCTGCTGCTGAAGGCCGGGCCGCTGGCCGCGGCATCGGCGAAGCAACTGGTGCGCGACGTCGCCGCCATGCAGCACGACCGCGATGCGCTCGACGCCGCCAACGCCGCGCTGATCGCGCGACTGCGCGTTTCGCCGGAAGGACAGGAAGGCCTGTCCGCCTTCCTCGGCAAGCGCAAACCCGACTGGACCACGAAGGAGTGACGCCATGCTCGACCATATCGGCATCCCGGTTTCCGACTACGCCCGCAGCGTGGCCTTCTACAAGCAGGCGCTGGCGCCGCTGGGCATCGGCCTGGTGATGGAAGTCACGCCGGATATGACCGGGGGAAACGGCAGCGCCGCCGGCTTCGGCCACGACGGCAAGCCCTATTTCTGGTTCGGCGACGACGGCGCGCCGCCGTCCGGCCTGCATAGCCATGTCGCCTTCGCCGCCGGCAGCCGCGCCGACGTGGACGCCTTCTACCGGGCCGCCATCGCCGCCGGCGGCCGCGACAACGGCGCGCCGGGCCTGCGTCCGCACTACCACCCTGACTACTACGGCGCCTTCGTGCTCGATCCCGACGGGCACAACATCGAAGCCGTCTGCCACGCGCCCGCCTGATCCATGTTCGACAAGATCCTGATCGCCAACCGCGGCGAAATCGCCTGCCGCGTCATCCGCACCTGCCGCCGGCTCGGCATCCGCACCGTCGCGGTGTATTCCAGCGCCGACGCCGACGCGCAACACGTGCGCCTGGCCGACGAAGCGCACCCGCTCGGCGGGCCGACGCCGGCCGAGAGCTACCTGCGCGGCGACGCGATCATCGAAGCCGCGAAGAAAAGCGGCGCGCAGGCGATCCACCCCGGCTACGGCTTCCTCAGCGAGAACGCCGACTTCGCCGATGCGGTCGAAGCCGCCGGGCTGGCGTTCATCGGCCCGAAGGCGGCATCGATGCGCAAGATGGGCAGCAAGGCCGGCGCCAAGGAGCTGATGGCCGCGGCCGGCGTGCCGGTCGCGCCCGGCTACACCGGCGAGGACCAGGCGCTGGCCACGCTGGCCCGCGAGGCGGCGAAGATCGGCTTCCCGCTGATGCTCAAGGCCGCGCACGGCGGCGGCGGCAAGGGCATGCGCATCGTGCGCGGCCTCGACGACTTCGCTTCGCAGCTGGAAAGCTGCAAGCGCGAGGCGGCCAACGCCTTCGGCCGCGACCGCGTGCTGCTGGAGCGCTACGTCGAATCGCCGCGCCACGTCGAGATCCAGGTGTTCGGCGACGCGCACGGCAACGTCGTCCACCTCAACGAGCGCGAATGCTCGGCGCAGCGCCGCTACCAGAAGGTGCTGGAGGAATCGCCGTCGCCGCTGCTGGCGCGGGAACAGCGCGCGGCGATGGGCGAAGCCGCGGTGCTGGCGGCGCGCGCGCTGGACTACGTCAATGCCGGCACGGTCGAATTCATCGTCGACGCCGCCGGCGATTTCTATTTCATGGAAATCAACACGCGATTGCAGGTCGAGCACCCGGTGACCGAACTGACCACCGGCCTGGACCTGGTCGAATGGCAGTTGCGCGTCGCCGCCGGAGAACCGCTGCCGCTGCGGCAGGAACAGATCGCGCAGCGCGGCCACGCCATCGAGGTCCGCCTGTACGCGGAAGACCCGGATGCCGGCTTCCTGCCGGCCTCCGGCAAGCTCGAGGCCCTCGACCTGCCCCCGCCCTCGGAAAACGTCCGCATCGATTCCGGCGTGGTCGAAGGCGACACGGTGACGATCTTCTACGACCCGATGATCGCCAAGCTGATCGTCCACGACGAAGACCGTCCGCGCGCGCTGGCGCGGCTGCGCGACGCGCTGGCCGGCTGCGCCATCGCCGGGCCGAAGACCAACATCGGCTTCCTCGAGCGGCTGGCGCGGCATCCGGCCGTGGTCGAGGGCCGCATCGACACCGGCTACCTCGACCGCCACCTCGCCGAATTCCTGCCGGACGGCCGCATCGCCACCCGCCTGCTGCTGGCGGCCGCCACCGCGCAGCTGCTGGCCCAGGAAGCGCAGGCGCGCGAGCGGGCACGGGCATCGGGCGACCCGGCCTCGCCGTGGGCCATCGCCGACGGCTGGCGCCCGGGCGAACCGGCCTGGCGGCGCCTGGCCTTCCTGCCCGCCGGCAGCGAGCTGGAACTGGCCGCGCGCGGCCACGCCGGCGACTACCGGATCGAATACGCCGGCCGCGGCTACCGCGTCGACGGCGCCCGTCTGGCCGATGGCGCGCTCGGCCTGCGTATCGACGATGGGGGATACCGCGTCCGGGTGCTGCGCGGCGCGGACTGGATCGATGTCCACGACGGCGACGGGCGGCTGCGCCTTGAGCCGGTGGCCGCGTACCGCCATGCCGACGCCGAAGGCGCCGCAGGCGATGCGCGCATCGCCGCGCCGATGCCCGGGCGCGTGGCGGTGGTGAAGGCCAGGCCGGGCGACGACGTGATGGCCGGACAGGACCTGCTGATCATCGAGGCGATGAAGATGGAACTGGCGATCAAATCCCCGCGCGACGGCACCGTGGCCGAACTGCGCGCCGCGGTCGGCGATTTCGTCGAGGCCGATGCCGTGCTGGCGGTGCTGGAGCCCTGACGTGGCCGCGACGGACGCCAGCTTCGTGCGCATCGTCGAAGTCGGCCCGCGCGACGGCCTGCAGAACGAAAAGGCCATCGTGCCGACCGCGGCCAAGGTCGAGCTGATCGACCGGCTGTCGCGAACCGGCCTGCGCAGCATCGAGGCGACCAGCTTCGTCAGCCCGAAATGGATCCCGCAGCTCGCCGACGCGGCGGAAGTCTTCGCCGCGATCGAACGCAGGCCCGGCGTCGCCTACCCGGTGCTGGTGCCGAACGAACGGGGCTACGAGCGCGCGCGCGCGGTCGGCGCGGAAGAGGTCGCGGTGTTCACCGCCGCGTCCGAGGCGTTCAACCGCAAGAACACCAACGCCGGCATCGACGAATCGATCGAGCGCTTCCGCCCGGTGCTGCAGCGCGCGCGGGCCGACGGGGTGAAGGTGCGCGGCTACGTTTCCACCGTGCTCGGCTGCCCCTACCAGGGCGAAGTGCCGGTCGCGGACGTGGTGCGGGTGGCCAGGCGCCTGCACGAACTGGGCTGTTACGAGGTTTCGCTGGGCGATACCATCGGCGTCGGCACCCCCTACAAGGCGAGCGCGATGCTCAAGGCCGTCGCCAGCGAAGTCCCGATGCCGGCCCTGGCCGTGCACTTCCACGACACCTACGGGCAGGCGCTGGCCAACATCCTCGCCTGCCTCGAGCAAGGCGTGCGCGTGGTCGACGCCGCGGTCTCCGGCACCGGCGGCTGCCCGTACGCGAAGGGCGCCAGCGGCAACGTCGCCAGCGAGGACGTGGTCTACATGCTGCACGGCATGGGCATGCGTACCGGCGTCGACCTGGACAGGCTCGGCGAAACCGGGCGCTGGCTGGCCGCGCTGCTCGGCCGCGCCAGCGGCAGCAAGGTCGCGCAGGCGCAGGCGGCCTCATGACCGCACTCGGCGGCGTCCGCGACCTGCCCGACACCGCGGCCGGCGGCGGCGAAGCGCTGCCCGACGAGAATGCCGCGACCCTCGCCGCGCTGGCGCAGGCCATCGCCGATCCCGCCACCGACGCCGGCGCGCGCGCGCTGCTGCAGCGCGCGCACGACGCCCTGCGCGAGTCCCTGGCCGAGGCCGAGGCCGCGCGCCAGCGCTACCACGCGCTGTTCGACGCGGTGCCGGACCCGGTCAGCATCATCGCCGAGGACGGCACCGTGCTCGACCTCAACAAGGCCGGCATGCAGGCCTACAAGCGCCCGCGCGAGGACATCGTCGGCAAGAACATCAACGTGCTGAACCCGGACCTGCCGCAGGACCACCTGGTCCCGGTCTGGGAAACCCTCGACCGCGGCGAGACCTACGTGGTCGAAGTGACCAACATGCGCGCCGACGGCACCCGCTTCCCGGTGGAGGTGCATTCGGCCAACCTCAGCTACGACGGCCGCAAGGCCATCGTCGCGGTGGCGCGCGACCTGAGCGGCCGCCACGAGGCCGAACTGCGCTACCGCGAGCTGATGGAGGTCATCGACAAGGGCATCGTGGTGCAGAACCCGGACCTCGACGTGGTCTATTCCAATCGCGCGGCGACGCTGACCTTCGGCATCGGCGAAGGCCAGCACCTGACCGAACAGCTGCGCCCGGAACACTGGCGCTACTTCGACGAGGACGGGCGCGACCTGCCGGAAGCGGAACTGCCGCCGAACCGCGCGCTGCGCAGCGGCCAGGTCGTCGAAGGCGTGCTGCTGGGCATGTACCACCGCCGGCGCAAGCAGCTGGTATGGCTGACGATGACCTCGGTGCCGCAGTTCGCGCCGGGCAGCAACCACCCGACCCAGGTGACCTCGATCTTCAGCGACGTCACCGCGCTCAAGCGCGACAGCGCGCTGTTCGACCGCGCCCAGGCGCTGGCGCACATCGGCGGCTGGGAATGGGATTCCGGCCGCGACCAGTTGTACCTGACCGACGAGGCCGTGCGCATCCTCGGCCCGGCGCAGACGCCGCAGATGCTGGACGGCATGCTCGCCTGCCTGCGCCAATCCGACCGCCGCCACCTGCGCACCGCGATCGACGAGGCCCTGCACGCCGGCGGCGGCTTCGACATGGAGCTGCGCGGCAGCCGCAGCGACGGCCACCCGTTCTGGATCCGCGTGCTCGGCGAGGCCGACCTCGCCGAGCCGTCGGCTTCGCGCGTCACCGGCACCCTGCAGGACATCTCGCTGGACAAGCAGGCCGAGGAAACCCTGCGCATCCAGGCGCTGACCGATCCGCTGACCGGGCTGATGAACCGCGACGCCGTGCTCAACGAGCTCAGCTCGCGGCTCAGCGACCCGGCGCTGGCGCGGGTCGCGGTGCTGTACGTCGACCTGGACCGCTTCAAGACCGTCAACGACGTGCTGGGCCACAACGCCGGCGACCAGATGCTGACCATCGCCGCGCGCCGCATCGTCGACGCGGTCGGCAGCGAAGGCCGCGTGGCGCGCTTCGGCGGCGACGAATTCCTGGTGGTCTGCGACATCGCCGGCAACCCGGAGCAGCCCGAGCGCCTGGCCGACGCGATCCTCGACGCCTTCTCCGACGCGTTCCGCTTCGGCAAGGACGAATTCACCATCACCGCCAGCATCGGCATCGCGCGCGCGCCGCGCGACGGCCTGCGCCCGCAGCAGCTGATCCAGAACGCCGACGTGGCGATGTACGAAAGCAAGCACCGCACGCGCAACGCCTGGCACGCCTTCACCCCGGAACTGGCGCGCCGCCAGCAGGACAGGCTGCAGATCGAGACCCAGCTGCGCCGCGCGGTCGACAACCACGAATTCCACCTGGTCTACCAGCCGCAGGTCGACCTGCGCCTGGGCAACGTGATCGCCGCCGAGGCGCTGATCCGCTGGCAGAGCCACCAACTGGGCGAGTTGCGCCCGGACCTGTTCATCAGCCACGCCGAAACCACCGGCGACATCGTCCGCATCGGCAGCTGGGTGCTGCGCGAAGCCTGCCGGCAGGTGCGCGAGTGGCGCGACCAGGGGCTGGGCATCGTCCGCGTGGCGGTCAACGTGTCGTACCGCCAGTTCCTCGGCGACGACCTGTCCGACAGCGTGCGCGCGGTGCTCGAGGAATTCGACCTGCCCGGCTCGGCGCTGGAGCTGGAATTCACCGAGCGCGTGCTGATCGAGGACGCGCCGGCCACGCTGAAGACCTTCGCCGAGCTGCGCGCGCTGGGCGTGATGCTCACCATCGACGACTTCGGCGAAGGCTACAGCGCGCTGAACTACCTGCGCCGGTTGCCGATCCACGGCCTCAAGCTGAGCCAGCTGTTCACCGAGGGCGTGCCGAACAACCGTTCCGACGTGGCGGTATGCCAGGCCGTGTCGGCGATCGCGCGCAGCCTCGGCCTCGGCCTGGTCGCCGAAGGCGTGGAATCGGAGGCGCAGCGCCAGTTCCTGCTGCAGCTCGGCGTGCCGGTGGGACAAGGCTTCCTGTTCGCGCCGGGCCTGCCGCCCGACGAATTCGCGCAGCGGCTGCGCGCGACCTTGCCCGAACCCATCGCCCATGACTGATACCGGAACGCGATTCGCCCTGCGCCCCATCGAACCCCGCGACGACGACGCCATCGCACGCATCATCCGCACGGTGATGCCGGAATTCGGCGCCTGCGGCGCGGGTTTCGCGATCAACGACCCGGAAGTGGACTGGATGAGCCGCGCGTACGCGGAGCCGCGCTCGGCCTATTTCGTCGTCGAGCATGCCGATGGAAGCGGGGACCGCGAAGTGCTCGGCGGCGGCGGCGTGGCGCCGCTTTCCGGCGGCGACGGCGATACCTGCGAACTGCGCAAGATGTATTTCCTGCCGCAGGCGCGCGGCCTCGGCGCCGGCGCCGCGCTGATGGCGAAGTGCCTCGACGCCGCGCGCGGCTTCGGTTTCCGCCGCTGCTACATCGAGACCCTGACCGGCATGGACGCGGCGATGCGCCTGTACGAACGCAGCGGCTTCCGCCGCATCGACGCCCCGCTGGGCGCGACCGGGCACGGCGGCTGCAATACCTTCTACCTGCTCGACCTGTGACGCAGGGGGCACGGCGCGCCCTGCGCCGCATCCCGCGCCGTTTGCATCCGGTAAAATGCCGGCTTTCCGCAAACCGGACTCCCGCATGCAGCTTTCCGATACCCGCGCCGTGGTCACCGGCGGCGTTTCCGGCCTGGGCCTGGCCGTGGCGCAGTACATCGTCGCCAACGGCGGCAAGGTCGCCCTGTTCGACGTCAACGACGAGAAAGGCGCGGCGGCCGTGGCCGGGCTCGGCGCCGCGAACGCGAAGTACTTCAGGACCGACGTGACCGATGAGGCCGCGGTCGCCGGCAACGTCGCCGCGGCGAAGGAATTCCTCGGCGGCCTCAACGCCGCGGTCAACTGCGCCGGCATCCTCGGCGCCGGCCGCGTGCTCGGCAAGGAAGGCGCGATGCCGCTGGCCACCTTCCGCACCACCGTGCTGGTCAACCTGGTCGGCAGCTTCAACGTGGCCAAGGCCGCGGCCGAACTGATCCAGCACAACGCCGCCGGCGAGGACGGCGAGCGCGGGGTGATCGTCAACACCGCGTCGGTGGCCGCGTACGAAGGCCAGATCGGCCAGGCCGCGTATTCGGCGTCGAAGGGCGGCGTGGTCGGCATGACCCTGCCGATGGCGCGCGAGCTGTCGCGCTTCGGCATCCGCGTGATGACCATCGCGCCCGGCATCTTCTGGACGCCGATGGTCGATGGCATGCCGGAAGCCGTGCAGCAGTCGCTGTCGGCGTCGATCCCGTTCCCGTCGCGCCTCGGCAAGCCGGAGGAGTTCGCCGAAACCGTCGGCTTCATCCTGCGCAACCGCTACCTCAACGGCGAAACGATCCGGCTGGACGGCGCCGTGCGCCTGGCGCCGAAGTAAAAGCAGGAGGAGCGAGCGGAGAGAAACGGGGAGTGGGCAAAAGCGTCACTCCGGCTCTTACCGCTCTCTCCTCACTCCCCTCCACCCACTTCTCACTCATCCCATGAAAGCTTTCGAAGTCAAGAAAGGCAACGTCGTCGAATACAACGGCGGCGCCTACCAGATCCGCGACATCGAGCGCAGCTCGCCGCAGGGCCGCGGCGGCAACGTGCGCTTCCGCTTCGTCATGTACTCCGTGCCCGGCGGCAACAAGCTCGACGTCAGCTTCGACGCCGACGACAGCCTGACCGAGGTCGAGCTGCTGCGTCGCCAGGCCAGCTTCTCGTACAAGGACGGCGACGCCTTCGTGTTCCTCGACGACGAGGACTACACCCCGTACACGCTCGACGCCGACGCGATCGGCGACGACGCCGGCTACATCACCGACGGCCTGGCCGGCATCTACGTGCAGGTCATCGACGAGCAGCCGGTGGCGATCCAGTTGCCGCAATACGTGACCCTGGAAGTGGTCGAGACCCCGCCGGAACTGAAGGGCGGCACAGCGACCAAGCGGCCGAAGCCGGCTAAGCTGAGCACCGGCATCGAGATCATGGTTCCCGAATACATCGGCAACGGCGAAAAGGTGCTGGTCAACACCGCGACCGGCGAGTTCGGCGGGCGCGCCACCGAGTGACTCGCATCGCCCCCTCTCCCGCTGCGGGAGAGGGGTTCAGTCGAACAGCTTGCCCGGATTCAACAGCCCGTTCGGGTCCAGCACCTTCTTGATGCCGCGGAACAGCGCCACTTCTTCGGCGCTGCGCGTGCCCAGCAGGTAGGGCTTCTTCACCAGGCCGATGCCGTGCTCGGCGGAAATGCTGCCCTCGTGGCGCTGCAGCTCGTCGGCCAGCAGCCTGGTGACCTTCTCGCAGGCGGCGATGAAGTCGGCATCGCCCCATGCGTCGGGCTTCAGCACGTTGATGTGCAGGTTGCCGTCGCCGATGTGGCCGAACCAGACCACGTCGAAATCCGGGTACGAATCGCCGATCAGCTTCTGCGTTTCGCGCAGGAACGCCGGCATCCGCGAGATGCGCACCGACACGTCGTTCTTGTACGGCTTGTAGCGCGCCACCGACTCGGTGATGCCCTCGCGCAGCCGCCACAACTGCTGCGCCTGCGCGTCGCTCTGGCTGATGACGCCGTCGACGATCCAGCCCTGCTCCATGCCGTGCTCGAACGCGGCCATCGCCGCGGCCTCCCTCGCCTCGTCGCCGATGGCGAATTCGGCGACCACGTAGTACGGATAGACCTGTTCGAACGGCTGCTGCGCGCCGTGCGCCAGCACGTGCTCCAGCGCGCGGTCGGTGAAGAACTCGAAGGCTTCCAGCTGCAACCGCTCGCGGAACGCGGCGAACACCTGCATCAGCACCTCGAACGACGGCAACGCCAGCAGCATCACGTTGGTCGGCGGCGGCGGATCGGCCAGCCGCAGCGTGGCCTCGACCACGATGCCCAGCGTGCCTTCCGAACCGATCATCAGCTGGCGCAGGTCGTAGCCGCTGGAGTTCTTGACCAGCGCGCGGTTGAGCTCCAGCAGTTCGCCGGTGCCGGTGACCACGCTCAATCCGGCGATCCATTCGCGGGTGTTGCCGTAGCGGATCACGCGGATGCCGCCGGCATTGGTCGCGATGTTGCCGCCGATCGAGCACGAACCGCGCGATGCGAAATCGACCGGATAGGCCAGGCCGCGCTCCTTCGCCGCGTTCTGCACGGCTTCCAGCGGCATGCCGGCCTGCACGGTCAGGGTGCGGTCGACCGGGTCGAAGCCGAGCACGCGGTTCATCCGCTCCAGGCTCAGCACCAGTTCGCCGTTGGCCGCGACCGCGCCGCCGGACAGGCCGGTGCGCCCGCCCGACGGCACGATGGCCACGCCGTTCGCGTTGGCCCAGCGCATTATTTCCTGCACTTCCTCCACGCTGCCCGGCAGGGCGATCGCCAGCGGCGCCGGCGTCCAGCGCCGGGTCCAGTCGCGGCCGTAGTGTTCCAGGTCGCCCGGCTCGGTCTTCAGGCGCAGCTCGGGAACGGCCTGGCGCAGGGATTCGAGGCGCGGATCGGACATCGCGGGATGACTTCGAAGAGGGGCCGCAAAGGATAACAGTCCGTGCCGCGGCGCTGGCCCGGCGACGACGACGGAAGACAGCGTTTCATCCGCAACCAAAGGCCGGAAGTCGCTTCCACCCGGTAAAATGTGCGGCTCCCACCCCCACTCCCCGTTCCGGCAGCCCATGTCGAAGAAGACCTCGTTCCCGAAGGAAGACATCCGCGTCCTGTTGCTGGAAGGCGTCAGCCAGACCGCAGTCGAAACCTTCAAGGCCGCCGGCTACACGCAGATCGAATTCCACGACAAGTCGCTGCCGGAAGACGAACTGAAGAAGCGCATCGCCGACGCGCACATCGTCGGCATCCGCTCGCGCACGCAGCTGACCGCCGACGTGCTGGCGCAGGCGCGGCGCGCGATCGCGGTGGGCTGCTTCTGCATCGGCACCAACCAGGTCGACCTGGACGCGGCGGAACTGGCCGGCATCCCGGTGTTCAACGCGCCGTATTCGAACACCCGCAGCGTCGCCGAGCTGGTCATCGCCGAGGCGATCATGCTGTTGCGCGGCATCCCGCAGAAGAACGCGCAATGCCACGTCGGCGGCTGGTCGAAGAGCGCCGCGGGCAGCCACGAGGCGCGCGGCAAGACCCTGGGCATCATCGGCTACGGCCACATCGGCACCCAGGTCGGCGTGCTGGCCGAGGGCATCGGCATGAACGTGGTCTTCCACGACATCGAGACCAAGCTGTCGCTGGGCAATGCGCGCCCGGCCGCCGGCCTGCGCGAGCTGCTCGAGCGCAGCGACGTGGTGACCCTGCACGTGCCGGAGACGCCGGCGACGAAGAACATGTTCGGCACCGCCGAGATCGCGGCGATGAAGCGCGGCGCGCACCTGATCAACGCCTCGCGCGGCAGCGTGGTCGACATCGACGCGCTGGCCGCGGCGCTGCGGTCGGGGCACCTGGGCGGCGCGGCGATCGACGTGTTCCCGGTCGAGCCGAAGGGCAACGCCGAATCGTTCGAGTCGCCGCTGCGCGGCTTCGGCAACGTGATCCTGACCCCGCACGTCGGCGGCAGCACGCTGGAGGCGCAGGACAACATCGGCGTCGAGGTCGCGGCCAAGCTGGTGCGCTACAGTGACAACGGCAGCACCCTGTCGGCGGTCAACTTCCCCGAGGTCACCCTGCCCGGCCACGAAGGCAGCCGCCGCATCCTGCACATCCACCGCAACGTACCGGGCGTGCTGTCGCGGGTCAACGACGCGTTCCGCGAACAGGGCATCAACATCGACGGCCAGTACCTGCGCACCGACCCGAAGGTCGGCTACGTGGTGATCGACGTCACCGCGACCGAGGCGCAGACCAGCCAGTTGCGCGATGCGCTGGCGGCCATCGACGGCACGTTGCGCACGCGCGTGCTGTATTGACCTTGCGGGAGCGGGCCCTGCCCGCTCCTACAACTGCCCCAGCCACTTCCGCGCCATCCGCCGCAGCGACGGGTCGGTGTCCGCCGCTTCGGCCAGCTCGCCGATGTCGCGCCACGCCAGCGCATGCGATTCCTCGCTGACGACGAAATCCTCGCTGGCGCCGGCCCGCACCACGTAGCGCGCGTCGTAATGCCAGTGGCCGGGCACGTCGCCGCGTTCCGGGATCCAGTGCCGGTCGAGGTCGAACAGCGCCCCGCCGTCGACCGAAAGCCCGGCCAGCCCGGACTCTTCCTCGGCTTCCTTCAGCGCCACCCGACCCAGGTCCGGGTCGCCGTCGGCGTGTCCGCCCAGTTGCACCCAGATCCCCAGCTTGCGGTGGTGGGTCAGCAGCACGCGGCGGCGGTCGGCGCTGACCAGCCAGGCCGAACCGGTGAAATGCCCGGCCAGCCGTGCGCGCTCGAACGGCCGGTCGGGGTCGTCCAGCAGTTCCCGGAACAATGCGACCGTGGCCAACTCGTCCGGCCAGCGCCGCCGATAGGCTGCCAGTTGCTCCGCCAGGCGATTCGGCCGCGGTGCGTTTTCCTGGTCCATTTCCGTGCCGCCTTGCCTGTTCAGGCTCACATTACCGCCGCGCCGGACGCCCCGGCGCTTGTACGATCAAAGTATGACAGGGTAATGTGCGGCCCTTGTCCGCGCAGCCAGATGGCCGCGGTCCGCCTGCCTTGAAGGGGACATCTCAATGCTTTTTAAGCGTGTCAAGCCGCTCGACCTGATCCTCCAGACGGCCGAGAAGAAGGCGCTCGTGCGCCAGCTCGGCCCGATCCAGCTCACGCTGCTGGGCGTCGGCGCCGTGATCGGTACCGGCATCTTCGTGCTGACCGCCGAGGCCGCGCAGAAAGCCGGCCCGGCGATGATGGTCGCGTTCGTGATCGCGGCCGTGGTCTGCGGCCTGGCCGCGTTCGCCTATTCCGAACTGTCGTCGATGGTGCCGGTCTCGGGCTCGGCCTACACCTACACCTACGGCGTGATGGGCGAACTGGTCGCCTGGGTCGTCGGCTGGGCGCTGGTGCTCGAATACGCCATCGGCGCGACCGCCGTGTGCGTCGGCTGGTCCGGTTACATGAACGGCCTGCTCGCGCATACGACATTCTTCGGCCTCGTCGAGCCGGGCACGCTCGCGCTGCCCAAGTCGCTGCAGACGGGCGCGTTTTCCGGCGGCGGCTTCAACCTGCTGGCCTTCCTGATCGGCGTCGTGGTGACCTGGCTGCTGGTCATCGGGACGTCGAAAAGCGCCAAGGTCAACGCCGTGCTTGTCGCGATCAAGATCGTTGCGCTGACGGTGTTCATCGCGCTTTCGGTGCCGGTCGCGAAGTCCGGCAACCTGCAGCCGTTCCTTCCCGGCGGCTGGGGCACCCCGCTGGGCGGCATCGGCGTGCTCGGCGCGGCGGCATCGATCTTCTTCGCCTACGTCGGCTTCGACGCGGTCTCCACCGCCGCCGAAGAGACCAAGAACCCCAACCGCAACATCCCCATCGCCCTGATCGGCTCGCTGACGATCTGCACGATCTTCTACCTGCTAGTCGGCTACGGCGCCGCCGGTTCGATCGGCGCGCAGCCGCTGATGGCCGCCAACGGCCTGCCGATCGACCCGGGCACCCCGGAGATGGCCGCCGCCTGCGCGCTGGCGGGCAATGCCCAGGCGCTGGTCTGCAGCAACGAACCGCTGGCGCACGTGCTGCGCGTGCTGGGCCATGTCCAGATCGGCAACTGGATCGGCGTGGCCGCGATCGTGGCCCTGCCCTCGGTGATCCTGATGATGATGTTCGGCCAGACCCGCATCTTCTTCACGATGTCGCGCGATGGCCTGCTGCCGGAGATGCTGTCGAAGATCCACCCCCGCTTCCATACGCCGCACGTGGTGACCTTCATCACCGGCATCGTGGTCGCGATCTGCGCCGCGCTGTTCCCGGTCGGCAAGCTGGCGGACACCTCGAACGCCGGCACGCTGCTGGCGTTCGCGATGGTCTCGATGGGCGTGATGATCCTGCGCAAGCAGCAACCGGATCGCCCGCGCCCGTTCCGGGTGCCGATGATCTGGGTCGTGTGCCCGCTGGCGGTGCTGGGCTGCCTGCTGCTGTTCGTCAACCTGAGCGTCGTGGCCAAGGTCGTCTTCGTCGTCTGGGCCGCGATCGGCCTGGTGTTCTACGCGCTGTACGGCTATCGCCGCAGCGACCTCGCGCCGGGGCGCCATCCCCCGCAAGGCGACGTCCACCTGGAATCGGCGCCGAAGTTCCACGAAGGCCCCGATCCCGGTCCGTAACCGCCAATGACGCGAAGGCCGGCCACCAAGCCGGCCTTCCACGTTTGCCGCCTCCTCATCCAGCCACCGGATCCGCGCATGAAACAGCTGTTCGCCACCAAGCACCCCCATGCCAGCCACGCCGACGCCCAGGGCCTGAGCCTGCAACGCGCGCTCGGCCCATGGGGCCTGACCGCGCTGGGCATCGGCGCGGTGATCGGCGGCGGCATCTTCGTCATCACCGGACAGGCCGCGGCCGAACACGCCGGCCCGGCGATCATGCTGTCGTTCGTGCTGGCGGCGATCTGCTGCACCTTCTGCGCACTGGCCTACGCCGAGTTCGCCGCGATGGTGCCGGTGTCCGGCAGCGCCTACACCTACACTTACGCCACGCTGGGCGAATTGGCCGCATGGTTCATCGGCTGGATGCTGGTGCTGGAATACGGCGTGTCGGCGTCGGCAGTGGCGGTCAGCTGGACCGGCTATTTCCTCAGCCTGCTCGACCACTTCGGCATCCACCTGCCCGCTGCGCTGGTCAGCGCCCCGCTGGATGCCAAGCTGCAGCCGACCGGCGCCATCGCCAACCTGCCGGCGGCCGGCATCGTCCTGCTGCTGACCTGGCTGTGCTACGTCGGCATCCGCAAGTCGTCGGCGATGAACATGGCGATGGTGGTGCTGAAGACCGGGCTGATCCTGCTGGTGATCTTCGCCGGCTGGAAGTACGTGGACCCCGCCAACTGGCAGCCGTTCATCCCGGCCAACGAAGGCCCTGGCAAGTACGGCTTCGAAGGCGTGCTGCGCGGCGCGGCGCTGGTGTTCTTCGCCTACATCGGCTTCGAGGCGGTTTCCGTGGCCGCGCAGGAATCGCACAAGCCGCAACGCGACCTGCCGATCGGCATGCTGCTGTCGCTGGCGATCTGCACCGTGCTGTACATCGCGATGGCCGCAGTGATGACCGGGCTGGTGCCGTACTCCCAGCTGGGTACCGACGAGCCGGTGGTGACCGCGGTGGCCGCGCACCCGCAACTGGGCTGGCTGCGCGTGATCGTCGAGGTCGGCGCGCTGATCGGCCTGTCCTCGGTGGTGCTGGTGATGATCATCGGCCAGCCGCGCATCTTCATGATCATGGCGAAGGACGGCCTGTTGCCGCCGGTGTTCACCAGGATCCACCCCGAATACCGCACGCCGCACATCAACACCGTCATCACCGGCATCGGCATCGCCGTGCTGGCGGCGCTGTTCCCGCTGGACGTGCTGGGCGAGCTGACCTCGATGGGCACGCTGATCGCCTTCGCCGCGGTCTGCGCCGGCGTGCTGATCCTGCGGCGCACCCAGCCCGACCTGCCGCGGCCGTTCCGGATCCCGGCCGCGTGGCTGGTCTGCACCGCCGGCATCCTCAGCTGCATGACCCTGCTATCGACGATGACCGCGCACAACTGGTTCCTGATGACGGTGTGGACCGCCTTCGGTTTCCTGATCTACTTCCTGTACGGCTATCGCCACAGCAGGCTGCGCCGCGGCTGACACCGCCGCGGAGGCGGCTGCGATAGAATCCGCGGCATGACCGCCCTGCCCTACGACGCCGCGCGCCTGCGCGAGAAGGCCGACGAGATCGTCGCCAACGTGCACGAGCTGGCCCGGGCCGGCTGGACGCCGGCGACCAGCAGCAATTTCTCCGCGCGCCTCGACGACCGCCATGCGGCGATCACCGTCTCCGGCCGCGACAAGGGCCGGCTGGCCGCAGCCGACATCATGGTCGTCGACTTCGACGGCCAGCCGGTCGCCACCGACCTGCGCCCCTCGGCCGAAACCCTGCTGCACACCCAGCTGTACCGGCGCTTCCCCGGAATCGGCTGCGTGCTGCACACGCATTCGCCGGTGCAGACCATCGCCTCGCGCCTGTATGCCGGCGCCGGGCACATCCGCCTGGAAGGCTACGAACTGCTGAAGGCGTTCCACGGCAACACCACCCACGAGGCCGCGATCGACGTGCCGGTGTTCGCCAACACCCAGGACATGACCGTGCTGGCCGCGCAGGTCGACGCCCTGCTCGACCGGCAGCCGTTGTGGGGCTACCTGATCGACGGCCACGGCCTGTACGCCTGGGGCCGCGACATGGCCGAGGCGCGCCGACACCTCGAGGCTTTCGAGTTCCTGCTCCATTGCGAACTGGAACTGCGCAAGCTGGGCTGCCGCGGCTGACGGCCGCGGCGAACCGCTGCATTCCACCGCGGCGAACCCCCGCCCGGCCCGGGTTTGTTAACCTAGCGCCCATTGTTCCCCCACGCGGAGTTGCCGCCATGAGCCGTTTGCGCATCTTTGCCGAAAACGACCCGACCACGCCCGAATTCGCCAGCTACGACCCGGACTTCATCGCCGAGGAATTGCAGAAGATCGGCGTGCGCTTCGAGCGCTGGAAGGCCGGCAAGCCCATCGCCGCCGGCGCCGCGCCGGAGGAAGTGCTCGAAGCCTACAAGGCCGACATCGAGCGCATCTCCGCCGAGAACGGCTTCACCACCGTCGACGTGGTCAGCATCGCCCCGGACAACCCGAACAAGGAAGCCGCGCGGGCGAAGTTCCTCGAGGAGCACTACCACAAGGAAGACGAAGTGCGCTTCTTCGTCGACGGCTCCGGCCTGTTCACCCTGCACGTGGGCGGCAAGGTCTACGAGGTCGAATGCGTGAAGGACGACCTGATCGCGGTGCCGGACGGCACCACGCACTGGTTCGACATGGGCCCGGAGCCGCGCTTCGTCGCGATCCGCTTCTTCCAGCAGCCCGACGGCTGGGTCGGCTATTTCACCGGCAGCGACATCGCGCAGAAGTTCCCGCGCTACGAGCATCCGTCGCAACCGCTGGCGGCCTGATCCGTCCATGCCGCTCGCGATCCTCACCGACATCGAGGGAACGACCTCGTCGATTTCCTTCGTCAAGGACGTGCTGTTCCCGTACGCGCGCCGCGCACTGCCCGGCTTCGTCGCCGCGCACGGCGACGAGCCGGAAGTGCGCAAGTGGCTGGACGCGGTCGCCGTCGAGAACGGCGGCATGTGCCAGGACGAGATGATCGTCGAAACCCTGCAGGGCTGGATCGACCAGGACCGCAAGCACACCGCGCTGAAGGCGCTGCAGGGCATGGTCTGGGAAGCCGGCTACCGCGACGCCGACTTCACCGCGCACATCTACCCGGACGCCGCACCCGCGCTGCGCGCGTGGCACGCGGCCGGCCATCCGCTGTACGTGTACTCGTCCGGCTCGGTGCCGGCGCAGAAGCTGTTCTTCGGCCACAGCGACGCCGGCGACCTGACCCCGCTGGTTTCCGGCTGGTTCGACACCGAGATCGGCGGCAAGCGCGAAGCGGCCAGCTACCGGCGCATCGCCGAGGCCATCGGCGTTCCCGCTTCGGAGATCGTGTTCCTGTCCGACGTGGTCGAGGAACTCGACGCCGCGCGCGCGGCCGGGCTGCGGACCGTATTGCTGGACCGCCGCCAGGATTACCCGCAGCCGCGCCAGGGCGATGCCACGCACGGGCACGCGCGCGCGGAAAGCTTCGCCGAGATCGCGCCGGGCGCCTGACGCATGCCCCGCCTCGCCGCGCCCGTGCTGGTCCTGATGGGGGTTGCGGGGTCGGGCAAGTCGACCGTCGCCGCGGCGCTTGCCGCGCAACTGGGCTGGCCGCTGCAGGAGGGCGACGACCTGCACCCGGCCGCGAACGTGGCGAAGATGTCCGCGGGCATCCCGCTCACCGACGAGGACCGCTGGCCGTGGCTGCATGCGATCGCCGCATGGATCGACCAGCGCATCGGACGCGGCGAACCCGGCATCGTGACCTGCTCGGCACTGAAGCGCGCGTACCGCGACCTGTTGCGGCGCGACCGCGTCGTATTCGTGCACCTGGCCGGCGAGCGCGAAGCGATCGCCGGCCGCCTGCGCAGCCGCCAGGGCCATTACATGCCGCCCGGCCTGCTCGGATCGCAGTTCGATGCGCTCGAAAGCCTGGGCCCGGACGAACAAGGATTCGAAATCGGTCTCGCCGCCGCCCCCGCCGCGCAGGCGGCCGAAATCATCCGCAGGCTGCGGATCGACGCCGACGCCTGAGCCTGCCGATCAGTGGATCTTCTCGCCGCGCGCGAGCATCGCCACCAGCTTCTCGACCCGCGCCGCCCTGGTCTCCGGCTTCACCGCGCTCTGCACGCGCCAGCAGAACGAATAGCGATTGGTCTTGTCGAGCTGTTCGAAGAACGCCCTGGCCTTGCGGTTCTTCGTCAGCGCGGCGGCCAGTTCCGGCGGCACCTCCATCTTCGACGCGCCATGGTAGGCGGCGTCCCAGCGTCCGTCGGCCTTCGCCGCCTCGATCTCGCGCAGGCCGCCCTCGCGCATGCGCCCCGCCGCGATCAGCCGCTCGGCATGGGCGACGTTGTTCTTCGACCACAGGCTGCGCGGGCGGCGCGGGGTGAAGCGCTGCAGGAAGTAGCTGTCGTCGAAACCCTTCTTCTGCCCGTCGATCCAGCCGTGGCACAGCGCCACGTCCAGCGCCTCGGCATACGTCACCGAGGCGATGCCGGAATCCTTCTTCGCGATCTTCAGCCAAAGCCCTGCGGCCGAAGCATTCTTTTCCAGCCATTTCCCGAAGGCCGCGGCATCCTTGAACGGCTTGACCGGCAGGTCGGCGGGCGCGGTCATGGCGCGGCCTCGACCAGGCGGTACGCAGTCGCCGCGCGCCTTTCGCCCAGCCAGCGATCGAATTCGCGCACCTCGACCTCGTGCTCCCCGGGGGCCAGATCGGTCGGCAAGGCCGCGCGCCACAGGTGTTGCGAAGGCGTCGCTTCCGGCGAACGGTCGTAGCCGCGGAGCGAATCGGCTTCGTCGTCCTTCGCGTTCTCGGCCAGCAGCGCCGGGTCCGGCTGCACGACCTTCTTCATCGGCTTCCATTCGCCGCCATCGACGCGGTACTCGACGCGGGTTCCGGCATCGCCCATGAACACGTTGGCGTACACGCCCCAGGCCGGATACGCACCGCGACGCAGCACCTTCGGCGCATGCAGCGTCATCGCCGCATCCGGATCGCGCGCCGGGTGCCAGGCCAGCGCGTACTTGCCGCCGGCCTGGATGCGCAGCGTGGCGTAGCCGTTCGGCGTGCCGTCGCTCATCGTCGCATCGGGAATGCCCTGCGCGTCCTTGACGCCCGACCAGAACGCGCCGCAGGAGGCGCCGACGTTGTATTCGTGCAGCGGCCGTGCGCCGCGCCAGCCGCTTTCCGCGCCATGCCACACGTGCCGCTGCGCGTGGCTGTGGCCGCTCAGCAGCAGCACGTGCGGGAAGCCCTGCAACAGCGCGAACAGGCGCTCGCGGTCGGCATCGCGGAAGGTGTCCCTGCCCCGCTCCTCGAACAGCGGGATGTGCACGGCGATCACCAGCAGCCGGTCCTTCGGCGCCGTGGCCAAGAACGATTCGAGGAAGGCGAACTGGTCGTCGCGGAAGCCGCCGATGTAGGCGGGCTTCCGCCCCGGCATCGCGACCACGTCGTCCAGCGCCACGAAGGTCGCCAGCTTCTCGCGGCGGCCGTGCGTATCCTTGCCGAGCGCGCGGTGGAAGCCGCCGAGCGACGACGCATCATCGCTGGCGCCCGCGTCCACGTCGTGGTTGCCGGGTACGTAAAGCCACGGCACCCCGAGCGTGGCGTCGACCGACTCGACCGCCGGGTACAACCCGGGGGCGTCATCGACGATGTCGCCCAGCGACAGGCCCAGCCTCGCGGCATGGCGGCCGACCAGCGGCTCGACGATGTCGCGCCGGTAATAGTCCACGTCCGCCATCGACTTGACCTGCGGGTCGGAGAACACCAGCACTTCGAGCGTCTCCGGCTTCGCCCCAGCGGACGCCGTGCCTGCCATCACGAGCAAAAACAAGGCCAGCCAACCGCGCATGTCCGGATCCCGTCGGGGAGATGCGCGGATTATCCCGCTTTTGCGCGAAATGTCAGCGATGCCGCTGGCGCAGCACCCCGACCGCATCGCCGAGCGACAGCCCGCGCGCGCGCAACAACACCAGCAGGTGGTACAGCAGGTCGGCACTTTCGCCGAGCAGGGCCGCGTCGTCCTGCGCCACCGCGGCGAGCGAAGTCTCGACGCCCTCTTCGCCGACCTTCTGCGCGATGCGGCGCACGCCCGCCTCGAACAGCTTGGTCGTGTAGCTGCCGTCCGGCCGTTCGCGTTCGCGTTCGGCGACCAGCGCGTCGAGCTCGGCCAGGAAGGCAAGGTCCGCGCCCGGCAAGGCATCCTCGCGCGTACCCGGCGCATCGGGGAAGCAACTGGCGCGGCCGAGGTGGCAGGTCGGCCCGTGCGGCCGCGCCAGTACCAGCAGCGTGTCGTCGTCGCAGTCGGCGCGGATGTCGACCAGGTCGAGGAAATGCCCCGAACTCTCGCCCTTGGTCCACAGCCGCTGCTTGCTGCGGCTGTGGAAGGTCACGTGGCCGCTTGCGCGCGTCGCCGCGAGCGCATCGGCGTTCATGTAGCCGAGCATCAGCACGCGCAGCGTATCGGCGTCCTGCACGATCGCCGGCACCAGGCCGCCGCCCTTCGCCCAATCCAGCTTTTCCGGATCATCCGGCATTGCGCACCTCGATGTCCTGGCTGTGCAGGTAGTGTTTCAGGTCGGGAATGGCGATCCTGCCGCTGTGGAACACGCTGGCGGCCAGCGCGCCGTCGACGTCGGCATTGCGGAACACGTCGGCGAAATGGCCCATCGTGCCGGCGCCGCCGGACGCGACCAGCGGCACGCCGCATACCGCGCGCACCGCGGCCAGCTGCTCGATGTCGTAGCCCTTGCGCACGCCGTCGTTGTCCATGCAGTTGAGCACGATCTCGCCGGCGCCCAGTTCCTGCGCCCGCCGCACCCAGTCGACGGTACGCAGTCCCGCCGAACGCATCTTCGACGGGTCGCCGGTGTACTGGCGCACGCGCCATTCGCCGTCGGCCTCGAGCACCGAATCGACGCCGACCACCACGCACTGCACGCCGAAGGCGGCGGCGAGCTCGGAAACCAGCTCCGGCCGTTCCAGCGCCGGGGTATTGACCGAAACCTTGTCGGCGCCGGCGTAAAGCACCGCGCGCGCGGTCTCGACGCTGCGGATTCCGCCGGCCACGCAGAACGGGATGTCGAGCAGGCTGGAGACGCGCTCGACCCAGGCGTAATCGACCGAGCGCCCTTCCGGGCTGGCGCCGATGTCGTAGAACACCAGTTCGTCGGCGCCTTCGTCGCGGTAGCGCAGCGCCAGCTCGGCGATGTCGCCCATGTCGACGTGGTCGCGGAACCGCACGCCCTTGACCACGCGCCCGTCGCGCACGTCGAGGCACGGGATGATTCGCCGGCTCAGCACGACAGCGCGTCCTCCAGCGTGAAGCGGCGCTCGAGCAGCGCGCGGCCGAGGATGATCGCCGCCGCGCCAGTCTCGCGCGCCGCGGCGATGTCCTCGAGCGCGCGCACGCCGCCGGACACCTGCAGCAGCAACCCCGGTTCGAGCGCGCGCAGGTAGTCGTACAGGGCGAGGTTCGGGCCCTGCAGCGTGCCGTCGCGGTCGATGTCGGTGCACAGCACGTGCCGCGCGCCGGCCGCGGCGTAGTAGCGCGCCAGCTCGTCCAGGGTGGCGCCCTCGTCGGTGGTCCAGCCGGCGGTCGGCACCCGCCACGCGTCGCCCTGCCAGCGCGCGTCCAGCGCGAGCACGATCCGCGATTCGCCGTGCGCGGACAGCCAGCCGGCGACGGCATCGCGCTCGCGCACCGCCATGCTGCCGACCACGACCCGCTCCACGCCGGCGTCGAACAGGCGGCGCAAGTCGTCTTCGCCGCGCACGCCGCCGCCGGCCTGCACCCGCAGGCCGGCGTGCACGATCTTCGCGATCAGTTCGTGGTGCCTGCCGCCGCCCTCGCGCGCGCCGTCCAGGTCGACCACGTGCAGCCATTCGGCGCCGGCGGCGCGGTAGCGGTGCGCCAGTTCCAGCGGATCCGCGGCGTAGTCGGTCTGCCGGCCGTAGTCGCCCTGGTACAGGCGCACGACCTTGCCGTCGCGCAGGTCGATGGCGGGAATGATGTCGAATTCGCTCATTGGGACGCGCTCATGCCAGTCCGTATTCGATGAAGTTCTTCAGCAGGCGCTCGCCGACCTGCGCCGAACGCTCGGGGTGGAATTGCGCGCCGGCGACGCGCCCGCGCTGCACGACCGCGGCGAACTCGCGGCCGTGCTCGCTGCTGGCGATGCAATCGTCGCCAGCGGGCACGGCGTAGCTGTGCACGAAATAGGCGTGCGCGCCCTCGTCGATGCCTTCGATCAGCGACGACTCGCGGCGGCGGCGCAGGGTGTTCCAGCCCATGTGCGGGATGCGGATGCCCGGCGCCTGCGGCAGCTTGGCGACCGTGCCGGGCAACAGGCCGAGGCAATCGACGTCGTCCTCCTCGGAATGCCCGAACAGCAGCTGCATGCCGACGCAGACCCCGAGCAGCGGCCGGTCCAGCGTGCGCAGCACCTCCACCAGGCCGTGCTCGCGCAGCTTCGCCATGCCGACCGCGGCCGCGCCGACGCCGGGCAGGATCACCCGGTCGGCGCCGCGGATGGTTTCCGCGTCGCCGGTCAGCTCGGCGTCGACGCCGATGCGCCGCAGCGCATGCCGCACCGAACCGATGTTCGATCCGCCGCCATCCACCAGGACGACTTTCACGGGGCCTCCGCGCGCATCACAGCGCTCCCTTGGTCGACGGCAGTTCGCTGCCCTCGCGCCGCACCGCCATCCGCAGCGCGCGCGCCAGGCCCTTGAAGCTGGCCTCGACCTTGTGGTGGTCGTTGTCGCCGCGCACCTGGATGTTGATGTTGGCCCCGGCCGCGTCGCACAGCGAGCGGAAGAAGTGCGGCACCAGTTCGGTCGGCAGGTCGCCGACGCGCTCGCGCCCGAACTCGCCGTCGAACACCAGGTACGGGCGCCCGGAGAAGTCGAGCGCCACCTGCGCCAGCGTCTCGTCCATCGGCAGCACGAAGCCGTAGCGGCCGATGCCGCGCTTGTCGCCCAGCGCCTCCTTCAACGCCTGGCCCAGCGCCAGCGCGGTGTCCTCGACGGTGTGGTGTTCGTCGATGTGCAGGTCGCCGTCGGCCCGGATCGACAACGCGAAACCGCCGTGCTTGCCGATCTGCTCCAGCATGTGGTCGAAGAACGGCAGGCCGGTGTCGACCTCCGGCTCCGCCGCGCGATCCAGGTCGATGTCGACGGCGATGTCGGTTTCCTTGGTCTTCCGCCGCACTTTCGCCGTGCGCGGCGCGTCGGCGAGCTCGTGGGCGATGCCGGCCCAGTCCCATTCGCCGCCGAACTGCGGCGTCCTCAGCTGGAAGCCGCGGATGCCCAGGTTCCGCGCGAACTGCAGGTCGGTCTCGCGGTCGCCGACCATCGCCGACCTGTCCAGGTCGATGCTGCGGTCGCGCAGGTAGTGCAGCGCCATGCCGATGCCGGGCTTGCGCGTCGGCAGGTTTTCCTCGGGGAAGCTGCGGTCGATCAGCTCCTCGCGGAAAGCGATGCCCTGGCTTTCGAAAACCTGCAGCATCAGCCTGTGCGGGCCGTCGAAGCTGCCCTGCGGGTACTTCTCGGTGCCGAGGCCGTCCTGGTTGCTGACGATGACGAACTCGAAGCCGGCGTCGCGCAGCTTCAGCAGCGCCGGGATCACGCCCCGCACGAAGCGCAGTTTCTCGAAGCTGTCGATCTGGAAGTCGGCCGGCTCCTCGATCAGTGTGCCGTCGCGGTCGATGAAGAGGATCTTGCTCATGCGGCGGCCTCCTTGCGCGAAGCCAGGGCGAGGATCACGCGATCGTTCTGCGCGGGCGTGCCGATGCTGATGCGCAGGGCGTCGCCCAGCTGCGGCGCGGCGCGCTGGTCGCGCACGACCACCCCGGCCGCGAGCAAGGCACGGAACGCGGCCTCCGCGTCGCGGAAGCGCACCAGCAGGTAGTTGCCCTGCGACGGATAGACGCGGACGACTCCCGGCAGCGATGCGAGCGCGGTCCGCAGCCGCGCGCGCTCCGCCCTGACGATGGCGGCGCGTTCGCGGGCCTGCGCCAGCGCGGCGTCGGACAGGCCGGCCAGCGCCAGTTCCGCGCACGGCGTCGGCACCGGATACGGCGCCTGGCAGCGGCGCAGCGCGGCGATCAGTTCCGCGTCGGCGACCAGCGAACCGATGCGCGCCGCGGCCAGCGCGTGCGCCTTCGACAGCGTGCGCAGCACGGCGAGGTTCGGATGCGCGCCGAGCAGGCCGATGGCGGACGGTTCCTCCGAGAATTCGGCATAGGCCTCGTCGACCACGACCAGCGCGCGGCCGGCGAGCTTCGCCGCCAGCGCCTCGATCTCGGCGAGCGGAATCGCCGCACCGGTCGGGTTCGACGGCGAGCACAGGAACACCAGCTTCGCGTTGCCGGCGATCGCGGCATCGGCGATCGCGGCGAAATCCGGTACGAAGCCGGCTTCGCCCTCGACCAGCGGGACTTCGATCAAGGGGGCGTTCTGCAGCCGTGCGCAGACCGCGTACATGCCGAACACCGGCGGCGTGACGACGACGGCGTCGCGGCGCGGCTCGCACAGCGCGCGCACCAGCAGGTCGATGGCCTCGTCGCTGCCGCGGCCGATCAGCAATTGCGAAACGTCGCAGCCGTAGAGATCCGCGAGTCTTTCGCGCAACGCCTGCGGTTGCGGATCGGGATAGCGCCGGCTGCCGCCAAGCGCGTCGGCGGGGTTGGCCCAGCCGGATTCGTTGGCGTTGAGCCAGACGTCGCCCTGCAGTTTTTCCGTGCGCGCCGACGAATAGCCGCCGAAGCCGCGCAGGTCTTCGCGCACGAGGTCGAGGATGCCGCTCATGCCACGGGCTCCGGCAGGGCGCGTTCCATGCGCAGCGCGACGGCGTTGGCGTGCGCGTCCAGGCCTTCGGCCTGCGCCAGGACCCGGGCGTCGCCGCCGATGTTGGCGATGCCGACGCGGTTGGCCGCCTGCACGCTGACGAAGTTCTGGAAACTGGCCACCGAGACGCCGCTGTACGCCCGCGCCGCGCCGTTGGTCGGCAGCACGTGGTTGGTGCCGCTGCAGTAGTCGCCGAGCGCTTCCGGCGTGTAATCGCCGAGGAACACCGAACCGGCGGCTTCGACCCTGTCCAGCCACGCCCGCGGGTCGCGCAAGGCCAGGATCAGGTGTTCCGGCGCATAGGCGTTGCTGATCGCGAAGGCGTCGTCGATCGCGCCGACCCTGATCAGCCGCGAGGCGGCGAGCGACTTGCGCGCGGTGTCCGCGCGCGACAGCGCCGCGAGCTGGTTCCCCAGCTGTTCGCGCACCGCGGCGAGCAGCGCATCGCTGTCGGACAGCAGCAACACCTGCGAATCCGGGCCGTGCTCGGCCTGCGACAGCAGGTCGGCGGCGACGAAGGCGGCGTCGGCGCCGGCGTCGGCGATCACCAGCACTTCCGACGGCCCGGCCGGCATGTCGATCGCCGCCGCGCCGGCCTGCGCGACCTGCTGCTTGGCCTCGGTGACGTAGCCGTTGCCGGGACCGAAGATCTTGTCGACCTTCGGCACGGATTCGGTGCCGAAGGCGAGCGCGGCGACGGCCTGCGCACCGCCCAGCTTGAACACGCGGGTCGCGCCGGTCAGTTGCGCGGCGACCAGCACCGCCGGGTCGGCGCTGCCGTCCCTGCGCGGCGGCGTGCACAGCACGACCTTGCGGCAACCGGCCAGTTTCGCCGGCACGCCGAGCATCAGCGCGGTCGAAGGCAGCGGCGCGCTGCCGGCGGGCACGTACAGGCCGACGCGGGCGATGGGGCGAATCATGCGCTCGCAAACCACGCCCGGCGCGGTCTCGACCGAATACGGCTTCGCCATGCCGGCGCGGTGGAAGGCTTCGATGCGCCGCGCCGCCTGTCCCATCGCGGCGAGCAGCTCCGGCGACACTGCGGCGCGCGCGGCGGCGAATTCCTCCGCCGCGACTTCGAAGGAGGCCAGCTCGGCGCCGTCGAAGCGCGCGGTGATTTCGCGCAAGGCGGCATCGCCGCGTCCGCGCACGTCGGCGAGCAACGCGGCGACGCCGTCGCGGGTTTCGTCGGCGACGGCCTGCACGGGACGGGTCAGCGCGCGTTGCTTCGCGGCCGCGTCCAGCGCGTCCCAGTCGAGGATGCGCATGGCCGATGCGCTCATGCCAGCGACCTCTCGACCGACAGCACCATCAGGTTGCGCGCGCCGGCGCGCTCCAGTTCCTCCAGCAGCTGCCAGCTCACCGCGCCGTGGTGCATGGTCTGCAGGTTGAGCGAGCCGTCGTCGTTGATCGGCAGCCGGGTCAGCGGCTCGGCGTCGCGCAGCAGTTTCGCCAGCGCATCGACGCTCTCCGCCGGCGCGCGGAACATCAGCAACTGGTTGTCCTTGACCTTCAGCACGCCGTCCATGCGCCGCAGCAGCATCGCCATCAGTTCGGCGCGCGCATCGTCGTAGTCGCGCACCGGGCCCGCGAGCACGGCCTCGCTTTCGAGCAGGGTCTCGACCGGCTTCAGGTGGTTGGCCGCCAGCGTCGCGCCGCTGGACACCAGGTCGCAGATCAGGTCGGCGGTGCCCAGCTTGGGCGCGATTTCGACCGAGCCGGACAACTCGACCACGCCAGCTTCGATGCCGCGCACGTCCAGCCACGACGACAGGATCGCCGGATAACTGGTGGCGATGCGCAGGCCCTGCAATTGCTCCGGGCCCCGCCACTCCCACTCTTCCGGGATCGCCAGCATCAAGCGGCAGGCGCCGAAGCCGAGCGGGCGCAGTTCGCGGTAGGCCGGCGGCAGGCCGTTGCGCGCGCGTTCGCCGGCCTGTTCGTCCAGCTCGTTGCGGCCGACCACGCCCAGGTCGCAGACGCCGTCGGCGATCAGGCCGGGGATGTCGTCGTCGCGCACCAGCAACAGGTCGATCGGCAGCGATTCGCCATAGCAGAACAGCCGGTCGCGGCTTTCGCGCCAGCTCAGGCCGCAGGCGGCGAGCAGGGCGCGCGCCGGCTCGGCCAGGCGGCCGCTCTTCTGGATGGCGATGCGCAGGCGCTCGCGCGCCGCGTTGTTGGAAGGGGGACTCATGTCGTTCTCGGACGATTCGTTTCAGTGCGAAGCGGACGAACGCGCCTGCTGGCGGCGGATCGCGGCGGCATAGCCGCCGGCGCCGCGCTCGAGGGTGCGCGCGACCCGGCCGACCGTGGTCACGCTGACCTGGGTCAGGTCGTGGATCTCGCGGTACGGCACGCCCTTGAGCAGCAGCGGCACCACGCGCCAGCGGTCGGCCATCGCCTCCAGTTCGGCCGGCGTGCACAGATCCTCGAGGAAGGCACGGACCTCCTCGGGCTTGTCCAGGCAGGCGAAGGCGCGCGCCAGCGCCTTCAGGGAGGCGTCGACGTCGCGTTGCGGCAGGGGTTCGGGACGTTGTTTCATTGGCTTCGTGTATTAACGCGCTAATACATTATACGATTGTCGCGCCTTGGACAAGCCCGGATCGCATGCCGCGACCGGGGGGACACCCGGGCCCGGGGCATCGCCTGGACCGGACCGCCGGTACGGCCGGTATGCCCCGGCCGGCGGCCTTGCCCAGCCCCCGGTTTTCCGGTGGAGGGACTCCGCGCCACCCGATAAAATGTGACGCACGTCAAGAATTCGCGCTGACCATGGCGAGGCCGCCACCGAGCGTGGCTGCCGCGGCATGCTCTAATCGGTCCCGGTACCACGGGCTCCGCTCGGCAGCCTGCGGGGGCGCTTCGACGATCCAGGGGAAACATGGGGAACCCGTTCCACCGCCTGTGCACGCTGTTCCTGCTGCTGTCCGCCACGGCGACGGCACTGGGACAAGCCCTGCCCGAATTGCGGCTGACGCCCGGCCTGTCCGAACAGTCGCTGACCGCGTACACCGGCTATTACCACGACGCTTCGGGCGACGAGGGGCTCGATGCCGCGATTCGGGGCCTGGGCGCGGGCCGTTACCAGCCGCTGCCGAACGGCAAGACCTCGCTCGGGTTCCAGCGCGGCGCGTTCTGGTTCCATGCGCGGCTGCGCAACGAAGTCCGCGACGAACCGCGCTGGCTGCTGGTGCAGCAATACGCGCTCAGCGACGAGCTCGACGTCTACTTGCGCTACCCCGACGGGTACGTGGAACACCAGGCCGGCGGCGACCACCACCCCTTCGACAACCGCAGCGTCCGCTACCGCCACCCGAACTTCCGCCTGGACCTGCCGCTTGGCCAGCCGGTGGACCTGTTCGTGCGCGTGCGGAGCCAGAGCTCGATGCAGGTGCCGCTGACGCTGTACACCCCGCGCGCGTTCACCGAGCAGTCGCGCGATGCGCAGCTCGCGATGGGCGTCTACTACGGCATCCTGCTGGCGCTGTTCGCCTACAACCTGGTGCTGTGGCTGTCGCTGCGCGACGCCAGCTACTTCTGGTATCTGTTCCACATCAGCGCGTTCGGCCTGGTACTGCTCAGCCTGTACGGGCTGGGCTTCGAATACCTCTGGTCGCGCTCGTCGTGGCTGGCGGACCGTTCGATACCGATCTCGATCTGCCTGGCGCAGGTCGCCATGCAGCAGTTCGCACGGCACTTCCTCGGCGTCCGCGAACGCTGGCGCAACGGCGACTTCGTCAGCATCAGCGTGATTGCGCTGTTCGCGGCGCTCGGCCTGGCTTCGACCGCCATCCCGATCCGCCCCGCCACCGAGTTGTCGGTGCTGGCGGTGTTCATCAGCGTCGCCTGGATCGCCGTCGAGACGATCGTGGTGCTGCGCCGCGGCTACAAGCCGGCGTGGCTGTTCCTGCTGGCATGGTCGGTGCTGTTGCTCGGCATCGCCATGGTTGCGATGGTCGCCTTCGGCGTGCTGCCGAAGAACTTCCTGACCGAGTACAGCGTGCAGATCGGGTCGGCGCTGGAGATGCTGCTGCTTTCCATCGCGCTGAGCTACCGCTACGCCTCCCTGCGCAACGAGAACGAGCGCATCGTCCGCCAGGCCAAGCAGCACCTGCAGCAGCAGGTGGAGATCCGCACCGCCGAGCTGCGCGCCGCGCTGGACGACCTGGAGACGGCGCACGCCAGGCTCAGCGAGTACAGCCGCCACGACGGGTTGACCGGCCTGTACAACCGCGCGCACTTCCGCGAGGCCTTCGAATCGCTGCTGGCGAAGGCGGGCGAGGAACGCACGCCGATCGCGCTGCTGATGATCGACCTGGACCACTTCAAGTCGATCAACGACCACTACGGCCATCTCGCCGGCGACGACTGCCTGCGCTGGGCGGCGCAGACGATGGGCTCGGTGCTGCAGCCGCACGGGGCGTTGCTGGCGCGTTTCGGCGGCGAGGAATTCATCGCCGCCCTGCCCGGCATGGACCTGGGCGAAGCCTACGCGGTGGCCGAGGAACTGCGCCGCGCGGTGCGCGAACGCCCCTGCCTCTGCGGCGGCAGCATCATCGAGATTTCCGCCAGCATCGGCGTGCACGCGGTCGATGTCGCCGCGCGCAACGGCATCGACCCGGCGCTGCAGATCGCCGACCAGGCGCTGTACGAGGCGAAGTCGCAAGGACGGGATTGCGTGAGGGTGCTTTGAAACCCCGGCGAAACCGGCGCCGATCCCGCTCATGGCACCGGCGTCCGTATCGGCGATGGCATCGACTTCGCACGTGGACGCTGCGCCGGAACGCGCCGGCCTGCTGTCGCCCTGAGCCGGCAGCGACCGCGCTTACGACAAGGCCGAACGCGACGCCATCAACACCTCGCCGCTTTCGACCAGACCGACCGCGGCAGCAACCTCGCCGTCCAGCGCGCGGTCGCGGTCGAGGAACGGGATCTTCGCGCGGATCGCCGCGTGCGCGGCGGCCACCGCTGCGCCGGGATGGAATTCGTCGGTCGCCGCCAGCTCGGCGCGCAACGCCTCGACCTCGGCGACGAAGGCCTCGCGCCCGGCCGAATCCGGCAGCGGGCCGCCCTGCACCTTCACCGCGAGCGCCTCGGCATCCGCGCGACGGGCAAGGTCGCGCGCGGCGTTGATCATGTCGCGGCGCAGGTCCAGCGCCTGCGCGGCGGTGTACAGCTCCAGCGCCAGCACCCTGCCCAGGTCGCGCGCCATCGCCAGCACGTGGCGCGCTTCGTTGGCGCCCATCGAGACGTGGTCCTCGGCGTTCGCGCTGGTCGGCACCGAGAACGCCGAAGCCGGATGCGCGCGGCTGGCGAGGTCGTTGACGATCGCCGCGGCGGTGTACTGCACGATCATGTGGCCCGACTCGGTGCCGTCCTCGTTGCCGATCAGGAACGCCGGCAGGCCGTCGTTGGTCGCCGGGTCGACCAGCTTGTTCAGGCGCCGCTCGCTGATCGAAGCCAGCACCGGGATCGCCGCCTTCACGTAGCTCATCGCCAGCGCCAGCGGCATGCCGTGGAAATGGCCGGCGGAGATCACCTGCTCCTCGACGTGCGCGGCATCGGCCTTGTCCGGGAACACCAGCGGGTTGTCGGTGACCGCGTTGAGTTCGATGTCGAGCACGCGCTTGGCCTGTTCCACCGCGTCGCGCACCGCGCCGTGCACTTGCGGGATGCAACGCAGCGAGTAGCTGTCCTGCGGCTGGTGCTTCTTGCCGCCGCGGAACGGCTTGAAGCGCAGGTAGAACTTCTCGCGGCCGTGGCGCTGGTCGCTGGGCACCCAGTCCCAGCCGATGTCGAAGCGCAGCTCGCGCGCCTCGCCAGTATCCCAGCTGTGCGGCAGCCACGGCCGGAACTTCGGCACCAGGTGGTACGGAATGTCGGCCAGCGTCGAACCGGCCAGCAGCTTGCGCAACTGCGCCGCCACATGCACCTGCCCCGGGTGCGGACGCAACGCATGCACTTCCTCGGCGAACGCGCCGAGGCGGCCGGCGAAGGCGTCGATGGTCATCGCCGCGGCGAGGTCGGCGGTGTCCAGCAGGCGTTCCAACCTGTGCGTGGCGAGCACGCCCATCGCCAGCATCTGCGCGGTGCCGTTGTTCAGCGCCAGGCCTTCCTTGTACGACAGCCTGACCGGTTCGAGGCCGGCGAGCTTCAGCGCTTCGCCGCCGCGCAGGCGTTCGCCCCGGTAGAAGGCTTCCCCGCCGCCGAGCAGCACGATGGCGAGGTGCGACAGCGGCGCGAGGTCGCCCGAGGCGCCGACCGAGCCGAGTTCCGGCACCACCGGCACCACGCCGGCGTTGAGCATCGCCGCCAGCGCTTCCAGCGTCCGCACGCGGATGCCGGAATGCCCGCGCAACAGCGTATTGATGCGGATGCCGAGCATCGCGCGGACGATTTCCGGCGCCATCGGTTCGCCGACGCAGACCGCGTGGGTGACGATCAGGTTGTGCTGCAATTCCTCGTGCAGCGAGCGCCCGGACCGCGGCGCGCCCGGCAGTTCGTCGCGCAGCGGGTGCGCGCCGAGCAGCTTGTCGGCGTTGCTGCCGAAGCCGGTGGAGACGCCGTAGATCGGTTCCTCGCGGCGCACCTGCTCGGCGAGGAAGTCGGCGGCGCGGGCGACGCGCCGCAGCGCTTCGGCATCGAGCCCGACCTGCGCGCCGTGGGCGATCTCGACCAACTGGTCGCGGGTCAGCGATTGGCCATCGAGTCGGATGGGTTTCATTTGAATGCGCCTTGAATTTGAGCCGTTCGTGCCGTGGGTGACGGAGCGGGGCTCCGTAAAGTCGGAGCCCCCTTCGACTTCAACCCTGCGAGCCTGCGCCCGGGGGCGGGCGGGATTCCATCATGGTCTCGGGGCCGTCAACGCCCCGCCAGCGCGCGCGCCTGTTCGAGCTCGACTTTCAGCGCCGAGGCCAGCTCGTCGCGCTTCACCTCGAACTGCTGTTCGCGCAACAGGTCCTTGACCGCGACCACGCCGCGCGCGGCCTCATCCTCGCCGCACAGCACGACGAAGCGGATGCCGGCGCGCGATGCGTACTGGAACTGCCGCGCGACCTTCTTCGGCTCCATCTGCACCTCGGTGTTGATGCCGCCGGCGCGCAGGCGCCGGGCGATGTCCAGCGAATCGGCCATCCGCGACTCGTCCATCAACGCGACCATCGCCTGCACGCTGCTTTCGTCGACGCCGGCGACCAGGCCGGCCTCGCGCAGTTGCCAGAACAGCCGGGTCATGCCGATCGAGATGCCGACGCCCGGCAGCTTCGACTTGGTGTAGTGGCTGGCGAGGTTCTCGTAGCGGCCGCCGGAACAGATCGAGCCGATCTGCGGGTAGTCGTCCAGCTGGGTCTCGTAGACCGTGCCGGTGTAGTAGTCGAGGCCGCGCGCGATCGACAGGTTCAGGCAGTACGCGCTCTCCGGCACGCCCAGCGCCTTGACCAGGGTGAGCACCTCGCGCAGCTCGGCCACGCCCTCGTTGAAGATTTCGCTGCCCTGCCCCAGCGCATCGAGCCTGGCCAGCGCGTCGTCGTGGCCGTTCGAGCGGATGGCGACGAAGTCGAGGATGCGCTGCACCGCCTCGGCCGGCAGGCCGAACCCCTCGCCGGCCAGCGTCTCGCGCACGTAGTCGGCGCCGCGCTTGTCCAGCTTGTCGACCTCGCGCAGCACCAGTGCCTGCCGTTCCGGATCGGCCACGCCCTGCGCCTCGAAGAAGCCGCGCATCAGCTTGCGGTTGTTGAACTGGACGGTGAAATCGCCGATGCCCAGCTCGGAGAACACCGCGTGGATGACCGCGATGATCTCGGCATCGAAGCGGATGCTCAGCGCATCCTTGCCGATCACGTCGATGTCGCACTGGTAGAACTCGCGGAAGCGGCCGCGCTGGGCGCGTTCGCCGCGGTACACGCGCTGGATCTGGTAGCGGCGGAACGGAAACGCCAGTTCGTGCTCGTGTTCGGCCACGTAGCGGGCCAGCGGCACGGTCAGGTCGAAGCGCAGCGCCAGTTCGGGCAGGCCGTCGCTCTCCTTCCCGAGCGCGCCGGTCGACTGGGCGAAGTAGACCTGGCGCTCGGTCTCGCCGCCGGACTTGGTCAGCAGAACCTCGGACAGCTCGAACACCGGGGTCTCGACCGGCAGGAAGCCGAAGCGTTCGTAGTTGCGGCGGACCGTGTCCAGCATGCGCTGGAAGGCGATCTGCTCGCGGGGCAGCAGTTCCATGACCCCGGGCGGCGTGCGCGGCTTGATCAAGCGGGAGGCTCCAGTAACGGGCGTGGGCGTAAGCCGCTTATTTTAGCGGGCGAACCGGCCGGCGCGCCGGAAAACCACCCGGCTCTTGCCCGGAAGCGGCCCGACTGAATACAATACCGGGCTCGCGGGGTGTAGCTCAGTCTGGTAGAGCGCTACGTTCGGGACGTAGAGGTCGCAGGTTCAAGTCCTGTCTCCCCGACCAAGACCGAAAACGACGAAGCCCGGGGAACCGACGTTCCCCGGGCTTTTTCGTGCCCGCCGCCTTCCGGCGGCCGGTCAGAACGCCAGCACCGCCTGCAGGCGCGCGTAGCGATAGGCGTAGCTGCCGATGCCCGAGCTGGTCGGCACGGGGGTGTCGGTATAACCGGCGTCGATCTGCAGCCAGGCGTTCTTCCAGCGCGGGGTCTGCAGGCCGACCTCGAACAGGCGCGCGCGCTTCCAGCCCTCGTCCGAGCTGCGCTGCCGGCCCCAGCCGGCGCGGGCGCTCCACTGGTAGCCGCCGACGTGGCGGCGCCAACCCAGCACGCCCAAGGCCTGGCCGTACCATTGCGGCGAATAGTAATCGGCCTCGTACGGATCGCTGTTGCGGTAATAGCGCGTGCGCAGCTGCAGGCTCAGGCCCTGCTCCGGCGCCAGCGCGTAGACCACGGTGCCGCGCAGGTGGCTGCGCAGGTTGTCGCCGACGCCGAAATCCTGCACCCCGGCCAGCGCCGTGGCCGACCAGCGCTCGCCCATCGGCAGGTCGATCGCGGCGCCGGCGAAGGTCTGCACCCAGCCGTTTTCGACACCGCCGCGGGTTTCCAGCACGTCGCGCTCGACGAAAAATTCCTTGCGCCGTTCGTCCTGGCTGTGGATCGAAGCGCGGCCGAGCAGGTCGTGGCCATTGCCGCCGACGTCGCCCTCCCACAGCCATCCGCCCAGTTCGCCCGCGCCGCTGAGGTAGGCGCGGTCCTCCGACTCCGACCAGCCGGCGCCGGAATAGTCCGCGCGTTCGACCTTCACGCCCCACCAGTGCCCCAGATCGTCGTGGCGGACGTCCCAACCCAGCGCGTACTTGCGCACTTCGGTGTCGTCGGTATCGGGGCCGACCCACAGGTCGCTGCGCACCGCCTGCCGCGACGGCGCGTCGTCGGCTTCGTCCGCCCGGGCCGGCGCCGCCAGCGCCAGCCACAGCGCCGTCGCGAGGATTCCGGTCTTCATCACTTGGTTCCCCAGGTCTTGCGCAGGCGCAGCAGCTCCGCGGCGTAACCCATCACGCAGACGGGCTGCAGCATCAGCGTGTAGGCCAGGCTGAAGAACAGGAAGCCGCGCACGTTGCGGCGCACGCGCAGGCTCTGGTTCTTGAACATGCGCGACTGCACGCGGAAGATGACGATGTTCCACAACGCCGCCAACGGCAGCACCATCAGGGTCGCCAGGCCGGCGATCCAGTAATGGCCGAACAGCGCCAGCACCAGGCCCGGGATGAAGACCAGCGTGTAAACCAGGTCCAGCGGCAGGAACAGCAGGTTCCACCAGATGAACAGCGTGGTCATGCGCGGCTTGAACAGCAGGCTGGAATGGCGCGCGAACGCCTCCATCAGGCCGCGCGACCAGCGCTGGCGCTGGCGCGAGAACTGGCGCAGCCGCGACGGCACCTTGGTGAACAGGCAGGCTTCCTCGCAATAGCCGATGCGCGCGCCGCGCTTCAGCAGCGCCCACGACAGGACGATGTCCTCGCCGACGCATTCCGGCCAGCCGCCGGCCTGTTGCAGCGCCTCGCGCGTGTACAGCGAGAACGCGCCCTGCGCGACCAGGGTGCCGTGGTACATGCTCTGCATGCGCTTGACCGCGGCGATGCCGTGGAAGTAGTCCCATTCCTGGGCGCGGGTCAGCCAGTTCTCGCGCGAATTGCGCACCAGCACCGCGCCGGCCACGGCCACCGTCCCGGGCGGGTCGGAGAGGAAGCGCGCGACCAGCTTGCGCAGCGCGTCGTGGCGCAGGCAGGAATCGCCGTCCACGGTGACCACCAGGTCCGACGCGGTTTCGGCCAGGCCGCGGTTCAGCGCGCGCGACTTGCCGCCATTCTTCGGCTGCATCAGCACCCGGATATCCAGGCCCGGGCGGGACAGCTCCGCCGCCAGTCTGCGCGCGATGGCCTGGGTGCCGTCGGTCGAGCCGTCGTCGATCACCACCACTTCGACGTTGCCGGGGTAGTCCTGCCTGGACAGGCTGGCCAGCGTGTCGGCGATGTTCTCGGCCTCGTTGTAGCACGCCACCAGCACGCTGACGTCCGGCAGCCGGGTGAAGCTGCGCAGGATCGGCCGGCGGTCGGCGAGGATCGAGCCGACCAGGAACGCATTCATGAATCCCGGCACATAGGCGATGAAGGTGATCACCAGCAACGCCGGCCAGTAGCCGATCAGCCCGGACAACTGCTGCAGCCACGGCTGCGACAGTTTGACGCTGAGCGCGAGCCAGGCCAGCGCAACCAGCAGGACCAGCGCGTACTTCACCCGCACCGGCACGTAGAAGCGCCGGGGTTCAGAATCCGTGACGTCTGTAATTGGAACGATGGAAGCTGCCGAAAGCGCTTCATCATCATCGGCAGAACGCCGTAGGGTTTGACTGTATTCCACTTCGCTGCGACCCGATCGAGACCTGGGTCACAACTAGCAATTTCCATGCCAAATCAAACAGGATGCCGACTGTCGGCGCATGGCGGGAGGGGTCGACGGGGTTTTACCCTTATTCGCGGAATATTCGTGACACACTTCACGTTTATGTGACGCAAATGGTCACATTACCGCATTGCGCGCGCGGTCCAGGGGGCCGGACCGGACCGATGGCGTCAGCACGAGGCTGCCGCCGCAATCCGAATCTCACGTTTGGACCGGGTGCCGCACCTGCCCTTCGCCGCGCACCACGAAGCGCTCCACGGTCAGCGCCTCCAGCCCCATCGGCCCGTACGAATGCAGGCGCGTGGTCGAGATGCCGATCTCGGCGCCGAGGCCCAGTTCGCCGCCGTCGCTGAAGCGCGAGGACGCGTTGACCATCACCACCGCCGAGCGCAGCGATTCGACGAACTTCCCGGCGTTGGCCGCGTCGCGGGTGACGATGACCTCGGTATGGTCGGAACCGTACCTGCGGACGTGGGCGATGGCCTCGTCCAGGGAATCGACCACGCGCACGGCGATGACCAGGTCGAGGAATTCGGCGGCGTAGTCGTCCGCGGTCGCCGGCTTCGTTCCCGGCACGAGCGCGACCGTGCGTTCGTCGCCGCGCAATTCGACGCCGCGCTCGCGCAACCGGGCCGCCGCCTTCGGCAGGAATTCCGCGGCGACGTCCTTGTGTACCAGCAGCGTCTCCAGCGCGTTGCAGGCGCTGGGTCGCGAGACCTTGCCATCCAGCAGCAGGCGCAGGGCGACATCGAGGTCGGCGCTGGCATCGACGAACTGGTGGCAGACGCCCTTGTAGTGCTTGATCACCGGCACCCGCGCATGCTCGGCGACGAAGCGGATCAGGCCCTCGCCGCCGCGCGGGATCGCGAGGTCGACGATGTCGGTCAGCTGCAGCAGCTCGAGCATCGTCTCGCGGCGCAGGTCCTCGACCAGGGTCAATGCCGCGTCGGGCACGCCGGCCTCGCGCATCGCGCGCTTCAGCGATGCGGCGATGGCCCTGTTCGAATCGATCGCCTCCGAACCGCCGCGCAGGATCACCCCGTTGCCGGCCTTCAGGCACAGCGCCGCGGCGTCGGCGGTGACGTTCGGCCGCGCTTCGTAGATCATCGCGATCACGCCCAGCGGCACGCGCACGCGTTCGACCACGATGCCGTTCGGCCGGGTTTCGCCGCGGGTGACCAGGCCGACCGGATCGGGCAGCGCGGCGACTTCGCGCAGGGCCGAGGCGATGCCGGCGAGGCGCTGGTCGTCGAGCTTCAGCCGGTCGAGCATCGCGCTGCCGATGCCCCTGGCCCGCGCGGCCTCGATGTCCTGCGCGTTGGCGGCGAGGATGGCGGCGGCATCGGCTTCCAGCGCCCCGGCCATGGATTCGAGCAGCGCGTTCTTCCGCCCGGTCGGAAGCTGCGCGACCGACTGCGCCGCGTCGCGGCAAGCCAGTGCAAGGGTCTTGATGTCGGTCATTCGGTTCTCCCGCGGGGCACGGCGCGCCGTGCCCCTACAGCAACACGAGGTCGTCGCGGTGGATGACGTTCTCGCCGTAGTTGTAACCCAGTACTGCCTCGATGTCGCGCGAATGCCGGCGTGCGATCAGGCGCACGTCCGGCGCCGAATACTGGCTGATGCCGCGCGCGATGCAGCGTTCGCCGGCCTCCTCGCGCAACGCGACCTCGATCATGTCGCCGCGGCGGAAATCGCCCTCCGCCGCCAGCACCCCGCCCGGCAGCAGCGAAGCGCCCTTCTCCTGCATCGCCCGCGCCGCGCCGGCGTCGACGACGATGCGCCCGGCCTCGACCGGTGCATTGCGCAGCCAGTATTTGCGCGCGGCCAGCCGGTTCCGCGCCGGGCGGAAGCGCGTGCCGTGCAACCGGCCCTGCGCCAGCGCCTGCACCGTCGCCGCGTTGGTGCCGTCGAACAGGAAGGTTTCGATGCCCGCCGCACCAGCCCGGGCCGCGGCCTCCAGCTTGGTGCGCATGCCGCCGGTACCGACCGCGCTGCCGCTGTCGCCGGCCATCGCGAAGAACTCCGGGGTCAGCGCCTCGAC
Organism: Pseudoxanthomonas sangjuensis; assembly: GCF_010211755.1. Classification (GTDB taxonomy): domain Bacteria; phylum Pseudomonadota; class Gammaproteobacteria; order Xanthomonadales; family Xanthomonadaceae; genus Pseudoxanthomonas_A; species Pseudoxanthomonas_A sangjuensis. Next base: position 113,991 of record NZ_PDWR01000002.1, on the reverse strand, counting down.
TTCGTCGATCGGCCGGGCGTCCGGATTGGTGCGGGGATTGGCCGAATAGAAGCCGGCGATGTCGGTGGCGACGAACAGCGCATCGGCGTCGACCAGCGCGGCGACGATCGCGGCGAGGTTGTCGTTGTCGCCGAGCTTGAGTTCGTCGACCGACACCGTGTCGTTCTCGTTGACCACCGGCAGCGCGCCGAGCGCAAGCAGTTCCCGCAGCGTGGCGCGGGCATTGAGGTAGCGGCGGCGGTTGCGCAGGTCGTCGTGGGTCAGCAGCACCTGCGCGACCGGGCGCTCGAAGAAGCGCTGCCACAGTCCGATCAGCCGCGCCTGGCCGAGCGCGGCCAGCGCCTGGCGTTCGGCCATCGCGACGCCCGCCTCGGCCTTGCGATGGACGATCGAACGTCCGGCCGCGACCGCGCCCGAGGAAACGATCACCACTTCGCGCCCGGCGGCGACGCTCGCCGAGACGAATTGCGCCAGGCCCAGCGCATGGCGCGGGCTGAGCCCCTCGCCGTCGGCGGCGAGCAGGCTGCTGCCGACCTTCAGTACCGCGCGCTTCCACGAAGGAAGTCGTTGCTCGACGAAGGCGGCGGACTGGCTCATGACGCCAGCGACTCCCAGCGCGAGCGCAGTTCGTCGAGCCGCAGGTCGGCGGCCGCGCCCGGCGACGTGCGCGCGGCGAGGCTGGATTCCGGCGTCCTGCCCTCGCCCGCCCTGTCGCTGGCCGCCGCCGCGGCCTTGTAGGCGTCGCGGAACGGCACGCCGGCGATGGCGGCCTCGACCGCGACGTCGGTGGCGTACATGCCCGAATCGATCGCGGCGCGCAGCCTGTCTTCGCGCCATTCGAGGTTCGCGAGCAGCGCCGGCAGCAGTTCCAGCGCCGGCAGGCCGCGGCCGAAGCCGTGGAAGATCGCGCCCTTGCTGGCCTGCAGGTCGCGGTGGTAGCCGGACGGCAGCGACAGCAGCTGCTCGATCTCGATGCGCGCCGCGGCGACGCTGGCGTGGGTGGCGCGCATCAGTTCGATCACGTCGGGATTGCGCTTGTTGGGCATGATCGAGCTGCCGGTGGTGTACTGCGGCGGCAACGCGACGAAGCCGAATTCGGCGCTGGTGAATAGCGACAGGTCCCAGGCGACGCGGCGCAGGTCCAGCGTGGCGCTGCCCAGCGCTTCCAGCGCGGCCAGTTCGAACTTGCCGCGCGACAGCTGCGCGTAGATCGGGCTGACCTGCATGCGCGCGAAGCCGAGCGCCTGCGTGGTGTGTTCGCGGTCGAGCTCCAGGTTGACGCCGTAGCCGGCGGCGGTGCCGAGCGGGTTGGCGTCGACCAGCTTGAGCGTGTCGGCGGCGCGGATGGCATCGTCGATGAAGGCCTCGGCCCAGCCCGCCCACCACATGCCCGCAGACGACACCACGGCGCGCTGGATGTGGGTGTAGCCGGGGATCGGCAGGCCTTTTTCCGCCTCGGCGCGGTCCAGCGCGACCTTGGCGATGTCGCGCGACAGTTCCGCCACGCGCGCCAGCTTTTCCTTCAGCCACAGGCGCGTGGCGACCAGGATCTGGTCGTTGCGGCTGCGCCCGGTGTGGATCTTGCGGCCGGCGTCGCCAAGGCGCTCGGTCAGGCGGAACTCGATCGCCGAATGGCCGTCTTCGTAGCGTTCGTCGAGGACGAAGTCGCCGTTGCGGAAGTCGTCGGCCAGAAGCGCCAGCTCGCGCTTCAGCCCGGCGAGTTCGCCGGCCGACAGGATGCCGATGCGCTGCAGGCCTTCGGCATGCGCGGTGCTGGCGGCGATGTCGTGCAGGAAGAACTCGCGGTCCAGCAGCACGTCGTCGCCGGCGAGGAACTTCTGGATTTGCGCGTCGACCGCGACGCCGGGTTTTTGCCAGAGCAGGTCGCTCATGCCGCCTCCGAAAAGAAATCCGCCCGGGGAATGCCCGCCAGTTCGTCGAAACCGAAGGCGAGGTTCAGGTTCTGAATCGCCTGGGTCGCCGCGCCCTTGAGCAGGTTGTCGAGGGTCGAAACCACGACCACGCGCTTGCCGCCCGGGGCGACGGTGAAGCCGCCGATCTCGACGCCGTGCTTGCCGGCGATGCGGCTCACCCATGGCGCGCCGTCGATCACGCGGACCAGCGGCTCGCCTTCGTAGCGCTCGCGGTACAAGCCGCGGATCGCCTCGGCCTTCATGGGCTGCTGCAGCCACAGGTTCGCGGTCATGGTGATGCCGCGGAACCATGGGGCGACGTGCGGCATGAATTCGACCGGCACGCCGAGCTGGCGCGAAACCTCGCGCTCGTGCATGTGGTCGGCCAGCGCATACGGCATCAGGTTGTCGCGCAGCAGCTCGACGTTGTTCTTGTCCGAGGGCGTGGTGCCGGCGCCGGAATAGCCGGACACGCCGAAGCACTGCGGCGGGCCGGCGAGGCGGTCGAGCAGCGGCGCGACGGCCAGCTGCATCGCGGTCGCGTAGCAGCCCGGGTTGCTGATCCGCTTCTGTCCGGCGTACTTGCCGCGGGTCAGTTCCGGCAGGCCGTAGTACCAGCCGTCGTCGAAGCGGTAGTCGGCCGACAAGTCGACAACAACCGGTTCGGAAGCCGCGGGGCCGGCCTTGGCCGCGTCGATGGCGGCGACGTAATCGGCGGCCTTGCCGTTCGGCAGCGCCAGCACGATGGCGTCCACGCCCTTGGCCGCGACGGCGTCGGGACCGAGGTTCTCGTAACGCAGGGCACCCGCGTACGCGCCGTTGTGCTCGCGCACCGGCTGTCCGTCCAGTTCGCGCGAGGACACGAATCCGAGCTCGAACCGCGGATGGCCGGCGATCAGCCTGATCAGCTCAGCGCCGGTGTGGCCGCGCGCGCCGACGATGCCGATGCGGTTTTTTCCGGCAGTGTTACTGGACATTTGCGGGAACCTCGTGCCTTTGCAGTTTCTCCAGCAGGCCGCGCTTCACCGCCGGCCACTCGCTGTCGATGATCGAGAAAACCACCGTGTCGCGCACGCTGCCGTCGGCATGGCGCTTGTGGTGGCGCAGGATGCCGTCCTGCTTCGCGCCCAGCCGGGCGATGGCCGCGCGCGAACGGACGTTGTGGCTGCTGGTCTCGAAGCCGACGCCGATGCAGCCCAAGGCCTCGAACGCGTGTTGCAGCAACAGCAGCTTGGCCTCGGTGTTGACCCCGGTGCGCTGCACCCGCGGCGCGTACCAGGTGTAGCCGATGGCCAGCCTCGGCGCCGCCGGGTCGAGATCGTAGAAACGCGTGGTGCCGACGACTTCGCCGCCAGCGTCGAGCACCGCGAACGGCAGCGCGCGGCCCTCGGCCTGCATCCGCAACGCGGCCGACACGTAATCCCCGACGCCCTCGACCGTCGGCGTGTTGGTGAACCACAGGCCGTCCAGCCCGGCGGCGTCGCGCGCCATGCGCAAGCCGGCGGCATGCTCGGCGCAAAGCGGCACCAGCGAGACGTGCCTTCCCCGCAGGGTCGGCACCACGCGCCAGTCCGGGGGCAGTGCAGGTCCAGTCATGTCAGTCCACCAGCGTCGCCGGCCGCGTGCGGCAGTGCTCGACGCAGCGCGCGATGTCGGCGAAATCGGGGATGCCGTACCAGAACACCTTCCACTTCTCCTGCTTGTAGCAACCGTCGGATTCGGCGTAGTAGAAGATGTTGACCTGGTTCTGGTGGCGCGAGCGCCAGAACATCCGCGGGTTCTCCTCGCGCGCGACGTGCCACACGGCGCGGCCCAGGCCCTCGCCCTGCGCCTCGTCGAGCACGGCGAACTTGTCGAGGTAGGCGAAGCCTTCCTCCCGGGTCAGGATCATCGCCGCGCGGTAGCTTTCGCTGACGTAGATCCGGTACGGCTCGGTCTTCTCGAAGTAGTCCGGGATCAGCTTGCGACCGAAGCTCGATTCGATCAGCGCGCGCATCCGCCCGAGGTCGACGCCCTGCCACGAATCGAAGCGCAGCACGCGCTCGCCCCGGCGCAACATCGTGCCCGAGCCGCGGTGGGTGAACAGTTCCTTGGCCAGCTCGTCCGGCTTCGTCATCGACACCGACGACGTCAGCGGCAGCGCGTCGAGCAGTTCCTTGATCTGTTCGACCTTCACCCGCATGCCGCCGTTGATCCACGGCTGCGCCATCAGCTCGTCGTACTCGGTGGTCAGGTTGATCGACTCGATCAGCTTGCCGTTCTCGTCGAGCAGGCCGCCGGTGCCGGTCAGGAACACGATCTTGTACGGCTGCAGGGTCTTGACCAGCTCGTTCGCGGCCCAGTCGGCGTTGATGTTGAGGTACTGGCCGCCGGCGGTGACGCCGAGGCTGGCGATGACCGGGATCGCGCCGATGCGGATCGCCGCCTCGATGCCGGCGGTCTCGACATGGCTGACGCGGCCGACCAGGCCGTACTTGTCGAGGTCGAGGAATTCGGCCTCGAACACGTTGGTGGTCAGCGAGGTCGCGTGCACGCCCTGCGCGTGCAGCTCGGAAACGAGCCTCATGTTCTCGCGGACCATCACCTTGCGCGCGATGGCCAGGCCTTCGTTGCTGGTGAAGCGCAGCCCGTCGACGGTCTTCTTCCCGATGCCGGCGGCCGCCAGCTCCTCGTCGAGCTGCGGGCCGGCGCCGTGGATCACGATCGGGGTCAGGCCGACCTGCTGCAGGAACGACAGCGACGATACCAGCGCATCCATGTCGTCGCGCAGGATCGCGCCGCCGACCTTGATCACGGCGAAGCGCTTGGCGTCCAGCTCGGAGAACCGCTTCAGGTACTGGTCGATCTCCTTCGCGCTGCCCATGTTGGAGAGCAGCTTGACGATGGTCTGGCGCGTCTGCTTGTTGGATTCGATGTTCATTGCGTCGGGCGATGATGCGGCTTCAAAGAAGTTTGGCGACGGTTTCGGCGTAGTGCCGCAGTTGTTCGAGGGAAACCCATTCGTCGGCGGTATGCGCCTGGGCGATGTCGCCGGGGCCGTAGACCAGCGCGGTCAGGCCGGCGGCAGAGAACAGCGAGGCCTCGGTCCAGAAATCCACCGCATTGCCGATCGGCAGGCCGAGTTCGTCGGCCAGGTCGCGCGCCTGCAGGCGGCGCTCCTCGGCGCGCGCCACGTCGCCGGACGGCAGCGACGGCCCCCAGAACGTCGGCTCGTATTCGGCCAGCGCATCGGGATTGGCCAGCGCCTTGAACGTGGCGTGCAGCTCGTCCGCGTCCTGCGACGGCAGCGGGCGGAAGCCGAAACGCACCTCGGCGCTGGGCGCGATCATGTTGGCCTTGATCCCGCCTTCGACCTTGCCGATGTTGAAGCGCAGCCCGGTCAGCCCGCCGAAACGCAGGTGCTTCTGCGCTTCGACGTGATCCAGCGCGGCCGCACCCCAGCGCATCGCGTTGTGCAGCGCGCTCAATTGCAGCGCGTTCTCGGCCGAGGCGTGGCCGGCCTGCCCCTTGAACGCCATGCGCACCGCGGCGATGCCGCGATGGGCCAGCACCGCCTCGCCGCGGGTCGGCTCGGCGATGACGGCTTCGCGGAAGCCGTATTCCTTCTCGTTGCGCGCCAGGAACGCGGCGATGCAACGCGCATCGTTGGCTTCCTCGTCGCTGCTGAAAAGGAAGGCGGCATCGCCCTTCCCCGCCTGCGCGGCGGCGATCAGCGCGGCGGCGGCGCCCTTGATGTCGCAGGCGCCCAGGCCGATGGCGCGGTCTTCGGTCACGCGCAGCCTGAACGGATCGGCCGTCCACGCCGGCGACGACGGCACCGTGTCCAGGTGCACGTTGAACACGCGCCGCGGATTGCCGCGCACCGCGAACAGCGACACCGCGCCGGCGCCGTGGTCGGTCACTTCGACCCTGAAGTCCGGCAGCTGCGCGCGGATGTAGTCGAAGATCCCGCCCGTGGTGATCTCGCGCGGCGGGTTGCGGGTGTCGAAGGACACCAGCGCTTCAAGATGAGGGAGGACGTTTGAGAGCATCGTCGTTTATCCGTTGTCATTCCGACCGGAGGGAGGAACCTGCCTTGAAAGCAGCAGATCCCTCACTGCGTTCGGGATGACAAACGTCAGCGGTTGATCTCGGCCCACAGCGTAGAGCTCATGCCGAACAGCTTGATGAAGCCCTCGGCCTCCTCCACGCCCCAGTCCGCCGACTGCGCGTAGGTCGCGCCCTTGGCGTTGAGGATGTGCGGCGACTCCACCGCCACCGCCTCGACCCGGCCGCCCGGCGTGCGCAGCGTGACCGTGCCGTTGACCGTGGCCTGCGACGAGGCCAGGAACGCCTCCAGGTCGGTCTTCAGCGGATCGTGGAAGAAGCCTTCGTAGACCAGTTCGACCCACTTGCGCGCCACTTCCGGCTTGAAGCGGTTCTGCTGCTTGCTCAGCACCGCCTCCTCCAGCGCGCGGTGCGCGGCCAGCAGCGCGACCAGGCCCGGCGCTTCGTACACGATGCGGCCCTTCAGGCCGATCACGGTGTCGCCGGTGTAGACGCCGCGGCCGACGCCGTACGGGGCGAACATGGTGTTCAACTTCGCCAGCAGGGCCGCGCCTTCCATCGGCTTGCCGTCCAGTTCCACCGCTTCGCCGTGGCGGAAGGCCACCTTGACCAGCAGCGGCTGCTCCGGCCACGCGCTGCGCGGCGCGCACCAGCCGCGCGCGCCCGCGCCCGGGGCTTCCCACTTGTCGATCTCGGCGCCGGACATGGTCACGCCCAGCAGGTTCTCGTTGATCGTGTACTGCTTCTGCTTGGAACGCACGCCGAAGCCGCGCTCCTCGAGGTACTTCTGCTCGTAGGCGCGGGTCTGGGTGTGCTGCTTCTGGATTTCGCGGATCGGCGCGACGATCCGGTAGTCGCCGCTGGCCTTGATCGCCAGGTCGAAGCGCACCTGGTCGTTGCCCATGCCGGTGCAGCCGTGGGCGATATGGCGGGTGCCGAGTTCGCCGGCGCGCTTCAGCGCGGCGTCGACGATCAGGTAGCGGTCGGACACCAGCAGCGGGTACTGGCCCTGGTAGCCCTCGCCCGCCCACACGAACGGCTTGACGAAGCCTTCCCAGATGGCGGGGCCGCCGTCGACGGTGACGTGCGAGGCCACGCCCAGCTCGGCGGCGCGGCCCTCGATGTAGGCGCGCTCCTCGGCGTCGACGCCGCCGGTGTCGGCGAACACGGTGTGCACGGCGTAGCCCTGTTCCTGCAGGTAAGGGATGCAGAAGCTGGTGTCGAGGCCGCCGGAGAAGGCGAGGACGATGTCATTGCTGCTCATGGGGTTTTCTTCTTTCCGTGGGATGTGTAGGGCGGGTCCTGACCCGCCGGGGTTCGCGATGGCGGGTCAGGACCCGCCCTACCTCATTGTTTCGCCAAGGCAGCCATGATCGCCTTCTGCACGTGCAGGCGGTTCTCGGCCTCGTCGATGGCGATGCACCGCGGCGAATCCATCACCGCGTCGGTGGCCTTGACGTTGCGGCGCAGCGGCAGGCAGTGACTGAACACGCCGTTGTTGGTCAGCGCCATCTTCGCCTCGTCGACGATGAAGTGCTTGTACTGGTCGCGGATGGGTTTTTCCGGCGCCCAGTTGCCGAAGTACGGCAGCGCCCCCCAGCTCTTCGCGTACACGACGTCGGCGCCGCGGTAGGCGCTTTCGATGTCGTGGCTGATGGCGAACGAGCCGCCGCTCTCGGCGACGTTCTGCTTCGCCCAGCCGATGTAGCGCTCGTCGAGCACGTACTGCTCGGTCGGGCACAGCAGGGTCACGTCCATGCCAAGGCGGGTGGCGATGGTCAGCGCCGAGTTGGCCACCGCGGTGTTCAGCGGCTTCGGGTGGTAGGTCCAGGTCAGCACGTACTTCTTGCCGCGCAGGTCGGTGGTGCCGAAGTGCTCCTGCAGCGCCAGCGCATGCGCCAGCTCCTGGCACGGGTGGGTGATCGTCTCCATGTTGATCACCGGCACCGGCGAGTACCTGGCGAACGACTTCAGCACGATGTCCTCGCGGTCGTACTGCCAGTCGACGAACTTCGGGAACGCGCGCACCCCGATCAGGTCGACGTAGCGGCCCAGCACGCGCGCGACTTCGGCGATGTGTTCCTCGGTGTCGCCGTCCATCACCGTGCCCAGGTTGAACTCGATCGGCCACGCGTCCTTGCCCGGCTGCAGCACCACGGCATGGCCTCCGAGCTGGAACGCGCCCAGTTCGAAGCTGGTGCGGGTGCGCATCGACGGATTGAAGAACACCAGCGCGATCGACTTGCCCTTCAGCGCGTCGCCGACCTTGCTGCGCTTGAAGATGGCGGCCTGCGTCAGCAGCGCGTCGAGTTCGGCGCGGCTCCAGTCCTGCGTGTTCAAGAAGTGTTTGATTGAAGCAGGCTTCAACGGCATCGCTTGCATCCTCCGGCGGTGGGGTCGTCCGGGCCATCGTGTAACCGACCCCGGTTTCTTGCTTGTGAAACTTTTGCTGGCGCGAAAACGAAAAAACCCAGCCTCAGGCTGGGTTTCCGAACGGACGGCACGAAGCTCCGGTTACCCAGCGAGAGAGTCGGGTTCCGGTCGGCGCGCGCGCGAGGTCATGCCGGAGGCCATCCGGGCAGAGCTGGCGTGGGCGTGCGTGGTCGCGTTCATCATGCGAATGTTCGCACGTGCCATGCGCCGGCGCAAGGGTTTCAGGGGACCGTGTCGCTGCCGGGCAGGTACGGCGTGACCGAGATGCGGATGCGCAGCCGGTTGCCGGGGTCCTCGGGCAGGCGCGCGCGGTACTTCATGCCCTTGTACATGTAGTCCACGTCGTAGGCGATGGGCGCCTGGGCATCCTGCTGGGTTACCGTGCGGCAGTTCGGCTTCCGCTCGGGCTCCGGGTTCGCGGCCTGGGCCTTGTCGTCGGCGAACCAGCCCTTGACGCTGCCCCACATCCGCGACCAGCGCCCTTCCTCCTTCGGCAGCTCGACCGGCTTGCCGGCCGACTTCGCCTGCCGGGGCGCTTCGTCGCAGACCTTTTCGCTGCGCCTGGCACGCTGGGTCGCGTAGACCGGCTCCACGTTCAGCACCTGGGCATAGTCCAGGCGCACGTTTTCGATCCGGAGCGGCGGCGCGTCGTCCTGCCGGGCCAGTACCGGCGAAGCGGCAAGCAGCAAGCAGAACGACAGCGGCAGGAGGCGGTGCGGAGACGTGAGGCCGGACAACTTCGGATCCCGGTGGTCTTAACTGGTCTTGTAGTGTAGAGGGCGAGCCTTGCGACGGGCTGAACCACGGGCAGGCGGGGGCACGGGCCGGTAGAATTGCCGGGTTCCTCACACTTCCTCCCCGATGAGCCTGCGCCTGCACAACAACCTCACCCGCCGGGTCGAGGAATTCCGACCGCTGGACCCGGCCTGCCCCACGATGTACGTGTGCGGCCCCACCGTCTACAACTACGTGCACATCGGCAACGCGCGCGGGCCGGTGGTGTTCGGCGTGCTGGCCGCGCTGCTGCGCCGGCGCTTCGGCGCGCTGCGTTATGCCCGCAACATCACCGACGTCGACGACAAGATCAACACCGCGGCGCAGGAGCTGGGCGTGCCGATCTCGGCGATCACCGGGCGCTACGCCGACGCCTACCGCGAGGACATGGCCGGGCTGGGCGTGGCGGGCGAATTCGCCCCGGACATCGAGCCGACCGCGACCGGGCACATCGCGCAGATGATCGCGATGATCGGGGGTCTGGTCGAATCCGGCCACGCCTACGTCGCCGAGGGCCACGTGCTGTTCGCGGTCGGCACCTTCGAAGGCTACGGCAAGCTGTCGCGGCGCGACCCGGAGGAAATGCTGGCCGGCGCCCGCGTCGAAGTGGCGCCGTACAAGCGCGACCCGGGCGATTTCGTGCTGTGGAAGCCGTCGGCCGAGGGCCTGCCCGGCTGGGACTCGCCGTGGAGCCACGGCCGCCCCGGCTGGCACATCGAATGCTCGGCGATGGCCGAGGCGCACCTGGGCGAGACCATCGACATCCACGCCGGCGGCGTCGACCTGCAGTTCCCGCACCACGAGAACGAGATCGCGCAGAGCGAATGCGCGCACGGCGGCAAGGTCTTCGCCCGCTTCTGGCTGCACAACGGCATGCTGAACTTCGGCGGCGCGAAGATGAGCAAGTCGCTGGGCAACATCGAGCGCGTGCACGACCTGCTGCAGAAGCACCCGCCCGAGGCGCTGCGCTACGCGCTGCTGTCGGCGCATTACCGCCAGCCGCTGGAATGGAACGACGCGCTGATCGAGCAGAGCGTGCGCACGCTGGACCGGCTGTACGGCACGCTGCGCGACCTGGCCGGCGTCGAAGCCGTGGCCACGATCCCGCCAAGCGTCGAGGACGCGCTCGACGACGACCTCAACACGCCGCTGGCGCTGGCCGAGGTCGCGCGCATCGCCGGCGAGGCACGCAAGGCGACCGACGCCGACGAGAAACGCCGGCTGAAGTCGGAACTGCTCGGCGCCGGCTTCGCCCTCGGCCTGCTGCAACAGGAACCGGCCGCGTGGTTCGCCCGCGGCGCCTCGAGCGACGACGACGCACGCATCCAGGCGCTGGTCGAGGAGCGCAACGCGGCGAAGAAGGCGCGCGACTTCGCCCGCGCCGACGCGATCCGCGACCAGCTGGCTTCCGAGGGCGTTTTGCTGGAAGACACACCGCAGGGCGTAAGGTGGAAACGTGCGTGACCCACTCCCCTTCCCTGTAGGAGCGGCGTAAGCCGCGACCTGCCGGACCGTGCAAAAAGCATCGCGGCTTACGCCGCTCCTACAATGACCGAAACGACTTTCCCGCTCGAACCCACCGCCGCCGAAGCGCAGCAGGCGATCCGCGACGAGTTCGCCTTCTTCGGCGACTGGTCCGAGCGCTACCAGTACCTGATCGATCTCGGCCGCAAGCTGCCGGCCTTCCCCGAGGAATGGAAGACCGAGGAACATCGCCTGCTCGGCTGCCAATCGCTGGTCTGGATCGTGCCGGGAGGCGACGCATCGAAGCTCGACTTCCAGGCGATCAGCGACTCGGCCATCGTCTCCGGCCTGATCTACCTCGCCCTGCGCGTCTATTCCGGGCGCAGTGCCGGGGAAATCCTCGGCACCGAGGCCAGCTACATCGCCGACATCGGCCTGGCCAAGCACCTGTCGCCGACGCGCAGCAACGGCCTGGCCGCGCTGCTGGACTTCATCCGCCGGACCGCGCAGGCGGCGGAAGACGGCACCGACGTACGGCAGGCGCGGCAGGCGTGAGTGCGGAAGCCGCCGAGCCGCCCGGCGCGCTTTCGCTGCTGCGCAACCGCCGCTTCGCCGCGGTACTGGCCTACCGCATCTGCGCCCTGCTTTCGTACCAGATCGTCGCGGTCAGCGTCGGCTGGCACATCTACGAGCTGACCCGCAACACTTTCTCGCTCGGCCTGGTGGGCCTGGCCGAAGTGCTGCCGTTCTTCTGCGTGGCGCCGTTCGCCGGCCATCTCGTCGACCACCTGCCGCGGCGCAGGCTCGGCACGGCCGCGTGCGCGGCGCTGGCGACGACCGCGCTGGTGCTGGCCGCCGTCGCCCTGGACCTGCTGCCGGCACGCGGCACCTGGCCGATCTACGCGGCGATCGCGCTGACCGGCATCGCGCGCTCGTTCCTCAGCCCGATCTTCAATGCGCTGTTCGCGCGCGTGCTGGCACGCGAGGACTTCGTGCGCGGCGCCGGGCTGGGCAGCGTGGTGTTCCAGACCGGGCTGGTCGCCGGCCCGGCGCTGGGCGGCCTGCTGGTCGGCTTCGGCGGCAAGGCGCTGGCCTACGGCGTGGCAGCGGCGTTCGCGCTGCTGGCCGCGGCGGCACTGTCGCGGCTACAGGTGGAAGAGCCGACGCCGCCCGCGGTCAGCCCGCCGATCTTCGCCAGCATCGCCGAAGGCATCCGCTTCGTGTTCGCCCACCAGATCATGCTCGGCGCGATGGCGCTGGACATGTTCTCGGTGCTGCTGGGCGGCGTGGTCGCGATGCTGCCGGCCTTCATCCACGACATCCTGCTCTACGGCCCGCAGGGCCTGGGCATCCTGCGCGCGGCGCCGGCGCTGGGTTCGATCGGCGTCGGCCTGTGGCTGGCGCGGCATCCGCTGCAGCGGCACGCCGGCCGCGTGCTGTTGTTCGCGGTGGCCGGCTTCGGCCTGTGCGTGATCGCATTCGGCCTGTCGCGCAGCTTCTGGCTGTCGGCGGGCATCCTGCTGGCCTACGGTGCGTGCGATGGCGTGTCGGTGGGGGTGCGCTCGACGATCCTGCAACTGGCCACGCCCGACGAGATGCGCGGGCGGGTGTCGTCGATCAACGGCATCTTCATCAGTTCGTCGAACGAACTCGGCGCGTTCTACGCCGGCACGATGGCGCGATTGCTGGGATTGATCCCGGCGGTGCTGGTCGGCGGCTGCGCGATCCTCGGCGTGGTCGGCACCACGGCGGCGAAGGCCCCCAGGCTGCGACGGCTGGACCTTCGCGAACTGGAATAGACCCGGCCCGGTTTTCGCGCCGCCCGGAACGCGGAAGCCCCGCTTTCGCGGGGCTTCGCAACGGAACGACGGGTTCGGGTTCGGGACGGATCAGTCGCCCTGCTGCTTCTGCAGGTGTTCCCAGCGTTCCTGCTCGTCGATCGTGCGCTCGGCGGTCAGGCGCACTTCCAGCCGCTCCAGGCCGATTTCCTCGCCGGAATCGACGCTGTAGCCGTAGTCGCCGGCGTCCAGGCGCTTGAGCGTGCTGTCGATCTTGCCGATCAGCTTGCGGTAGCGGTCGCGGGTGCGCAGTTCCAGCGAGTTCTCGGTTTCGCGGGTGGCGCGCTCGGCCTCGTCGCCGATGTCGCGCACCTCGTCCTTCAGGTTCTCGATGGTCTGCTTGGATTCCTCGACCAGATCGGCACGCCATTGCAGCAGGCGCTGGCGGAAGTATTCCTGCTGCAGCGGGCTCATGTATTCCTCGTCCGGCGACGGCTTGTAGCCTGGCGGGAGGATCGGGCGGCCGGTGGCTTCGTCGGTCTTGTACGACACCCCCTTGATCGGGCCGCGCGGCGCGGGCGCGGCGGGCTTGGCGTTGCGCACGGGCACGGCGACCTTGCCGATGGGGCGGGGTTTCGGAGCGACCACTACGGGGGCAGCGGCGGGTTCGGAGGGTTTCGAATTCGTTTTGGCGGCAGGCACAGGTTTTGCGGGGGATGGGGCCTTGGCCGCGGGCGCGGGCTGGACAGCGGCTTTCGATGCAGGCGCTTCCACCCGGCCAGCGGCCTGGGCGGTGGCGGATTTGGCCGGAGCCGGCTTTGCCGTTGGCTTGGCGGCCGGCTTCGGAACGGATGCGGTCGCCTTCGGCGCGGGCTTGGCCGGCACCTTCTTGACGACGGGCTTGGGAGCGGGCTTGGCCGGCTTGACCGGCTTGGCCTTGGTTGCCGGCTTCTTCGCGGCGACCGCCGGCTTGGCCGGGACCTTCTTCGCGGCAGGCTTCCTGGCCGCGACCGCCTTGCTGGCCGGCTTGGCGGCCGGTTTCTTCTTCGCGACAGGCTTGGCGACGGCCTTCTTGGCGGCAGGCTTGGCGGCGGCCTTCTTGGCGACAGCCTTCTTGGCGGCGGTGGACTTGGCCGGCTTCTTCGGCGCGGCGGTCTTCTTGGCGGCCTTGGCGGCCTTCTTCGCAGGTTTCTTCGCGGACACGAACAACACTTCCCTGGAAACTTCCCGGGGCCCGGGAAAAGCGGGCCTTTATAGCCCACCGTGGCCGTCACGGCAACCACGCCCTTGGTCTTGCCGGTATCATGCGGGCATGCTCGGCCGCCTTCTCATAGCGTTGCTGCGGATTTACAAGCGCTTCCTCAGCCCGATGCTGGGTCAGCGCTGCCGTTTCGCCCCCAGTTGCTCCGAATACGCGATGGAAGCGATCGACCGTTTCGGACCGCTGAAGGGTTCCTGGCTGGCCGCAAGGCGCGTCGGCCGCTGCCATCCGCTGAACCCGGGTGGCTACGACCCCGTCCCTCCCCGTCCACACGACTCCGGAAGCTGTTCATGCCCGCCACGCTGATCGTCAACGCCCGCCTGGTCAACGAAGGCCGCGAATTCGACGCCGATCTCCTGGTCGAAAACGGCCGCATCGCCCGCATCGACGGCCAGATCGCCGCACGCCCCGGCGACCAGGTGATCGAGGCCGGCGGGCGCTGGCTGCTGCCGGGCATGATCGACGACCAGGTGCACTTCCGCGAACCCGGCCTGACCCACAAGGGCGACATCGCCAGCGAATCGGCCGCGGCGGTGGCCGGCGGCCTGACCAGCTTCATGGACATGCCCAACACCAACCCGCCGACGCTGGACGCGGCCGCGCTGGAAGCCAAGTACGCGCTGGCCAAGGGCCGCGCCTGGGGCAATTACGGTTTCTACTTCGGCGCCAGCAACGACAATCTGGACAACATCCGCACGCTGGACCCGAAGGCCGCGCCCGGGGTGAAGGTGTTCATGGGCGCCTCGACCGGCAACATGCTGGTCGACGACCCGGACATCCTCGACGGCATCTTCCGCGAGGCGCCGACGCCGATCATCACCCACTGCGAGGACACGCCGACCATCGACGCGAACATGGCGGCGTTCAAGGCGAAGTACGGCGACGCGCTGACCGCGGAGATGCACCCGGACATCCGCTCGCGCGAGGCCTGCATCAAGTCGACCCGGCTGGCGACCTCGCTGGCGCGCAAGCACGGCAGCCGCCTGCACGTGCTGCACGTTTCCACCGCCGACGAACTGGCGCTGTTCACCCCCGGCCCGCTGTTCCAGGCCGACGGCCGGCGCAAGCGCATCACCGCCGAGACCTGCATCCACTTCCTGCGCTTCGACCGCGCCGACTACGCAACGCTCGGCAACCTGATCAAGTGCAACCCGGCGATCAAGGACGCCGGCGACCGCGAGGCGCTGGTCAAGGCGCTGGCCAGCGACGTGCTCGACGTGCTGGCCACCGACCACGCGCCGCACACGCTGGAGGAAAAGGAAAAGCCCTACGCGCAGGCGCCGTCCGGCCTGCCGCTGGTGCAGTACGCGCTGGTCGCCGCGCTGGAGCTGGTGCACGAGAAGAAACTGAAGCTCGCGCAGGTGGTGCAGAAGTTCGCGCATGCGCCGGCGCAGCTGTTCGACGTGAAGGGCCGCGGCTTCCTGCGCGAGGGCTACGCCGCCGACCTGGTGCTGATCGACCACGACCCGTTCACGGTGAAGCGCGAAGACGTGCTGGGCAAGTGCGGCTGGTCGCCGTTCGAGGGCAGGACCTTCCAGCACCGCGTCGCCGCGACCTGGGTCAACGGCCGCATGGTCTGGAACGGCGAGCAACTGGTCGGCACGCCGGTCGGACAGCGGCTGGAGTTCGATCGTTGAAATCCGTTCGCCCGCCATTCCCGCGGAAACGGGAATCCGGCGGCTTCCGCCCGGGTCGCCGCGACCTGTGCGAACGGCAGAGGCACCGGATTCCCGCTCTCGCGGGAATGGCGATGTCGGTTCTTTTCGCCTTTGCCGCAATGCCCCCCTCCCTGCTCGCCCGAACCGGCAGCGAGCAAACCGCAGCCGACCAGCGCATCGTCTTTCCCGCCAGCGTGTCGCAGGGCACGCTGGTGTTCGGCAAGGTGCCGCCGGGCAGCGAGGTGACGTACGCGGGCCGCACGCTGCGGGTCAGCGGTTACGGCACCGTGGTGTTCGGCGTGGGCCGCGATGAAAAAGGCCCGCTACAGGTCGATGTCGTTCGTCCCGATGGCGGCAGCGAAAGCGCGAGCATCGTGGTGACGCCGCGCGACTGGCCGGTCGAACAGGTCAGGGGCGTGCCGCCGGCCACGGTGAACCCGCCGCCGGCGATCGCCGCGCGGATCGCGCGCGAGCAGGCGCAAGTGGTCGCGGCACGCGGGCGCGACGACGACCGCACCGACTTCGTGCAAACCTTCATCTGGCCGGTGCAGGGCCGGATCAGCGGCCGCTTCGGCAACCAGCGCGTGTACAACGGCACGCCGAAGTCGCCGCACTCGGGCATGGACATCGCCGCGCCGAACGGCACGCCGGTGAAAGCGCCGGCCGCGGGGGTGGTGACCTTCGCCGCGCCGGACCTGTACCTGACCGGCGGCACGCTGCTGATCGACCACGGCTTCGGCGTCAGCTCGAACTTCCTGCACCTGTCGCGCCTGGACGTGAAGGTCGGCGACCGCGTCGAACAGGGCCAGGTCATCGGCGCGGTCGGCGCCACCGGCCGCGCGACCGGGCCGCACCTGCACTGGGGGATGAACTGGTTCGACGTGCGGATCGATCCGCTGCTGGTGCTGGAGCGCGGGAAATAATCGAGAAGTCGGAATTCGCGCTTTCCGATGAGCCCCGGAAGCGCTCGCAGAACTCGTAGGGCGGGTCATGACCCGCCCTATCCTTCAGGCGTTGACGCCACTTACCCGCGCCACCGCGTCGTGCGGATGCAGGCTCTCGTAATGCGAAACCGTGGCGTCGTAGCGGGCGATGCGCGGGTCGTTGGCGAGGACCGAGGCCACGCGGCGCGCGGCGTCTTCGCAGAACATCAGGTTTTCGGCGTTCAACCTGGCGAACGCCTGCTCGTCGACGCGCTTGACCGCGGTCTGCACCGGCGTGGCCAGCGCGGTTTCCAGCGCGTCGATCAGCGCAACCAGCGGCAGTTCGTCGAACTGCGGCTTCAGTTCCACGCGCACGCGCGCGGTGCTGCGCTGCGCATGCGGGGTCGCGGCCATGCCGCGTTCGGACGCCAGCCAGTCGCGTACCGCGTTGACCGACAGCGGGCGCGCGGCGGCGAAATCCTCGGCGAAGCGCTCGGCGTTGGCCTGCCGCGACAGCGCCGCGGAGGCCGGGCAGGTGCTGGAATACTCCACCGCGAAGCCGAGGGCCAGGTGCAGGTGGCCTTCGCGCAGCACCGCTTCGATCTCGACCGGATACTTCTTCCAGCCGGCGAAGCCGCTTTCCAGCGCGCGCCGCTGCAGCAGCGCCTCGTAGCGCACCACCAGCCGCGCCGCATCGGCGATGCCCGACTGCGAATCGATGCCTTCCTGCAACAGCTTGCGCAGGCCGGCCGGGGTGATGGTTTCGCGCGCCAGGCCGTCCTGCAGTTGCAGGTACAGCCGCGACATGTGGATGCCGCGCTCTTCCGGCCGGGTCAGGTTGACGGCAAGGTCGATGTTCGCGGCGACCTGCACGTATCCGCCGGCGCCATCGGGAATCCGCACCGGCAGCGCGATGTTGTCCATGCCGACCCAATCCAGCGCCCGCGCCAGCGGCACGGACTGGTGGGCAACGTCGGGAAGGTCGGGACGAACGACGGAGGACATGGCAGGGGAATTGGTCAAAGCGGACCGGGATTGTACCGATTCGGACGCGAACGGCCCTGCAACGGTCCGTCCCGCCCCAGACCGTTCAGGCCCGGGCCGTGCGCCAGGCCAGCCACAGCAGGCGCAGGTTCGAAAGCGGCCGGACGCCCTGCGCGCCGGGCTCGAAACGCTGCAGGCGCGAACGCGCCAGTGCGGCCCACAGCCTGCGCGGCGTGGCCTCGCCCGCGTGCGGCGGCCACTGCGCCAGCAAGACCTGCGCCCATGCCTGCCCGGCGCCCGGCCGCTCCGCCGCTTCCTGCGGAACCGCCCCGTCGCCGGCCGCGAACAGCCGCGAAGCCAGCAATTGGCACGCGATCGCCTGCGCGCGAAGGACCGGCGATTCCGACTTGCCGGCGCGGTCGAGCACGCCGTCCTCGACCGCCACCATCGCCTCCGCCAGCGGCTGCACCGCGGCGAACGCCGACATCATGTCGTGCGGGCGCTCGCGCAGGCGGACCAGCGCGGGCAGCCCCTCGGCCAGCTCGAACCACGGCGCGTGCCGCGGTTCGAGCACGCGGCCGAGCGGGTGCCGCGAACGCCGCCGCGACCAGTCGCGCAGCTCCTCGCCCCACCAGCCGAGCTTGGCATCGGCCGGGGTCGGGTCGCCGGCGATGTTCATCGCGTCCTCGAATTCCTGCAGCAGCGCGAACCAGGCCACGGCGAGCTCGCGCTGCGCCGGCGGCACGAACGCCTCGGCCACCCGCCACTCCGGCCAGCGGCTGCGCCATTTGTCGAGGAAGCTGTCGAGGGCGGCGGAATTGCTCATCGCCGCCGCGGCCATGCCGTCGCGTCGAGCAGTTGCGCCGGTCGTTCGACCGCCGCGTCGGCGCCCCACTCCGCCGGCATCTCGCCGTCCAGCCGGTAGCCCCACAGCGCGGCGATGGAGCGCATCCCGGCCGCGCGCGCGGCGACGATGTCGCGCTCGTCGTCGCCGACGTAGACGCAATCGGCCGGGCCGATGCCGATGCGTTCAGCCGCGGCCAGCAGCGGCAGCGGATGCGGCTTGCGCTCGGCCAGCGTGTCGCCGCCGATCAGCACCGCGCAGCGCGTTTCCCAGCCGCAGTGCGGCAGGATCTCGCGCGCCAGGTATTCGGGCTTGTTGGTGACGATGCCCCAGGCGACGCCGTTGTTTTCCAGGGTTTCGAGCAGCGCGGCGACACCGTCGAACGGCAGGCCATGGCGGCCAATCTCGCCTTGGTAGATGTTGAGGAATTCGGGCACCCGCGCTTCGCGATCGGCTTGCCCGGCGTCGGGAAAAACCGCGCCGAGCATCGCCCGCGCGCCGCGCGAGACGTAGGGGCGCAGCTCATCCAGCGCCATCGGCGCGACGCCGCGCGCTTCGCGCATGCGGTTGGCCGTGGCCAGGAAGTCCGGCGCGCTGTCGAGCAGGGTGCCGTCGAGGTCGAACAGCGCCGCCTTCGGGAAAACGGATGCGGTCACGCCGGCTTGGCCGCGCAGGCCAGGTAATTCACGTCGGTACGGCGGATCAACCGCGCGCCGTTACGCCACGGCTCGTAGGCCAGGCCGCTGACGTCTTCCAGCTGCAGGTCGGCGCCGCGCAGCCACGCGGCCAGTTCGGACGGGCGGATGAAGTCCTGGTAGTGGTGCGTGCCCTTCGGCAGCAGCCGCGCGACGTATTCGGCGCCGACGATCGCCAGCGCGAACGCGGCCGGGGTGCGGTTCAGCGTCGACAGGAACAGGCGTCCGCCCGGCTTCAGCAGCGTCGCGCAGGCGCCGATGATCGACGAAGGATCGGGCACGTGTTCGAGCATTTCCATGCAGGTGATCGCGTCGAAGCTGGCGGGCGCTTCGGCGGCGAGGTCTTCGACCGACTGCTGGCGGTAATCGACGCCGACCCCGGATTCGAGCCGGTGCAGCCGCGCCACCTTCAGCAGTTCCGGCGCCAGGTCGATCGCGGTCACCTTCGCCCCGGTCTTCGCCAGCGCCTCGCTGAGCAGGCCGCCGCCGCAACCGACGTCGAGCACGTTCGCGCCCGGCAGCGGAACGCGCTGCGCGACGTAGTCCAGGCGCACCGGGTTCAGCGCGTGCAGCGCCTTCTGCGGGCCATCCGGGTCCCACCAGCGGTTGGCGAGCGCGCCGAACTTGTCGAGTTCGGCCTGGCTGAAGTTGTCGGAGGCGGCATTCATGCTCATGGCGACATTCTCTCAGATGTCATCCCCGCGCAGGCGGGGATCCGCGGACTTTTGTCCCGAGGCCGCGAGGGCGACGTCCATGACTGACCCGACATTCGTCGGTTGAAAGCCCCGTTTCCGCGGAAACTTCGGCAAGAACTAGCTCGTGCGGATCGCGGCGATCCGTTTCCGCCACTGCTTCGCGTTGGCGACCAGGCCGGCCATGTCCATGTCGACCAGTTCGCGCTGCTGCAGCTTCGGCTTGCCGGCGATCCACACGTCGCTGACCTGGTGGCGGCCGGTGGCATAGACCAGTTGCGACACCACGTGGTGCAGCGGCTGGGTTTCCAGCGCCGACAGGTCGACGCAGGCCAGGTCGGCCTGCTTGCCCGGTTCGATCGAGCCAATCCGGTCGCCGAAGCCCAGCGCGCGCGCGCCGCCGAGCGTGGCCGCGCGCAACGCGGCGAAGGCGTCCAGCGCGGCGGCATCGTGCGCGACGGCCTTGGCCAGCAGCGCGGCGGTGCGCGTCTCGCCGAACATGTCGAGGTCGTTGTTGCTGGCGCAGCCGTCGGTGCCGAGCGCCAGGTTCACGCCCGCACGTTCGAGCGCGCAGGCCGGGCAGAAGCCGGAGGCGAGCTTGAGGTTCGATTCCGGGCAATGCACCACCGACACGCCGCGTTCGGCGCACAGGCGGATCTCGGCCTCGGTCAGCTGGGTCATGTGCACGGCGATCAGGCGCTCGTCGATCAGGCCCAGCCGGTCCAGCCGCGCGATCGGGCGCTGGCCGTGCTGCTCGATGGACTGCTGCACTTCCTGTGCGGTCTCGTGCAGGTGCAGGTGCACCGGCACGTCGAGCTGGTCGGACAGCAGGCGGATGCGTTCGAAGTTCGCGTCGTTGACCGTGTACGGCGCGTGCGGTGCGAATGCGGTGGCGATCAGCCCGTCGTCGTGCCAGGCGTCGTGCACTTCGCCGGCACGGTCGAAGTATTCGTCGTCGGACTTGGCCCACGCGGTCGGGAAGTCGATCACCGGCAGGCCGACCAGCGCGCGGAAGCCGTGCCGCTTGTACACGGCGGCCTGCACGTCGGGGAAGAAGTAGTTCTCGCTGCAGCAGGTGGTGCCGCCGCGCAGCATCTCGGCGATGGCCAGGGCCACGCCGTCGGCGACGAAGTCGGGGCCGATCACCGCGCCCTCGATCGGCCAGATGTGCTGCTGCAGCCATACCTTCAGCGGCAGGTCGTCGGCGATGCCGCGCAGCAGGGTCATCGGGTTGTGGGTGTGCGCGTTGACCAGGCCGGGGATCAGCGCGCCTTCGGGCCGCGCCACGACCCGGGCGGGCCGGAAACGCCGGCGCGCCTCGGCGACCGGCGCCACCGAGACGATTTCCCCGTCGGAAACGGCGACGGCGTGGTCTTCGAGGACGACGCCGTGCGGCTCGACCGGGACGACGAAGCCGGCTTCGATCAGCAGGTCGCAGGCTTGCGGTTGCGTTTCGCTCATGCGGCGGGCCCGGCGCTCGTCGGACGGAAGCACAGCCACTTCGCGAGCAGCGTCAGCGGGAAGATCATCGCGAACACGAAGCCGCCCAGCCACACCGGCAGCACGAAGGCCAGCGGGATGCCGGCGGCGAACACCAGCAGCGGCACCAGCCCGCGCCACACCAGCCAGCTCGCCTGCTCCTTGCCGAGCCTTTCGCGCAGGTTCTCCTGCCGCACCACCATGCGCCGGGACAGCCACGAGAACAGCGATACGCCCGCCAGCACCAGGCTGTAGAAGGCGAAGCTGCCGCGGCTGCCGCCGTGGAAGGCCTCCGAGTACACGCGGGTGGCGAACGGCATCAGCGCGACGAACATCAATTGCAGCACCGAGCACCAGACCAGCCCGCTGGTGGCGCGCGTCACGTGTTTCCAGGTCTGCATGTGTCCGGTCCAGAACAGGGCCAGGACCAGGAAACTGATCGCGTAGGCGATGAACAGCGCGGTCGTCTCGCTCCATGCCGCATTGGCGCCGACGCGCTCGATCGACTCGGCGTCCGGCAGATGCAGCTCGATCGCGAGCAGGGTGATGGCGATGGCGAAGACCGCGTCGCTGAAGAACACGACGCGGTCGTGCGGGAAGACGTCGCGCGGTGCCTTGCCCTCGCCCATGGCTTACTTCACGCGCGAAACGTATTCGCCGGTGCGGGTGTCGACCTTGATCACTTCGTCCTGGCCGACGAACAGCGGCACGCGGACCACCGCGCCGGTTTCCAGCGTGGCCGGCTTGCCGCCGCCGCCGGAAGTGTCGCCGCGCAGGCCCGGGTCGGTCTCGACGATCTTCAGCTCGACGAAGTTCGGCGGCTGCACGCCGATCGGGGTGCCGTTCCACAGGGTCACCACGCACTCCTCCTCGCCCTTCAGCCACTTCTCGGCGCCGCCCATGCCGGCCTTGTCGGCCTGCACCTGCTCGAAGGTCTCCGGCTGCATGAAGTGCCAGTACTCGCCGTCCGAATACAGGTACTGCATGTCGGTGTCGACCACGTCGGCGGCCTCGACCGAGTCGGTCGACTTCATGGTGATTTCCTGCACGCGGCCGGACTTGATCAGGCGGTAGCGCACGCGGGTGAAGGCCTGGCCCTTGCCCGGCTTGACGTAGTCGGTTTCGGTGATGACCGCCGGTTCGTTGTTGATCAGGATCTTCATCCCGTTCTTGACGTCGTTCATGCCATAGCTGGCCATGCTGGAACTCCTTCGGGGTAAGGCAAGCCCGCCGCGGGGCGGCCGGCAGGATAGGTTCTTGGTTTAAAATCCGGAAAGCCCGCCGCGACCGGCGGGCGCTTGTTTTCTGGTCACCTATGATCCCCGCCCCCCCCCTGCCGATGCAGCCACCGAGCTGGCAACAGCTCTGGCGCGGCGCCGTGCGCGACCCGCGCGAACTGTTGTCCCTGCTCGATTTGCCGGGGTTGGCCTGGCGGATTTCGGACGAAGCCGCGGCCCGGTTCCCGTTGCGGGTGCCGCACGGCTTCGTCGCGCGCATGCGCAAGGGCGACCCCGCCGACCCGCTGCTGCGCCAGGTCCTGCCGCTGGACGAGGAAATGCGCCCCGCCCCGGGCTTCGACCTGGACGCGGTCGGCGATGCGGCAGCGAAGACCGGCGCCGGGGTCATCCAGAAGTACCGCGGCCGCGCCCTGCTGGTCGCCACCGGCAGTTGCGCAGTGCACTGCCGCTACTGCTTCCGCCGCCACTTCCCCTACGCCGACGAGACCGCGGCCCGCGATGGCTGGCACGAGGCGGTGGAACTGGTCCGGGCCGACGCCGGCATCGACGAAGTCATCCTGTCCGGCGGCGATCCGCTGTCGCTGGCCACGCCCAAGCTGGCCGAGCTGACCGCTGCGCTGGCCGGCATCCCGCACCTGAAGCGCCTGCGCATCCACAGCCGCCTGCCGGTGGTGCTGCCCGAACGCGTCGACGCCGCCCTGCTCGGCTGGCTGGCCGCGCTGCCGTGGCCGGTGGCTTTCGTCATCCATGCCAACCATGCCAACGAATTCGATGCCTCGGTCGATGCCGCGCTGGCCGGCATCCGCGGCGCCGGGGCGCAGGTCTTGAACCAGGCCGTGCTGCTGCGCGGGGTCAACGACAGCGTCGACGCGCTGGCCGACCTGAGCGAACGCGGCTTCGCCGCCGGCGTGCTGCCCTATTACCTGCACCAGCTGGACCGGGTGCAGGGTACGGCCCACTTCGAGGTCGAAGAGGACCGCGCCCGCGCCCTGCACGCCGCCCTGGCCGCGCGCCTGTCCGGCTACCTGGTGCCGAAGCTGGTCCGCGAAGTACCCGGCGACAGCGGCAAGCGCCCGCTGTAACCGTTACCGGTGCCCGCGCCGGGGCGTGCCGGGCGTCGCGGATCCGCGCCGGCGCCGCGCATGGCCGCCGGTTTGCGACCTCCGCGTTGGACGCCGCCCGCCCGCTTCGTGTATTAATCGCGCTCCCCCGACGGAAGCGCTTCATGCAGACCGGCAAAGACACGACCATCCGGTTGATGGTCATCGACGACAGCGGCGAGGATGCCGAGGCCATCGTAAACGTCTTCCGCAACAACGGCGTCGCCGTGCGCCCGCTGCGTCCGCTCAACGCCGACGAACTGGCGCTGCAGATCGATTCGCAACCCATCGACCTGGTGCTGGCCGCGCGTTCGTCGCGCGCCGTGCCGCTGCAGGCGGTGCTGTCCAGGGTCGTGGCCAGCGGCAAGGACATCCCGCTGGTGGTCGTGGCCGACGCCATCGACGCCGCGCAACTGGCCGGCGACATCGCCGCCGGCGCGCGCGCGGTGGCGCTGCGCCAGCATCCGGAACACCTGCTGAAGGTCGTGCTGGCCGAATGGAACGACCTCAACGCCCGCCGCGCGCTGCGCCGGCTCGAATCGCAGGTGCGCGAAACCGAGCGGCGCTGCGACGCGCTGATCGCCTCGTCGCGCGATCCCATCGCCTACATCCACGAAGGCATGCACATCCGCGCCAACGACGCCTACCTCGAGATGTTCGGCTTCGAGTCGTTCGAGGACGTCGAGGGCATGTCGCTGCTGGACATGGTCGCGCCGGACTACGTCGGCGAGTTCAAGCAGCTGCTCAAGCAGCTGAGCAAGGGCGAGCCCCCGGCCCCCTACCCGCTGGAAGCGCGCACCCTGGGCGGCGAAAGCTTCCCCGCGACGCTGGAGTTCGCCACCGCCACCTACGAAGGCGAGCACTGCGTGCAGGTCGTGTTCCGCCGCCGCGAGGAACTGGCCGACCCGGAACTGGCGCGCGAGGTCGAAGCGCTGCGCCAGCGCGACGCGGTCACCGGCCTGCTCAACCGCCCGGCGTTCCTGCGCGAACTCGAGGACGCGATCGCCGCCGCCGGCCGCGGCGAGGCGCAATACGGCCTGCTGCTGGTCGAGCCCGACCATTACGCCCGGCTGCTGCCGGAAATCGGCCTGGACGCGGCCGACAAGCTGATCGCGGCGATGGCCGCGCACCTGTCCGCCGCGCTCGGCCCGGACGTGCGCGCCGCGCGCTTCAGCGAGCACGGCTTCGCGGTGCTCGCCAGCGGCCGCCACGACCGCACCGCCGCGCTGGCCGAGAAGATCCGCGAGGCCTTCGCCGGCCACGTGTTCGAGATCGGCCCGCGCACCGCCGCGGTCACCGCCAGCGTCGGCGGCGTGCAGGTCGGCGAGAAGAACGCCAACGTCGGCCAGGCGCTGGCCAAGGCCAGCGAGAACCTGCAGGGTTCGGCGGCGCTGGGCGGCAACCGCGTCGCGATCTTCGATCCCGGCGCGGTCGACCGTGCCGAAGAGGAGCGCATCCAGAGCTGGATCGCGCTGATCCGCAATGCCATCGCCCACGACGGCTTCACCTTCAACTTCATGCCGGTGGTCAGCCTGAAGGGCGAGCCGGGCGAGTTGTACGAATGCCTGCTGCGCCTGGAGTCGGAAGGCGAAACGGTCAACCCGACGACCTTCCTGGGCATCGCCGAATCGCACGGCCTGCTCGCCGACATCGACCGCTGGGTGGCGGCGAACGCGATCGCGCTGATCGGCGAACGCCTGCGCGGCAAGCACGACACGCGCCTGCTGCTGAAGGTCAGTCCGGAGTCGTTCGGCGACCCGCGCCTGCTCGACGCCATCGGCCAGGCGCTGGCCCGGCACGGCGTGCCTGGCGACCGGGTGTGGCTGGAAATACCCGAAGCCAAGGTCTCGACCCACCTGCGCCAGGCCCAGGAATTCCTCGCCGGCGCGTCGCGGCTGGGCTGCCGGGTCGGCCTGGAGCGCTTCGGCGCGGGGCTGGATTCGTTCCAGTTGCTCGGCCATTTCCGGCCGGCCTTCCTCAAGATCGACCGCAGCCTGATCGAGGACCTGCCCAAGCTGGCCGACAACCAGCAGAAGATCAAGGACATCGTCGAGCGCGCGGAAGCCGACGGCATCGTGACCATGGCCGAATACGTGCAGGATGCGGCGACGATGACCCAGTTGTTCGGCGCCGGCGTCGACTACGTGCAGGGCCACTTCCTGGCCCTGTCCTCGGCGACGATGAACTACGATTTCAGCTGACCGCCTTCCCTTTCCCCCGCGGGGGAGAGGGGCCTCCTTCGAATCAGGCGAAGGTCCGCGACGCCGGCGCGTTGCGCAGCGCGGCGATGCGCACTTCCAGCGGCGGATGGCTCAGGAACAGCTTCTTCAGGCCCTCGCCGATGCCGCCGGCGATGCCGAACGCGGCGATCTGGTTCGGCAGCGTGCTCTGGCCGTGGTTCAGCGACAGCCGCTCGAGCGCGGCGATCATCTTCTGCCGGCCGGCGAGGCTGGCGCCGCCGGCGTCGGCGCGGAATTCGCGGCGGCGCGAGAACCACATCGCGATCATCGTCGCGAACAGGCCCAGCACCATCTCCAGCACCATCACGATGATGTAGTAGGCGAAGCCGCGGCCGCCGTTGTTTTCGCGGTTGCCGGACAGGTAGCTGTCGATCACGCCGCCGACCACGCGCGCCAGCACGATCACGAAGGTGTTCAGCACGCCCTGCAGCAGCGCCATCGTCACCATGTCGCCGTTGGCGACGTGGCTGACCTCATGGCCGAGCACCGCCTCGGCCTCGTCGCGGCTCATGTTGCGCAGCAGGCCGGTCGACACCGCGACCAGCGCGTTGTTGCGGTTGGCGCCGGTGGCGAAGGCGTTGATCTCGGGGCCGTCGTAGATGGCCACTTCCGGCATGCCGATGCCGGCGGCCTGGGCCTGGCGGCGCACGGTTTCGAGCAGCCAGCGCTCGCCGTCGTTGCGCGGCTGTTCAATCACGTGCGCGCCGGTGGTGCGCTTGGCGATCCACTTCGACGTCAGCAGCGACACGAACGAGCCGCCGAAGCCGAACAGGGCGGCCATCACCAGCAGGCCGCCCATCTGCGACGGGTTCACGCCGAGCAGCGACATCACGATGCCGGCCAGGAACAGCACGGCCAGGTTGGTGGCAAGGAACAGGGCGATGCGGGTGAACACGTGTCGTCTCCAGTGATGCGGGTCGTGGGCCTGCGGCATTTTCCCGGAGTTGCGGTTGCGACGGCTTGAATTCAAGCGGGCAGCTGGCCGACGATTCAGTTTTCCGCCCGCTCGCCGATGATCGATCCCGTTCCCTGCCGCGCCCCCGTCTACCGGGGAAGGTTCGCGCCCTCGCCGACCGGGGCGCTGCACGCCGGTTCGCTGCTGGCCGCATTCGGCAGCTGGCTGCTGGCGCGGCACGCGCACGGCGAGTGGTTCGTGCGCATCGAGGACCTCGATCCGCCGCGCGAGGTCGCCGGCGCGGCCGCGGCGCAGCTGGCGGCCCTGGACGCCTTCGGACTGGTTTCCGATGCGCCGGTGGCGAAGCAGAGCGAGCGTTCGGCGCTGTACCAGGCCGCACTCGACCGCCTGCTCGCCGATGGCCGCGCCTTCGTCTGCCATTGCAGCCGCACCGCCCTGGCCGCGAACGGCGGCGTGCACCGCCGCTGCGTCGCCGCGCAACCGCGCCCCGACCCGGCGATCCGGCTGCGCGTCCCGGACGGTACGCGTATCGCCTTCGACGACGGCCTGCAGGGCCGCATCGAACAGGACCTGGCCGGCGAAGTCGGCGACTTCGTGCTGAAGCGCGCCGACGGTTGCTGGGCCTACCAACACGCGGTGGTCGTCGACGACGCCGCGCAGGGCGTCACCGACGTGGTCCGCGGCGCCGACCTGCTCGATTCCACCCCCCGGCAGATCTTCCTGCAACGCGCACTGGGCCTGCCGACGCCGCGCTACCTGCACTTGCCGCTGCTGCTGGACGAGGCCGGGCGCAAGCTGTCGAAATCGGATGCCGCCCGGCCGGTCGACGCGGCCGATCCGTTGCCCGCGCTGCGCGCCGCATGGCGGACCCTCGGGCAGGACGAAACCGCGCTGCACGACGCCACGGATACGGCCGGGTTGTTGCGCGCCGCGACCCTCGCCTTCGATCCGCGGCGCCTGCCGCGCACGGTGGCGATTCCGGCGCTGCAGCGCACAACATGATTGCTGCGAACCGTGTCTAGAATCGAACCGTTCGAATCGATCCACCCGAAAAGCGGCCGCGACATCCGCCGCGCCGCGATTCTTCCCCACGCCTGTTTCCTTCCGGAGTTCCCCCCATGAGCCAGCGCGTCGCACTCGTCACCGGCGGCACCGGCGGCATCGGTACCGCCATCTGCAAGAAGCTGGCCGACATGGGCCACAAGGTCGCCACCAACTACCGCAACAAGGAAAAGGCCGACGCCTGGCAGGCGCGAATGAAGGCCGACGGCTACGACATCACCCTGGTACCCGGCGACGTCGGCACGCCGGAAAGCGCCGAGCAGCTGGTGCGCGAGGTCGAAAGCAAGCTGGGCCCGATCGACATCCTGATCAACAATGCCGGCATCACCCGCGACACCACCTTCCACAAGATGTCGCCGCAGCAGTGGAACGACGTGATCAACACCAACCTCAACTCGGTGTTCAACGTCACCCGCCCGGTGATCGAAGGCATGCGCGAGCGCAAGTGGGGCCGCGTCATCCAGATCAGCTCGATCAACGGCCTCAAGGGCCAGTACGGCCAGGCCAACTACGCCGCCGCGAAAGCCGGCATGCACGGCTTCACCATTTCGCTGGCGCGCGAGAACGCCAAGCTCGGCATCACCGTCAACACGGTCTCGCCGGGCTACGTCGCCACCGACATGGTGATGGCGGTGCCGGAGGAAGTGCGGGCCAAGATCGCCGCCGACATCCCGACCGGCCGCCTGGGCAGGCCGGAAGAGATCGCCTACGCGGTCGGTTTCCTGGTCGACGACCAGGCGGCGTGGATCACCGGTTCCAACCTGGACATCAACGGCGGCCACCACATGGGCTGGTGAGGAAGGCTTCCCCTTTCCGGCCGGTCCGGGAAGGGGAAACACGACCGCCACCCGCGCTGGTGCCGCCTGCAGCACGGTTTCCATGCTGCGCAGCATTTCCCGCCCCCTGAACAGGGCTCCCCCCTCCTTCTGCCTGTTGCATGCACTGTTGCGGTGCGTCATGCTGCACCTCTACGCACAGGGTGACCCAGTCCAATGGCTGCAATCCGCATCATCAAGAAGTACCCGAACCGCCGTCTCTACGACACCGAAATCTCCAGCTACATCACCATCGAGGACGTGCGCCAGCTGATCGTCGACGGCGAGGATTTCGAGGTCCGCGACGCCAAGTCCGGCGAGGACCTGACCCGCTCGGTGCTGCTGCAGATCATCAGCGAGCACGAGCAGGACGGCGAGCCGGTGCTGTCGACCCAGCTGCTCAGCCAGATCATCCGCTTCTACGGCGATTCGCTGCAGGGCTTCATGGGCAACTACCTGGAGCGCAGCATGCAGCTGTTCCTGGAGCAGCAGGCGCAGTTCCGCAGCCAGATGGGCAACCTGCTCGGGCAGACGCCGTGGAGCATGATGAACCAGCTGACCGAGCGGAACATGGAGATCTGGCAGGAATTCCAGCGCAACCTGACCTCCGGCCTGGGCCGCCCGACCGGCAAGCCGCAGGATCCGCCGCAACCGGCGCCGGCGTCGAAGACGACGCGTTCGCGCTGATCGACCTGCAAACCCGTATCCGCGAAAACGCCGGCCTCGCGCCGGCGTTTTCCGTTTCCGCGATCACGGCGCCTTGCGCCCTTGCCTGGTCGCGTCGCGCCACAACCAGCGCAGGATGTCGGGCAGCAGCGCCCCGCCGTGCGCGTCGGAATGTCCGCCATCGCCCCATGCATGCGCCACGTCGTAACGCGGGCCGGCGACGCCGTTGCGATCCGCTTCGGCATTCGCCCATTGCAGCGACGCCAGCATCTGCTGTTTGGCGAGGAACCAGTTGCCGTGCTCGTTGTCGAGGTCGTTCGACCCGTCCTGCAGGAAGATCCGCAGCGGACGGATCGGGCTCTTGCGGACCAGGCCCGGGTAGAGGTCGCCGCCCGGCTGCATCGGCCTGCCGTCCTGCGCCGGCCGGTAGCCGATCGACACATAGCTGCCGATCAGGCTGGCGACCTTGCGGAACGCGTCCGGCCGCCGCCAGGCGACGGTGAAGGCGCAGATCGCACCGCTGCTGGCACCACCGATGGCGCGCTGTTCCGGATCGTCGGTCAGCCGGTATTCCTTCCCGACCTCGGGCAGCATTTCCTCGACCAGGAAACGCGCGTAATCGTCGCCGAGCGCGTCGTATTCCTCGGCGCGATGGTCCGGGTTGGACATGCCGAGGTCGTCCGGATAGTGTTCCGAGAGATTCCCCGGGGTGATGAAGATGCCGATGGTCACCGGCATCGCGCCCTGGTGGATCAGGTTCTCCATCACCACCGGCACGCGCAGCGGGCCTTCGGGATTGATCGCGCGCTGGCCGTCCTGGAAAACCAGCACGCTGGCAGGCTTGCTGCCGTCGTACTGCGCCGGCACGAAGATCCAGTAGCGCCGCACGGTGCCGGCGAAGATCCGGCTGTGGAATTCGAACGGGCCTTCGAGCCGGCCATGCGGCACGCCGGCATGGACCAGCGAGTCCTCGGTCAGCGGGTATTCGCCGGGCTGGCGAGCGCCCGTTTCGCCGGCGAACGCCCCGGCGACGGCGAACAGGCACGCCGCGGCGATCGCGAATCCCGCGACCCGGGGCGCGAGGCGTCCCGGCGCCGCAGCAACCGCGCGATCGTCAGCGCATCCCGGTCGCGGCGCCCTGCCCACTGCAATACTTCCGGTAGAACGCCTGCGCCCGCGGCTGCAGTTCCTGCAGGCGGGCGATGCGGTTGGCCGGGTCCGGGTGGGTCGAAGCGAATTCCGGCGGGCGCTGGCCGCCGTTGAGTTGCGACATGCGCTCCCACAGCGGAACCGCCTGCGCCGGGTCGTAGCAGGCGGCCGCGGCCAGCATCAGGCCCACCTCGTCGGCCTGGGTCTCGTGGTTGCGCCCGTACGGCAGCACGATGCCGTACTGGATGCCGGCGCCGAGCGCGGCCATGGTCTGCTGGTCGATGCCGGAAATGCCGGCGGCCACCTGCCCCAGCTGCACCAGCTTCTGCTGCGCCATGCGCTGCGCGCCGTGGCGCAGCAGGGCGTGGGCGATCTCGTGGCCCATCACCACCGACATCGCGTCGGCGTTCTGTGCCACCGGGATCAGCCCGGTGTACACCGCGATCTTGCCGCCCGGCAGGCAGAAGGCGTTGGCCTCGTCGGAGGCGATCACGTTGACGTCCCACTGGTAGTTGCTCAGGTCCGGTACCGGCTGGCCATGCTCGGCGGCCAGGTCGGCGGCGACCTGCGGCACCCGCGCGATCAGGCGCTGGGCGATGGCGCGGACCTGTTGGCTGACCTGCTCGTTCGCCGGCACCAGCGCGCGCTGCGCCTGCGCGTCGCCCAGCACTTCCTGGTAGGCCTGCGCGCCGAGCTCGGCCTCCTCCTCCGGCGAAGCGCCGTAGTGCGCGTCCGCGCCGGTGTAGGGATCGGTCTGCTTGCTGCCGAACCAGCTCCACGCCGCGTAGGCGGCGAAGGCCACTAGGATGATCCAGCGCAGGTTGATGCCGCGCCGCTGCGGTCGCTGTTCGTAAGCGCTGCGTCCGAACGGGTCAGTCCTCATCGCCCTCTCCTTCCGTCCCAATCCCTTGCGCCCGATGATACCGATTTTGGGCTAGATCCCCCGGACCACGCGGAAGCCGATCCGCGCGTTGGTCATGTCGGAATCGACCGAGGTGCGCCACGCCGCCCGGGCCTGTTCCGGCGAGCTGGCCCAACTGCCGCCGCGGATCACCCGCGCGCGGCAACCGGGATTGAACCACGCCACGCCATCGGTCGGGGCGCGGCGATAGCTGGCATGCCAGCAGTCGGCGACCCACTCGCTGACGTTGCTGCCGGCGTCGAACAGGCCGAACGGATTGGCGAGGAAGCTGCCCGCAGGCGCCGGCCCCCACCAGCCGTCGCCGTAGCCGACGAAGGCGTTGTTCCAGCGTCGTCCGCTCGGCGAGACGTCGTTGCCGCCGGTCAGGTTGCCGGAGCCCTTCGGCGGCTGGCCGTCGCCCCAGGGATAGCGGCCCTGCCGGCCGGCGCGCATGGCGTATTCGAATTCGGCTTCGCTGGGCAGGCGATAGCCATGGCCGGTCTGCGCGGCCAGCCATTCGGCGTAGGCCTCGGCATCGTGCACGCTGACGTGGATCACCGGCTGGTCGTCGCCGGCCTTGGCCCCGGTGTAGTCGGACTGCCAGTCCGCGCCATTGCGGCGGATGAAGTTGCCGTTGCGTTCGTCGTAGACGATCGAATGCCCGCGCCGGGTCGCGCGCGGAAGGTAGCCACTGGCCTGCACGAACAGGCGGAACTCGGCCACCGTCACCGGTCGCCGCGACATCGCGAAGCCGCGCTCGAAGCGCACGTAGTGGGCCGGCTTCTCGGCATCGGCGGCGGCGATCTCGTCCGCCGCCGCGCCCATCGTGAACGCGCCGTGCGGCACCACGACCATCTCCGGGCCGCGCCCGTCGTCGCCGAGCCCGTCGGCGAAGACCTGGCCCGGGCGGAAACGGCCGTAGTGCGTGGCCAGCTCGACGCGCTGGCGCAGGTCGGCCGCCACCGGGTCGCCGGGCCTGGCGATGCGCAGCGCCTCGGCGAGTTTCTCGTGCGCACGGCGCAGCACCAGCGGGGTCAGCGGCGCGGCCATTTCGGCGACGGCCTCGTCGCGCAACTGCACGATGCGCGCGGAGCGGATGGCTTCGATCCGTTCCCGCGCATCGGCGACGGTGGCGGCGCGCTTGCGCAGCTTCGAGGCGCGCTCCAGCCAGGCCCGCGCGCCATCGAAGTCCGCGGCGTGCGCCGCATCCTCGGCATGGCGGATCATCGCGCTTTCGACCGCGGCGACGCCCTGCAGCGCACGCGGCTGCTTCGGCACCTGCGCCAGTACCGCCCGGAACGCGGCCAGCGCGCCGTCGCCGCGTTCGGCGGCAGGATCGCCGAGCCTGCCTTCGCGCA
Source organism: Pseudoxanthomonas sangjuensis (assembly GCF_010211755.1). Classification (GTDB taxonomy): domain Bacteria; phylum Pseudomonadota; class Gammaproteobacteria; order Xanthomonadales; family Xanthomonadaceae; genus Pseudoxanthomonas_A; species Pseudoxanthomonas_A sangjuensis. The sequence continues at coordinate 81,601 of NZ_PDWR01000002.1, read as the reverse complement.
GCGCGCGCTCGCCGTCGCTGTTCAACTTCCACAGCATTTCGGCCTGGTCGACCCGGTCGAGGTAGGCGGCGACCTTGCGCCCCTCCGGATCGAGCGTGCGCGCGACCGCGGCGATGTCGCCGGCCTCGCGCATCGCTCCGGCATCGTCGCCGGCGCGCGCCAGCGCCGCATTGCCCTGCACCAGCAGCGCGGCCAGCGCACGCTCGAGGCCATCGCGCGCGCGCGCATCGTCCGGGACCAGGCGCTGGATCGCCAGGTACAGCGGGATCGCGTCGTCCGGACCGGCGTACAGCCGGCCTTGCGCCAGCGCGCGCGCGGCCCGGCGCCGCGCCTGCGCCAGGTCTTGCTCCTGCAGTTCCGGCAGCGGCGCGCGCCAGTTCAGCGCGCGCATGGCGCTGTCGTCGCCGCTGCCGGTGACGCTGCCGCTGCCACCGCCGGCCGGCGCGGCGGCCTGCTCCTGCGGCTGCGGCACCGGCCCGCGCTGGCAGGCCGCCAGCAACAACGTCGACAACAGCAGATGCCGAATCGCGCGCAAAAACACCTCCGGATCGTCGCATGCCGCGGAACGATAGACTATTGTCGCCCGACCGCATGGACGATGCATACCATCGATGGACCCCACCGGAGACCGCGTGCCGCACTGGATCGATACCCCCGCGCAACTGAGCGAACGCCTTCAGGATCTGCCCGGCTGGGTGGGGCTGGATACCGAATTCATCCGCGAACGCACCTACTGGCCGCAGCTGGCGCTGGTGCAGGTTTCGATCGGCGGCGGCGCCTCCGGCAAGGAAGTGCTGCTGATCGACCCGCTGCGGCCGGGCATGACCGACGCGCTGAGGCCGCTGCTGACCGCGAGCGGCACGACCAAGGTGATGCACAGCGCCAGCGAGGACCTGGTGGCCTTCCGCCACGCCTGCGGCGTCGCGCCGGCGCCGCTGTTCGATACCCAGATCGCCGCGGCGCTGGCCGGCATCGGCGGCGGGCTCGGCTACCAGAAGCTGGTGCAGGAAATCGCCGGCGTCGCCCTGGAAAAGGGCGAGACCCGTTCCGACTGGCTGCGCCGCCCGCTCAGCGCCGCGCAGCTGGAATATGCGGCCGACGACGTGCGCCACCTCGGCATGCTGCATTCGATGCTGGGCGAAAAACTGGCGGCGCTCGGCCGCATGGACTGGCTGCGCGCCGACTGCGCGCGGCTGGTCGCCAACGCCGACGACGCCGGCGAGCGCTGGCCGCACCTGGCGCTGCGCAGCGCGCAGTTCCTCGAGCCGGACGCGCAGCGCGTGCTGCTGCGCCTGCTGCGCTGGCGCGACGCGCAGGCGCGCAGCAGCGATCGTCCGCGCAACTGGATCCTCGACAACGAACTGGCCACGACCCTCGCGCGCGACCCGCCAGCCGACTTCGACGCGCTGCGCCGGTGGCTGGACCGCACGCCGAAGTCGCCGCGCAAGCTGGCCGAGCCGCTCTGGCGCGCGCTGGCCACGCCGCTGCCCGACGAGGACGCGATGCCACTGGCCCGCAACGGCAACGGCGAAAAGGCCGCGCTCAAGCGCCTGCAGGACGCGGTGGCACGGCGCTCGCGCGAGCTCGGCCTGCCCGACGGGGTACTGGCTTCGCGGCGCTGGCTGGAGGCCCTGCTGGAGCGGAAGCAATGGCCCGAGGCCCTGCAGGGCTGGCGGCGGGAACAACTGGAGCCGGTTTTGGCCCCGCTCTTGGCGCCGCCGCCCGCGGCCGGTTAGAATAGCCGTCCCTGACGGGGCCATAGCTCAGCTGGGAGAGCGCGTCGTTCGCAATGACGAGGTCGGGAGTTCGATCCTCCCTGGCTCCACCAAATTCCAGACATGCAAAGGGCCGGGAGCGATCCCGGCCCTTTTGTCGTGCGGTGCACTTGGCCAGCTGTGATGGGCCATCGTCAGCCGATCCGCAGCCCCGGCTCGGCAAACGACACCCTGCCGGGCAACTTGACCAGCTTCGACGACTGGCGTTTGTGCAAGCTCCTGCCGCCGTATTTCAATTGCGTACTGACGGATGCGTCTCCTGTTTCGAGCGCGGTGATGCAACCGCTGCGGATCGACAGCGCCGCGGCCCTGAAGTTGGCGGACACCTCCAAAGTGAAGCGCAATTCGAAGACGCGGACGCGGCCGATGCTGATTTCCAGGGTCGGGTGCAGCGTCGCCGTCAACGCATGTTCCCCGAGATGGACGACCGTTCGTTCGCCGGGCGGATGCTTTTCCGGATCCGAGTACTCGTGCAGTTCCCGCGCCTTGCACCAACCGCCCGCCAACACCGTGAACACATCGCAGTCGAGCACCTCGCGCAGCGCGGACTCCGCTTCCTGGCCGATGAATCCCAACGCGAGGCTACGCTTGCCGGTCTCGTCGTGCCCGGCCATTTCGTCCCGCATCGCGTCCTTCATGCCTTCGAACCGGTCCTTCGGCAGGAGCTGCCTGATCGTGATCCCGCTGTTTTCAGTCATGTCGCACCTCCATCCTGATTACGGGCACCGGTCCCTGCGGATGCGCTTCGCCTTCCACGACGCGCGCGTGCAGTTGCACGGACTGACCCATCGGCAGCGGCGCATCCGGGCCGAACGACACATCATCGGCATCCAACCTTGGCTCGATCCTGAGCAACCGAAGGGTCCGGATGTATTTCACCGCGTGATTCAACAGCAAAATCCCGCCGACAAGGGCGACCGCCACGACGGCAAGCAGAGGATTCTGCCACCAGGGTCGCACCCAATAGCCGACCTCGCTCCCGGGCTTTACCAGCGTCCCCGCGGGAGGATCCGTGCGCGTCACCCCTCCGGCGGCAAGCAACCCGGCTTCTCCGCCCCGCCGGGCCGGCGCCAGTCCGATTGCGGATAGCGTCTTGATCGCGGACTGCTCGGATTCGCCGACCAAAGGAGGAATCTCCACCAGGCGAGATTCCTGGATCGGAGGGGGAACTCCGGTCGCGGGGGGAACCGTGTCCGGTTGCGATCTGGCCACCACCACGTCGATTCCCGTGCCGAGCGGCTGCACCGAACCCGCGACGGGCTGCTGTTTCAGTACACGCCAGACCATCGTTTCGCTGTCGCGGTACTCCACCGCCCCGAGCCGGAAGCCGCCTTCGTGCAACCTGTCCTCGGCATCTTGCGGCGTCATTCCTCCGACATCGGGAACGGCATTCGCCCCGGATGCGGCCCAGTAACCCACCTCGCTCCCGAACGCCACCGAGGTGCCTGCCGCTGGATCCGTGCGCGCCACTCGTCCCTTTCCGAACGTTCCGTTTTCTTCGCCTCGACGCACCGGCGCCAATCCGACGCCAGCTAGCTCGCCCGTGGCGTCGATGACGGGCTTGCCGACGACGGGAGGAACCACGATTGATGGCCGTCTGGCAACGACGACATCGACGGCGGTGCCGAGGATCAGACTGGAGCCTGCCACTGGCGTCTGTTCCAGGATCAACCCGGGATTCGTGGAGGTATCGCGAAAGCCCAGCGCGCCGAGGCGGAAGCCGTTTCGATCGAGCAGGCTGCCAGCCTGTTCCACGGTCGCCTGCCTGACATCGGGCACGGCATTACTGCCGGAGGCGATCCAGTAAGCGACCTGACTCGGGACCGGCACTCGTGTGCCCGCCTCCGGATCCGTGCGCGTCACGAGGCCGCGGGCAAGCGTGCCCTGTTCCGTGCCTTGTCGCACCGGCGTCAAACGCAGGGCGGACAACTCGCTTACCGCTGCATCGGCCAGGCGCCCATTCAAGGCAGGCACGACCGCCGTCAGGCGCCTGGACACCACGACATCGACGGCAGTGCCGAGCGGCTGTACCGAACCTTCTGTCGGTGCCTGCCGCAGGATCCGGCCCGGAGTTGCCGCCTCCTCGCCGACTGTCTGGTTGCCGAGGCGGAAACCGCTGCGAGCGAGCTCATCGCTCGCCTGCGTCGGCGTCATGCCATCGACGCGGGGAACGACATTGCGGCCGGACGCAACCCAGTAACGAACCCCGCTTCCGGATGCGACCTGTGCGTCCGCCGCCGGGTCGGTGCGCGTCGCCAATCCTTTGGCGAGACGACTCGGCTCTTCCCCTGCGCGGCCAGGCCGCAACCTGCTCCTCATCAGTTCGCGTGCGGCGATCGCGCCCGGCATCCCGGCGACATCGGGAACCGCAACCGATTGCGATTGTTGCGCCATGTTCTGCTGCAACTGCGGCGAGACCGTCTGCATTTGCTGCCGCATGAACTGCGACGGCTGCGCCGGTGGCAGCACGACGAGGATGGCGGACACGCCGGCGGGCATGGACGCCGGCGATTTCTCCTGCGCGCTGCCCGGTGCATGCCACGCCATTACGAAGCCGACGACCAAAGTCGCGACCGCGCGGCAGGGACGACGCCATGGCGGGAAGCCCGCCATCCGGTTTGTCGTCCCCGCACGAAATCGCTGGATCTTGGCGTTCATCACCGACACCGGTGGTCCTGCCAGTCACAACGCCCACGATGGCCGGGGCCGGCCAGCAGGCCATCGGATCGAACCGGCAGACATCGCCTTGCGACTCGGCGCAGGATTCCGGTCGGAATCCCGCGCCAAGAAAAAGCCCTTGCCGGCGCAGGCCGGCAAGGGCGAATGGGAGGGGATCCTGTCCGGGTTGCGGATCAGAACTTGTAGCTGAAACCCGCCAGCGTGGTGCGGCCGTACTCGAAGTACGACACCGGGCGGTTGGACGGATCGCCCGATTCGTAGGTCGCGAACGGCTCGTCGCCGATGTTGCTGACCTGCAGGTACAACGACAGGCCCTTCAACGCGCTGGTGTCCGAGAAGCTGTAATTGACCTGCGCGTCCTGCACCGTTTCCGGGGCGATGTTGATGACCTGGTAATCGGCGCCGAAGCCGCGGGTCTCGCCGCGGAACGCGGAACGCTTGCGCTGGCTGAAGCGCACCGAGAAGCCGCCGCGCTCGTAGTAGGCAGTGATGTTCGACACGTACTTGGACAGGCCGGACATCGGCTCCGAGGTGCCGGCGCCGTTCGGGCGGATCGAACTCTCGGTATCCGAGTAGGTCGCGATGATGCCCAAACCGTTCAGCGGCTTCCACAGCAGGTCCAGCGGCACCGACGCGGTCAGCTCGACGCCATGGATCGTGCCGCCCTGGCCATTGACCGGCTGGTTGATCTTGCCGTTGGTCGTGGTCGGGTAATTCGGCATGTCCGGGGTCTGCGCCGGCAGCGGCAGCCCGGCGAAGTCGAACGGCTGGTCCTCGTTGCGAATCCAGCTCAGCAGGTCCTTATGGAACCACGCCACGCCGAAATAGCCGCGGTTGCCCGCTTCGGTGCTGAAGTACTTCTCCAGCGACAGGTCGAAGGCGTTGGCCAGCCATGGCTTCAGCTTCGGGTTGCCGCCGCCCGCGCTCCAGTACGGGGCAACGGTCTGGCTGCCGTCCGGGTTCGTGATCGCGGGGCAGCCGGTGTCGCAGATGCTCACATCCATGCCGGCCTTCATCTGGTCCATGCGCGGACGCGCCATCTGCTTGGCAGCGGCGAAGCGCAGCACGGTTTCCGGCAGGAACTCCCAGCCCAGGTTCATGCTGGGCAGGAACACCGAGTAGTGGATGCCTTCGGTGATCGGCGTACCCGCCGGGTTGCCCTCGAAGGTGCTGAACGCGTTGGAGCTCTGCTCGACGATGACCTGCTGGAAGCCGGCGTTGCCGCGCAGCGGCTTGCCCCACAGGTCGGCGTCGATGTCGGCCTTGAAGTACAGCGTGGTCTGCTTCTCCTCGATCGACCAGTTCTTCGCGGCGATGTCCTTGTGGAAGTTGCCCACCAGGTTGTAGACGCCGGAGTTCAGCAGGGTGTTCGCATCGATGTAGCCGAGGTTTTCGAAGCCGCCGAAGTTGAATTCGCTGGAGCTGCCGGGGAACGGCAGGCTGTCGCGGACGCCGCCTTCGCCGACCACGCAGTCCTCGATGCACAGCTTGGCTTCGCGCGAGCTCTTCTGCTTGGTGCGCTTGCTGTAGTTGATGCCGAAGTCGATGCCGCTGACCGCGCCTTCGTCGATGCTGCGGATCGCGTTCAGGCGGAACGCCTCGATCTTGTCCTCGATCGCGAAGTCCTTGACGTAGCCGTCCTGGCCCCAACCGCCGTTGTCCTTCAGCTCCAGCGCGGCCGGATCGCCCAGGTCGACGCCGAGCACGTAGTTGTAGAAGTTGTGGCTGGGATCGAGCGATACGACCGCGGTGGTCGCGCCGTCGTTGGCGGCCGGGCCGGCGTAGGTCTCGAGGAAGCGCATGGCGCGATCGACCTTCGACGTCGACAGGTCGGCGTTGATCGTCCAGTTGTCGTTGATCTTGAACTTGTTGTTGAAGCCGATCGAATCCAGCTTGTCCTCGATCGGGTTGCTGTCCATGCGGATCACCGGGTGCACGTTGTCCCAGGTGCTCTCGGTGATGGTGTCGTTGCCGCTGACCGTGTAGCCCGGCTGCAGCACGCCGGTGCCCCAGATCGTGCCGAATTCCATGCCGGTCTTGATCTCGGTCTTCTCGAACTTGGAGTGGAACCAGTCCAGCGTGCCCTCGTAGAAGTCGTTGGGCTTGAACTGCAGCGTGGCGGCCACGCCGGTGCGGTCGTGGTTGTTGTCGAACTTGTACAGCTTGCCGCCGCCGAGCACGGTGGTGCCGTCCGGTCCGCCGGCATAGCCCCACAACTCGTTCTGGTAGCCCGGCTGCGGGCTGTCCATCTTCGAGACCGCCAGCATCAGGCCCAGCCGCTTGTCCATGAACTGGTCGATGTAGGTGGCGGTGGCGCGGTAGCCGTTTTCCTTCTGGTCGCGGATCTTGTTCTGGTCGTAGCGCGCGTTGAAGCTCATCACGCGCTCGTCGTACGACAGCGGACGCACCGTGTGCATGTCGACGGTGCCGGACAGGCCCTGGCCGACCAGCGAGGCATCCGGGGTCTTGTACACGGTCACCGAGCTGAGCAGCTCCGACGGGTACTGGTCGAACTCGACGCCGCGGTTGTCGCCGGTGCTGGCCTGCTCGCGGCCGTTGAGCGTGGCGGTCGCGAAGTCGCCGGCGAAGCCGCGGACGTTGATCTGGGTGGCGCGGCCGCGCTCGCGCTGCGCGGTCAGGCCCGGCAGGCGCGCGATGGAGTCGGCGATGGACGCATCCGGCAGCTTGCCGATGTCCTCGGCGGAGATGGCTTCGACGATCGAGGTGGAAGTCTGCTTGGTGTCGATCGACTTCTCGATGGCAGAACGAATGCCGGTCACCGTCACCTTGTCGAGGTTGACCGCGTCATCCTTCTTGGCCTGGTCCTGATCGGCTTCCGCGTTCTGGCCGGCCTGTTGTGCGTACGCGGCGTTCGCGCCCAGCGTCATCGCCGAGGCCAAAGCAACGCACAGCACGTTGCGCTTGAGTTGCAACATCTTCCCCTCCAGTCGAATGTTGTCTTGGTAAGTCCGAGTTGTGCCGGCACGCCCGCGGCGACCGGTTCGCGAATGGCGGGAATGCAAGTGCCCTTCGACGTGCGGCAATGGTAGACGCCCGCAATGCCGCACAAATCTCCCTGCATACGTATTCATGCATAAATCGTTAAACGCGAACTCCGCCGCAATATCCGGCTGCGGCGCCCTGCGCATCGAAGCGAGTCGCCATGCACGGAAAGCCCCGCTTTTTTGCAAGGCCGCGGCATCGCACGGACCATTTGCTGCAAAGCAGCAAATCCGTTCGTGGCGCTATCAACAGAACTGCCCCGATCGGCACATCCGCTGTCCACCGATCGTCAAATCCGCCTCGGTCGATCCGCCGGACGGAAGCATCATCGCGTAGCCGGGGGGAAACGCCCAGCACAGGAATTCCGGCAACATCCGCGCCCAGCTGCGCTGGTTGTGTTCGCCGCCGGGCAGCACGCGGAACGCCACTTCGTCGCCGACTGCGGGAACCTCGCGCACGCCGAGGTTGGTCGCGTACCCGAACCCGACCAGTCCTGCCTGGTGCTTGCCGGAGGCCGGGATGTAACCCAGCACCAGGTCCCGCGCATCGTCGACCGCGTCGATGACGCCATCGCCGTCGCGGTCGCCGGTTTCCTCGGCATCGCCGACTTCGAACCAGAACCGCGAGCCTTCGCGTTTCGCCCCGGCCGCCACCATCCGCTGCGCAAGCCGCGTGTCCTGCGCGGCTTGCGGCGTGCCGCGTTCGGCCGACAGCCAGAACGACGGCGAGAACGCGCCGACCGTGCCGAACACGTCCGGGTACTGCCAGCCGAGGTTGAACGCATTGAGTCCGCCGAGCGACCAACCGAGGACCGCCCTGCCCCGCGGCCGCGCATCGGTGGCGTAATGCGCGTCGACATACGACACCAGCTGGCCGATCAACCACTCCGAATACGCATGCGCGTCCCGGCCGACCGGACCGAAACGCGAATCGCCGACGAGGCTGCGCGCGGCGGCGGGATCGGACAGGCCGTAGGCGCCCATGCGGTCCTTCGGCATGTCGATGGCGACGACGATCAGCGGCGCGATCCGCTTCGCCGTGCGCAGTTCCTGCAGGCTGCGCCGCAGCCCGACCGCCTCGCTGTCCTGGCCGTCGTTGACGTACAGCACCGGGTAGCGCCGCTTCGGGTCGTAGCCGGGCGGCAGGTGCACGACGATCCGCATCGGCTGGCCGAGGAAGCCCGGCACGTCGTTCGGCACCAACGGCGCCGGCGCGACCGCGGCCGCCGTCGCGCAGCCGGCAATCAACGGCAAGGCCAGCAGGAATGCGATGCGCGGGAGCCAGCCCATCGCCCGTCACTCCACCACGTAGACCACGGCGCTGCGCGCCGGCACGACGAAACGCCCGCTGTTCGCAACGTAGCGCGCCGTTTCGCGCGGTCGCGGATCGGCCGCGTTACGCGAGGCCTGCACCGGATGCAGCCGATAGCGTTTGCCGCGTTCCTCCGGCAGCACCAACTCCCGTTCCGTCGTACCGGCGTTGACCAGGTACAGGATCTCGCGGAAGCCTGCGCCCGGATAACCCGAACCATCGAGATGGCCGGCAAGGACGAGCGGATCCTGTCCCGCGCCGCTGTTCGGGAAACGCAGGCGCCGCTTGATCTCGTCCGCGCTGCGCAGGCGGAACAGCGTCGAACTGGCGCGGATGCGCAACAGGTCGCGGAACTGGTCGCGGGCAAAGGCGATGTCGCGCGGCGACGGCCTGATCGACGGGTCGGCCAGCAGCGGCCGCATCGACTCCCAGTCGCGGCCGTTGTCCTGCCGCGGCGGCAGTCCCGTGCCGAAATGGTTGTCGGCATAGGTCCAGTCGATGCGGTTGAACCAGTCGCCGGAATCGTAGCTGTTGCGGTCCAGCGACTTGGAACGCAGCGTGTCGATGCCGGCGTGGAAATACGCCACGCCCTGGCTGAATGCGTTGATCGCGGCGCCGAGCATCTGCACGCGGGCGCGGTCTTCGCCGCTGGTTCCGGCCGGCAGCTTGAACACGCCGATGTCGAACAGGGTCTGGTTGTCGTGGTTCTCGACGTAGTTGACCACCTCGGACGGCTGGCTGGCGTAACCGGCCGGCTGGCCCTTGTAATCGATCTTCTCCAGCACGGTCGGCGTGCCGTCGAAGGCGACCAGCGGGAAATCGCGGATCGAGCCGGCCAGCCCGACACGGACCAGGTCGGCCGCGCGCAACAGGTCCTCGCGCGGCCGTTCCCGCGGCGCGTGCGCATTCGGCGCATAGACCAGGCCGTTGAGCCAGCCCTGTTCGGCGAACAGGGCCTCGCCGCTGTCGGAAGGGCCGCCGCCGCGCAACGCGTCGCGCGCGCGGTCGCTGAAGGTGCCGATGCCGGAGCCGTTCAGCGACAGCTGCGAGGCCTGCACGAAGCGCTTGCCGTCGGCGATCTCGCCGAAATTCCAGCCCTCGCCGATCAGCGGCACGTCGCGGCCCGCGGCCGCGTCGACGCGGCGCTTGAGCGCCTCCATCGCGGCGCGCGGCTGGTGGCCCATCAGGTCGAAGCGGAACGAATCGATCCGGTACTGCTTCGCCCACAGCGCGACCGAGTCGATCATCAGCTTGCCCATCATCGCGTGCTCGGTCGCGGTGTTGGCGCAGCAGGTCGAGGTCTCGACCCTGCCGGCCGCGTCGAGGCGCTGGTAGTAGCCGGGCACGATGCGGTCCAGCACCGAGTGCGGCGACTGCCCCGACGCGCTGGTGTGGTTGTAGACCACGTCCATGCCGACGCGCAGGCCGGCGCGGTGCAGCGCCTGCACCATCGCGCGGAACTCGACGATGCGCTTCGCGCCGTCCGCCGCGTCGCTGGCGTAGCTGCCTTCCGGCGCGCTGTAGTGGAACGGGTCGTAGCCCCAGTTGAAGCAGTCCCGCGCCGCGACCTTCATCACCGCCGCCTGCTGCGCGTCGCCGTCGGCCGCGGCCTGCGGCACTTCGGGCACGACGCAGTCCCGTTCCTGCACGGTGGCGAAGTCGAACACCGGCAGCAGGTGCACGTCGGTCAGGCCGGCCTGCGCCAGCGCGCGCAGGTGGCGCATGCCGTCGGATCCGGCTTCGGTGAAGGCCAGGTACTTGCCGCGGTTGGCCGCGGCGACCGAGGCGTCGTCGCGCGAGAAGTCGCGCACGTGCAGCTCGTAGATCGACATGTCGGTCGATGCGCGCACGGTGTCCGGCGATGGCGTCTCGTCCCACCCCTGCGGTTTCAGCGCCGGCGAATCGAGGTCGGCGATGTAGCTGCGCCTCGAATCGGCGCCGAGGCCGACCGAGTACGGATCGGTGACCCGGTTGCGGACCACGCCGGCGCCGGGCACGAAGACATCGACGAGGTACGCGTAGTAGCGCCCGGACAGGTCGGCGGGAAGGTCGAGCGACCACGCGCCGGTCGCATCGTCGCGCCGCAACGCGCGGGCCGCCTTCGCCGCGTCGCCGTCGTTGTCGTAAAGGCACACCGACACCGCCTGCGCGGTCGGCGCCCATACGCGGAAGCGCGTCGCGCCGGATCGCGGGTTCGCCCCGAAGTCGTCGATCTCCGTTGCCGCCGCGTACAGGTCATCGAGCGCGCCCGGCGCCTGCAGGTCGGTGGCGGCGACCACGCGGCCTTGCGCATCCTCGCGCACCAGCCGCAACTGGCCGCGCAGCAATTCCGGCACGCGGAACCGGCCGGACGCGGGGACGGCCAGGCGCACGCCGTCGCCGATGAACTTGAAGCGCGTGGCGAGCGCGGGAGAAAGCGGGGCGGCATCCACCACCAACGCCACGGCCGCATCGCTGCCGCGAACCCGCGTACCCGTCCGGGTGACGAGGCCGCCGTCGGCGGCGTGGTACAGCCGGTAACGCCCCTCGCCGGCCTGTTCCGGCCACTGGATCAGCCCGCGATCGAGCCAGTAGGCGCGCGCTTCGACCGCATCGCCGGCGGCAGCGCGCAGCACGCGCCACGGTTCGTCCGCATTGCAGTCCGCGAGCGGACCACCGCCCGCCAACGCGATGCCCGGCGCGGACAGCGCAAGACCGAGCACGGCGCGCAGCGGCCGATTCCCTTTCGACATCCGATCCACGCCTGCCCTCCCCGGCCCGGCATCAGCCGACGCGGGCGTAGTAGACCCCGCGCGGCGGCAATCGCAGTTTCCCGCCGGCCGCGCACCCGGCAAGCAGGCCATGGCCTTCGATCGGCTGCAGCGCCAGGCCGGCCGGCGGCGTCCATTCGACCGCATCGGCCGAGAGGTTGAATGCGACCAGCAGCTTGTCCGCATCGGTCTCGCGCACGAACGCAAGCACCGGTTCCGGCGCGTCGACGAAGCGGATCCCGCCTTCGCGCAGCGCCGGCTGCGTGTTGCGCCAGGCGAGGAAGCGGCGCACGCGGTGCAAGGTCGAATCCGCCTTCCTGTCCTGCTCCGACACGCTCAGCGCGCGGTGCGCGTCCGGGATCGGCAGCCACGGCTTGCCGGTGGTGAAGCCGGCGCCGTCGGCGCCGTCCCACGGCACCGGCGTGCGGCAACCGTCGCGGCCCTTGAAGTTCGGCCAGAAGGTCTTGCCGTACGGATCCTGCAGCGCCTCGTAGGGCACGTCCGCTTCCGGCAGGCCCAGTTCCTCGCCCTGGTACAGGCACACCGAGCCGCGCAGCGAGCAGACCAGCGCGACCAGTTGCGAAGCGAATTCCGCCGATTCGTCGCCGCGGCCCCAGCGGGTCACCGCGCGTTGCACGTCGTGGTTGGAGATCGCCCAGCACGGCCAGCCTTCCTGCATCGCCGCCTCCAGCCGCTCGACCGTGCCGCGGATGTAGCCGGCGCTGAAGTCGTCGGTCAGCAGCTCGAAGCTGTAGCCCATGTGCAGGCGGCCGCGCGCGGTGTACTCGGCCGTGGTCGCCAGCGAATCCTCGGACGAGATCTCGCCGAGCGCCGCGACGTCGTCGTACTTGTCCAGCAGCGCGCGCAGTTCCTCGAGGAAGGCCAGGTTCTCCGGCTGCGTGTTGTTGTGGTAGTGGTACTGGTAGGCGTAGGGATTGTCCGCGCTGAAGCCGCGGCCCACGCGCAGTTCCTTCGGCTTGGCCGGGTTGTCGCGCAACTGCGCGTCGTGGAAGCAGAAGTTGATCGCGTCCAGGCGGAAACCGTCGACGCCCCTGTCGGCCCAGAACTTCACGTTCTCCAGCGTCGCCTTGCGCACCTCCGGGTTGTGGAAGTTCAGGTCGGGCTGCGCGGCCAGGAAGTTGTGCAGGTAGTACTGCTCGCGGCGCGGTTCCCAGCGCCAGGCCACGCCGCCGAAGATCGACATCCAGTTGTTCGGCGCGGTGCCGTCCGGCTTCGCGTCGGCCCAGACGAACCAGTCGGCCTTCGGGTTGTCGCGGCTCTGCCGGCTTTCGCGGAACCACTCGTGCTCGGCCGAGCAATGGCTCAGCACCTGGTCGATCATCACCTTCAGGCCCAGCGAATGCGCCTTCGCCAGCAGGCGGTCGAAGTCCGCGAGCGTGCCGAACAGGGGATCGACGTCGCGGTAGTCGGCGATGTCGTAACCGAAGTCGGCCATCGGCGACTTGAAGAACGGCGAGATCCAGATGCCGTCCACGCCGAGGCTGGCGACATGGCCGAGCTTGTCGATGATGCCCGGCAGGTCGCCGACGCCATCGCCGTTCGTGTCCATGAAGCTGCGCGGATAGATCTGGTAGATCACCGCGCCGCGCCACCATCGTTTCGTCGCCATCCCCGCTCCCGAGCAGCATTCCGTCGCGCACGACGGCGTGCGCAGTGGGGCGGAACTATTCCACGGCGCCCACCGCGACGACATGGCCCGAACGGCATGACACCGATGAATACGTATGCAGCCGATCGCGCCCCGGAATCGTCGCGATCCGCGCCCGCCGCACGGCCGGTTCGCGCCGGAATCGCGGAAAGCCCGGCAAAAACCGGCGTTTCCCCGGCCGCCGCGACATGCACGCCGCGCGTCCGTGCGCGGGCGCCGCGATCGCCGCGTGTTTGCAGTGCAGCATGGAATCCCGCCGCTTCACCGGCAACATGTCGCCACCCGCCACGGGCCGACCAAGACGCAACGCATGAGCCAACCCTCGCACCACAAGCCGTCACTCTCGTTCTGGCAGATCTGGAACATGTGCTTCGGCTTCCTCGGCATCCAGTTCGGCTTCGCGCTGCAGAACGCCAACGTCAGCCGCATCTTCCAGACCCTCGGCGCGGACATGGAGCAGGTGCCCGGCCTGTGGATCGCCGCGCCGCTGACCGGCTTGATCGTGCAGCCGATCATCGGCCACTTCTCCGACCGCACCTGGACCCGGCTCGGCCGGCGCCGCCCCTACTTCCTCGCCGGCGCGATCTTCTCGACCGCCGCGCTGCTGGTGATGCCGGATTCGCCGCAGCTGTGGATCGCCGCCGGCACGCTGTGGATCCTCGACGCATCGCTGAACGTGTCGATGGAGCCGTTCCGCGCCTTCGTCGGCGACCAGCTCTCGCCGAAGCAGCGCCCGGCCGGCTATGCGATGCAGAGTTTCTTCATCGGCGTCGGCTCGGTGGTCGCGAGCATGCTGCCGTGGCTGCTGGCCAAGGCCGGCGTCGCCAACACCGCGGGGCCGGGACAGGTGCCGGACACGGTGCGCTTCGCGTTCTACGCCGGCGGCGCGGTGCTGTTCCTCGCGATCCTGTGGACGGTGCTGCGCACGCGCGAGTACCCGCCGGAAGTGCTGCAGTCGTTCGCCGACGCCGATCCGCCGGCCGAGACGGCGCGCGGCGAAGCGAAGGTGCCCTCGCCCGCGGGCGGCGTGCCGTGGCTGGCGGCGGGCCTCGTCGGCCTCGCCGCGGTCTGGCATTTCGGCTGGGACAAGCTGCTGTACGTGCTGGCCGGGCTGCCGCTGGCGTACGGCCTGCTGCGCCTGGTCGCCGCGCGGCTGTCGCCGCGCTCGCTGCTGGCGACGCTCACCGCCGACCTGCACGACATGCCGCGCACGATGCGCCAGCTCGCGGTGGTGCAGTTCTTCTCGTGGTTCGGCCTGTTCGCGATGTGGATCTACACCACGTCGGCGGTGACCAAGCTGCACTACGGCACCACCGACACCGCGTCCGCGGCGTGGAACGAGGGCGCGAACTGGGTCGGCGTGCTGTTCGCCGCCTACAACGGCTTCGCCGCGCTGGCGGCGATCGCGCTGCCGTGGATGGCGCGCCGTTTCGGCCTGCGCCTGACCCACCTGGTCAACGTCGTGCTCGGCGGCCTCGGCCTGCTGTCGATCGCCTTCCTCCGCGACCCGCAGTGGCTGCTGCTGTCGATGGTCGGGGTCGGCTGCGCCTGGGCCTCGATCCTGTCGATGCCGTACGCCCTGCTGTCCGACAGCGTGCCGGCGGCGAAGATGGGCGTGTACATGGGCATCTTCAACTTCTTCATCGTGATCCCGCAGCTGGTCGCGGTCAGCTCGCTGGGATTCCTGCTGGCCAAGGTGTTCGGCGGCGAACCGATCCGCATCCTGATGCTGGGCGGCGCCAGCCTGATCGTCTCCGGGTTGTGCGTGCTGCTGGTGCGCGAACCCGAGGCGCAGGCGCAACCGGCGCCCGCCGCATGAGGTCGCCGCCGATGCCGCTCCGCCCGCTGTCGCTCGCCCTGCTCGGCCTGTTGCTGCCGGGCGCCGCCTTCGCCGGGGATTTCTTCGGCACCACCGAGCCGTTCGCCAGCAAGGCGATCTACTTCGTGCTGACCGACCGCTTCGTCAACGGCGATCCGTCCAACGACCACCGCGACCAGGCCAAGGGCCCGCTGCACACCTTCGACCGGCCGACGCCGGGCGTGCCGGAAGGCGAGAGCGACAACATCGGCTACCTCGGCGGCGACTTCAAGGGCATCGTCGACAACGCCGGTTACATCCACGACATGGGCTTCGACGCGGTGTGGGTGACCCCGATCGTCGACAACCCGGACGAAGCCTTCACCGGCGGCACGCCGGCGCGCTGGGGCGGCTTCCTCAGCGACCAGGGCAAGACCGGCTACCACGGTTACTGGGGCGTCAACTTCTACAAGCTCGACGAACACCTGCCGAGCAAGGGCCTCGACTTCGCCGGCTTCACCAGGGCGATGAAGGCCGACGGCCTAGACGTGGTCCTCGACATCGTCGGCAACCACGGCTCGCCCGCGTATTCGATGACGCGGGAGCAACCGGGCTTCGGCAGGATCTACGACAATCGCGGCAAGCGGGTCGCCGACCATCAGAACCTCGCGCCCGACCGGCTCGACCCCGCGCACAACCCGCTGCACGCGTTCTACAACACGCATGGCGGGCTGGCGCAGCTGTCCGACCTGGCCGAAGACAACCCGGCCGTGCTCGACTACCTGGCTGGCGCCTACGAACAGTGGGTGGAGCAAGGCGCGGCCGCGTTCCGCATCGACACCATCGGCTGGATGCCGCACCGTTTCTGGAAGGCCTTCGCCGACCGCATCCGCGCCAGGCACCCCGGCTTCTTCATGTTCGGCGAGGACTTCAACTACGACGCCGCGGCGATCGCCGGGCATACCCTGGCGCGCAATGGCGGGATCAGCGTGCTCGACTTCCCGCTGCGGGGGAAGCTGCAGGAGACGTTCGAGAAGCCCGGCAGCGACTTCGCCGAACTGGGCAAGGCGCTGTACCTGGAGGACGGCCCGTACGCCAACCCGTACGACCTGGTCACCTTCTACGACAACCACGACATGGCGCGGATCGACGCCAGCGACGAAGGCTTCATCGACGCCAACAACTGGCTGTTCACCGCGCGCGGCATCCCGGCGATCTACTACGGCTCGGAAACCGGCTTCATGCGCGGCCGCGCCGAACACGGCGGCAACCGCAACTATTTCGGCCAGGAACGCATCGACGCCGCGCCGCGCAGCCCGATCTACCGGAACCTGAAGCGCATCGCCAACCTGCGCCGCGGGTCGGTCGCGTTGCAGCGCGGCCTGCAGCTGAACCTGAAACTGCAGGGCGACGAAGCCGCGTTCTACCGCGTCTACGAGCACGACGGCGCGGCGCAGACCGCGCTGGTGCTGCTGAACAAGGGCGGCGCGGCGACGCGGATCGAGGTGAACGACTACGTGCAGGCCGGCGACTGGCGCGACGGCTTCAGCGGCGAGGCGGTGCGGATCGGCGACGCCGTTTCGCTCGAGGTCCCCGCCCACGGCGTGCGCGTGCTGTTCTTCGACAAGCCGCTGACGAACGAGGACCTGCGCGCGCGGCTGGCCGATTCGATGGCGCGCAAGAACCGCTGATCCCTGTCGCGGGGGCGATCAGGGCGCGCCGGACGATCTGCGCAACATCAGCTTCACCGGAATCGTCCGGCTCTCGACCGGCTCGCCGTTGACCAGCCGGATCAGGCTTTCGACCAGGATCTGCCCGGCCGCCTTGGTGTCCTGCTGCACCGTCGACAGGCTCGGGTTGACGAAGCCGGCCATCGGGATGTCGTCGAAGCCGGCCACCGCCACGTCGCCCGGCACCTTCAGCCCGCGCTCGTGCAGCGCCTTCATCGCGCCGATCGCGATCAGGTCGCTGGCGGCGAACACCGCGTCGAACTGCGCCCGGCGCGCCAGCAATTCGTCGATCGCCTCGACGCCGGACTGTTCGGTGGTGACCGCGTCGACCTGCAGCTTCGGGTCGGCGTCGATCCCGGCCCCGCGCAACGCCTCGACGTAACCGCGGTAGCGCTCGAAGAATTCCGGGTAGTGGTTCGATGCGTGGCCGATGAAGGCGATCCGCCTGCGTCCCTGCGCCAGCAGGTGCGCGGCGATGTCGTGCCCGCCCTGGAAGTTGTCGCAGCCGATCGAGATGCCCGGCTGCCCCGGCTGCACCGCGCCCCAGCGCACGAAGTGCGTGCCCTGCTCGACCAGCCGCTGCAGGCGCGGCTGCGCTTCCAGGTAGTCGCCGTAGCCGAGCAGGATCAGGCCGTCGGCCTTGTTGCTGTCCTCGTAATCGACGTGCCAGTTCGTGGAAAGCTGCTGGAACGAGATCAGCAGGTCGTAGCCCTGCTCGGCGCAGGCGCGGGTGATCGAGCCGAGCATCGACAGGAAGAACGGGTTGATCGCCGAATCGTCCGGGGTCGGGTCCTCGAAGAACAGCAGCGCCAGCGTGCCGGAGTGCTGGCGGCGCAGGTTCGAGGCATTCTTGTCGACCTTGTAGTTCAGCCGCTCGGCGATCTCGAGGATGCGGCGCCGGGTTTCCTCGTTGACCATCGGGCTGCCGCGCAGCGCGCGCGACACGGTCGGTTGGGAAACCCCGGCCAGGTGCGCGATGTCCAGCGACGTCGGCTTGCCCTTGATCTGCATGGCCCGGATTTTCGCAGAAACCGGGGTTTGCCGGGTAATGCGCCCCGTCCCGGCCTTTCCCGCCGACTCAGGCGCGGCGCCGCACCCGCAGGCGCAGCTTCACCATCCGGCCTTCCTGCAGGCCCTCGGCCCTGCGCACGGCGGCCTTCACCGGCAACAGATAGGACTTGTCGCCGGCCGCGGGGAAGATCGAGGTCTCCCAGGTCGTGGCGCCGATCGTCGCCGCGACCCGCAGCGATCCGAAGCCCGGCCGATGCGGGCCGGCGTCCACCAGGCGGATTTCCCGCGCCACGCGCGCCGGCAGGTTCACGAAATGCCAATTGCCGGACTTGCCGGCGTATCTCCACAGCTTGCAGCGGCATTCGTAGACCGAATGGGTGGCCGCATCCGCAACGAGGGAAGGCATCGCAGGTCCTGCGCCAGGGAAGTGGATCAGACGATTTCCGAGCCCTCGTGCACCAGCACGCCGTCGCCGTCGGTCACCCGGACCGTGACCGGGATGCCGCCGCGCACGCTTTCGGTGACCGTGCAGAAGTTCTCGAACTGGGCCAGCAGGCGCTCGCTCGAAGCGTGCGCGGAAATCGGCTCGGCGAGCCGGATGTCGGCCGCGATGCCGAGGATGCGGACGCGGCCTTTCTCGTTGCGGCCGATCGTCGCGGTGGCCCTGGTGGTGAGCTGGCCGGGCTGGTTCTTGAACTTCTGCAACGCGAACAGCAGGCTCGCGGTCAGGCAGTTGGCCACCGCCGCCAGCAGCATGCGGCTCGGGTTCGGGCCGGCGTCGTGGCCCAGCGGCGCGGATTCGTCGGTGAGCAGTTCGGGGATTTCGCTGCCGTCGAAATGCACGCGGAACGAGTAGTCCCGCTCCTGCGTCAGCGTGACGCCGATCGTCCGCGCTTCCGATGACTTCGTTTCGGCCATGCCCGCTCCCTTTTCGCGTCGTCAGGCCAGGATGGCCCGTTTCAGCGCATCGTAGCTTGCCGGCACCGGCTCGGCACGCGCCGGTCGCTGCAACAGTCCGTTCAGGGCCGGCGGAACCTCCACCGCGCGTCCGATCAGCGGTTCGACCACGCTTTCGAACTTGGCCGGGTGCGCGGTCGCGGCGACCGCCCAGTCGCCGTCCTGGCCCGACGCGCGCAGGTCCTCGAGCACCCTCACCGCCGTCGCGGTGTGCGGGCAGAAGATTTCGCCATGCTCTTCGAACCGGCGGGAAATGACTTCGCGGATCACCGCATCGTCCACGGCCGAAGCGGTGAACGATGCGCGCAGCGCTTCGTCGTCGCCATGGTACAGCCAGCGCAGGCGCTCGAAATTGCTCGGCGCGCCCACGTCCATCGCGTTCGCGATCGTCGCCACGCTGGCCTGCGGCGTGTACCGGCGGCCGTGGAAGTAATCCGGCAACACGCGGTTCGCATTCGTCGCCAGCACGATGTGGCCCAGCGGCACGCCCAGCGCGCGGGCGAGGATCGCGGCGAGCGCGTTGCCAAGATTGCCGGTCGGGACCACGAAGTTCAGCGCATTGCCGGTCGCGGCGCGATGCGCCAGCGCCGCATGCGCGTAGTAGCCCATCTGCGGCAGCAGGCGGCCGAGGCTGATGCTGTTGGCCGAACTCAGCGGCGCTTCGGCCTGCAGCTGCGCGTCGTTCAGGGCCTGCTTGACCAGCGCCTGGCAATCGTCGAACGAGCCGGCGACGCGCAGCGCCGCCACGTTGTCGCCGAAACAGCCAAGCTGGTGCGCCTGCCGCGGCGACACGCGGCCGTCCGGATACAGCACCACCACGCGCAGGTTCGGCACGCGATGGAACGCCGCCGCGACCGCCGCGCCGGTGTCGCCGGAGGTGGCGACGAGGATGGTCAACGGCCTGTCTTCGCCGCGGCGCAGGCGCGCGAGGCACTGGGCGAGGAAGCGCGCGCCGAAGTCCTTGAACGCCGCGGTCGGGCCATGGAAGAGTTCGAGCACGAGGTCGCGCGGCGTGGCAAGCGGCTTCAGCGGCGCCGGGAAATCGAAGGCGGCATCGCAGATCGCCGCGAGTTCGCCCCCGAGCCGGTCGCCGGCGAAGAACGGCGCGAGCAGGTCCGCGGCGGTTTCCGCGAGATTCGAACCCGGGGAAAGTTCGCGCTTCGGCGGCAGTCGTTCCGGCACATACAGCCCGCCATCGGGTGCGAGACCGGCGGCGATGGCCTGGCTCAAGCTGGCTGCGGGCGAGTTGTTGCGAGTGGAAATGAAGTTCATCGAAAGATTCCGTTTTTGAGCCCCTCTCCCGCCGGGAGAGGGGTTGGGGTGAGGGTTCGGCGTAGCGATGGTGGCCCGCACGTCGGCGAACGTTGCAGCGTTCCCGAAGTCCGCCTTCCTCGCTTCGCCGAACCCTCATCCGGCGCTTCGCGCCACCTTCTCCCGGGGGGAGAAGGGTTAGATCACCCGCGCCCCCGGACTGTCGACCGGCGACACCCACGCCTGGCTGCCGAAGCCGGCGGCGGCGAAGGCCGCCTGGATCTTCGGTGCCGCCGCTTCGGCTTCCGCCTGCGTCTCGAACCAGCCGAACACGCTCGGTCCCGCGCCGGAAATGCTCGCGCCCATCGCGCCGGCGTCGAGCGCGGCCCGTTTCGCCGCGTCGAAGCCGGCGATCAGCGGCGCGCGGCGCGGTTCGACCAGCACGTCCTGCAGGCCGGCGCGCACCAGCGACGCGTCGCCGGCGTGGCAGCCGGCGAGGACGAGGGCGAGGTTCGCGCTCTGCGCGACGAATTCCTTCAGTTCGTAGCTGCCCTGCAGCGCGGCGCGTGCGCGGCGGGTTTCCAGCACCGCGTCCGGATGCACCAGCACGCTGTGCCAGGCGGCGGGAACCGGAATCCTCGCCAGCCTGTCGGCGGTGGCGAGCACGAGGCCGCCGAGCAGCATCGGCCCGAGGTTGTCGCCGTGGCGGCCGCCGCTGGCGACCGCCTCGCCGACCAGCGCGAACGGATACAACCGTTGGCGCGACAACGGGGCGTCGAGCAGTTCGTTCGCGGCCACCAGCGCGGCAACGCAGGAAGCGGCGGAGCCGCCCATGCCCGAGCCGAGCGGAATGCCCTTGTCGATTTCGACTTCGAAGCCGAACGGCAGGCGCAGCGCATCGCGCATCGCGATCAGCGCGGCGCCGGCCGTGTTCGACGGCGCGTCCAGCGGTAGGTCGACCGTGGTCCCGCGGATCGCCGCGATGCGCACGGCCGGTTCGTCGATGCGGCGCACCGACACCGTATCGCCAACGCCTTCGATGACGTGGCCCAGGATGTCGAAGCCGATGCCGACGTTGCCGACCGAAGCGGGCGCGAAGGCCGTGGCGGAATCCCGCCCGGAAACCGGGCTCACAGCTTCGCTCCCTGCCCCGCCGCAACGCGCAGCAGGTCGGCGAACACGCCGGCGGCGGTGACTTCGGGGCCCGCGCCGGGGCCTTGCACGATCAACGGATTCTCGTTGTAGCGGCGGGTGGTGAACTGCACGATGTTGTCGGTCAGGCGCAGGTGGGCGAAGGCGTGGTCCGCCGGCAATTCGACCAGACCGACGCTGGCTTTTCCAGCGGCATCGAGTTTCGCGACGTAGCGCAGCACCTTGCCGCCGGCCTTCGCCTGCGCCAGCCGGTCCGCGAACGCCGCGTCGATTTCGGGCAGCCTGGCCATGAAACCGTCGACGCCGCCGCCGCGCAGCGACTCCGGCACCAGGCTTTCGACCCGCACGTCTTCCAGCGACAGATCGCGTCCGGCCTCGCGGGCGAGGATGGTCAGCTTGCGCGCCACGTCGACGCCGGACAGGTCGTCGCGCGGATCCGGTTCGGTGTAGCCCAGCGAACGCGCCTCGCCGACCAGTTGCGAGAACGGCACGCTGCCGTCGAAGCGGTTGAACAGCCAGGCCAGCGTGCCGGAGAAGATGCCTTCGATCGACAGCAGTTCGTCGCCGGTGTCGAGCAGGTCGCGCAGCGTCGAGATCACCGGCAGGCCGGCGCCGACCGTGGCCTCGTAGCGGAAGCGCGCACCGCTGGCCGCGGCGGCGTCGCGGATCGCGGCGTACTGCGCCAGCGCGCCGGCGCCGGCCTGCTTGTTCGGCGTGACCACGTGGATGCCGGCGGCCAGCCAGCCGGGGTAGCGCGCGGCGACCTCGGGGCTGGCGCTGCAGTCGACGATGGCCAGGTGCGGCAGGTGGGTTCCCTCCAGGTGCCCGGCGATGCGGTCGAGGTCGCTCGGCTGGCCGGCCGCGGCGAATGCGGCGCGCCAGTCGCCGGTCAGGCCGCGGTCGTCGAGCAGCATCCTCCTGCTCGATGCGATCGCGCACAGGCGCAGGTCGAGGTTGGCCTTGCCCAGCAGTTGCGGCTGCGCGGCGCGCAGCTGGTCGAGCAGGGTCGCGCCGACGTTGCCGGGGCCGATCACCGCGACCGCGAAGGTCTGCGGCGACAGCCAGAAGCCGGCGTGCGCGGCGCGCAGCGCCTTGGCCGCGTCGCCGCTGTCGATGGCGACGGAGATGTTGCGTTCCGACGAGCCCTGCGCAATGGCGAGGATGTTCACCTGCGCGCGGCCCAGCGATTCGAACAACCGCGCCGCCACGCCCGGCGTGCCGGCCATGCCGTCGCCGACCGCGGCCAGCACGCTGACCCCGTCGCGCAGCTGCACGCGCTGGATCTGGCCGATGTGCAGCTCGTGGGCGAACGCGCCGAGCAGCGCCGCCTGCGCCTGCTTCGCTTCGCCGCTCTTCACCACGCAGCAGATCGAATGCTCGGACGAGCCCTGCGAGATCATCACCACCGACACGCGCGCATCGCGCAGCGCGGCGAACACGCGCTCGGCGGTGCCGGGCACGCCGATCAGGCCGGTGCCCTCCAGGTTGACCACGGCCAGGTCGGGGCTCAGCGTCAGGCCCTTCACCGGGCCGGAAGGGCCGCGTTCGGCGGTGATGCGGGTGCCTGGGTGTTCGGGCTGGAAGGTGTTGCGGATGATGATCGGCAAGCCGCGCTCGATCGCCGGCGCCATCGTCTGCGGATGCACCACCTTGGCGCCGAAATAGGCGAGTTCGCAGGCCTCGTCGTAGCTCAGCGCGCCCAGCTGCACCGCTTCAGGCACCACCCGCGGGTCGGCCGAGAGCACGCCGTCGACGTCGGTCCAGATGTGCAGTTCGGCGGCGTTGAACAGCGCGGCGAAGATCGCCCCGCTGTAGTCGCTGCCGTTGCGGCCGAGCGTGGCGAAGCGACCCTGCCTGTCGCGGGCGACGAAACCGGTCACGACGACGCGCGGCTGCGGGTTCTGCGCGCGCCAGCCGGCGAGCTTCGCCGCGCTGGTTTCCCAGTCGACGACCACGCCCAGGTCGCTGCGCTCGACCACCAGCACGTCGCGCGCATCGAGCACCGCGGTGTCTTCCCCCTTCGCCCTCAGGTACTCGCCGAGCAGCCGCGCCGAGCAGACCTCGCCCAGGCCCTGCACGCGCTCCAGCACGTCGTGCGGCAGGCCGCCGATCACCCCCAGCGCGTCGAGGATCGCCTTGAGCTTGTCGAAGCGCTCGTCCAGCCATTCGAGCACCTGCCCGGACGCCTCGCCGAGCAGCGCCACCGCCGCACCGCGGTGGCGCGCGCGCAGCCCGTGCCAGCGGTCGCGCCACTCGGCGTCGCCGCCGGCGGCCCGGTTGCACAGGTCGATCAGCGCGTCGGTGACGCCCTTCATCGCCGAGACCACGGTGATCTGCTCGCGTTCGTCGCGCGCAAGCAGCAGTTGCGCGACGTGGCGGAAGCGTTCGGCGTCGGCGACGGAGGTGCCGCCGAACTTGTGCACGACGGTGCGCAGCGGCTGCGGTTCGGCTTCGGATGCTGCCGGTTGTGGACTGGGTTGTGCGGACATGGCGGAGCGGGCCTGGGTCAGGGCCCCGCGCGCATCAGGCTGTGGGTTCCCCCGCATCCTGATCCGGGTGCGGGGGCGTGTAGGGGAGAGTTACGCGTACACGACCGACCGCACCGGGCTGGTACCGGTACCGGTAATGGTCGTAATGGTGGCGAACGCCGTACGCATGCGCCGCAAGATGCCATGCCGCCCCCGGCGGCCGCAAGCGAGGGTTGCAGATGTAACGGACGCCGGGCCAGGGCCGGGGCGGGCCAATGCCGGCAATGGCATCTCCGCCCCGATTGACCCATATCAAGGACAGGCCCGGCGCGGAGGCCTAGCCTGTGCAGCATGGCCAGTCCCTCCGCCCTTTTCGACCCCGAGCTGCTCCGGCGCTACGACGTGCCGGGGCCGCGCTATACCTCCTACCCCACCGCGCCGCAGTTTTCGCCCGACTTCGGCGAAGGCGACCTGCGCGAGATGGCGGCGCTGAGCAACGGCGACCCGATCCCGCGGCCGCTGTCGCTGTACCTGCACATCCCGTTCTGCACCAGCCCCTGCTTCTACTGCGGCTGCAACCGCATCATCACCCGCGACAAGTCGCGCAGCGAACCCTACCTGACCCGGCTGTACCGCGAGGCGGCGCTGGTGGCGTCGCTGTTCGACCGCGACCGCGACGTCGAACAGGTGCATTTCGGCGGCGGCACGCCGAACTTCCTGACCACGGCGCAGATCGCCGAGGCGCTGGACGTGCTGCGCCGGCATTTCTCGTTCGCGCGCGGCGACCGGCTGGATTGCTCGATCGAGCTGGATCCGCGCTTCGTCACCCCCGACGAGATCGGCGAACTGGCCGCCGCGGGCCTCAACCGCGCCAGCCTCGGCGTGCAGGACTTCGATCCGGAAGTGCAGCGCGCGGTCAACCGCGTGCAGGGCGTCGAGCAGACGATGGCGGTCATCGACGCCTGCCGCCGCCACGGCATGAAATCGGTCAACGTCGACCTGATCTACGGCCTGCCGAAGCAGAGCCTGGAGGGTTTCTCGCGCACGCTGGACACCGTCCTGCGGGCGCGCCCCGACCGGCTGGCCGTGTACGGCTACGCGCACCTGCCGTCGCTGTTCCGCGGGCAACGGCAGATCGACGCCGCCGACCTGCCCGCGCCGGAACTCAAGCTGGGCCTGCTGCAGCGCGCGATCGAGAAACTGGGCGAGGCGGGCTACGTCTACGTCGGCATGGACCACTTCGCGCTGCCGGACGACGAACTGGCCCGGGCGCAGCGCTCCGGCGACCTGCACCGCAATTTCATGGGCTACACCACGCACGCGGAAAGCGACCTGATCGGGCTGGGCGTCAGCGCGATCAGCCATATCGGCCCCAGCTTCAGCCAGAACCCGCGCGACATCGAGGGCTGGGAACAGGCCATCGACCAGGGTCGGCTGCCGGTGTGGCGCGGCATGCGCCTGGACGAGGACGACCTGATCCGCGCCGACGTGATCCAGTCGCTGATGTGCCACGGCCAGCTGGAATTCGATGCCATCGGCCGCCGCCACGTGATCGATTTCGCCGACTACTTCCGCGACGCGCTGGCGCGCATGGCGCCGCTGCGGGCCGACGGACTGGTCGAACTGGACGCGCGCGGCCTGCGCGCGACCTCGCGGGGCCGCCTGTTGTTGCGTATCATCGCCATGTGCTTCGACCGCTACCTGTCCACCGCCGCCGCGCAGGAAACACCACGCTTCTCGCGCACCGTCTGAGCCCGCAGGGGGGAATGGAATGTCCGCGCGGGTGATCTTCCCGCGCCCGAACCCGGGCGTGGCGGCCGACGACGGCGACGAACTGCGATTCTGCTCGACCTGCGCGTTCTCGCAGGCCTGCCTGTCCGAGGGCATGGACAAGTCCGCGCTGATGGACCTGCACGTGCTGGTCGAGCACGTGGGGCCGCTGCATCCCGGCGAGCACGTGTTCCGCGAAGGCGATCCGTTCAGCGCGATCGCCGCGGTGCGCGCCGGCACGGTCAAGACCTACCAGATCGACCGCAACGGCCACGAGCAGGTGCTCGGCTTCCACCTGCCGGGCGAGGTGATCGGCCTGAACGCGATCCACGACGATCGCTACCCCTGCAACGCCGTGGCCCTGGACACGGTGATGCTGTGCCGGTTCTCGTTCCCGAAGATCGCGCTGCTGGCCACGCGCCTGCCCAACCTGCAACGGCACCTGTTCCGGCTGATGAGCCACGACATCGGCGTGGCCTCGCTGTTCGCGCGCGACAACACTGCCGACGAACGCATGGCCGCGTTCCTGATCGGCCTGTCGCGGCGACTGGCCGCGCGCGGCTTCTCGCCGCGGCGCTTCCAGCTGACCATGTCGCGCACCGACATCGCCAACTACCTGCGGCAGGCGCCGGAAACGGTCAGTCGCGTGCTGCGCCGCTTCGAACAGGACGGCCTGCTGCACATCAAGCAGCGCGACGTCGAGATCGTCGACCTGCCGCGCCTGGAGGCGCTGGCGCTGGCCGTGCTGCGCGAGTGACGCCCCCCGCGGCGCCGCGCGGATCGGTGCCGGCTTGACCTACGTCATGGAGCCCGGGGACGGGGGCGCCGATGATGCGGCGGTTTTCCTCAGGAGCCGCATCATGAATTCAACACGCAAACTGTGGGCGGGGCTGGCAGCCCTGCTCATCGCGTCGTTCGCCGCCCTGCTCTGGGTCGGCGGCGAAGTGCATCGCCAGGCGCCGCCCTTGCCCACGCAGGTCGTGACCGGAGACGGCAAGGTCGTCTACACCCGCGACGACATCGAAACCGGCCGCCAGGTCTGGCAGTCGATCGGCGGCCAGCAGTTGGGCTCGATCTGGGGCCACGGCGGCTACGTCGCGCCGGACTGGGGCGCGGACTGGCTGCACCGCGAGGCCGAGGCCATCCTCGACATCTGGGCCAAGCGCGAGCATGGCGTCGACAGCTACAAACAGCTC
Source organism: Pseudoxanthomonas sangjuensis (assembly GCF_010211755.1). Classification (GTDB taxonomy): domain Bacteria; phylum Pseudomonadota; class Gammaproteobacteria; order Xanthomonadales; family Xanthomonadaceae; genus Pseudoxanthomonas_A; species Pseudoxanthomonas_A sangjuensis. The sequence continues at coordinate 55,081 of NZ_PDWR01000002.1, read as the reverse complement.
GACGCGCCGACCCAGGCCGCCTACGCGCAACGCGTGCAGGAACTGCTGCGCCCGAACACGTATGACGCCGCCACCGGCACGATCCGCATCGACGCCGACCGCGCCGCCGCGATCCAGACCGTCGCCGCGCACTACGAAAGCGTGTTCGGCAACGACCCGGCCACCGCGGAGTTGCGCGAGGCCTACGCCATGCGCAACGACACCGTGCCCGACGCCGAACATCGCCGGCAACTGACCGCGTTCTACTGGTGGGCGGCCTGGTCGTCGGTGACCGAACGTCCCGGCAAGTCGATCACCTACACCGCGAACTGGCCGCACGACGAGCTGGTCGGCAACACCCCGCCGTCGAACCTGTTCATCTGGTCGGTGTTCAGCGTGCTGTTCCTGATCGCCGGCATCGGCCTGCTCGGCTGGCATTACGCGGTCAGCCACGGCGACGAGATGGTACCGGTGCTGCCCAAGAGCGACCCGCTGGCCACGATCAAGGTCACCCCGTCGATGCGCGCCACCGCCAAGTACTTCTGGGTGGTGATCGCGCTGTTCCTGGTGCAGATCCTGCTCGGCGCGACCACCGCGCACTACCAGGTCGAGGGCCAGCAAGCCTACGGTTTCGCCCTGTCCGACATCCTGCCGTATTCGCTGACCCGTACCTGGCACACCCAGCTGGCGGTGCTGTGGATCGCCACTGCGTGGCTCGGCATGGGCCTGTACATCGCCCCGGCGATCTCCGGGCATGAACCGAAATTCCAGCGCCTGGGCGTCAACTTCCTGCTGGCCTGCCTGGTGATCATCGTGGTCGGCTCCTTCGCCGGGCAGTGGTTCGCGGTGATGCAGAAGCTGGGCCTGGCCAACAACTTCTGGTTCGGCCACCAGGGCTGGGAATACGTCGACCTGGGCCGCTTCTGGCAGTGGTTCCTGTTCGTCGGCCTGGTCTTGTGGCTGACCCTGGTCGGCCGCGCGCTGTGGCCGGCGATCCGCAACGGCGGCGAATCCAAGTCGATCGTCAGCCTGCTGTTCCTGTCGGTGGTCGCGATCGGCCTGTTCTACGCGGCCGGCCTGATGTGGGGCGAGCACAGCCACCTGTCGATGGTCGAGTACTGGCGCTGGTGGGTCGTGCACCTGTGGGTCGAAGGCTTCTTCGAGGTGTTCGCGGTGGCGGTCATCGCCTTCCTGTTCACCCGCCTGGGCCTGCTGCAGGTGCGCAGCGCCACCGTCGCCGTGCTGTTCGCCACCATCGTGTTCATGGCCGGCGGCGTGCTGGGCACCCTGCACCACCTGTACTTCGCCGGTACGCCGACGGCGGTGGTCGCCCTGGGCGCGAGCTTCTCGGCGCTGGAAGTGGTGCCGCTGGCCTACGTCGGCTTCGAGGCCTACCACAACTACAAGCTGGGCAAGGCCACGCCGTGGATGGCCAGGTACAAGTGGCCGATCATGTTCTTCCTGGCGGTGTCGTTCTGGAACCTCGTGGGCGCCGGCCTGTTCGGCTTCCTGGTCAACCCGCCGCTGTCGCTGTACTACATGCAGGGCCTGAACCTGACCGCGACCCACGGCCACACCGCGCTGTTCGGCGTGTACGGCATGCTCGGCATCGGCCTGATGCTGTTCTGCCTGCGCGGCCTGAAGCCCGACCTGCAGTGGAGCGACAAGCTGCTGGGCACCGCGTTCTGGGCGCTGAACATCGGCCTGTCCGGCATGGCCGCGTTCACCCTGCTGCCGCTGGGCATCCTGCAGCTCAACGCCGCGATCAAGCACGGCTACTGGTACGCCCGCTCGGCCGAGTTCATGCAGCAGCCGCTGATCGACCTGCTGGTGTGGATGCGCGTTCCGGCCGACACGCTGTTCAGCGTCGGTGCCGTCGCACTGGCGTGGTTCGTGTTCCGCCTGTGGGTGGCGCCGCGCAAGGCGGCGGTGGCCGCCCTCCCCGTCGGCGAGAACTGATCCGTCGCTGCCGCCGCCCGCCAGCAGGTGGCGGTTTCCGCAATGGGAAAAGAGCCGCGCAAGCGGCTCTTTTTTTCGGAGCGCGCCAAGCGACGCGAATCTGGCGCACCTTGCGTGCGCGGTCGCCTTCGCCTGACGCAGGTCAAGGAGCCGGCCGCCGGCGCCCGGGTGTCGGGTAATTACTCAACTTGTACAGTCGTAGCAGGGCCGTAGGCTGGGATGAAGCGAAGCGTAATCCCAGCGCCTCCACACAACAACGACAACATCACTCCCAGTTCATATCACGCACATCGTTGCCCACACCCCAACCTTCGGTGTAGACGCCCCGTTCCACCCAGCGAGGAAATGTCGAATAAGGCCAATCCCTCGCCTGCGCCACGTAGCCGTGCTTGACCGGGTTGTAATGGATGTAATCCACGTGCCGCGCGTAATCCGTCTCATCCCGGATCAAGTGCTCCCAATACCGGCGCTGCCAGATGCCGCGTTCGCCCTTGCGCAACCGGCTGGCCGATTGCCGCTCGCCCTTGGCCATGGCCCGCGAGAATCCCGCCTTGATCAATCGCCAGCGACTGGCGTAATTGTCGTCTCCTTCCGGCATGCGCCACAGGCAGTGCAGGTGGTCGGGCAGGACGACGATGGCGTCCATGGCAACCGGATACTCCGCCAGCGTTCTCCGGAAGGCTTCCCGCAGAAGATCGATATTGTCCGTCAGGAGGGTGTTGCCCTGGCGCTCGGCCAGGTTGACCGTGAAGAAATATGTCCCGCCTAGCGTTCGGTTGCGGAGATAGGTTCGCACCACGGCGAGAATAGCTGGGATTGCGCTTCGCTTCATCCCAGCCTACGGCCCTTTGTAGGCACCTCATTTTCTTCACCTCGCGATCCCGCCTCCCGCAGTAGGCGGGTCATGACCCGCCCTACCCAGTTACGGTAGGGCGGGTTTTAACCCGCCTTACGCGCGTTAAGAGCGCATCCTGAATTTAGACAGCGAGGCTCGTTTAATTGTCTCCGTCCCCTTTAGTCCTGTTTTCGGTTTTCGCTTACTCTTTCTCGATCGCATCACGTAGAGCCTTCTGTGTCTTTACATCAAGTATAGGAGACGTTTTGCAGGCGATACTGGTCATCCCTTTCTTCTTGCAGAGACGAAAACTAGGCAACATCTCAATGAGAGCTCTCTTACCCTGTTCTGATTCCACTCCGAAGATATGCACAAAAACCCCATTGGGGTACGCCAGCATGAGATCCAGACCGCCAGCCGAAGCGGTATCCGCATACATGCCAATGGAAACTTTAATTCCGCTCGATCTCGCATCGAAAATATTCGCTATTTCCCGCATGCGCTCCGGAGTAGTTCCAACGTATATCGACCATAACAACTGCCTGCTGTCAGCGTCGCTGATCCGATAGATATCGAAGTCTGGGCCGGAACCAAGTTCACTGAACGTACCGTATGGCTTTCTGAAGCAGAAATTGTAATTGAACACGTCGCAAGGATATTTGGACGTAGAGCTTGTTCGCATTTCATTTTCAGTCGCTGCCGCAAGGTCAGCTACACCATACCCCAATGCAAAAAGGCAAATAATAAAGCTCCTGATGCTCGCGTTCATTTGGCAACCTGCTCGTTATTCGGATGCTTTACGATTTCACCAACAGCGCGATCCGTCATCTTTCCGGGCAACCGAGCCATGATATCGCCAGGACGGTTCGGATCGGGCACTTTTTTGCCTGACGCATCGCGCGTATAGCCATCCTCAGCCCCTGCAAGATGATCCATTTCGTGGTGACCAGATCCATACTGAAATCCTCGATCAGTCACGTCAACAGTAGCCTTGGTGCCGCCAACCTTATCTGCATAACTAACCCCTGAGCCCGTCGGGTTGTCGGTCGGTCCGTTCACCAACCTCACTTCATTCTGCAGCGATTTTGGTGTGTCTTTTGTAATTTGCGTGACCTTAAAGTCAACCTGAGTTGGTACGCCGTCAACCGTATAGACACCACTCTGTGACTCGAATCCGCTCGTCACTGCGGCTATGTTTTCTGCGGATGCTCCATCTCCAGTAAATTTGGTCGGCAACTCTACGAGGATCGTGCCGCCATCGCGCGTAATTCGCGCAGCACGCCCGTCAGGATCGGTGAACTTGTACGGGTTATTCGATGCGTACCAGTAACGGTTAAACGCACCGATTGGATTGTCGTATGCCGTCACAGGATCAACACTGAGGAACACCCCCAGCGCCGGATCCATGTAGCGCTGTTGCATGTAGGTCAGCCCGGTGGCCGCATCCTGCACATGCCCCGTGTAGCCCGGCCCGTCGACCACCGGCCGGTTGCTCTGCCGCCCGTACGGCTCGTACTCCGTCTTGTCGATGAACGCCTTGTTGGCATCAGTGGTCGCGATCGGGCTGCCCAGCGCATCGGTATGCTGGTACTTCACCGTCGCCGTCTCACTGCTCGTCGGTCGCTCGCGTTGCGCCACCAGACTGCCGCCCAGGTAGATATATTCCGTCCGCTTCACCGTACGGTTGTTACTGGTGTACAGCAACTGCCCCGACTGCCCGTACATCGACACGATGTTGCCCGCGCTGGCATTACTCAGCACACGTCGCCCGTAGCCGTCATAGCGATAGGCTTCCCCGGTCGCGCTGCGCAGCCGGTTGCCGTAGTCGAAGTTGTAGACCTGCCCGCTCTTGTTCACGACGTTGCCCTGCACGTCGTACTCCAGCCCGACCACCGTCGCGCCGGCGCAACTGCCGGTCTTGACGTTGCTCAGCCGGTTGCCGGTGTAGCAGTAGTACCAGTCCCGCGCCGCCAGCGTCGGCGAGGTCCCCACCGTCGCCCGGGTGATGTTGTCCAGCACGTCGTAGCTGTAGCTGGCCGTACCGAACATGTTGCTGGTGGTCTGGATCAGCCGGTCCAGGCCGTCGTAGCTCATGCCGCGGGTCTGGCGGCCGTCGAGGTTGTCGACGATCTGGGCGACGTTGGCGTTCTTGTCGAAGCTGTAGCTCAGGTCCAGCCGCTTGTTGGCCGTACTGCAGGTGCCGGTGGTCGTGCAGTCCGTGCTGCGGCTGGGCAGCTGCCGCGCGTTCTGCGTCATCGTGTGCACGATGCCGTTGCCGTAGGTGAACTGCTTGATCGCCCCGTTCGGGTAGTAGCTGACCCCGCTGGCGTAGGTACCCACCTGGGTCGGCTGGCCCAGTGCGTTGGGGGCGTAGCTGACTGACAGGCCGCCGCCCGGATAGGACTGGCTGCTCAGGTGACCGTTCGCGTTATAGCTGTAGGTGGCCGTCCACGTGTACCAGTTCGGTTGCGCCACCACCTCGGACGTCAGTAGTCGGCGCTTGTTGTAGTTGTAGGTGTTATTGACCTGCTGCGTGTTATTCGCGCCATTGTAAGTAGCGATCGTCTTCGGCAAGCCGTCTGCCGTATAGGTCCAGGTCTGGTTGCCCTTGCCGTCCGGGAACACCAGGGTCTTGAGCCGGTTGCGGGCGTCGTAGGTGCGGTCCACGCGGCGGGGGGCAACGTTGGTCGAGGTGCCGGCGGTTTCGCAGGCCTGCGTGCTGCCCAGCCCCGCCGCGCTCCACTTCAGGTTGCCCGCCCCGTCGTAGCCCATCAGCGTGGCCCCGGTCTCCGGCTCCACCGCGCGGCACAGTTCCTGGTTGGCGTTGTAGGCGTAGTCCCGGTTGATCGCCACCGTGCCGCCGGTCGGGCTACTGCTGTTGCTGCGCCGGATCCGGGTCGGCTTGCCGAACGCATCGCGGGTGATGTGGGTATAGGCCCCTTCCGGGTGCGCGACCAGCACCGGCCAATCGGTCGTCGGTTGGCCGTAAGCCTTGAAGGTGGTCGTGGTCTGGCTGCCATTGGGCGCTGTCGCCCGGATCTTGAGTCCAGCCAAATAGGCTGTAGTGGAGATCAGCAGACCCTGCTCGCTGTCCTGGGACACCGACGTGACCCGGCCCAGCGCGTCGTATTCGGTCCAGGTGCCGGTGCTTAGCGCATCGGTCGTGCCCGGGTACGCCGCAAAGGTCACCCGGCCCTCGTGGTCGTAGGTGAAGCGCTGGAAGCGCTGGGTGCCGGCCACGTTGGCCGCGTCGTACTCGCGCACCACCAGCGGACGCCACAGGGCATCGAAGTAGCTGATCTTCTTGCCGTTGCCGGTGCTGATGGTCTGCCGCCAGTGCCCGGCGGCAATGCCGTACTCGCTACTGGCTACCTTCTCGAATACTTGGGTGGTGGTGTTCCAGGCCGTGGTGTCGCCGGTCGGATAGGCGGTGCTGGCCAGCCGGCCCATCGCGTCATAGCCATAGTTGGTCGTATATCCGGCGCCGTTCTCGTCGGTGATCGATACGATCCAGCCATTGCCGTCGACTGTCACCGACTTCGTCTTGCCATCGGCAAAGGCAGCGGTTTGCGGGATGCCACGCTTCCAGTTGGTGTAAGTGGTGACGTTGTTATTGCCGTCTTTGACCGTCTTCAACGTGCCGCGCTGGCCGCTGGCCACGCTGGAACTGACGTCGTAGGTCAGAGTCTGCTGCAGCTTGCCGAAAGCCTTAGTCCAGTCCCGCTGGCCCAGCGCGTTGTAGCGGTTTTCCACTGCAGTGATGCCGTTGACTTTTTCGGTCAACGGCAGGCCAATCAGGCCGTTGGTCGTGTCGTGGAGGTAGGTCTTCTCCACCGTGCGCACGTTGCTGCTGAAGCTGTTTGACTCCTGGCTGCTCAGGGGGTAACCGTAGGCATCGTAATTGCTGGAAGTCGTGACGTAGGTGTCCGTACCACCACTGACGTAGTACTTGTCTGTTATCTGCGTCTGATTGATGCGGTACATGAGCTGATAACCGTTGACCGGCTGGTCAAGCCCATGCTGTCCCACCAAGTTACCCAGGGCAAAGGTATATTCCGTTCGCTGCAACAGTTGGTTTCCCGCCGCATTGAGTACATCCTGGGCGATGGTACGGTTCTCGCTGATCGTGTCCGACTGGCGATCGATGTAAAACACGATTTTCTTGTCGGGTCCGCTGACGGTTGTGCTGCGGTAGTTGACCGCATTGCCGGCCGTGATCGGACTCGGGTAGCCGCCCACGGCTGGCACGGGCAGGTCGAAGGGACCAGTCAGGAAGTCGTTGAGACCGCTGGAAGCGGTATAGGTCCCGCGGTTGCCGGAGTACTGGTAGTTCCAGGTTGCCGCCGTGATGCCTGGCCCCGAAATGCTTCTACTGACAAGCGACCGTGCGATCGTGCAATTTACCGACCGGGAAATGACGTAACCCTGCGCGTAGACATCGTAGTAGAGATAGGGCTCGACGTTGGCACGGTAATGAATGGTGTCCCGGAAGAGATAGGTCGTCAGCAGCCCGCCGGGGCTCGTTACCTTGACGGTGTAATCGCCCGTGGCGACCGAGCAACCCGGAATCAGATTTGGCTCGCCAGTCGCTATCCGGAATTGCTGGCTGTAGCTGCCAATGCCATTGGGCTTGAACGCGACGGCGGGCAATCCTTCGTATTTCCACTGACCGACCCCATCAGGCAATGTGACGACATCGTCGGCATAGGTCCATGTCCTGCCGTTGGCGGAAGCCGTTGCGCCAGATGCGTTGTAGGCAATGGTGATGACTCGACCATCTGAAGCGCTGATCTGGATCAACTTGCCATCGGTATAGCTGTAATCGACGTGATTGCCGAAGCGGTCCTCGATCTTCGTCACCATCAACAGGCGCGTGCGGACGATAGGATCCTTGAGCGCGGCCTTGTTGTTGTAGTAGCTCTTGATCTGGTTGAAGGTGTAGGTCAGGCCATCCGGCCCGGCGACGACGATGCCCTCTTGCCCGGAAGCGTTGTTGATGCAACCTGTGATCTTGAAATTCGACTTGGTGACCTGCTGCCCGCCAGTAGCGACCAGGAAGGTCTCCGACGTGACGCCGGGGATATGCAGCAACTTGCCATTCCAATAGGCTTCGGCCGCGATCAGGTCGCCGTTGTTGTTGACGACACTGTCCGCACTGCCGCTGCAGTTCTTGCCATGCCGCCAAGTGTTGTAGCCCCAATCCCAGCCGGTATCGCTGTGTCCATCCTTGACATCCAGGTAGTTGCCGCGAATGAACGGAATGTTCCACTTCCAGGTGCCAGGCCCTCCGGTATCGGAATCATCCGACGGAACCCAGCGGCTGAGCTCAACCGGGATGGCGAAGTTCCCTGGCAGCGAAATGTCCGTGGCCGAGAAGGTGACCGTGCCGGTAGCAGGGTCGTAGCTGTCGTCCAGAGGGGACAGACTGACTTCCAGTTTTGGCTCGACCACCGTCATCAGGGCGGTCTGCGGATCCGATCCACCTCCTACGCCTACCGCCATCGGGGAGACCTGATCTGTGGGCGGCTCGGACAGGGAGCCCGCTTCCGCCTGCGAATCACCTGACGACTGCGCCAATACATCCGTACCGAACAAACTGCCCGCCCATGCCGTCAATAGCAGCATCCACCCCATGTTGCGCATATATCCCCTTTCCACCGACTTCGGCTTCATGCCGCGTTCGAGCTGCGACATATAGCCCAGCCATCCGGCGTACGGCAACGCCAATATCGGTCACCCGCGCATTGAGGATGCCACGGGCGGTACCCGAAACACTTCCGCTTGGGCGATCCCATATCCGAAACGGCGGAAACGGTGTCCGGAAACTTCGTGAACGCCCTCCCAAAGTAGCCCCACCTGACCCATGTCAAGGCGCGTTGCACGCATGTCGCCCAGACTGGGCACATGCACATTGAACCCCTGCCGACACGCCGCGCCCCACTTTCCCCCTTGCACCTGCTGCAGGCGCCGCATCGCCTGATGTTCTTCATCGGCGCCGGCAACCTGCTGCTGGCGATGGGGTGGTGGGCACTGTGGCTGGCGTCGCTGCGCGGCGGTTGGACCATGCCGGAGACGCCGGTCTATGCCGGCTGGCTGCACGCCTTCCTGATGCAGTACCTGGTGCTGCCGAGTTTCGTGTTCGGCTTCCTGCTGACCGTGTTCCCGCGCTGGATGGGCCTGCCGGACCTGTCGCGCTGGCGCTATGCGCCGGTCGGCGCCGGACTGATGGGCGGGCAACTGGCGCTGCTGCTGGCGACCGCCGGCTGGGAGGTCGGCTACACCGTCGGCCTGATCCTGTCGGTGGCCGGCTGGAGCGCCGGCCTGTCGACGTTGGGCCGCCTGCTGCTGCGCGAACGCGGTGTTACCTGGCATGCGCGCTCGTGCTTCGCCGCGCTGTGCCTGGGCTATGTCGGCCTGCTGTGCTTCGTCGCCTTCGCGCTGGGCGGCAACGCGTGGCTGGCCTTCGCCAGCATCAAGCTGGGCGGCATCGGCCTGCTGCTGCCGATCTACCTGACCGTGGCGCATCGCATGTTCCCGTTCTTCGCCGGCAACGTGGTGCCCGGCTACCGGCCGTGGCGGCCGTTGTGGTGGCTGGCGGCCGCGTGGGCCGGATTGCTGCTGCACCTGGCGCTGGAGCTCGCCCACGCCTATGCGTGGTTGTGGCTGGCCGACCTGCCGTTGCTGGCGCTGACCGCATGCGCGCTGTGGCGCTGGTGGCCGCGCGGCAGGATGCCCGGATTGCTGGCGGTGCTGTTCATCGGCTGCGCATGGCTGCCGATCACCTTCGCGCTGTACGTGACGCAGAGCCTGGTCTACCTGGCCAGCGATGCCTTCGTGCTGGGCCGCGCGCCGATGCACGCGATGTTCATCGGCTTCTTCGGCAGCGTGCTGGTGGCGATGGTCACGCGGGTGACGCAGGGGCATTCTGGGCGCCCGCTGGTGATGACCAGGCCCGCGTGGTTCGCCTTCTTCGCGCTGCAGGCCGTCGCGGTGATGCGCGTGGTGGCGGAGATCGCGCCGGACGCCTGGGGCTGGCAGGTGGCGGCCGCGTTCGGCTGGCTGCTAGCATTGCTGCCGTGGGTGGCGCGCATCGGCTGGATCTACCTGAGCCCGCGCGCCGACGGACGCCCCGGATAAGAGGCATGATCGAGTTCTACCCCTGGATCAAGCTGGTCCACATGTACGCGGCGCTTTCCAGCGGCGCGTTCTTCGCGTTGCGCGCGCTGGCGCTGCTTGCCGGCATGCGCTGGCCGCGCGCGGCGGCCGTGCGCTACCTCAGCTACAGCGTCGATACGGTGCTGCTGACCGCCGCGCTGATGCTGCTGACCATCCTGCCCGCCGGCATGTTCGCCAATGGCTGGCTGCTGGTGAAGATCGGCTTCGTCGCCTGCTACGTCGTGCTGGGCATCGCCGCGTTCCGCCCGCGGCGCACGACCGCCGCCCGCGCGATCCTGGCCGGCGCGGCGCTGCTGTGCTTCCTGCAGGTCTACGGCATCGCCCGGATGCACCATCCGCTGGGCCTGCTGCTGTACCTGGCGCCCTGATCCGCGCAAACCGCCTGCCGGATTCCCGATCGCATCGCACGCCGCGCATCGCGCGGCGCGACCGCGCGGCCGCCCGCATCGGCGATGCCGCTTGACGCAAGTCAAGCCGCTTGCGGAAACACGTCCCGATGCGCGTCGCGGCACCGTGCGATTGATGCAAATCAAGGCCCGTCGCGCCTGCCGGCCCTAGCTTGTCTCCATCACGACAAGCCAAGGAAAAACGCCATGAAACGCCCGAACCGCATGCTGTTCCGCTGCGCCCTAGCCGGCGCCATCGCCGCCGCGTTCGCCGGCCCGGCCATCGCCGCCAAGGCCGCCGCGGACGCGCCGCTGGAGACGATCCAGGCGGTGCTGACCGCACCGCCAATGGTGCCGCCGCCGATCACGCGCAAGGTTCCGGCCAAGGTCGTCGTCGATCTGGAAATGATCGAGAAGGACATGCGCCTGGCCGATGGCGTCACCTACAACTTCTGGACCTTCGGCGGCTCGGTGCCGGGCAGCTTCATCCGCGTGCGCCAGGGCGACACGGTCGAGTTCAAGCTCAAGAACCGCCACGACTCGCACATGTCGCACAACATCGACCTGCACGCCGTCACCGGCCAGGGCGGCGGCGCGGAGGCCACCTTCACCCTGCCCGGCCACGAAACGCAGTTCACGTTCAAGGCGATGAACCCGGGCCTGTACGTTTATCACTGCGCGATGGCCCCGGTGGCCATGCACGTGGCCAACGGCATGTACGGCATGATCCTGGTCGAGCCCGAGGAAGGGCTGGCGCCGGTGGACAAGGAGTTCTACATCATGCAGGGCGACTTCTACACCGAAGGCGCGAATGGCGAACCGGGCCTGCAACCGTTCAGCCTCGAGAAGGGCATCGCCGAACATCCGGATTACGTGGTGTTCAACGGCTCGGTCGGCGCGCTGACCGGCGACAACGCGCTGCAGGCCAAGGCCGGCGAGAAGATCCGCATGTTCGTCGGCAATGGCGGCCCGAACCTGGTGTCCAGCTTCCACGTCATCGGCGAGATCTTCGACAAGGTCTACACCGAAGGCGGCACCAAGTTCCAGGAGAACGTGCAGACCACGCTGATCCCGGCCGGTGGTTCGGCCATCGTCGAGTTCAAGGCCGACGTGCCCGGCAACTTCGTGCTGGTCGACCACAGCATCTTCCGCGCCTTCCACAAGGGCGCGCTGGGCATCCTCAAGGTCGATGGCGAGAAGAAGCCGGAGATCTACAGCGGCCAGCAGCACGACATCGAGTACCCGCAGGCCGAGGCCGAGGCCGAGGCCGGCAAGTAAGGAAACACCATGGAACGGAAACTGCTCCTGAGCTTCATCCTGGCCCTTGCACCGGCGCTGGCCGCCGGTGCCGGCGAATACCGGGTGATCGCGGGCGGGGATTTCCGTTCCTCGGTGCGTTTCGAAGAGGCCGCCAGCACGGTGCCGGTGGCCTCGTTCTCGCTGATGGCACGGCCGGTCAGCAACGCCGATTTCGCCGCCTTCGTCGCGGAACATCCGCAGTGGCGGCGCGACCGCGTGCCGAAGGTGTTTTCCAGCCCCGGCTACCTGGGCCACTGGCTCCAGGCCGATGCGCCCGGCGCCGGCGTCGATCCGGATGCCCCGGTCGTGCACGTGAACTGGTACGCCGCCGACGCCTATTGCCGCGCGCAGCAGGCGCGCCTGCCGACCTTCCTGGAATGGGAGTACGTGGCCGCGGCCGATGCGACGCGCAAGGATGCGCGCGGCGACCGGCAATGGCGCGCCCGCCGGGCCAACGACGGCACGCCGCACGCGCTGGATGCGGCCAAGGACGCGCCGGCGAACGCTTATGGCGTGTATGGCATGCACGGCGCGAACTGGGAATGGAGCGACGACTTCGCTTCGCTGCTCGGCGATGGCGACCGCCGCGGCCAGGACGACGGCGACCGCGTGCAGTATTGCGGCGCCAGCGCGCTGGCCTTCAACGATTCCGCCGACTACGCCGTGGTCAAGCGCTTCATCCTGCTGTCGGCGCTGCCGCCGCAAGCCACCCTCGGCAACCTCGGTTTCCGCTGCGCTAGGAGCCAGCCATGAAAATCCCCGCCCTCTTCCTGTTGATCGGCCTGGGTCTCGGCCTTGGCCACGCCGCCGCGCAGGCACAGGCGCTGCCCGGCGAATCGCTGTACCACCTGCAGGCCAGCCTCGTCGACCAGCATGGCCGGCCGCTGCAGTGGGCGCAGCTGCGCGGGCGCCCGAAGCTGGTCTCGATGTTCTACGCGCAATGCCGGATGACCTGCCCGCTGATCATCGAAAGCGCGAAGAACGTGCAGTCGCAACTGCCGCCGGCCGAGCGCGCGCGGCTGGACGTGGTCATGGTGACCCTGGACCCCGCGCGCGATACCGCAGCGGTGCTGGACGAAACCGCGCGCCGGCACCGCGCCCCGGCCGACTGGCGCTTCCTGCGCCCCGGGCCGGACGACGTGCGCGCCATCGCCAGCGTGCTCGGCGTGAAATACCGCCCGCGCGAGGACGGTAGCATCAACCACACCAGCGTGCTGGTGCTGCTGGATGCCGACGGCGTCGTCCGCGCGCGCACCGAAGTCGCGGGCATCGCCGCCGAGCCGGCGTTCGTCGCCGAGGTCAAGGCGCTGCTGGCGAACCCGCAATGAACCCAAGCAACGATTTCCCTCACCCCACAACCAAGGAGTACACGATGAAACTCGCACAATCCCTGATCGCCCTCGCACTGCTCGGCGCCGCCGGCATGGCCCAGGCCGCCGGCAACTGCACCGTCGCCCTCAAGGGCAACGACGCCATGCAGTTCGACCTGAAGGAAGCGACGGTCTCGGCCAGCTGCCCCACCATCACCATCGAGCTGACCCACACCGGCAAGCTGCCGGCCGCCGCGATGGGCCACAACGTCGTGGTATCGACCACCGCCGACATGGCCGGCATCTCCCGCGACGCGGTCAAGGCCGGTGCCGCCAACAACTACGTGCCGAAGGGCGACGCGCGGGTGATCGCCGCGACCACGCTGATCGGCGGCGGCCAGAAGGCCAAGATCACCTTCCCCGGCAAGAAGCTGACGGCGGGCGGCGACTACAGCTTCTACTGCAGCTTCCCCGGCCACTACACGATGATGAAGGGCAAGCTCATCGTCACCAAGTGATCCCGGTCCGCCCGCGCGTGCGCCGACCCAATGCGTCGGCGCACGCGCGGCACGACGGTACCGGCGCCATCCCCGAACCCAGGAGCGACCCCATGGAATTCCATGTCTGGATCAACGATACGCGGCCCGACATCGCCCGGATCGAAGAGGCACTGCGCGAAATCGACCCTTCCGCCATCGTCGACATCGATGCCCTCTCCCGCCTGCGGGTGATGACCATCGCCCTGCCGGCCGAACTCGTCGACGCCCTCGGCAGATCCGGCTACCGCGTCGCCCTGGCCGACATCGACCCGATTCCTTCCGTGTGCTGCGGCGGTTGCGGCGGCTGAGGCCGCCGCCATTGCCCTGGCGACGGCCCGGCCTTCGGGCGGGCGTTCCGCTCAATACACCTCGAACTCGTAGATGCGCGCCGCCGCGTTGCCGTCCTGCGCCGGCGTGGTGATGTTGAGTTTCACGTAGCGCGCATCGACCGGCGCGATGTCGTGGCTGGTGGTGCTGGCGCCGTTGTTGCTCACCGTGGCCACCGTGGCCCAGCTGCTGCCATTGGACGAAACCTGGATGTTGTAGGCCTTGGTGTTCCACGCGGTGGATTCGCCGCCCGCGCCGGCATGCTTGATCACGAAGCGCCGGATGCTTTGCGAAGAGCCCAGGTCCACCTGCAGCCAGTACTTCTTCGGCTGGAAGAAGCCGCCGCTGTCGCCCGGCGAACAGAACTTGTCGCTGTTGCCGCCGGTCACGCTGCCATTCACCGCCTTGGCGGGCGTTTCGCTGCCGCTGCAGGCGCTGCTGCCGGTCGCCGGCCTGTTCAGGGCCAGGTTGACCTCGGTCGGCGGCGGCGGGGGCGTCGTCCCCGAACCATAGACTTCGAATTCGTAGATGCGGCCGGCCGGGCTGCTGCCGTCCTGCGAAGGCGTGGCGATGTCGAGCCTCACGTAGCGCGCGGCGGTTTCCGCGATGGCATGGCTGGAGACATCGGCGGCATTGCTGCTGGTCGCGGCCGCCGTGCTCCAGGCGTTGCCGTCGGACGACACCCGGATGCTGTAGGCCCGGGTGTTCCAGGCGCTGGATTCGCCGCCGGCGCCGGCGTGCCTGATCACGAACTGGTTGATGTTCCGCAGCGCGCCCAGATCGACCTGCAGCCACTGCGACGAGGCCAGCGTGCAGAACTTGTCGCCGTTGCCGCCGTCGACGCTGCCGTTGACCGCCTTGTCCGGGGTTTCGCTGCCGTTGCACGCGGTCGCGCCCGTCGCCGGCCTGTTCAATGCCAGGTTCACCAGGCCGGCCACGACCGAGTCGCTCTTGCTCGCCGACTCGCCGTCGTTGTCGGTCACCGTCAAGGTCACCGTGTAGATGCCGGGCGCTGCGTAAGCGTGCAGCGGGTTGGTTTCCGTCGAGGTGGCGCCATCGCCGAAGTCCCAGTCGCGCGAGACGATGCTGCCGTCGGGGTCCGAGGAAAAGTCGGTGAAGCTCACGTCCAGTCCGTCCGCCGCGACGACATAGCCGAAGCTTGCGACCGGCGGACCGGCGATCGCGTTGTTGATCGCCGCGGCGTACTGCGCGGTGGTGCCCTGCGACCAGCAAGCCTGGATGTCGTCGTACAACCAGATGAAGCCGCCGACGATGCCGGCCGAATTCTTCCAGTTCTGCATCTTGTTCTGCACCGACGAAGGGCTGTCGCCGGCGGTGCAGCCGCTGCCGTGCTTCGACCACACGCCCGGATCGACGGTCATGCCCAGCGCGTTCGACCAGGAAGCCGGATCGTTGCCTGCGCCGCCGTCGTAGACCTGCAGGTGGATGCCGTCGACCTTGCCCGCCAGGTTGTTCTTCAGGTTCACCCAGTAGCTCTGGTTGGTGTACGGCGCCAGGGTGATCGAATAGCCCAGGCCCCACAGCATGTTGCCGAACTGGGTGGACGAATTCAGGTCGTAGGTGCTTTCGTCGTCGAAGTCGATCGCGTCGGCGCCGGTGATCTGCTTCAGCAGCTGGAAGTTCTTGTACAGCACGCTGCCCGGGCCGGTGCCCTGCGCGGCGATCAGGTTCTTGATGTTCGCGAAATCGCCGGTGCCCCACCCGCCGATCGACGCTTCGATGCGATCGACCGACGTCGGCGCCTGCTTCAGCGTGGCCAGTCGCGCCGGCCAGTCCGGATCGCCGATGTAGCTGCCGTTGGAAATGATCGGCTCGTTGTTGTAATGCAGGTCGCCGTTGGTTTGCACGTGCACGCCGAAAAGGATCACCGTGGTGAAGCCGGACGCGCGCAGGTCGTCCATCACCGCCTGGCCGCCGCCGTAGAACGGACCGCCGCCATAGATGGCGGAATCGGCCGATGCGTGCGACGGCAACAGGCACAGGCCCAGCAGCAAGGCCGGTGCGGCCCAACCACGAAAACGGAATCGATCGAACATGGTGAAGGAACCCCCGATTGGCGAAAGGCCGACGGCGCGGTTGGCGCCGTGCGGCGACAGTGGATGCAGGCCTGCATCCGTCCCTGCCGGTGCGCGGCATTGCGGGGAACCATTCGGCGGGTGCATCATGGCGTCAAGATTTAGATCGATCCAAACTTCCAATCGACATGCGCAAACGCGCCCTGTCCACCCGAATGATTCCCATGAAATCAAAGCGTTGTCGCGGACCCTTGTCGAAGGTCGACCGCCATGCCCTGGTCCGATGGCGCGCCGGAAACGTCGTCGGATCCGAACCTGAACAGGCGGGTCGCGCTGCGGCGCAGCAGATTTGTGCGCAACCCCCGGGCCTCCCCGGACCTGCCATGCTGCGCGGCAGCATGCACCGGGCATTGCATCGTGCTAATAATCCGCCACCGATTGATTAGATCGATCTAAATCGAAATCTGATCGCGGTCGAGGGTTCCTTAGCCAAGACCGGATCGGTTTGATCGAACTGTGGGGTCATCGTCGCAAAGGTGCCTGGGGGAAATTCCCGGTCCATTTTTTAGATCGATCCAAGTTCTCGTTGCATCCACACACCATTCAATCCAAGAGAGGGAGATTGGAATGAAACACACGCCACACGCGCATACCCGCAATTCGTTGTACGCCGCCATTGCCCTCGCACTGACCGCTACCGTGGTGCCGGCTTCCGCCTTCGCACAGGATGCAGCGGCCGCCGATGCGCAGGCGCAGGCCCCGCAGGACGCCACCCAGCTCGACACGATCACCGTCACCGGCTACCGCTACGCGATCGAGAAGAGCCTCGACCAGAAGCGCGACGCCAACGCGATCGTCGAAGTCATCACCGCCGAGGACGTCGGCAAGTTCCCCGACAAGAACGTCGCCGATGCGCTGCAGCGCGTGCCGGGCGTGATCGTCAGCCGCAGCGGCGGCGAAGGCAAGAACGTCAGCGTGCGCGGCCTGTCGTCGGAACTGACCCTGACCCAGTTGAACGGCAACTACATCGCCACCGCCGAATCCAACGGCGACCCGACCCGTTCGTTCAATTACACGCTGCTGCCGTCGAACATGCTGTCCAGCGCCGAGCTGTTCAAGACGCCGGAAGCGCGCATCGACGAAGGCGGCATCGGCGGCACCGTGATCCTGCACACCCGCCGTCCGCTGGAAACGGAAGCCAACAGCGGCTTCGTCTCCGCCGAAGGCACCTGGGCCGACACCACCAAGAAGACCGACGGCCAGTTCTCCGGCTCGTATTCGTGGCACGACCAGGACGACCGCTTCGGCGTGTTCGTCGGCTACACCCAGCAGAAGCGCACGACGCGCACGATGGGCGCCAGCACCGAGAGCTGGCAGTGGTATGGCCGCGACGAAGGCGGCAATGCGGTCGACGTCAACGGCCAGCCCTCCAACTTCAATTCGAACTGGTGGGGCGGCACGGGCTTCTGGGACCAGAACGGCAACTACTACACCGGCTTCATGATGCCGACCTCGGTCAACGAGAACGTCACCGAGGAGGCGCGCGAGCGCAAGGGCGGCCAGCTGACCTTCCAGTTCAAGCCGACCGACAACCTGACCCTGACCGCGAACTACTTCCGCTTCGACCTGTCGCAGGACGCGCAGACCCACACGATCAAGGTCCCGGAATGGAGCATTGCCCGCTACTTCGGCGACGGCAACTGGCCCGGCGGCCGCATGCTCGACGGCCTGACCATGGATCCGAGCGGCACCATCGTCACCGGCGCCGACTACAGCGTGCATGCCGGCAAGGCGTACTACTGCAGCGAGGAAGAAGCCGCCGCCGCCGGCCTGCCCCCGGGCGGCTGGGGTTCGGACGACTGCGCCCTGCCGACGCCGCAGATCACCGGCAGCTACAACATCCAGAAGGCGCGCTCGCAGACGGCCGACTTCGAGCTCGAATGGCGCGGCGAGTCCGTCGACGTCACCGCCAAGGCCGGCCGCACCTGGGCCGAAGGCGGCCCGTCGCTGCAGTTCACGGTGCCGCTGAAGCCGCGCCGCCAGAACGCCGACGGCAGCTGGAGCCTGGGCAACTTCGCCAGTTCGTGGAACCTGGCGGGCACGCCGACGATGACCTTCTCGCCGGAACTGATGCAGAACCTGGCCAACGGCATCCTGCAGGTCGACCTGGGTTCGACCGGTTCGTCCTGGACCCACAACACCACCGAGCAGAAGTACGCCCAGATCGACAGCACCTGGCACACCGACGGCGGCTTCCTGGATTCGATCCAGTTCGGGGTCAAGGCCCGCGACGGCGGCATCCACCGCAATACCGGCAACACCTACTGGGCGTGCCCGGGCACCGATCCGAGCGACTACGACAACCGCTTCTGGGCCGGCCGCTGCAACGACCTCGCCACCCAGTTCTCGCCGGACTTCCTGTACGCCTTGGGCAACCTGGCCGGCGGCATCAACGCCAGCTCGTTCCCGGCGATCGACTACCCGGCCTACATTGCCTATCTGAACCAGACCTACGGCGGCGTGCAGACCCGCAACGAGGACAACTTCGTCTACAACGTCGACGAGAAGATCTACTCCACCTACCTGCAGGCCAACTTCCGCACCGACCGCCTGCGCGGCAACATCGGCGTGCGCGTCGCCAGCACCAAGCAGCACGCGGATTCGACCGACAAGGTCATCAACTACAACGACTACTTCTTCGACGGCGCCGACGGCAACCCGCTGGCATGCCAGCAGGGCGATGCCATGCCCACCGGCGCGCCCGCCGATACGTACTGCGGCAGCGAAGGGTTCTGGAGGTTGCATGACCGGGTGGCGAAGCCGGAATCGTTCGTGGTCAGCAACGTCGACCGCAACTACACCGACGTGTTGCCGAGCTTCAACCTGGCCTACGACCTGACCGACGACCTGGTGCTGCGCGCGGCCGCGTCCAAGGTGATTTCGCGCCCGAGCTACGGCGACATCGCCAGCCCCGGCAGCCTGGAGTATTTCAGCCCCGAATACGTCGCCGACCGCCGCCTGACCGGTGGCGCCGGCGAACTGGGCTGGTACGGTTCGGGCAGCAACAAGAACCTGCAGCCGTACAAGGCCGAGCAGTACGACCTGGGCCTGGAGTGGTACTTCCACCCCGGTTCGGTCGTGGGCCTGGACCTGTTCCGCAAGAACGTGAGCAACTTCGCGGTGCCGGTGATCAACGACGTCGACATGGTCATCGACGGCCAGACCGTGACCGTGCAGAACTACTCGACCAAGGCCGGCGGCCGCGATGGCGTGTCCCAGGGCCTGGAGTTCTACGCGCAGCACACGCTGGACTTCGGCCTGGGCTTCCAGTTCAACTACACCTACAACGACACCAACGAAGCGGCCATCACCCTGGAAGACGGCACCGAGATCGGCGAATCGCCGCTGGTCGGCAGCGCCAAGAACCAGGCCAACTTCACCGTGTTCTACGAGAACGAGAAGCTGTTGCTGCGCGCCTCGTACAACCGCCGCGGCGAAGTGGTGCAGGGCCAGGTCAACGGCCTGAACGTGTACGAAGAGCCGTACCAGCAGATCGACCTGAACGCTGCGTACAACTTCACCCCGGCGTTGAGCCTGAGCGCTTCGGTGCTGAACCTGACCAAGGAAGAGACGCGTTCCCACCTGGGCAACGACACCGAGGACCGCTTCTACTCCAACGGTTATGCGGGCCGCGTTGCGTACCTGGGCCTGACCTACAGGTTCTGAGGTCCCCTCGCCCCTTCGTGCCCGACGGCGCGAAGGGGCATTCTCCCCGGCAATCGCTCGCTTGACAGGCGGCGGTTGCCGGTTTTTCTTTCTGCATCGCTACAACACGTGCGGCGGCCACGGTTGCCTGCGACGCCATCGTCGGAAGCCGGTGCATCGCGGGAATTTCCGGCACCGGATCCGGCGCGCCGACGAACAACGGGGTAATCGCAGTGACGGGCAACGACAACCGGATCAGGAACATCGTCGTCGTGGGCGGCGGCAGCGCCGGCTGGATGGCGGCGGCGGCGCTGGCCACGTACCTGGGCAAGGGGGCGAACGTCCGCCTGGTCGAATCCGAGGAAATCGGCATCGTCGGCGTGGGCGAATCCACCGTGCCGTACATGAAGACCTTCAATTCGCAGGTGCTGGGCATCCGCGAAGCCGACTTCGTCGCGCAGACCCAGGGCACGTTCAAGCTGGGCATCCAGTTCAACGACTGGGGCCGCATCGGCGACAGCTATGTCCACGGCTTCGGCGTCATCGGCCGCTCGATGGGGCCGCTGCCTTTCCACCAGTACTGGCTGAAGCTGTTCCTGGCCGGGCGCGCGCCGGACATCGGCGCGTATTCGCTGCCCACTGCGGCGGCGCCGACGAACAGGTTCATGGTCAGCCCGGCCGATGCCCCGCCGGGCTCGCCGCTGGCGGACATCGCCTACGGCTACCAGTTCGATGCGGGCCTGTACGCGCGCTACCTGCGCCAGCTTGCCGAGCAACGCGGCGCGCAGCGTACCGAGGGCAGGATCGTCGACGTGGTCCGGCGCGGCGAGGACGGCTTCATCGAAGCGGTGGTGCTGGAAAACGGCCAGCGCATCGAAGGCGAACTGTTCATCGATTGCTCCGGCTTCCGCGGCCTGCTGATCGAACAGACCCTGAAAACCGGCTACGAAGACTGGAGCCAATGGCTGCCTTGCGACCGCGCGATGGTCGCGCCCAGCGAAAGCGCGGGGCCGCTGACGCCGTACACGCGCGTCACCGCGCAGGCGGCGGGCTGGCAATGGCGCATCCCCACCCAGCACCGCGTCGGCAACGGCTATGTGTATTCCAGCCGCTGCATCGGCGACGACGAAGCCGCCGCGACCCTGCTGGCCAACCTGGACGGCAAGCCGCTGGCCGACCCGCGCCTGCTGCGCTTCACCCCCGGCCGGCGCAGGAAGTTCTGGGAAAAGAACGTGGTGGCGGTGGGCCTGGCCGGCGGCTTCATGGAGCCGCTGGAATCCACCAGCATCTACCTGGCGCAATCGGGCATACAGCGCCTGCTGGGCCTGTTCCCGGACCGCGATTTCGCGCCGGTACTGGCCGAGCGCTTCAACCGCGAGTCCGCGTTCGAACACGAACGCGTGCGCGATTTCCTGGTCCTGCACTACAACGCCACCGAGCGCGACGACAGCGCGTTCTGGAACCATTGCCGCACGATGGCCATCCCCGACGCGCTGCGCGAAACGGTGGAACTGTTCCGCATGGACGGCCGCTATTTCCGCAACGGCGAGGATTTCTTCGCCCTGCCCAGCTGGGTGCAGGTGATGCTGGGCCAGCGCATCCTGCCGCGCGGCTATCACCCGATCGTGGACGAGATGCCCGAGGACAAGCTGGTGCAGTTCGTCGAGCGCGTGCGCCAGGTGGTGGCCAGTTGCGTGGCGACGATGCCTCCGCACCAGGACTTCATCGACCGGAACTGCAAGGCGCCGGCGATGTGATCCCATGCGTGTCGCCCGGCGGCGACGCGGGACCCGCTTCGCTCCTCGCGACGCGAGCGAACAGGCGGATCCCGCGCCTTGCCCGGGATGGCATCATGGGCTTGATCGCGCCACCGGACCGGACATGAAACCCAACGGCATCACCTTCCACCATCCGGTTGCCTTCTGGCTGGGTTGCGCACTGCTGACCGCCGGCGTGTTCGCGCACGCGCCGATGTTCCTGATGGGCCGGCACACCCGGTGGCAGATGGTCGGCATGGCGATGGACGGCTGGATGCTCGCCGGCATGGCGGCGATACCGCTCGGCGTGCTGCTGTCCACCTACGGGCTGATGCCGCGGCTGGCGCAGATGCGGCAGACCCTGCAAGGCGGGCGCGTGCACTTCCACATCGCCGACGGCGTGCCGCTGAACCGCGCGCACTGGGTGCTGGTGCTGGTGCTGGTGGCCGCGCTCGCCATCGACGTGATGAAGCCGGCGACGCTCGGCTTCGTGGTGCCGGGCATGAGCCACGAATACGACATCACCAAGCCGACCGCGGGCCTGCTGGCGCTGGTCGCGCTGGTCGGCACCACCATCGGATCGGTCGCCTGGGGCTGGCTCGCGGACGCGTTCGGCCGGCGCGCGGGCATCCTGCTTTCGGCGCTGATGTTCATGGGCACCGCGATCTGCGGCGCGATGCCGGAGTTCGGCTGGAACCTGGCGATGTGCTTCCTGATGGGCGCGTCCGCCGGCGGCCTGCTGCCGGTCGCGTTCACGCTGATGGCCGAAACGGTGCCGGCCGCGCACCGCGGCTGGCTGCTGGTCGCGCTCGGCGGCGTCGGCACCTCGGCCGGCTACCTGCTCGCCGCCGGCGCCGCGGCGACGCTGGAACCGCTGTTCAGCTGGCGCGTGCTGTGGCTGCTGAACCTGCCCACCGGCGCGATCATCCTGTTCCTCAACCGCTTCATCCCCGAATCGCCGCGTTTCCTCTCGAACGCAGGCCTGCACGACCAGGCGCGCGCGGTGCTGCGCAAGTTCGCCGGCGACGCGGTGTCCGACCGCGCCATCGAGGCCGACGACGCGACCCACCCGGGCGCGCCGGAGATCGCCGCCCCGCATGCGGTGCGCGGCCTGCGCGCGTGGCGGCGCGGCCGCCACGCCAGCATCAGCTGGGGCCTGCTGGTCTGCGGCCTGGCATGGGGACTGGCGAACTTCGGCTTCCTGCTGTGGTTGCCGGTGAACCTGACCCAGCTGGGCGTGGACCCGAAGGCGGCGAGCGCCTTGCTCGCAAAGGGCGCGGTCTACGCGATCCCGGGCATCGCGCTGGTGGTCTGGCTGTACCAGCGCTGGAGTTCGGTGAAGTCGCTGGTGCTGTTCATCGCCCTGAGCGCGCTGTCGCTGCTCGGTTTCGCCGCGATCGGCTGGCTGCAGCTGCGCACGCCGGCGCTGACCACCGCCGCGGTCGCCGCGTTGCTGGTCAGCACCAGCGGCGTGATCGCGATGCTGATTCCCTACGCTGCCGAAATCTATCCGGTGCAGTTGCGCGGCACCGGCGCCGGCGTGATCGCGGCCAGCTCCAAGGCCGGCGGCATCCTCGGCGCGGGGCTCGGCGTCGCCGGCTTCTTCGAGCATTTCGCCCTGTCCGCCCTGCTGATCGCCGTGCCGATGGGGATCGCCGCGGCGCTGCTGCTGCGCGCCGGCATCGAAACCCGCGGCCGCCGGCTGGAAGAAATCCAGAGCACGCTAGCGAAGTGAATCCACGCCCGGCCGCGCGCCGCGCCATCGAAAATGGCGGCCCCGGCGCGATTCGAACGCACGACCTTCCCCTTAGGAGGGGGACGCTCTATCCAGCTGAGCTACGGGGCCAATGCCGCACATTGTAGCCGGTGGCGCGGCGCGGGTCCGGCGGAACCTGCCGCGGCGGCTGTCAAGCCTTGCCCGCCCCCCACCCCCGGGCTACCCTGCAACACCACGACCATCGCCGATGCCATCCATGGCGCAGCCGCGACTCCTTCGGAACCTCCGGCCCGACCATCCTTGGCCGGGCGCACGCGAATGCAGCGGACGCCTCGAGGGCGTCCGCTAAGCACGGATCGCCATGCCCTCCCGCTTCATCCACCTGCACCTGCACACCGAGTTCTCGCTGGCGGATTCGACCATCCGCGTGCCCGAGAAGCCGGACTACGCGCGCCCGGAGAAGGCCGGCGACCGGCCCAACCTGCTCAGCCGCGCGGTCGAACTGCGGTTGCCGGCGCTGGCGGTGACCGACCGCAACAACCTGTTCGCGCTGGTCAAGTTCTACAAGGCCGCCGAGGGCGTCGGCATCAAGCCGATCGCCGGCGCCGACGTGATGGTCGCCGACGGCGGCGACGCGCCGTCGCTGCTGACCCTGCTGTGCCGCGACCGCGACGGCTACCTGAGCCTGTCGCGGCTGCTGACCCGCGCGTGGATGGAGGGCCAGCGCGGCGATGGCGTCGCGATCGACCCGGAATGGCTGCGCGACGACCATGCCGGCCTGTTCGCCATCGCCGGCCGCCACAGCCTGGCCGGCCGCCTCGCCGCCGGCGGCCGCCACGACCTGGCCGAGGCGCAGCTGGTCGAACTGCAGCGCGCGTTCGGCGACAACCTGCACCTCGAGCTGACCCGCACCGGCCGCGAAGGCGAGGAAGCGTTCAACAACTTCGCCCTGCACGTCGCCGGCAAGCGCGGCCTGCCGGTGGTCGCCAGCAACGACGTGCGCTTCCTCGACAAGGAGGGCTTCGAGGCGCACGAGGCGCGCGTGTGCATCGCTTCCGGGCGCGTGCTCGACGACCCGCGGCGCCCGCGCGATTACAGCCCCGAGCAATACCTGAAGTCGGCGGAAGAGATGGCGCAGCTGTTCGCCGACGTGCCCGACGCGATCGACAACACCTGGGCGCTGGCGCAGCGCTGCAACGTCGAGATGCAGCTGGGCACCTACTACCTGCCGGCGTACCCGGTGCCGGACGACGAAACGCTCGACTCGTGGATCCGCAGCCAGTCGCGCGCCGGCCTCGAAGCGCGCCTCGAGAGGAACCCGCTGGCGCCGGGCAAGACCCGCGAAGACTATTTCGCGCGCCTCGAGTTCGAACTGGACACCATCATCAAGATGGGTTTCCCCGGCTACTTCCTGATCGTGGCCGACTTCATCCAGTGGGGCAAGCAGCACGGCATCCCGATCGGCCCCGGCCGCGGCTCCGGCGCCGGTTCGCTGGTGGCGTGGGCGCTGCAGATCACCGACCTCGACCCGCTGCCGTACAACCTGCTGTTCGAGCGCTTCCTGAACCCGGAACGCGTGTCGATGCCCGACTTCGACATCGACTTCTGCATGGACCGCCGCGACGAGGTGATCGACTACGTCGCGCGCAAGTACGGCCGCGACCGCGTCAGCCAGATCATCACCTACGGCACGATGGCGGCGAAGGCGGTGCTGCGCGACGCCGGCCGCGTGCTCGGCCTCTCGTACACCTTCGTCGACGGGCTGGCCAAGCTCATTCCGCTGCAGCCGGCCGATCCGGTGACACTGGAAGACGCCATCGGCACCAGCAAGCGCGCGCAGAAGGAACCCGACCGCGTCGTCGCCGAGCTGAAGGAACGCTACGACGCCGAGGACGACGTCCGCGACCTGATCGACCTTGCGCTGCAGCTGGAAGACCTGACCCGCAACGCCGGCAAGCATGCCGGCGGCGTGGTGATCGCGCCGTCGCCGCTGTCGGACTTCTGCCCGCTGTTCGCCGAACACGACACCGGCACGCTCGGCAAGAACCCGGTCACCCAGTTCGACAAGGACGACGTCGAGGCGGTCGGCCTGGTCAAGTTCGACTTCCTCGGCCTGCGCACGCTGACCATCATCGACTGGGCGGTGAAGGCGATCAACGCGCGGCGCGCCAAGGAAGGCAAGGAGCCTGTCGACATCACCGCGATCCCGCTGGACGACGCCAGCGTGTACCGCGACGTCTTCGCCAACGGCAACACCGGCTCGGTGTTCCAGTTCGAATCGGCGGGCATGCGCCGCGCGCTGAAAGACGCGAAGCCCGACCGCTTCGAGGACCTGATCGCCCTCAACGCGCTCTATCGCCCCGGCCCGATGGAGATGATCCCGTCGTTCGTGGCGCGCAAGCACGGCACCGAGGAATTCGAATACCCCGACCCGCGCACCCGCGGCATGCTCGAAGAGACCTACGGCATCATGGTCTACCAGGAGCAGGTCATGCAGATGGCGCAGATCGTCGGCGGCTACACGCTGGGCGGCGCCGACCTGCTGCGCCGCGCGATGGGCAAGAAGATCCCGGCCGAGATGGCCAAGCACCGCGAAATCTTCCGCGAGGGCGCGGAGAAGGGCGGCGTGGGCCAGGCCAAGGCCGACGAGATCTTCGACCTGATGGAGAAGTTCGCCGGCTACGGCTTCAACAAGTCGCACGCCGCCGCGTACTCGCTGGTCGCCTACCAGACCGCGTGGCTGAAGAAGCACTACCCGGCCGAGTTCATGGCCGCGACGCTGTCGTCGGACATGGACAAGACCGACAAGGTGGTCGGCTTCCTCGACGAAGCGCGGGGCCTTGGCCTCGACGTGTTGCCGCCGGACGTGAACCACTCGGATTTCATGTTCGTCGCCACCGATGCGAAGACCGTCCGCTACGGACTCGGCGCGGTGAAGGGCGTCGGCCAGGGCGTGTGCGAAGCGATCGTCGAGGCGCGCCGCGACGGCGGTGCGTTCCGCGACATGCTCGACTTCTGCAAGCGCGTCGATTCGACCAAGCTCAACAAGCGCGCGCTGGAGGCGCTGGTCAACGCCGGCGCGCTCGACGCCATCGGCAGGAACCGCGCTTCGCTGATGCTGCAGATCCCCGAGGCGATGAAGGCGGTCGACCAGCTCAACCGCAACCGCAGCGCCGGCATCGTCGACATGTTCGGCGCCAGCAGCGGCGGCGGCGACATCCACGTCGAACTGCCGGAAACCGCGGAATGGCCGCTGGCGCAGAAGCTGGCCGGCGAGCGCGACACGCTGGGCTTCTACCTCAGCGGGCATCCGATGGACCCGCATGCCGAGGACCTGCGCGGCCTGCTCGGCCACGACCTCGGCGACCTGGAAAAGCTGTGGTCGTCGCAGCCGGAAAGCGCCAGGAAGGGCTGGCGCCCGGAAGTGAACGTGGTGCTGGCCGGGCAGGTGGTCGACGTGCGCCGCCGCGGCGACAGCCAGGTGGTGGTGGTGCTCGAGGACAGCCGCGGGCGGATCGAATGCAGCGCGTTCTCCGACGCCGCCGCCGAATTCAGCCACCTGCTGGTCCGCGACCGCATCCTGGTGGTGCGCGGCGGCATGCGCGAGGACGAATTCGCCGGCGGCTTCAGCCTGCGCCTGCGCGAGTGCTGGGACTACGAGAAGCTGTGCGCGGAAAACGCGCGCCGCCTGTCGCTGCGCCTGGACCTGCGCGAACCCGGCCTGTGGCAGCGCGTGGACGCGCTGCTGTCGCGCAACCGCCCCGGCGGCACCCCGTTGCTGCTGGAACTGCTGCTGGCCACGCCGAAGGGCGGGGTCAGCGGCCGGCTGCAGCTCAATGGCGAGAAATCCGTGCGCGTCGACGCCGGGTTGCTCGACGCGCTGCGCGCCCATCCGGGCGTGCGCGCGGTCAGGATCAACTTCGACCGGCCCTGGGCCTGACCGCCGTCGCATCGACCCTGACCATCGGCATATGCGCCCCCGCCGCCGGACGGCGAGACTCGGGATTCCGCCGTACCTCCCGACGCCCACCTCTCCCGGAGCCGCCATGCCCCGTCGCAACCGCCTTGCCTGGTCGCTGCTGACCGCCCTCTCCCTCCCCTTCGCCGCGCAGGCCGCGATTCCCGAGCCGCAGGACGTGCCGTACGCGCCGGGCACGATCAGGATCGAGATCGACGCCACCAACCTGTCCCAGCGCATCTTCAAGGTGAAGGAAACCATCCCGGTGAAGCCGGGCGAGCTGGTGCTGCTGTATCCGAAATGGGTGCCGGGCGGGCATTCGCCGCGCAACCCGATCGACAAGATCGCCGGCATCGTGTTCAAGGCGAATGGCCGGAAGCTCGAATGGAAGCGCGACACCCTCGACGTCAACGCCTTCCATATCGCCGTGCCCGACGGCGTGGCCGAGATCACCGCCGAGTTCGACTACCTCACGCCCACCGACGGCTCGCAGGGCGGCGTGGCGATGGCGCCGAACATGCTCAACCTGAAGACGATTGCCGCCGTGCTGTACCCGGCCGGCCACTACGGCAGCCAGATCGTGTTCGACCCGCGCATCACCTATCCCGCCGGCTGGACCGCGTTCACCGCGATGCACGAGCAGGGCCGCAACGGCGATACGGTCGATTACGAGGACGTGAACTTCGACATCTACGTCGACTCGCCGATATTCGCCGGCAAGTACGCCAGGCAGATCGACCTGACCCCGGCCGGCAGCAAGGTGCCGGTGAGGCTGGGCGTCGTCGCCGACGCGCCCAAGTACCTCGAAGCCACGCAGGAACAGATCGACATCCACAAGACGATGGTCGCGCAGACGCTGAAACTGTACGGCGCGCAACACTACGACCATTACCAGTTCCTGTTCTCGCTGTCGGGCCAGATGAGCGGCAACGGCCTGGAACACCAGCGCAGCAGCGAAAACGGCGTCGGCACCGGCTATTTCACCGAGTGGGACAAGAAGGCCGGCTTCTCCGACCTGCTCGCGCACGAGTTCACCCACTCGTGGAACGGCAAGTACCGCCGCGGCGCCGACCTGTGGACGCCGAACCTCAACGTGCCGATGCGGGACAGCCTGCTGTGGGTCTACGAAGGCCAGACCCAGTACTGGGGCAACGTGCTGGCCGCGCGCTCCGGCATGCGCCCGCTCGACGCTTCGCGCGACGCGCTGGCGCTGGTCGCCGCGACCTATGCCGACAACCGCCCCGGCATGGGCTGGCGCAACGTGCAGGACACCACCAACGACCCGATCATCGCCAGACGCGCGCCGCGCGCGTACCGCAACTACCAGATGAGCGAGGACTACTACCAGGCCGGGCAGATGATCTGGCTGGAGGCCGATGCGCTGATCCGCGCGGAGACCAGGGGCAGGAAGTCGCTGGACGATTTCGCCAGGGCGTTCTTCGGCGTCGACGACGGCAAGTGGAAGGCGCCGAACACCTACACCTTCGAGGACGTGGTCGCCACGCTGAACGGCGTGCTGGAATACGACTGGGCGACCTTCCTGCGCGACCGCCTCGACGGCAAGACCGGCCTGACCGGCGGCATCGAGGCCGCCGGCTGGAAACTGTTCTACAAGGACACGCCCAGCGCCTACGCCAAGGCGCAGGCCAAGGGCGGCCGCGGCGCCGGCACCGCCGACTTCACCTATTCGCTGGGCCTGAGCATCGGCAAGGACGGCAAGGTCGGCGACGTGCGCTGGGACGGCCCGGCCTTCAACGCCGGCATCGGCAGCGGTACGCAGATCGTCGCGGTCAACGACATCGAATACGGCAAGGACGTGCTGGAGGAAGCGGTCAAGGCGGCGAAGACCGACAAGGCACCGATCCGGCTGATGATCAAGGAGTTCAACCGCTACCGCACGGTCGAAATCGACTACCACGACGGCCTGCGCTACCCGCACCTGGAGCGCATCGAAGGCACGCCGGACTACCTGACGCCGATCTTCACCGCGCGCAAGTGAGCGAGCCGGCTGGCGGCGGGGAGTGGGAAGCCGTTCCCACTCCCCGCATCGCCCTACCCGGGCGTACGGGCGAACGACACGGCATCGGCTAGAATTCCCGTCTTTCCGGCCTTCCGCCCGCAGATGAACCCCAACTACCTCGATTTCGAGCAGCCCATCGCCGACCTGGACACCAAGATCCAGGAGTTGCGCGGGGCCAGCGCCGGCCCGGCGGTCAACGTCGACACCGAAGTCGCCGCGCTGCAGGACAAGCTGCGCAAGCGCACCGCGCAGATCTTCCGCGACCTGACCCCGTGGCAGGTATCGCAGCTGGCGCGCCACCCGATGCGCCCGTACACGCTGGACTACATCAAGGTGTTCTGCGACGAGTTCCAGGAACTCGCCGGCGACCGTGCCTACGCCGACGACAAGGCGATCGTCGGCGGCCTCGGCCGCATCGACAGCCGTCCGGTGATGATCATCGGCCACCAGAAGGGCCGCGACACCAAGAGCAAGATCGCGCGCAACTTCGGCATGCCGCGCCCCGAGGGCTACCGCAAGGCGCTGCGCCTGATGAAGATGGCCGAGCGCTTCAAGCTGCCGCTGCTGACCTTCATCGACACGCCCGGCGCCTACCCCGGCATCGGCGCGGAAGAACGCGGCCAGTCCGAGGCGATCGCGCGCAACCTGCTGGAGATGGCCGAACTGAAGATCCCGGTGGTCTGCACCGTGATCGGCGAAGGCGGCAGCGGCGGCGCGCTGGCGATCGGCGTCGGCGACCGCACGATCATGCTCGAATACAGCACCTACTCGGTGATTTCGCCGGAGGGCTGCGCCTCGATCCTGTGGAAGGACGCGGGCAAGGCCAAGGACGCGGCCGAGCAGCTGGGCCTGACCGCACCGCGCCTGAAGGAACTGAACCTGGTCGACAAGGTCGTGCGCGAACCGATCGGCGGCGCGCACCGCAACCCGCGGCAGATGGCCACGCGCCTGAAGGCGGTGCTGCTGAACGAGCTGGACGCGCTGGAGCGGATTCCGGTCGGGGAACTGCTGGAAAGGCGCTACCAGCGCCTGCGCGGGTACGGGGCCTACGAAGCGGCGTAAGCGGCGTCCCGCGGACAGGCCGATCCGATGAGCCCGATCCTGATCCTCTCCTTCATCCTGCAGATCGCCTGCTGCGTGCACGTGGTGCGGACGGGCAGGCCGCTGTACTGGATCTTCATCCTGCTGCTGTTCTCCTATCTCGCGGTGCTGATCTACTTCATCGCCGAGATCCTGCCCGACCTGCGCAACGGCCCCGGCTCGCGCAAGGTCGCGCGCAAGGTGCGCAACGCGCTCGACCCGCAACGCGACAAGCGGCGCGCGGAACAGAACCTGCAGTTGTCCGACACCCAGGCGAACCGCCGCGAGCTGGCTGCCGAAAGCCTGCGCCACGGCGATTACCGGCGCGCCGCCGAGTTGTACCAGGGCGCGCTGAAAGGCCTGTACGCCACCGATCCCGACCTGATGCTGGGCCTGGCCAAGGCGCAATACGGCCTGGGCCAGCCGCGGCAAGCGCGGGAAACGCTGGATGCGCTGATCGCGGCCAATCCGGATTTCCGCTCCAAGGAAGGCCACCTGCTCTACGCGAAGGCGGTCGAGGGCACGGGCGACGTCGCGGCCGCGCTGCACGAATACGAAGCCGTCGTCCAGGGCTACCCCGGCGAAGAGGCGCGCCTGCGCTACGGCCAACTGCTGAAGCGCAACGGCGACACGGCCAGGGCGGCCGAGTTGTTCAAGGAAATCCTCGCCCGCTCGGCGGTCGCGCCCAGGTACTACCAGCGCGAACAGCGCGACTGGATCGAAGCCGCACGCCAGGAGCTGTCCGCGCTCGGGACGTGAATCCGGCCCGTGCGCGCGGCGCGGGTTCCCCGATTGCGATGCGCCCGGACGGCGCTGTCGCGGCCGGCCCGCCGGCGCTACGATGGCATCCGGTACTTCGTCCGCGCTGCCGGCAAGGGGACTCCCGATGGACCTGTTCGAACGTTGGTGGCTGTTGCCGACCGCGCTTTTCGTCGTCCCGCTGCTGGCGGGGCTGGTCTACAACTTCTTCTTCAAGCACAGGTACGGCATGAGCCAGCACATCGTGCTGGCGCTGTTCGTTTCCGTCTGCTGGCTCGCCGCCATGGTGATCGTCCTGCGCGCCGTCCATTAGCTTTCCGTCCGCGCACAAACATGCATGGCGGCCGAAGCCGCATCGCCCGGCCTTCCGGAAAACCCAAGCCGCCATTTTCCGCCAGGACGCGGTTGGCGATCCGGACCTTCCCGACCGCGGCGGATTAGACTTCCCGCATGCTGTCACCCCTTCCGCCCGAAGCGCCGAAACACCCGCCGCTGCTGGTCGCCTTCAGCGGCGGCCTCGATTCGACGGTGCTGCTGCATGCGCTCGCCGCCGACGCCAGCCTGCGCGTCGGCGGCCTGCGCGCCGTCCACGTCCACCACGGCCTGCAGGCGGATGCGGACGATTGGGCGGCGCACTGCCGGCGTTTCTGCGACGCGCTGGAGATCCCGCTGGCCGCCCTCCGCGTCGAAGTCGACCGCGAATCCGGCCGCGGCCCCGAAGCCGCCGCGCGCCACGCACGCTATCGCGCCATCGCCGATGCGATGGGCGAAGGGGAAGTACTGGTCACCGCGCACCACCGCGACGACCAGGCCGAAACCTTCCTGCTGCGCGCATTGCGCGCCTCCGGCCCCGACGGGCTCGCGGCGATGCGGCCGTGGCGCCGATTCGCCGGGGGCTGGCACTGGCGGCCGCTGCTCGACACGCCGCGCTCCGAATTGCTCGACCATGCGCAACGGAACCGCCTGTCGTGGATCGAGGACCCGAGCAACGCCGACCGCGACTTCGACCGCAACTTCCTGCGCAACGAGGTCATGCCGCTGCTGCGCCAGCGCTGGCCGCAGGCCGCCGCCGCCTTCGCCCGCAGCGCCGCGCTGAACGCCGAAGCCGCCGACCTGCTGGCGCACGAAGACGCGCACGCGCTTGCGGCCGCGGCCCCCCCGGACCCGCACGAGCTGTCGGTCCCCGCCTTGCTCGCGCTGCCGACCGCGCGGCGTTCGCGCGTGCTGCGGCGCTGGATCGACGGGCTGGAACTGCCGCCGCTGCCGGCCAACGGCATCGAGCGCATCGAGACCGAAATCCTGCCCGCGCCGGACGACGCCGAAGCGCGCTTCGACTGGAGCGGGGCCAGCATCCGCCGCTGGCGCGACCTGCTGCGCGCGGAATGGACGCGCACGCCCTTGCCTCCGAAATGGTCGCAGGAGTGGGACGGCCGCCTGCCGCTGCTGCTGCCCGACGGCGGCTGGCTGGCGCTGGAAGGCGCCGACGCTTTGCCCGTGCCGGTGCGCGCGCACGCGCGCCGCGGCGGCGAACGCATCGCGCTACCGGGACGCGGGCACGCGAGCGAGTTGAAGAAGCTGCTGCAGGAGCGCGGCGTGCCCACCTGGACGCGCGAAGTCATGCCGCTGTTGTCCACCACCGACGGCGAGCTACTGGCCGCCGGCGACGCGATCCTCTCGGCCCGCCTGGATACCTGGCTGAAGGAACGCGATGCCCGGCTGGTCTGGCGCGAGGCCGCGCCCGCGCCTTTCGATTAAACTTCGCGCATGGCCAAGAAACCCGCCCCCGAAGCCGGAACCTCGCCGGTCGCCAGTTTCGAGCAGTCGCTGCAGGAACTCGAGCAACTGGTCGAGAAGATGGAACACGGCGAGATGAGCCTGGAGCAGTCGCTGGCTGCCTACGAACGTGGCGTCGGCCTGTACCGGCAGTGCCAGAACGCGCTGGAACAGGCCGAATTGCGCGTGCGCCTGCTCAGCGACCCGGACAAGCCCGAAGACGCCAAGCCGTTCGCGCCATCCGATGCCGACTGACGCCCTGTTCGCACGCTGGGCGCAACGGGTCGAAGCCGCGCTGGCCGGCGCCCTGCCCGACGCCGGCCTTGCGCCGCAGCGCCTGCACGCGGCGATGCGCTACGCCGCGCTCGGTGGCGGCAAGCGCATGCGCCCGCTGCTGGTCTACGCCGCCGGCCACCTGGCCGGCGCCGACGAAGCGTTGCTCGACGCGCCCGCGATGGCGGTGGAACTGGTCCACGCCTATTCGCTGGTCCACGACGACCTGCCGGCGATGGACGACGACGACCTGCGCCGCGGCCGGCCGACGGTGCACGTGGCCTTCGACGAAGCGATCGCGATCCTCGCCGGCGACGCACTGCAGACGCTGGCGTTCGCGGTGCTGGCCGAATCCGGCGCCCCCGCGGACCTGCGCGTGGCCTGGCTGCAATCGCTGGCCGCGGCCAGCGGCGCGGCCGGCATGTGCGGCGGGCAGGCGCTGGACATCGACGCCACCGGACGCACGCAGGCCGTGCAGGAACTGGAGCGCATGCACCGGCTGAAGACCGGCGCGCTGATCCTCGCGTCGGTCGGGATGGGGGCGATGGCCGGCCGCGTGGACGCGGACCAATCGCAGCGGCTGGACCGGTTCGCCGGCGCGCTGGGCCTGGCCTTCCAGGTGCGCGACGACATCCTCGACGTCGAATCCAGTTCCGAGAAACTCGGCAAGACCGCCGGCAAGGACGCGGCGCAGGTCAAGTCGACCTATCCCGCGCTGCTCGGCATCGACGGCGCCAAGGCGAAGCTGGACGAACTCGCCGCCGCGATGCGCGACGCGCTGGCGCCGTTCGGCGAGCGCGCCGCCCCGCTGGCGGCGTTGGGCAGGCTCGCGATCGAACGCGACCGCTGAAACGAAAAAGCCCGGCGATGCCGGGCTTTTCCGTCGTGCGCTCCGGCGCCGCTTACTTGATCAGGCGCAGCGTGAACGGATAGCGGTAGGCCACGCCCTGGTTGGCCTTGATCGCCGCGATGATGGTCAGTACCAGCCAGGCGATGCCGATGATGACCCACAGCGGGATCGCGATGATCAGGCCGATGCCCAGGGTCACGATCGACAGCAGCAGCAAGGCGAGGAAGACGATGCCGACGGTGATGTTGAAGTTCAGCGCTTCCTTGCCCTGGTCGTCGACGAACGGCAGCGTGTCCTTCTTGACCAGCCAGATGATCAGCGGGCCGATGAAGCAGCCGATGCTGCCGGCCCAGCCCGAAGTGATGATGCCCCCGACCAGCGCGGACAGGTGCGCGAACAGCGCCCACTGCTTTTCCTCGGCGCTGACGGCGCCCGAGTCGGGCGGCGGCGGCGGTGCGGTCACGTTCTCGAAATCGCTCATTGCATTTCCCCGACGGTGGTGGATGGAACAACCGGAACAGCAACGACAGCGGCGACACTCTCGGCGCGCGGCGTGGCCCTGTCAAGGAGCCCGCCCGGCGAATGCGCTCAGTCCGCCCCGGCGACGGTCATCCGCCCCACCAGCAGCGAACCGATGCCGATGTGCGAGCGCCGGTCGACATCGCGGCCGACCGCACGGATGCCGGCGAAGACGTCCTTCAGGTTGCCGGCGATGGTGACGCCGTCCACCGGGTAGGCGAGTTCGCCGTTTTCGACCCAGAAACCGGCCGCGCCGCGCGAATAGTCGCCGGTCACCGGGTTGACGCCCTGCCCCATCAGCTCGGTCGCCAGCAGCCCCGTGCCCATGCCTTGCAGCAATTCGTCGAAGCCGCCGGCGTTCGCCTTCACCTCGAGGTTGTGCACGCCGCCGGCGTTCGCAGTGCTTTGCAAGCCAAGCTTGCGCGCCGAATAGCTGCCCAGCACGTAACGTTGCAACACGCCGCCTTCGACGATCGCCGATTCGCGCGTGGCCACGCCTTCGGCGTCGAACGCGGCCGAACGCAGGCCATGCCGCAGCAGCGGCCGCTCGAGGATGGAAAACCAGTCGGGGAAGATCCGTTTCCCGGCATGGTCGAGCAGGAAGCTCGCGCGCCGGTACAGCGCCCCGCCGGAAATCGCGCCGAGCAGGTGGCCGACCAGCGAACGCGCGACTTCGGCGGCGAACAGCACCGGGTATTCGCCGGTGGCGACGCTGCGCGGCTGCAGCCGCGCCACGGTGCGTTCGGCGGCGCGGCGGCCGATCGCAGCGGGATTCTCCAGGTCGCCTTCGGCGATTCCGAGCGAGTACCAGCCGTCGCGCTGCATGCCGTCGCCCTGGCCGGCGATCAGCGCCACGCCCAGCGAATGCTGGCTGCCGCGCTCGCGGCCGACGAACCCGTGCGAGTTGGCGTACACCGACAGGCTGTCGCCGCTGCCGAGCGAGGCGCCGTCGGAATTGCCGATGCGCGGATCGGCCTCGCGCCCGGCCGCTTCGCAGGCCAGCGCCAGGTCGATGGCGCGATCGGCGTCGAGCGCCCACGGGTGCCACAGGTCGAGGTCGGGGAATTCGTGCGCCATCCGCTCGGCATCGGCCAAACCGGCCGCATCGTCGTCCTCGGTATAGCGGGCGATGGCGCAGGCCTGTTCGACCGTGGCCTCGAGGCTTTCCTCGCGCAGGTCGGCGGTGCTGGCGCTGCCCTTGCGCTTGCCGAAATAGACGGTGACGGCGATGCCGCGGTCGCGGGTCGATTCGACCGTCTCGACCTCGCCCATGCGCACGCCGACGTTGAGCCCGCGCTCCTCGCTGCAGCTGACCTCGGCCTGGCTGGCCCCGCGCCGACTCGCCGCGTCGAGCAGGCGCTGGCTGAGCTCGGCCAGGTGGTCGAGCCGCTGCAGGCTGTCGTCGGACGAACTGGAGGAAATGACTGCGTTCAATGCCTTATCCTATGGCGATGCGTGGACGCGATCCGGAAACCGGCGAATTCTACAGCCCTAGCCGCAGCAAGCAGCGCGAGGAGGCGCTGGAAATCCGTGCGCTGGCGGAAAAACTGGTGGCGCTGCCGCCGGCGCGGCTGGCCAAGCTGCCGATCCCCGAAGGCCTTTTGCCGCACATCCACGAGACCCAGCGCATCACCTCGCACATCGCGCACAAGCGCCAGCTGCAGTACCTGGCCAAGCAGATGCGCCGCGAGGACGACGAGACGCTGGAAGCGATCCGCGAAGCGCTGGACGACAGCGGCGAAAGCGTGCGCAAGGCCAACGCGTTGCTGCACGAAGCCGAGCAATGGCGCGAGCGCCTGCTGTCCGACGGCAACGCCGCGCTGGCCGAGCTGCTCGACGAATTCCCGACCGCCGACCGCCAGCACCTGCGCCAGCTGGCGCGCAACGCCCACGACGAGCGGGCGAAGAACAAGCCGCCGCGCGCGTTCCGCGAGCTGTTCCAGGAGCTGAGGGCGTTGCTGGCCGACGGCGCTTCGGACGAAGCCGGCGGCGATTCCGTCGACCACGACGAAGACCCGGCCTGATTCAGACCTGCCGCGCGAGCGTCTTTTCGAACCAGTGGTGGGCATAAGGGTTGTCGTTGTAGGCGGCGATTTCCGCATAGCCGCTGCGCAGATACATCGCGCGCGCCTCGGTCAGCGCCCGGTTCGTGTCCAGGCGCAATCGTCGCACCCCCATCGCGGCCGCCTGCGATTCCAGCGCCGCCAACAGGCGCCTGGCGACGCCCTGCCCGCGCGCGGCCGCGTCCACCCACATGCGCTTGATTTCGCCGGTGTCGCCCGCGCCGAGCTTGAGCGCGCCGCAACCGACCGCGTGCCCATCGATGCGCGCGACCAGGAACGCCCCGGCCGGCGGCACCAGTTCGTTCCTGTCTGCCGAGACGCTGTGCGCAGGGTCGAAACCGCCGTCGAAGCGCGCGCGCAATTCGGCGAAATACGCCTCGATGCAGGCACGCGCTTCCGGACTGTCCGGATCGACGATTTCGATCTCCACTCCGGGCACGACCGCGCTCCCCGCGTCAGGCCCTGGTCCCGCCGACCGTCAATCCTTCGATCAGCAGCGACGGCTGGCCCACGCCGACCGGCACGCTCTGCCCGTCCTTGCCGCAGATGCCGACGCCGTCGTCGATGGCCAGGTCGTGGCCGACCATCTTCACCTTGCGCATCGTCTCCGGGCCGTTGCCGATCAGCGTCGCGCCCTTGACCGGCGCGGTGATCTTGCCGTCTTCGATCAGGTAGGCTTCGGTCGCGGAGAACACGTACTTGCCGCTGGTGATGTCGACCTGTCCGCCGCCGAAATTGACCGCGTACAGGCCCTTCTTCACCGAGCGGATCATCTCCTGCGGATCGTGCCGGCCGGCGAGCATGTAGGTATTGGTCATGCGCGGCATCACCAGGTGCGCGAACGACTCGCGGCGGCCGTTGCCGGTCGGCTGCATGCCCATCAGCCGCGCGTTGTGCGAATCCTGCATGTAGCCGACCAGGATGCCGTCCTCGATCAGCGTGGTGCAATTGGTCGGCGTGCCCTCGTCGTCGATGTTCAGCGAACCGCGGCGGCCGGCGAGCGTGCCGTCGTCGACGATGGTCACGCCCGGCGCGGCGACGCGCTGGCCCATGCGCCCCGCGTACGTCGACGTGCCCTTGCGGTTGAAGTCGCCTTCGAGGCCATGGCCGACCGCCTCGTGCAGCAGCACGCCGGGCCAGCCGTTGCCTAGCACCACCGGCATCACGCCCGCGGGCGCGTCGACCGCCTCGAGGTTGACCAGCGCCTGGCGCAACGCCTCGCGCGCGAATTTCTCCGGCTTGCCGTCGCCGAGCAGCTCGGCGTACGCGTAGCGTCCGCCGAAGCCGGCGTAGCCCGATTCGCGGCGGCCGTCCTGTTCGACGATGACCTGGATGTTCATCCGCACCAGCGGGCGCACGTCGGCGGCGAGCACGCCGTCGCTGCGCGCGACCAGCACGGTGTCGACGCCCCCGCTCAGGCTGGCCGTCACCTGCTTCACCCGCGGATCGGCGGCGCGCAGCAGCCTGTCCACGGCGCGCAACGCCTCGACCTTGGCGTCGTTGCCGAGGCCGTCGATCGGATCGTCGCTCGAATACAGCGCGCGGCCGCCGCCGACCGCGAGCGGATGCGGCTGCAGCGAGCCGCCGTCGCGCGAGATGGCGCGGGCGGACTTCGCCGCCTCGACCAGCGCGACCGAGTTGATGTCGTCGGAATACGCGAAGCCGGTCTTCTCGCCGGAAATCGCGCGCACGCCGACGCCCTGCTCGATCGAATGCGCGCCGTCCTTGACGATGCCGTCCTCGACCGTCCAGCTCTCGCGCCGCGCGTGCTGGAAGTACAGGTCGCCGAAATCGATGCCGGGACCGAGCAGCGCGCCGAAGGCGCGGTCCAGGCCGTTGGGATCGAGCCCGGCGGGAACCAGCAGGCGGGTTTCGGCGATCGCGAGGGGATTCGTGTCCATGGCAACCTAGTTTGGGCCGGCGCGGGGCAAAGGCAAGCGCCGCGTGGCCGGATCAGTCCGCCGCGCCCGCGCGTCCCTGTTCGTGCGCGGCTGCCTGTTCCACGCGCGATTGTTCGCGGCCCATCACCTCGACCTTGGGGTCCTTCCACGGCCCGGTCACGCGGTAGGTCTTGGCGCCGATCTCGCCCAGCGGCTTCTTCAGCACCGCGTTGGCGGCCGCGCCGACCGCCGCGCCGATCGGACCGCCGGCGACCGCGCCGACCACGGTCAGCAGGTTGCCCGACTTCGGCAGCACGTCGATGGTCTGGTCGAACTGCTGCGCGCGCAGGTCGGCACTGCCGCGGATGCGGATTTCCGCCGCCGGGCCGTCGATGGTCAGGCCGTCGCTGCGTGCCGCGCCATCGCCGAACGCCAGCTTGCCTTCGATGCGGTTGAAGGCGAAGCCCTTGTCGAAGAAGTCGCGGAAGTCGAGCATCAACCGGCGCGGCAGCTGCGCGACGCTGAGCAGGCCGAGCACGCGGCCCGCGCCCGGCTCGATCTCCAGCAACTGGCCGTCGCGCGCGTCGATGTCGAGGCCGCCCTGCATGTTCGCCAGCGAGAAATCCGCGGGACTGCCGGCCCAAGAGGCGTCGAGCCGCATGCGCCCGTGGCCGCCGCGGACGCGGCCCTTCATGCCCAGGTCGTCGAGCAGCGCGCCGAGGTTCCTGCTGTCGACGTCGGCGCGCAGCTGCGTGCGCGCCGACGCGCCGCGGCCCGACCAGTCGCCGCCGACGTCGATCTTCTGGTTTTCCGAAGCCAGGCCCAGCCGATCGATATGCATGCCCGTCGCCGTCTGCGAAGTGCGCAGCTGCGCCGCGCCCAGCTTCGCGTCGGCGAAGCGCAGGTCGTCGATGTCCAGCGCCAGCGGCGGGATCGCGGCCGGGTTGTAGTCGTCCGGCTGCGCCGGCGCCTTCGCTGCCGCGACGACGCCGGGCGCCGGCGCGCGCCAGTGCAGCCGCGACAGCTTGCCGGCGATCGGCGCGCCCTTCGCATCCGGCACGCTGACCGCGCCGGACAGCGCCGCGCCTTCCAGCGCCACCGCCAACGCATCGGCGCCGGGCGCCAGTTGCACGCGCGTGTCCGGGAAATCCGAACCGATCATCAGCAAGTGGTCGGCGCTGACGTCGATCCGGCGCAACGGCAACTTGCCGCCGCGGTCACTGCCGTCCTCGCCGTTGGCGAAGGCGATCCAGCCGAGCGCGTCGAGCGTGCCGGCGCGTCCGCCGGCGACCAGCCCCGCCGCGGGCGCGGCCTCGGCGACGCCGTCGCTGCCCAGCGCCACGCGCACGCCGGTCTGCCCGTTGTTGCTGCGCGCGCGCAGCGCCATGCGCTTGCCGAACGCGACCTGGACTTCGCCGCTGTCCAGCGGCAGCGGCATGGCGATCGTGGTCGTCAATGCCGTCGCCGCCGGCTTGTCCAGCGGCGCGGGCAGGGTCAGCGCGGTCCCGACCAGGTCGGAGCGCAGGCGCAGCTGCGCGGCGTCCGCGTTCGCCGCCTTGCCTTTCGCGATCGACACGCCGACGCTCCACTTCGAGCGCCCGTCGACCCAGGGCTTCAGCCAGGCCATGTCCGGCGCGCGGTCCAGCAGCGCATCCGCGGCGAACGACGCCGCCAGCTCCGCCTCGAACGCCTGCTTCGGGTCGCGCACGCCGCCGCCGGCGCGCAGCGACAGTTCCCCCGGCTGGCCCTCGTGCTTCACCGCGAGCCGTTCGGCGTCGAAGCCGTGTTCGTCGTATTGCAGTTTCCCGCGCGCGTCGTCGAAGGCCAGCTTCCAGCGCGAGTCGGACAGCTTCACGCCCTGCATCTCGACCGTGCCGCGCAGGCGCTTGCGTGCCGCGTTCTGCCCGTGCAGCGGCTGCAGCAGCTCGAAGTCGCCGTGCGCCGGCCCGCTGGCGGCGACCCCCTGCATCGCCTCGCCGTATTGTTTCTGCAGCGGACTGTGCCGCAGCAAGTCGAGCATCCTCGCCGCGTCGGCCGTGGCGTTCGCGTGGATGCTCAGGTCGGACTCGCTGAAGTCCGCGATGCCGGCGTCGAAGTGTTCGACCGCGATCCCGTCCAGCACGCCCTTGCCGGTCACCGAGAAACCGTTGCCGACGAAGGCGATGCCGGCGTCGGTCTGCTCCAGCATCGGCCAGTCCGGCTGGAACTTGAAGCGGCCGCCGACGATGTGGCCGGTCGCCTCGAAGCAGCCGTCGTTCTGCGTGAACGGCCAGTCGTCGAGGTCGCCGGAAACCAGCCCGCGCCCGTTGCGCACGCGGCCGTCGACCAGCGCTGCGTCCAGCCACTCCACCGCCGCCGCCGGCATGCGGTGATGGATCCAGAAACCTTTCGCGACCGGCACCGGTGCCTCGTCCAGTTCGGCGGCCAGGTCGATCCGCGGCCGCGTGCCGTCGCCCTGGAACCACAATCCACCGCGCGCGTCGGCGGCGTAGTCCTTGCCTTGCACGCGCAGCGCCGGCGTGGCGAAACGCCAGCCCGCGCCTTCGCGCCAGCCGGCGATCTCGCCGCGCAGCGCCACGTCGTGGCCCACGCCGAAGCCCTGCGGCCAGTCGAAGCGCAGCCGCGCCTGCGGGTCCAGCTTCAGCGCGAAGCCGTCGGCGTCGCCGGAGAATTCGCCGGCCAGCCCGTCGATGCCGGGCGCGTCGCCGACCGCCGCGAAGGCGACGCCGTCCAGGTGGCCCTGCGCGCGCAACGCGCCGCCGCGCCGGCCCGACAGCGACAGCTTCGACAACCGCGCATCCGGACGCGCGGAAATCAGCCAGCGGCGCAGGTCGGGCTCGACGAAGTCGCTGAGCGCGAGCACGGCGAGCAGCGGCGCGGCCTCGATCTGCTGCGCCCGCAGCGCGTAGTCCCTGCCGCCGGCGAGCAGCAGCCCGTCCAGCTTCAGCGGTTCCGCCGGCTTCGTCGCGTTTTGCTTCGCCGCGTCCCGCTTCGCGTCGCGCATGCCGATGCGCAGGGCCGGTGCGTCGAGCCGCCAACCGCCCTCGCGCAGGCGCCAGCGCAGGCGGCCGCCGACCTGGTCGAAGACGACCCGCTGCCCGCCGTCCGCCGCGCCGCGTCCCAGCACGACCTGTTGCAGCTGCAGCTCGGTCGTCGCCATCACCACGCGGTGCCGGTACAGGCGCACCCAGCTTTCGGTGCTGCCCTGCCCCGCCTGCAGGCGCACGCCGGCCCAGGCGAGCAGCGGCGACCAGTCGGCCAGGTCGAGCGGCCGCCCGCGCAGGTAGGCGCGGCCATCGCCGCGTTCGCGGTCGAAATCCAGCGCCGCCTGCAGCGGCTTGCCGCCTTCGCGCGCCAGCACGCGCGCGCCGGCACGCACGCGCCCGCCGTCCACGCGCAGGCGCAGGTCGATCTTCGGCAGTTGCACGTTCCAGCCCAGCGCGGGCGCGACGATGGCCAGCCGGCCGCCGACCACCTGCAATTCGCCGAGGCCCTCGAGGCTCTCCAGCGGATCGCCGCCCGTTTGTTGTCCCGGCAGGCCGCGCACCGACCACGCGCCGTCGTCGCCGCGCTGCAAGGTCAGCGATAGGCCGCGCAACCGCAGTTCGGTGAACGCATGCCCCGGCAGCAGGCCGCCGTACATCGACACCAGCACTTCGGCCGCACCGATGCGCACGCCCTCGCCTTCGCCGATGCGCAGCCCGTCGAGGCGCAGCAGCGGCCCGCGCCGCGTCCATTCGGTTTCCACGTGGTCGAACGCCACCGGCCGGCCGGCGCGTTCGCTCAGCCACGCGGCGATCCTGTCCGGATGCCGCTCCGCCAGCGGCAGCAGCTGGCTGACCGCGCCGACCAGCATGGCCACGCACACCAGCGCGATCGCGACGGCGTACCAGAAACCGCGCTGGGCAAGGCGTAGGCGGCGGCGCAGGGGGGTGGGCATCAGCAAACCGGGAACAAGCGGAGAGGAGCGAGGAACGAGCGGATTGCAGTGCGCCAGCAAGGCGACGCCAGCTGTTGCGGTTGATGTTCCGATCCCGTCCGCAGCGGCGGAGTCGGCGGGTAAATCCCGCAGGGGCGGCGCGCACGAT
This sequence comes from Pseudoxanthomonas sangjuensis, assembly GCF_010211755.1. GTDB lineage: Bacteria > Pseudomonadota > Gammaproteobacteria > Xanthomonadales > Xanthomonadaceae > Pseudoxanthomonas_A > Pseudoxanthomonas_A sangjuensis. The sequence continues at coordinate 12,793 of NZ_PDWR01000002.1, read as the reverse complement.
GCGCGCCGTTTTCGGAAGGCACAAGGAGGTACCGTCCGAAAATTCCTGGCGGCTCCGCGGACCCTTCGTGCGCAGCACGAAGGGCGCGAGGAAGGGTGTACTTTCTTTTGCTTGCTTTTCTTTGCACAAGCAAAGAAAAGCAAGTCGCCGCAAGGCGAAATGCTCTTGCTTCAAGAACACTCGACACGACATCGCAGCGGGAACGGCACCGGCTCCGACTCGCCCCCATCCCGACCCTTCCCCCATCAAGGGGAAAGGGTCCCGGTTCAAAGCAGCACGACATCGAACTGCTCCTGCAGGTACTGGTCGTCGGCCTGGAAGCGGATCGACTTGCCGAGAAACTCCTCCAGCTCCGCCACCGCCGGCGATTCCTCGTCGGTGATCCGCGCCACGACCTTCGGCGAAGCGATCACCAGCAGCCGCGCCGCCTCGAACTGGCGTACCGCGCGGGTGATCTCGCGGAAGATCTCGTAGGTCACCGTCTCGGCGGTCTTGATGGTGCCGCGGCCGCCGCATTCCGGGCATTGCTCGGACAATTGCCGCTCCAGACTTTCCACCGTGCGCTTGCGGGTCATCTCGACCAGGCCCAGCGGCGAGAAGTCGTACACCGTGGTCTTGGCATGGTCGCGCGACAGCGATTTCTCCAGCGTGCGCAGCACCTGGCGCTTGTGTTCGGCATCGTCCATGTCGATGAAGTCGATGATGATGATGCCGCCCAGGTTGCGCAGCCGCAGTTGCCGCGCCACCGCCTGCGCCGCCTCCAGGTTGGTGCGGTAGACAGTCTCCTCGAGGTTGCGCTGGCCGAGGAACGAGCCGGTGTTGACGTCGATGGTGGTCATCGCCTCGGTCTGGTCGATGACCAGGTAGCCGCCGGACTTCAGCGGCACCTCCTTGTCCAGCGCGCGGCCGATCTCGTCCTCGACCCCGTACAGGTCGAAGATCGGTCGGTCGCCGGTGTAGTGCTCGATGCGCTCGGCCAGCACCGGCATGTACTTGGCGACGAAGGCCTGCAGGCGCTCGTAGGTTTCGCGCGAATCGACCCGCACCTTCTCCACGTCCTTGCGGATCAGGTCGCGCACCGCGCGCAGCGGCAGGCTCAGGTCTTCGTAGGTGATCGTGCACGGCGGCGATTCGCGGCCGCGGCGCTCGACGATGTTCCAGACCCGCGACAGGTAGGCGATGTCCTCGGCCAGCGCCTCCTCCGGCTGGCCCTCGGCGTTGGTGCGGACGATGTAGCCGTAGCCGCCGTGGCTTTCGGCCAGGCGCCCGACCAGGGTCTTCAGGCGCAGGCGCTCGCCTTCGTCCTCGATCCGCGCCGACACGCCGATCACCCGCGACTGCGGCAGCAGCACGAGGTAGCGCGACGGGATGCTGATCTGCGTGGTCAGGCGCGCGCCCTTGCTGCCGATCGGGTCCTTGACCACCTGCACCACGATGTCCTGGCCGTCGCGCAGCAGGTCCATGATCGGCGCCGTCGCGACCGGGCCGATCGCCATTTCCTCGCCGCCTTCGCCGTCGTCCCCGACCGGGGCCGGGCGCACGATGTCGTTGGCGTGCAGGAACGCGGCGCGTTCCAGGCCGACGTCGACGAACGCCGCCTGCATGCCTGGCATCACCCGTTGCACCTTGCCCTTGTAGATGTTGCCGACCACGCCGCGGCGCCAGCCGCGCTCGATGTGCAACTCCTGCAGCATGCCGTTCTCGACCACCGCGACGCGGGTTTCGCGCGGGGTGACGTTGACCAGGATTTCTTCACTCATGCGCAGGCCCCGCGAGCGGCCGCAGCCGTTATCCCGAATTCCTTCAGCAGCTTCGCCGTCTCGTGCAGCGGCAGGCCCATCACCCCCGAATGACTGCCGTCGAGGCGGACCACGAACTGCTCGGCCCGGCCCTGGATGGCGTAGGCGCCGGCCTTGCCCATCGCTTCGCCGCTGGCGACATAGTCGGCGATGTCCGCGTCCGAGAGCTCCGCGAACGTGACATGCGACACCGATACCGCCTGCGCCTCGCGCGCGGCGCTGACCACCGACAGCGCCGAGATCACCCGGTGGGTGCGCCCGGACAGCCGGCACAGCATCGCCGCGGCATCGGCTTCGTCCGCCGGCTTGCCGAACACCTCGTCGCCGAGCACCACTTCCGTGTCCGCGCCCAGCACCACCGCACCGGGCGTCGACATCACCTGCAGCAGGCCGGCGCCGGCCTTCTCGCGCGCCACCCGGCGCACGTATTCCTCGGCCGACTCGCCGGGTTGGCGGTGCTCGGGGATGTCCAGGTCGATGCGGCCGAAACGCAGGCCCAGGCGGGTCAGCAGTTCGGCGCGGCGCGGGGATTGCGAGGCGAGGTAAAGCATCCGTGCAGGATAACCCGCGGTGCCTGACTGAATGGCCGCAAACCCCCGCCCGGATGCGCCAAACCCCGAACCGGCTCACAACGCGTTCATCCGTCTGATCCATTCCGTCTACCATCCCCGCCACGACCGCATCCCAGGAGAATTCCATGCGTTCCCCCATCCGCCCCGTACTGCTTGTCCTGTCCTTCGCCATCGGAGCCATCGCCATGCCCGCCCATGCCCAGACCGCCCCCGTCCATGCCGTGCCGGCCGACGGCACCCTGCTCAACGTGTCGGCCAACGCCGAGGCCCGGCGCCTCCCGGACGTGGCGACGATTTCGGCCGGCGTGGTCACCCAGGCCGTCGACGGCAACAGCGCGATGCGCCAGAACGCCGAGCAGATGGCCAGGGTGATGGACGCGATCCGCGCCGCCGGCATCGCCGAGAAGGACATCCAGACCAGCGGCATCAACCTCAACCCGCAGTACCGCTACACCGAAAACGAGGCGCCGAAGATCACCGGCTACCAGGCCCGCAACGTGGTCAGCCTGAAGGTGCGCGACATCGCCAGGCTCGGCAAGGTGCTGGACGCGCTGGCCGCGCAGGGCGCCAACGAGATCAACGGCCCCAGTTTCGAGATCGACCAGCCCGAACCGGTCTACGACGAAGCCCGCCTGGCCGCGCTGAAGAAGGCGCAGGCCCGCGCCGAAACCTACGCGAAGGCGTTGGGCCTGCGCGTGCGCCGCATCGTCAGCATCAGCGAAGGCGGCGGCTTCCAGCCGCCGGTGCCGATGGTGCGGGCGCAGGCGATGATGGCCAAGGCCGAAATGGACACCTCGGTATCGCCCGGCGAAACCACGGTGTCGGTGAACCTGGACGTGGTGTTCGAACTGGGCAAGTGATCCCGCCTCAATGTGACGACGAAAGCCCCGCCATGCCGCGGGGCTTTTTTTGCCCCTACGACTTTCGGCGGAGCCTGCGGCTTTTGCGCATGCGGGTACTTGCACTCCGCCGGCCGCAGGCGCAGTGTGATCCACGAGGGCGGAAAGGGACCAACCCCATTCGCCCCACCCGCGCGTTGTTCCTCTCGCATACCCGATATGGAGGTGGATCATGGTTCGCACGTTGCCCTACGGTTCCCATCCGCGCCTGGACTTCGGCCGCATCCTCGCCTATGCCGCAGTGGTCGCGGTGCACGCATTCGCCCTTCTGCTGTTACTGATCCCGATGGCGGCGCCGAAGCAGGAGACCGTGCTGCCGGACCCGCTGCCCGTCATCAACCTGTTCGAACCGATCATCACCAAGACCCCGCCGAAGCCGCCGGAGATCGTCAAGCCGGCCGAACCGAAACCGGCGCAGGCGGAACGGAAGATCATCCCGAAGGCTCCGGCCCCGGCAACCGATCCGGTCATCGTCGACAACGGCACGATCGCCGCCGATCCAGTGGTCCAGGGCGATCCCGTGGCCGACATCGCACCGCCCTCCGGCCCGGTTTCGGTCAACCACCTCGCCTACCTCAAGGCCACGCCGCCGCCGTACCCGCGCGCCGAGCAGGCCGCCGGCATCGAAGGCACGGTGCTGCTGAGGATCCTGGTCGACACCGACGGTACGCCGCTGGAAGTGACGGTGGAACGCAGCAGCGGCAGCCACAACCTCGATCGCGCCGCGCAGCGGCACGTGTTGAAGGCATGGCGCTTCCAGCCGGCGATGCAGGACGGCCGCGCGGTGCAGGCCTACGGCCTGGTGCCGATCGTGTTCTCGATCCAGTAAGGCGCGTCTGCCTTCGCAAGGCCTTCCGCGGAAACGCGGAAGGCCTTTTTGCGTCAGGCGCGGTGGTAGGGGTGGTTGGCCAGCAGCGCCGCGGCGCGGTACAGCTGTTCGGCGACGACCAGGCGCGCGAGCATGTGCGGCAGGGTCAGCGGACCCAGCGACCAGGTTTCGTGCGCGGCGGCGAGCACGTCGGGCGCGTGGCCTTCCGGCCCGCCGATCAGGAAGGCGAGGTCGCGGCCCTGCCCGCGCCAGAATTCGAGGCGTCGCGCGAGCTGTTCCGACGTGTGTTGCCTGCCGGTGACTTCCAGCGCGACGACATGCGCGTTCTTCGGCAACGCCGCCAGCACGCGCCTGCCTTCGTCGTCGATCGCGCGCTGCGGGTCGCGGCCCTTGCCGCGCAGGCCGGGCTCGACCTCGACCAGCTCGAGCGGCAACCAGTGCGACAGGCGCTTCTGGTATTCGGCGAAACCCTGCGCGACCCACGACGGCGCGCGTTCGCCGGTGGCGATCAGACGGCATTTCATCGCCCAATGATAATCGCGAAGCGTTCGCCGGCACTCCGGCGAGTGCCACGCGGATGCCGCATCGCGGATGCCCGCGCCGTACGCCGGCATCCAGGCGCCGGGCATCGCCGTGGCTGACAAGCGCGCATCCCGCAGACGGACAAGGAAACGGCGCCACGCGGGCGCCGTTTCCGCTTGCACCGCGGGCATGGGCGTCAGGCGCCGGCTTCCGCGGCTTCGTCCTGCTCCGGCCGCTGGTCGCCGACCGTCCACAGCCGCTCCAGCGCGTAGAACTCGCGCACCCGCGGCAGCATGACGTGCACGACCACGTCGCCGAGGTCGACCAGCACCCATTCGGCCTCGCGCTCTCCCTCCACGCCCAGCGGCATCACGTCGAGCTTCTTGGCGAACTTGACGACCTCGTCCGCGATCGACTTCACGTGCCGGGTCGAAGTGCCCGAGACGATCACCAGGTAGTCGGTGACGCTGGACTTGCCACGCACATCGATCTCGACGACATCCTTGGCCTTCAGTTCATCGACCGCCGCATGCACGTTGGCGAGCAGGACCGGCGTGGGCGGCGGCGGATGGGGAAGTTGGGTCTTGATGATTTGTGCTTGGCTGGTCAATGGCTTGCGCATTCGGGAAACCGGGACGGATTATAGCGCTGCCCGGCCGTACAAGCCGTTCCGGGCGACGAATGCCGCGACGGGCGGCGGTACCAGCGCCTGCCACGGCCGCCCGGCGGCGATGCGGCGGCGAATGTCGGTGGCGGATTCCTCGTGCAGCGGCTGGCGCAGGCGGAAGATGCACCCGGATGGTGCCTGGTCCAGCGCAGCCGGCGATTGGCGCCAGCGCCCGGCTGCCGCCTGCGCCAGTTCCGCCGGCAGGTCGCCGTCCAGCGCGATGCCGGGGCGCTCGGCGACGACGAAGTGGGCGAGCTCGAACAACCCGCGCCATTCCTTCCAGGTCGGCAGGCCGACGAAGCTGTCGGCACCGACCAGCAGCGCCAGCGGGGCCGCGTGGCCGAGTTCGCCGCGCAGTTCGCGCAGGGTGTCGATGGTGTACGAGCGGCCGTCCGGGTCGCGCGCGGCGCGGCGCAGTTCGCGGCGATCGACCAGCAGGCCGGGTTCGCCACGGACCGCGAGTTCCAGCATCGCCGCGCGCTGCTCCGCGTGCGCGCCGGGCGCGGCGCGATGCGGCGGATCGGCGGCGGGCACCAGCCACACGACGGTGCGCAACTCGTCGCGCGCGGCACGGGCGATGGCGAGGTGGCCGTTGTGGACCGGATCGAAGGTACCGCCGTAGAAGAGCTGGAGCATCGGGAGACGTGGGATGGGAGGCGCGTAACTGCTTTTCCATCGTCTCCCGGAATCACGCCGCCAGCAACCGCACCGCCTTCGCATCGGCGACCGCGAGCAGCAGCCGCTCCAGCATCAGCCAGGCATCGCCATCGCCATCGCCACGCCCCTTGGCGGTGCGGTCGATGCGCGAGGCTTCGGCGACGAAGCGGTCCCAGCGCGCCGGGTTGGCGTGGCGCTGCAGCGCGCGCTTGAACGGCGCCTGCTTGTTCTCCCAGATGCCCTGCGACTTCATTTCCGCGGCGAGGTTGCCGCCGCGCGCCTGCGCGCGCGCCAGCGCCGCCGCGCGCAGCAGTTCGCGCACGATCATCGGCATCAGCCCGGCCACGTTGTCGCCCTCGGCGCGCAGGCCGGCGAGCATGCGCGTGACCTGTGCGCCCTGCCCGGCCAGCATCGCGTCGACCAGGCGGAACACGTCGTAGCGCGCGGCGTCGGCGACCAGCGACTCCATCGTCGCGGCGTCGAGCGTGCGGCCCTCGGCGAGCAGCGCGAGCTTGTCGATTTCCTGCGCCGCCGCCAGCAGGTTGCCCTCGACGCGATCGGCCAGCAACTGCACCGCGTCGCGGTCGGCGCGCAGCCCCTTCGAGCGCAGGCGGGTTTCGATCCAGCCGGGCAATTCGTGCGGCTTGATCGCCCACGCGATCGAGACGACGCCGACTTTCGCGATGGCGTCGCTCCACTTGCCCTGGTGGGACTTGCTCCATTCGCCGGCGGTGACCAGCAGCAGCACGTCGGCGGGCGGGTTCGCGCAGAAAGCCGATATCGCCTCGGCGCCTTCCTTGCCCGGCTTGCCGCCGGGCAGGCGCACCTCGATCAGGCGCCGCGAACTGAACAGGCTGGGCGCATTGAACGCGGCGTCGAGCTGGCCCCAGTCGAAGCCGCGGCCGTCGGCATCGAACACTTCGCGCTCGCCCACGCCCTGCGCGCGCGCGGCGGCGCGCAACGCGTCGGCGGCTTCGAGCACGCGCAGCAGTTCCGGCCCGGCGACCAGGTAGGCCGGCAGCAGCGGCCCTTCGCCGCATTGCGCCGCCAGCCGTTCCGGGGTCAGCTCCATCAGGGGACGGCGTCCACCGGCGAGGCCTGTTGCGGAGCAACCTGCTCCGGCAGGACCTGCTGCGGCAGCGCTTCGTCCGGCGCGGCTTCGCCCGCAGGCGCCGTGCCCTGCACCGTGCCGCTGCGGATGACGCTGTCCACCCGGCGCAGGATCGAGGCGGCCATTTCCTTGCGCAGTTCGTCCGCGAGGATTTCGCGTTCGGTATTGGTGCCGGTGACGTTGACCGGCGGCGTGACGTAGTCGCGCGACAGTTCGACGACCTGCTGCGGCACCAGCACGCTGCCGTCCGCGCGGACGAACTGGAACACGGCGGCGTAGCGCAGGCTGAATTCCTGCGCGCGGCCGAACTGGTCGATGGCGATCGGCCGGTCGCCCCAGCGCTCCGACAGGATCTTCAGCGTGGCGACGTCCGCCGTGCTCGCCTCGTCGGCTGGCACGGCACCGGCGATCCGCAGGCCACGGGCCACCGATTCGGCCAGCGGGCTGTATGCCGTCGTCGAGACCACCTTGACCGGGCCCAGGTCGGGCGGCAGCGCGATGCGGTTGCGCAGGTGGAAGCCGCAGGCGCCCAGGCTGGCGGCGAGCAGGACGATGGCGGCGGGCCGCAGGAGTCGGGTTCGCATCATGGGCGGAAGTCTGGACGAGCCCGGCCGACGCGGCAATAGCCAGGCCGGATGGCAGGTGAACGACCTTCTCCCGCTCGCGTCGCGGGAGCAGGATTCTTCACGCCGCGACGATGTTGACGACCTTGCCCGGCACGATGATGACCTTCTTCACCTGCAGGCCCTCCATGAACTTCGCCGTGTTCGGCTCCGCCCTGGCGAGCTGCTCGATGCGGTCGCGCGGAGCGTCGGCGGCGACCTGGATGGTGCCGCGCAGCTTGCCGTTGACCTGCACCGCCAGCGTGACCTCGTCCTTCACCAGCGCGGACTCGTCGGCCTGCGGGAACGGCACGTCCTCGAGCAGCGTTTCCGGATGGCCCAGCACCTGCCACAGCGCGTGGCTCGCGTGCGGGGTGATCGGGTTCAGCAGCAGCACCGCGGCCTCCAGCGCTTCCTGCTTCACCGCGCGGCCCTGCGCGGAATCGTCGTTGAACTTCTGCAGCGCGTTCGACAGTTCCATCACCGCGGCGATCGCGGTGTTGAAGCTGTAGCGCTTGCCGTAGTCGTCGCCGACCTTGGCGATGGTCTCGTGGGTCTTGCGGCGCAGCGCCTTCTGCTCCGCATCGAGCGAAGCGACGTCCAGCGCCGGCGCGGCGCCATCGGCGGCGTGCTTCTGCACCAGCGTCCACAACCGGCGCAGGAAGCGCGCCATGCCTTCGACGCCGGCCTCGTTCCACTCCAGCGACTGTTCCGGCGGCGCGGCGAACATCGAGAACAGGCGCACGGTGTCGGCGCCGAACTTGTCGACCATCGCCTGCGGGTCGACGCCGTTGTTCTTCGACTTCGACATCTTCTCGACCGGGCCGATCTTCACCGGCTGGCCGTCTTCCTTCAGCGTCGCGCCAACCACGCGCCCCTTGTCGTCGCGCTGGACTTCGACGTCGGCCGGGTTGATCCAGTCCTTCGAGCCGTCGGCGTTGTCGCGGTAGAAGGTCTCGGCGATCACCATGCCCTGGGTCAGCAGGTTGGTCGCCGGCTCGTTGCTGTCCACCAGCCGGGCGTCGCGCAGCAGCTTGTGATAGAAGCGGAAGTACATCAGGTGCAGGATCGCGTGCTCGATGCCGCCGATGTACTGGTCCACGGGCAGCCAGTAGTTGCCGCGCTTGTCGATCATGTCCTTCGCGCCCGGCGAGGTGTAGCGCGCGTAGTACCAGCTCGACTCCATGAAGGTGTCGAAGGTGTCGGTCTCGCGCTCGGCATCGCCGCCGCACTCCGGGCACTTGCACTTGCGCCATTCCGGGTCGGCCTTGATCGGCGACTTCACGCCGTCGAGGACCACGTTCTCCGGCAGCACCACGGGCAGGTCACTGTCCGGCACCGGCACCGCGCCGCACTTGGCGCAGTAGATCACCGGGATCGGGCAGCCCCAGTAGCGCTGGCGCGAAACGCCCCAGTCGCGCAGGCGGTAGTTCACCCGGCGCTGGCCCTGGCCCTTGCGCTCGAAACGCTCCGCCAGCGCCTCGAACGCGCCGAGATAGTCCAGCCCGTCGAACTCGGCCGAATTGACCAGCTCGATCTCGCGGGTCTTGTCGCCGTACCACTCCTGCCACTTCGACGGGTCGTAATTCGCTTCCGCTTCGTTCTTCGGCGACTTCAGCGCGATCACCTGCCTGATCGGCAGGCCGTACTTGGTCGCGAACTCGAAATCGCGCTCGTCGTGGCCCGGCACCGCCATCACCGCGCCGGTGCCGTAGCCCATCAGCACGAAATTGGCGACCCACACCGGCACCTTCTCGCCGGTGATCGGATGCACGGCCTTCCAGCCGGTATCCATGCCGCGCTTTTCCTGCGTCTCCAGCTCGGCCTCGGACACGCCGCCCTGCTTCAGTTCCTGCAGGAAAGCGGCCAGCGCCGGATTGTCCTTCGCCGCCTTCAGCGCCAGCGGGTGTTCGCCGGCGATCGACACGAAGGTCACGCCCATCAGCGTGTCCGGGCGCGTGGTGAACACCGTCAGCGGTTCGCCGCAGCCTTCGACGCCGAACTGGATCTCGAGGCCTTCCGAGCGGCCGATCCAGTTGCGCTGCATGGTCTTGACCGAATCCGGCCAGCCCGGCAATTCGTCGAGGCCGTCGAGCAGTTCCTGCGCGTAATCGGTGATGCGCAGGAACCACTGCGGGATCTCGCGCTTCTCGACCAGCGCGCCGCTGCGCCAGCCGCGGCCGTCGATCACCTGCTCGTTGGCGAGCACGGTCTGGTCGACCGGGTCCCAGTTCACCACCGAGTTCTTGCGGTAGGCCAGGCCCTTGCGCAGCAGGCGGGTGAACATGCGCTGCTCGTGCACGTAGTACTCGGGCGTGCAGGTGGCGAACTCGCGCGTCCAGTCGATCGCATAGCCCAGCGACTTCAGCTGGCCGCGCATGTGCTCGATGTTGGCGTAGGTCCACTTCGCCGGCGCGGTCTTGTTCTTGATCGCGGCGTTCTCGGCCGGCAGGCCGAACGCGTCCCAGCCCATCGGCTGCAGCACGTTGTGGCCGGTCATGCGCTTGTAGCGCGAAATCACGTCGCCGATGGTGTAGTTGCGCACGTGGCCCATGTGCAGCGCCCCGGACGGGTACGGCAGCATCGACAGGCAGTAGTACTTGGGCTTGTCGGAATCCTCCCGGACCTCGAAGGCCCTGCTCTGGTCCCAGAAGGTCTGGGCGGCGGCTTCGACGGTGCGTGGCTGGTAGGCAGCTGGCTCGTGGGCGGTGGGTTCGGCGGCGGACATGGGAAGCGCGGGCGCGGTACGGCAGCGGAAAAGCGGTAAAGCCTACCGCAGCGCAGCATCCGCCGCCATGCCAAGGCGCCTCAATGGCCCGTCCGGCGCTGCGCCGCCCACCAGCCCAGCCCGGCCAGCCACAGCCACCAGATGCCGAATGCCAGCCGCTGGGCGACGCCCGGCGGGACCAGCGCCGACAGGAAGAACGCCGCCAGCAGCACGCCCGCGACCGCGGCGAAGGTCCACGTTGCCGGCCCGCCCTGGCGCAGCCAGCCGAAGCCGAGCACCAGCCCCCCGAGCGCGGAAGCCATGCACCACAGCATCCATGCGCTGCCGTGCAGCCGGCTGGTCAGGCCGTCCAAGCGGGCGGTGTCCAGCGGCAGGAACCCCATGGCGGCGAAAGCCAGCGCCGCCAGCAACAGCAGCTGCATGCCGATCCGCAGCGGCCACGCGGCCGTGCCCGGCAGGCTGGCGCGCAGGGCCACGGCGGCGAACGCGGCCAGCGCACCCGGCAGCATGAAGCCGAGCGCATTGAAGGCCAGCGCGCGCGGGAAGCCCGCGGCGCCGAGCAGCGCCACCGGGTGCAGCGCCTGCGAATAACCGTCCAGCGCCGCGCCGAAGGCGACGACCGCGGCGGCGAACAGCGACGCGGCGAGCCACGGGGCCCAGCGCAGCACGACGACGAAAAAGCCCTTCATGCGACATTCCGTTCGGGGAAACGAACGGCCATTATCCCGCCCGCGGCTTGGATTACCCGGGTCGTGCCACCATTTATGCCGAAACCGCCACAGGACCGCCCCATGACCCCGCTTTCAGCCGGCACGAGCAGCCACGTCTTCGACGCCACCCTCGCCAACTTCGAAACCGAAGTCGTCGCGCAATCCGCACGGACCCCGGTGATCGTCGATTTCTGGGCGACCTGGTGCGGCCCGTGCAAGACCCTCGGCCCGATCCTCGACAAGCTGGCCGCCGAGTACAACGGCGCGTTCAAGGTCGCCAAGGTCGACGTCGACCAGGAACAGCAGCTGGCGGCGATGTTCCAGATCCGCTCGGTGCCGACCATGGTGGTGTTCAAGGACGGGCAGATCCTCGGCGCGATCCCCGGGGCGCTGCCGGAAGGCGAGCTGCGCAAGGTGCTGGAGCAGGTCGGCGTGCAGCCGGCGGCGAACGAGGAGGCGGCCGTCGAGGAAGCCGCGCCGGTCGATCCGCACGAGGAAGTGATGCGCCTGCGCCAGGCGGTCAACGCCGAACCCGACAAGGCCGAGCTGAAGCTCGACCTCGCCCTCGCCCTGCTGCAGACCGGCGCCACCGCCGAGGCGGAAAGGCTGCTGGACGGCCTGCCGGCCAACCTGTCCACCGACGAGCGCGCGGTGCGCGCCCGCGCCAGCCTCGGCTTCGCCGCGCTGCTGAAGGACGCGCCGCCGACGCAGGTGCTGGAGGCGGCGATCGCGGCCAATCCGGATGACCTGCGCGCCCGCCACCTGCTCGGCGTGCACTGCCTGGTCGGCGGCAAGTCCGAGGCCGGGCTGGCGCAGTTCCTCGAGATGCTGCGCCGCGACCGCAATTACGAAGACGGGCTGGCGAAAAAGTCGCTGATCGACGCCTTCCGCGTGGTCGACGACGCCGAACTGGTCGGCCAGTACCGGCGCAAGATGTCGTCGCTGCTGTTCTGATTCCCACCGCTTCCGTGGGGCGGGGGCCAGCCCCGCCTTACGGAGCCGTACGCTTGCGTATGGCAGAATGCGGGACACCCCCACCCCCGCATTCCCCGATGAAGCCCTCCACCTTCCGGCGGCTGATGAACCTCTGGCCGCCGTTCCTGTTCACCGGCATCCACGTCACCGCGATTTCCGGCGACTGGCGCCAGCTGCGCGTCGAATTGCGCGAACGGCCGTGGAACCGGAACTACGTGCGCACCCATTTCGGCGGCAGCCTGTTCGCGATGACCGACCCGATGTGGATGCTGCTGCTGATGCACACGCTGGGCAACGATTACTACGTCTGGGACAAGGCGGCGGAGATCGAGTTCGTCAAGCCGGGCAAGGGCGTGGTCAAGGCCGAGTTCCGGCTCGACGACGCCGACCTGGCCGAAATCCGCGCCGCCACCGCCGGCGGCGGCAAGTACCTGCACTGGTTTCCCGTCGAGGTGACCGACGCGCAAGGCGACGTGGTCGCGCGCGTGCGCAAGCAGCTGTACGTGCGGCTGAAGCCGAAGGCGCGGCAGGCGTAGCGTGGGGCTTGCCCTGCCGTTTTTCGATCCGGAGCAAGAGCAGCGGGGCAAGCCTCGCCCTACAATGCGCGCATGTCCCCCGAATCCCCCACCCCCCGCCCAACAATGCGGCCCGATGAACCGGACACACACACGCAGTACTTACGCGGGAACAACCCCTCACCGGAACCACCCTCCACCCAGTTC
>NZ_PDWR01000029.1 GCF_010211755.1 Pseudoxanthomonas sangjuensis | reverse complement strand
GGGCCTGGGGAGGGGCCGTCGTTCCAGTGGGATCGCTCCAGGGGATGGGAGAGACCCGCGACAGACGTTGCATCTGTCGGGTGCTATGTAAGCACCGCGCACATGGATGACACGTGAAGATTGGCGTTAAAAAGCCGTGAGATTTACACCGCATTCAGTAACTGAACTCGTCGGTACTGAATTGGTTTCCGCAACCCGGAGTTGAGGTAACGCGGCCAAGTCACGGAACGGAAACGCCCATTCCGCCGCGCGGCGCTCAGTGGGCCTCGTCCCAGTTGCCGCCGACGCCGCAATCGACCACCAATGGAACGGCCAGTTCCGCCGCTGACGCCATTCGCGCGGCCACCTCCCGCCGCAGCGTGTCGACGAAGCCGGCCTCGGCCTCGAACACCAGTTCGTCGTGCACCTGCAGGACCATCAGCGCCTGGTCGCGATGCCCGGCCAGCCAGCCGTCGACCGCGACCATCGCGCGCTTGATGATGTCGGCGGCGGTGCCCTGCATCGGCGCGTTGATCGCCGCGCGCTCGGCGCCGGCGCGCTGGCCCTGCGTGCCCTTGTTGATGTAGTCGAGGTAGAGGCGGCGGCCGAACACGGTTTCGACGTAGCCCTGCTCGCGCGCCTGCTGCCGGGTGCGCTCCATGAAGTCGCGCACGCCCGGATAGCGGCTGAAGTACAGCGCGATGTAATCCTGCGCCTCGCCGCGGCCGATGCCGAGTTGCCGCGCCAGGCCGAACGCGCTCATGCCGTACATCAGGCCGAAGTTGATCGCCTTCGCCGCGCGGCGCTCGTTGGCGGTGACGTCTTCCATCTTCCTGCCGAACACTTCCGCCGCGGTCGCCTTGTGGATGTCGGCGCCGGAGGCGAACGCGCGCAGCAGGCCCTCGTCCTGCGACAGGTGCGCCATGATCCGCAACTCGATCTGCGAATAGTCGAACGCGGCGATCTTCCTGCCCGGCGGCGCGACGAACGCGGTGCGGATGCGGCGCCCGTCGTCGGTGCGGATCGGGATGTTCTGCAGGTTCGGGTCGGTCGACGACAGCCGCCCGGTCGCCGCGCCGGCCTGGTGGTAGCTGGTGTGCACGCGCCCGGTCTGCGGATTGACCATCTCCGGCAGCTTGTCGGTGTAGGTGCTGCGCAGCTTGGCCAGGCCGCGGTATTCGAGGATCACCCGCGGCAGTTCGTGCTGGTCGGCGATCGCCTCCAGCGCTTCCTCGTTCGTCGACGGCTGCCCGGTCGGCGTCTTCAGCACCGCCGGCAGCTTCAGCTCGTCGAACAGCAGCGCCTGCAGCTGCTTCGGCGAATCGAGGTTGAACGTGCGCCCCGCGAGTTCGGTCGCCTTCTGCTGCGCGGCGAGCATGCGCTTGGACAGGTCGGCGGACTGGCGGCGCAGCTCGTCGGCATCGACCAGCACGCCGTTGGCCTCGATCCGCGCCAGCACCGGCACCAGCGGCATCTCGATCTCGCGGTAGACGCGGCGCAGGCCGGGCTCGGCCTCCAGCTTCGGCAGCAACGCGCGGTGCAGGCGCAGGGTGATGTCGGCGTCCTCGGCCGAGTAGCGGGTGGCGTCGTCGATCGACACCTGCGCGAACGGGATCGCCTTGCTGCCCTTGCCGGCGACGTCCTCGTACTTGATGGTCTCGTAGCCGAGGTAACGCTGCGCCAGCGAATCCATGTCGTGGCGGCTGCTGCCGGAATTGAGCACGAAGCTTTCCAGCATGGTGTCGTCGGCGTAGCCGGCGACGTCGACGCCGTGCCGGCGCAGCACGTGCAGGTCGTACTTGCCGTGCTGGCCGAGCTTCTTCTTCGCCGGGTCGGACAGCAGCGGCTCCAGCGCGGCGAGCGCTTCGTCGCGGGCAAGCTGTCCCGGCGCGCCCGGATAGTCGTGCGCGACCGGCAGGTACATCGCCTTGCCCGGCTCGACCGCGAAGCTGAGCCCGACCAGGCTGGCCCGCATCGGGTCGAGGCTGTCGGTTTCGGTGTCGAAGGCGAACTCGTCGGCAGCGCGCAGCTTCGCGACCCAGGCGTCGAGCTGTTCGCGGGTGAGCACGGTTTCGTACTCGCCGGCGGCGGACAGCGCGGGATCGATGGCTTCGGCGGGCTTGTCCGCCGGCGCGCTGACCCGGCCGGCGCCGCGCGCCCGGCCCGGCTCCTTCTCCGGCACGGCGGCGACCGCCGCGGCGCCGTTGCCGCCTTCGAGCTCCTTCAGCGCCTGGTTGAAGCCGTAGCGCTTGTACAGCCCGCGCAGTTCGTCGACGTGGCGCTCGCGCAGCACCAGCGAGGTCGGGCCGCCTTCGAGTTCGACGTCGGTCTTGATGGTGACCAGCGCGCGGTTCAGCGGCAGCCGCGGCAGCGCGGCGCGCAGGTTCTCGCCGATCTTGCCCTTGATGTCGCCGGCGTGGGCGATGACCTCGTCGAGCGTGCCGTACTGGCCCAGCCACTTCGCCGCGGTCTTCGGCCCGCACTTCTCGACCCCGGGGACGTTGTCGACCGTGTCGCCCATCAGCGCGAGGAAATCGACGATCTGGTCGGCGCGCACGCCGAACTTCTCGATCACCGCCTGGTCCGAATCGAGGTGGCTGCCGGTCATGGTGTTGACCAGGCGCACGTGCGGCCGCACCAGCTGGGCGAAGTCCTTGTCGCCGGTGGAGATGGTCACGTCGATGCCTTCGGCCGCGCCCTGCAGCGCCAGCGTGCCGATCACGTCGTCGGCCTCGACGCCCGGCACGCGCAGGATCGGGAAGCCCAGCGCCTCGACGATCTTCATCATCGGCTCGACCTGCGCGCGCAGGTCGTCGGGCATCGGCGGACGCTGCGCCTTGTATTCGGGATACAGCTCGTCGCGGAAGGTCGGGCCCGAGGCGTCGACGACGAAGGCGGCGAACTCGGGCTTCTCCTTCAGCGTGGCGCGCAGCATGTTGACCACGCCGAACAGCGCGCCGGTCGGCTCGCCGTCGGCGTTGCTCAGCGGCGGCAGCGCGTGGAACGCGCGGAACAGGTAACTGGAACCGTCGATCAGCACGAGTCTGGGCATGCGCGGGATTCTACCCGCTCCGTTCGCAACGGCCGCGACGACCCGCTCACGCCGATCCGGCCCGCCGGGCGCATAATGGCCGCATCGGACCGCGCCGGAGCCTCGCCATGAACCCGAAGACCGCCAGCTTCGCCCTGCTGTTGTGCCTGGCCGCCTGCGCGACGACGCAAACCGCCGCCGACGGCCCGCCGCCGGTGGACGTGACCGGCGCGGAAGTCACCACGACCACCGCGGACAACGGCGACATCATCGAGGAGTACCGGGTCGGCACCCAGCTGCGCATGGTCAAGGTCACGCCGCTGCGCGGGCCGGCCTACTACCTGTACGACGGCAACGGCGACGGCAGGCTGGACAAGGGCTCCGCGAACAAGGACATGCCGGCGGTGTACTGGAAGCTCTTCAGCTGGTGATAACGTTGGGCCGGGCTCCCTCCGCGAACCGGCCGACTTGGAAACGCCACCGCTCATTTCGCTGACCACCGCGCTCGGCGCCGGCCTGCTGGTCGGCCTGGTCTACGAACGCCGCAAGGCCGAGGATCCGAGCATCATCGCCGGCCTGCGTTCGCACATGCTGGCCACGCTGATCGGCGTGGTATCGCTGTGGCTGGGCCTGCCGGTGTTCGCGATCGCGGTGTTGCTGTGCGGCGCGTTCGTCGCGCTCGGCTATTACCGCACCAGCCTGGCCGACCCCGGCGTGACCGCGGAACTGGCGCTGGTGCTGAGCTGCCTGATCGGCGGCCTGGCGCTGCGGTCGCCGGCGGTCGCGGCGGGCCTGGCGGTGCTGACCGCGATCCTGGTCTTCGCCAAGACCCGCCTGCACCGCTTCAGCCGCGAGCTGATCAGCAACCGCGAAGTCGCCGACGGCCTGGTCCTGCTCGCCTTCGCGCTGATCGTGCTGCCGCTGTTGCCGGACCGCACGGTCGATCCGTGGGACCTGCTGAACCCGGCGCGGGTCTGGAAGCTGGCGGTGCTGGTGATGGCGATCAGCGCGCTGGGCCACGTCGCGCTGCGCCTGGTCGGCACGCGCTGGGGGCTGCTGGTCGCCGGCTTCTTCTCCGGCTACGTGTCGTCGACCGCGGCCACCGCCGGTTTCGGCAAGCAGGCGCAGGCGCAACCGGCGCTGCTGCCGTCGGCGGTCGGCGCGACGATGCTGGCGAACCTGGCGTCGCTGAGCCTGTTCGTGCCGATCCTGCTGACGATGTCGCCCGGACTGCTGCGCGAAACGCGCTGGATCCTGGGCGCCGCCGCCACCGTGCTGGTGCTGGGCGCGGTGCTCGGCCTGCGCTTCGGCCAGCATGTCGATGCGCCGCCGCCGACGGCCGAAACGCGGATGTTCCGCATCGGCCACGCGCTCGGCTTCGCGGCGATGATCACCGCGGTGATCGTGGTGTCGAAGCTGCTCGGCGAATGGTTTGGCCCCGGCGGTGCGCTGGCGGCAACGATGCTGGCGGCGATGGCGGAACTGCATTCGGCGACCGCCGGCGTGGCCAATCTCTATCGCGATGGCGTGCTCAACGAGCAATTCGCCCACTGGGCCGTGGTCGGCTTGCTGGCGGCGAGTTCAGCGGCGAAGTCGCTGGTGGCGTTTACTAGCGGCGGGCGGGCATACGGGTGGCGGATCGCGATCGGACTGAGCGGAATGACGCTCGCAGCGGCATTGGCGGCAGCATTGATTCGGTAGGGCGGGTCATGACCCGCCCTACCCGGGCGATGATCCGTTATCACGGCAAACTTTCTGGAAACTACATAGTTAGGTGCCAGTGATGGATTACAAAGCCTGCGAGTTGGCTACGATCAAAGACACGGGCACTGTCAAAGGCCGTGGTGTTTATGCAACGAGACAAATTGCTCTTGGCTCTATCATCGAGATTTGCCCTGTTGTGTTAGTCCAGTGGGCCGAAATTCCAGAGCAATTGCGGCGCATCGCCTTTAGCTGGGGAGCATTGACGAAAGGCTCTAATTCGCACTGCATTGCTCTCGGCTGGGGCAGCATGTACAACCACGGAAACCCGGCGAATGTCCGCTATAGCGCTAAAGAAAGCGATCTTTCTCTAGTCTTTTCCGCTGCGCGGCAAATTGAGGTTGGCGAGGAGCTGACTGTTAACTACAACGAGTCCTACGGAGACATCCACTCCTCTGAGGACATCTGGTTCCAAGGCAGAGGCATCACGCCCATCTAGGGCCGCAGGCTGGAATGCAGCGAAGCGGAATCCCAGCATCGCGCAACGCTGGGTCGATGAAGCCGACCCAGCCTTCAAAAGCAAAGCCCGCCTTTCGGCGGGCTTCTCGTTTCAAAGCAACGTCCATGGATTCCCGCTTTCGCGGGAATGACGAGCGAAACTCAACGCTCGATGATCGCCACCACGCCCATGCCGCCGGCGGTGCAGATCGACACCAGGGCGCGGCCGCCGCCGCGTTCCTTCAGCTGCTTGGCCACGGTGGCGACGATGCGCGCGCCGGTGGCGGCGAAGGGGTGGCCGGTGGCCAGCGACGAACCGACCGGGTTGATCTTCGCCGGGTCGATCTTGCCCAGCGGCGCGTCCAGGCCCAGGCGGTTCCTGCAGTAGTCCTCGCTCTCCCATGCGCGCAGCGTGCACAGCACCTGCGCGGCGAAGGCCTCGTGGATTTCGTAGATGTCGAAGTCCTGCAGGGTCAGGCCGTTGCGCTTGAGCATTTCCGGCACCGCGATCGTCGGCGCCATCAGCAGGCCCTCGCCGTGGACGAAATCCACCGCCGCGACCTGCGCGTCCTTCAGGTAGGCCAGCGGCTCGTGGCCGTGCGCCTGCGCCCATTCGTCGCTGGACAGCAGCACCGCCGCGGCGCCGTCGGTCAGCGGCGTCGAGTTGGCCGCGGTCAGCGTGCCGCGGCCGGAGGTCTTGTCGAACGCCGGCTTCAGCGTCGCCAGTTTTTCCAGCGAGGTGTCCGGGCGCAGGATGTTGTCGCGCTCGACGCCGCGGAACGGCGCGATCAGGTCGGCGAAGAAGCCGCGCTCGTAGGCCGCGGCCAGCTTCTTGTGCGAGGCGACCGCGAGTTCGTCCTGCGAATCGCGGCTGATGTTCCACTCCTTGGCCATGTCCTCGCAGTGGTCGCCCATGCTCTTGCCGGTACGCGGCTCGGCCACGCCGGGGAATTCCGGCTTCAGCTCGGAGAACTTGAAGCCCTTGACCAGCGCCTTGGCCTTGTCGAGCGGCGCCTTCGCGCGGTTGGCGGCGAGCAGGCGCGCACGCAGCTTCTTGCCGTAGACGATCGGCACCTCGGAGGTGGTGTCGGAACCGCCGCCGATGCCCGAGTCGATCTGCCCCAGCGCGATCTTGTTGCCGATGTGGATGATCGTGTCCAGGCTGGTGCCGCAGGCGCGCTGCAGGGTGATGCCGGGCGTCAGCGGCGACAGGCCCGAGGACAGCGCGGCCTCGCGGCCGAGGTTCCAGTCCGAGGAATGCTTGATCACCGCGCCCATCGCCACTTCGCCCAGCTGCTGGCCGTGCAGGCCGTAGCGTTCGACCAGCGCGCCGAGGGTCCGCACCGACATGCCCAGGTTGCCGACGTCCGCGTAGGCGGTGTTCTGGCGGCAGAAGGGAATGCGGACGCCGCCGAGGATGGCGACGGGACGGGCTGCGGACATGGAAACCTCTCGAGCTGCGGATCGTGGGGCGGCCCGGCGTTCGGCACGGGCATAATAGGCAAGTGTACTTGCCCGTATGGCGCCGGACCAATTTGGAAGCCGTGAAAACCAACGATCCTGTGAAGGCCGTTCACATAATGGGCGTCATGGCGCTGGAGCTGGCCGGCGGCAGCGAGCCGGGCCGGGCCGCGCTGACCGCGTCCGAAGCCGCCGCCCTGGCGGAACTGCTGGCCCGCGACCTGGCCGGGCTGGTCCCGGATGCGCACGGGCTGGAGCTGGCGTTCGCCGCCGCGCATTTCGACCCGGCCGAAGCCCTGCGCCCGGGCTGGCCGCTGCACCGCCGGCTCGACGAGCTCGCGCAGCGCGCGCCCGGCCGCGAACAGGGCCCGCGCGTGATCGCGTTCGGCGCCGATGCCGGCGGCGACGTGCCGCTGCCGTTCCGCGCCGACCCCGACCTGCGCGGCGGCGCGCTGCGGGTGCTGCCTTTCCAGCTGCGCGGCGACGCGGAAACGCTGGCCAAGGTCGGTGCGCTGTTCGAGGAGATCCTGCTCGAACGCGGCATGGCCCAGGCCGACACCGCGCTGCTGGCGCAGGGCGGCTTCGCCGCGCGCATCGAGCACGCGCGCTACCTGACCCTGCACGATCTGGCCGCGATGACGGCCATGCAGTACCAGCACCAGGGCCTGGAGCCGCTGTGGCCACTGATCGAAACCGCGTTGCTGCGGGGCGACGGCGAAGCGTGGCTGGACGTGGCGCCGGAGCCGCTGCTGCGCTATGCCGGCGGCGAGGCGCGCATCGCGCTGTTCACGCCGGCGGCATGGAAATCGCGCTGCGCGCCGCAGGCCGCGGACGACGACGAGCGCCTGGCGCGCGCCTACGATTTTTTCCTCGCCCGCCAGCGACAATTCGCCGCGGTGCTGGAGGCGCACGGCGTCCCGGTGGTGTTCGCGCATTGCCCCGACGCAGCCGATCCGCGCGAGGCGTTGCTCGCGTAGGACCGCGTCGGGGCGTGGACGCCTGCCCCGACCGGACGGTTTCGCGGCCCGGGCGGGGCCCGTTCCTACATCGTCACCTTGATCACGCCGCAGGCGACGCGCGCCCCGGCGTTGCCTGACGGCTGCGAGGTGTAGTCGTCGGCCGCGGCATGCACGATCAGCGCGCGGCCGGCGATGTCGTTGACCGCGCCGCCGCCGAGGGTGACGCCGGCCAGTTGCACGTCGACCCGCGCCACGCCGTCGATGTTGGCGACGATGTTGTCGATGTCGCCGGCATGGTGCGCGCCGGTGCCGTCGCGGCCGTGCGGCTGCGAGAACGGGTTGAAATGCCCGCTGGCGCTGGATGCGTCGGCCGCGCTGCAGTCGCCCTTCTCGTGTACGTGGAAGCCGTGCGCGCGGCCCGGCTGCAGGCCGCCGATTTCGCCGCTGATCCGCACGCCGCCGGCGACCGGGACCAGGGTCAGCGTGCCGCTGACCAGGCTGGCGGACGCCGACGACAGGTTCACGACCGCCTGTTTCGCCGTGCTGGTGGTGGGAATCTCCGCGGCCGGCGAGGGCGGCGGCTCGGTTTGCTCCGCGGTCGCGCAACCGCCGAGCAGCGCGATGGCGGCGGCAAGCGTGGCGACCCGTCCGATGTTTCCGTGATTGCGCATGGCGCGAACTCCGTCGTGGCCAGCGACAGACCGTAACCGCAGCGGAATTTATCGACGCTGAAACTCCGGCCGGGATCCGCGCGCGTCAGCGCCGCTTGCGGCCCGGCCCCAGCTTGCGCGTCACCGTGTTGCGGCCGACGCCGAGTTTTTCCGCCGCTTCGGCACGATGGCCGTGGGTGAACTTCAGCGCGGCCTCCAGCAATACGCGGTCGAAGCGCCCGCGCGCCTCGGCATGCAGGCCTTCGGCGCCGGCGGCGAGGCGCTCTTCGGCCCAGGCCGCCAGCGCCGTGTCCCAGTCGCCCGCCGCGGCCGCGCGCGGTGCGCCGGCCGGGCCGGCGAGCATGCCGTCGAGGTCGGCGACGGTGATGGTTTCGCCCGGCGCCAGCGCGGCCAGCCGCCAGCACACGTTCTCCAGCTCGCGCACGTTGCCGGGCCAGTCGTGCGCGCGCAGCGCGTCCAGCGCCGGCGCGGCGAAGCGCTTGGCCGGCGCGCCGAGCTTGCGCGAGGCGTTGGCGAGGAAGTTCTCGGCCAGTTGCGCCACGTCGGCGCGGCGCGCACGCAGCGGCGGCAGTTGCAGGCGCACCACGTCGAGGCGGTGCAGCAGGTCGGCGCGGAAGCGGCCGTCGGCGACCAGCGCGTCGAGGTTCTGGTGGGTCGCGGCGATCACCCGCACGTCGACGCGGATCAGTTCGCGCCCGCCGACGCGGAAGAACTCGCCTTCGGCCAGCACGCGCAGCAGCCGCGTCTGCAGCGGCAGCGGCATGTCGCCGATCTCGTCGAGGAACAGGGTGCCGCCGTCGGCCTGCTCGAAGCGGCCGACATGGCGGCGCTGCGCGCCGGTGAACGCGCCGGCCTCGTGGCCGAACAGTTCGCTCTCGAGCAGTTCCGCCGGGATCGCCGCGGTGTTCAGCGCGACGAACGGCTTGCGCGCGCGCGGCGATTCGCGGTGCAGCGCATGCGCGACCAGTTCCTTGCCGGTGCCGGTCTCGCCGGTGATCAGCACCGACAGCGGCGCCTGCGCGAGGCGGCCGATGGCGCGGAACAGCGCGAGCATCTCCGGGGTCGAACCGATCAGCGCCGGGACGCCGCCGTCGGCGGCGGGCGCGTCCTCCGCCGGCGCCGGCGCGTGCCCGCTGTCGGCGGGCAACGTGCGCGCGGCCAGCGCGACCGCTTCGTCCAGGTCGAACGGCTTGGACAGGAATTCCTGCGCGCCGCCGCGGAACGCGCCGGCGGTGCTGGCCACGTCGGTGTAGGCCGACATCACGATCACCGGCAGTTGCGGGTGCGCGCGCTTGAGCCGGTCGAGCAGCGCGAGGCCGTCGTCGCCGGGCATGCGCACGTCGGTGAACAGCAGGTCAGGTGCGCCGCGCGCGTCCAGCGCCTGCAGCGCGGTCGCCGCGCTGTCGAAGCCGTCGACCGCGTAACCGGCGTCGCGCAGCGCGGTGGCCAGCACGAAGCGCACCGAGCGGTCGTCGTCGACCACCCAGATGCGTTGCGTGCCGGTCGGCGGGCGATCAGTGGGCATTCGGCGCCGCTCCGTCGGAATCGCCGCCATCGGCCTGCGCGCGCGGCTCCTGGTCGCGGGCATGCCCGTCTATCGGCAGCAACAGGGTGAAAACGGTGTGGCCGGGGCGCGAGCGGTAGCTCAGCGAACCGCCGTGCTCGCGCGCGACCTGTTGCGCCAGCGCCAGGCCCAGGCCGCTGCCGTCGGCGCGGCCGCTGACCAGCGGCAGGAACAGGTGCTCGGCCAGTTCCTCGGACACACCGTGGCCGTCGTCGACGATTTCCAGGCGCAGGCCCATCGCGTGCGGGTGGTCGTGGATGCGCAGGCCGTGTTCGACCCGTGTGCGCAGGGTCACCGTGGCCGCGCCGGCCTGGATCGCGTTGCGCACCAGGTTCCACACCGCCTGCACCAGGCGGTCGGCGTCGCCGGCCAGTTCGGGAATGCTGGGGTCGTAGTCGCGTTGCAGGCGCAGCGACCAGCCGCCCTCGCTTTCGGCCAGGCGCAGCACGCGCTCGAGCACGGCGTGGATGTTCAGCGCCGTGTGCGGACGCTGCGGGGCCGGCGACAGCAACTGGTCGAGCAGGCCGTTGAGGCGGCCGATCTCGGATTCGATCAGGCCGATCAGTTCGCGCTCGCCTTCGTCGCCGCCGCGCGCCTGCGCCCGGCGCGACAGCAGCTGCGCCGCGCCCTTGAGGCCGGCCAGCGGGTTGCGCAGTTCGTGGGCCAGCCCCTTCAGCGCCGCGGCCAGCGCGCTCGGCAGGGCCTGCGCGGGATCGGGCGCCGGGAATTCGTCGACCGGATGCGCTTCCAGCAGCCAGCCGCCGCCGTCTAGCCGCGACAGCCAGCCTTCGGCGAAACGCGACGGTTCGCCGGGCAGGGCCAGCGCCATGCGCCGCAGGCGCAACACGTCGCGCTCGCCTCGCTGCGGATCGGAAACCTTGTCGAACAGCCGTGCCATGGCATCGCCATCCACTTCCAGGGCCGCCAGGGGTTGCCCCAGCAGCCGTCGCGCGCTGACCCCGAGCCAGCGGGCGAATGCGGGATTGACGCCGAGGATCGCGCCTTCGGCGTCCACCCAGGCCAGCGGCGTGTTCAACGCACCGAGGCCGGGCTCCTGGGACTGGTTGGAAGAATCGGGGGACGACATTGCACCAGTTTAGTGCAAAGGCCGTCCCCCGGGGTACCGCGCGCGGCCTCAGGCCTCGTAGGCCGATTCGCCGTGCGAGGTGATGTCCAGGCCCTCGCGTTCGGCTTCCTCGCTCACGCGCAGGCCGAACACCAGCCTGACGACGAGCAGGGACACGACCGACACGATGCCCACCCAGACCACGGTGAACAGCACGCTGACGACCTGGGTCGCGACCTGCGGGCCGATGGCGAAATCGTCGCCGCCCGGGCCGCCGAACGCCGGCGCGTACAGCACGCCGGTCAGGATCGCGCCGACGATGCCGGAGATGCCGTGCACGCCGAACACGTCGGCGGTGTCGTCCACCTTCAGCAGCCGCTTCAGGCCGTTGACGCCCCACAGGCTGGCGGCCGAGGCGATCGCGCCGAGCGCGATGGCGCCGATCGGGCCGACGTTGCCGGCGGCCGGGGTGATCGCGACCAGGCCGGCGACGATGCCCGAGGCGGCGCCCAGCGCGGACGGCTTGCCCTTGAAGATGGCTTCCAGCGCCGTCCAGGCCACGGCCGCGGCGGCGGTCGCGAACAGGGTGTTGATGAAGGCCAGCGCGGCCGAGCTGTTGGCTTCCAGCGCGGAACCGGCGTTGAAGCCGAACCAGCCCACCCACAGCAGCGAAGCGCCGGCGAAGGTGTAGACCAGGTTGTGCGGCTTCAGCGCCGCCTGGCCGAAGCCGATGCGCTTGCCGACGAAGTACGCGGCGACCAGGCCGGCGACGCCGGCGTTGATGTGCACCACGGTGCCGCCGGCGAAGTCCAGCGCGCCCTTCTCGAACAGCCAGCCGCCGGTGGCCCACACGCTGTGCGCGATCGGCAGGTAGCCGAAGGTGAACCACAGCACGGCGAACAGCAGCGCGGCGGCGAACTTGATGCGCTCGGCGAAGGCGCCGACGATCAGCGCGCCGGTGATGCCGGCGAAGGTCGACTGGAACGCGACGAACACGTATTCCGGCAGCGAGATGCCGTCGGTGAACGTGGCCGCCAGGCTGTCCACGGCGACGCCCTTGAGGAACAGCTTGTCGAGGTTGCCGATGTACGCGCCTTCGCCCGAGAACGCCAGCGAGTAGCCGTAGACGGCCCACAGCACCACCAGCAGCGAGAAGGTGATCGCCACCTGGACGAACACGCTGAGCACGTTCTTGCCGCGCACCAGGCCGCCATAGAACAGGGCCAGGCCCGGCAGCGTCATCAGCAGCACTAGCAGGGTGCTGGTCAGCATCCACGCCACGTCACCCTTGTCGACGACCGGGGCGGCGGCGGCAGCTTCGGCCGGCGCGGCCGCGGCGGCGGCCTCGACCGGCGCAGCGGTTTCCGCGGCGGCATCGGCCGGGGCGGCGGCTTCCTCGGTGGTCGGCGCGGCCGGGGCGGCGGGGTCCTGCGCGGCAAGCGCGGCGCCGCTCAGGCCGAGGGTGCACAACGCCGCGAGGGCGAGTACCTGGAATCGGGTCTTCAACCCGGAGAACGGACGAGTCTTCATGGTGGGGGCTCCGGATTGCAGTCAGAGGGCGTCCGCGCCGACTTCGCCGGTGCGGATGCGGATGACCTGGTCGATGGTGGCGACGAAGATCTTGCCGTCGCCGATCTTGCCGGTGCCGGCCGCCTGCTGGATCGCCTCGATCACGGCGTCGGCGCGCTCGTCGGTGACGGCGGTTTCGACCTTGATCTTGGGCAGGAAATCGACGACGTACTCGGCGCCGCGGTACAACTCGGTATGGCCCTTCTGCCGGCCGAAGCCCTTGACCTCGGTGACGGTGATGCCGGACACGCCCGCCTGCGACAAGGCTTCGCGCACCTCGTCGAGCTTGAACGGCCGGATGATTGCGGTGATCAGTTTCATGCGCGCATTCCCCGTGGGTGGATGGAACCGGCCCGGACCGCGGCCGGCGTACGGCTCTACAACCGGCGCAAACCGCAGCCGACGTGGGGGAGGGAGGCGGTTTGCGTCGCGTGTCTGCTGTTGCGGGTGGAACGTGCGGCGGCGCGGACTCGGGGGAGGAAAAGGAACCCGCGCCGCCGCGGTGCGAACTCAGTTCGCGTAGTACAGCTGGTATTCGAGCGGGCGAGGAAGGGATGCCTGCGCGGCACTGCCGCGCCTCCCTTCCGAACGCCCGCCGCGCTGCGGCGGGCCGGACATCCGCCCTTCCGCAACCGCAGCGCCTGGCCTTGCGACTCGCATCAGCTCGCGTAGTACAGCTGGTATTCGAGCGGATGCGTGGCCGCGCGGAACTTGGTCACTTCCTGCATCTTCAGGTCGATGTAGCCGTCGATGAAGTCGTCGTTCATCACGCCGCCGGCCTTGAGGAACTCGCGGTCCTGGTCCAGCGCCTCGAGCGCCTGGTCGAGGCTCGAGCACACCTGCGGGATCAGCTTCTCCTCTTCCGGCGGCAGGTCGTACAGGTCCTTGTCGGACGCGGCGCCCGGGTCGATCTGGTTCTTGATGCCGTCCAGGCCGGCCATCATCAGCGCGGTGAAGGTCAGGTAGCCGGACTGCAGCGGGTCGGGGAAGCGCACCTCGATGCGGCGCGCCTTCGGGTTCGATACCCACGGGATGCGGCACGAGGCCGAGCGGTTGCGCGCCGAGTAGGCCAGCATCACCGGCGCCTCGAAGCCCGGTACCAGGCGCTTGTAGCTGTTGGTGCCCGAGTTGGAGAACGCGTTGATCGCCCTGGCGTGCTTGAAGATGCCGCCGATGTACCACAGCGCCAGCTGCGACAGGCCGCCGTAGCCGTCGCCGCTGAACAGGTTGGCGCCGCCCTTGGCCAGCGACTGGTGCACGTGCATGCCGCTGCCGTTGTCGCCGACGATCGGCTTGGGCATGAAGGTCGCGGTCTTGCCGTTGCGGAAGGCGACGTTCTTGATGATGTACTTCATCGTCAGCAGCTCGTCGGCCTTCTTCACCAGCGAGTTGAACTTGGTGCCGATCTCGCACTGGCCGGCGGTGGCGACCTCGTGGTGGTGCACTTCGGTCTCGATGCCGACCTGCTCCAGGGTCTTGACCATCTCGGCGCGGATGTCGTGCAGCGAATCGGTCGGCGGCACCGGGAAGTAGCCGCCCTTCACGCCGGGACGGTAGCCGCTGTTGCCGCCCTCGAGCTTGGCGCCGCTGTTCCAGGCCGCTTCCTCGGAACCGATCTGGAAGAAGGTGTGGCCCATCTCGTTGGCGAAGCGCACCGAGTCGAAGATGAAGAACTCGGGTTCCGGGCCGAAGAACGCCTGGTCGGCGATGCCGCTGGACTTCAGGTAGGCCTCGGCGCGCTTGGCGATGCCGCGCGGGTCGCGGCCGTAGCTCTGCATGGTCGCCGGCTCGAGCACGTCGCAGGTCAGCACCACGGTCGGGTCGGCGTAGAACGGATCCAGGTAGGCGGTGTCGGCGTCGGGCAGCAGCACCATGTCGGATTCGTTGATGCCCTTCCAGCCGGCGATCGAGGAGCCGTCGAACATCTTGCCGTCCTCGAACAGCGCCGGCTCGATGATGCTGGCCGGGAAGGTGACGTGCTGCTGCACGCCGCGCAGGTCGACGAAGCGCAGGTCGACGAACTCGGCCTGGCTGTCCTTGATCAGTTTTTCGACTTTGTCGATGGACATCGGGGAAACCTCGGGTTGGATGAAATCGGTGGGCCTCCCGATGCAAGCGCCGTGCCAACTGCGAATCCGCGCAAGTGATTGATTTTTGATGCCAGGCAGACCGATACCGGGGAAATAAAGCACTAATTTGGTGCGCATCTGCCGAAATTCCCCAATACGGGGATTGGGCGAATTCACTATGCTTGCGCATCGCCTTTCCTGCCCGCAGTCCGCCCCGCTCCCATGACCGACCTGCTCGCCGCGCTGCTGCTCGGCATCATCGAAGGCATCACCGAGTTCCTGCCCATCTCCAGCACCGGCCACCTGCTGATCGCCGAACGCTGGCTCGGCCATCGCAGCGACCTGTTCAACATCGGCATCCAGGCCGGCGCGATCCTCGCCGTGGCGCTGATCTACCGGAAGCGGCTGTGGGGCATGCTGCTGGCCTTCGCCGGCCGCGATGCGCCCGCGTCCCACGACCCGCCGGGCATCACCGCCACGCCGGCGCAATCGCGGGACTACGCGTTGAAGCTGGGCGCCGCCTTCGCCACCACCGCGGTCGGCGGCCTGCTGGTGAAGAAGCTGGGCTGGGAGTTGCCGGAGACCGGGACGCCGGTGGCCTGGGCCCTGGTGCTGGGCGGCGCCTGGATGCTGCTGGCCGAGCATTTCGCGGCCAGGCGCGCCGCGGCGCTGGGCGAACGCAGCGCCATCACCTGGCCCATCGCGATCGCCGTCGGCATCGCGCAGGTCGTCGCCGGCGTGTTCCCCGGCACCTCGCGTTCCGGCGCGACCATCTTCATCGCGCTGCTGATGGGCACCACCCATCGCGCCGCGGCGACCGAGTTCGCGTTCGTGGTCGGCATCCCGACCATGTTCGCCGCGACCGGTTACGAACTGATCGACGTGCTGAAGTCGGGCCAGGCCGCCAACGAAGACTGGGCGGCCTTCGCCGTGGCCTTCGTCGCCAGCGCGGTCACCGCGTTCGTCGCGGTGAAGTGGCTGCTGCGCTACATCCAGAGCCACCGCTTCACCGCGTTCGCGTTCTACCGTTTCGCGCTGGGCGCGGCGTTGCTGGCGCTGGTGCCGAGCGGAAGCTGAAGCGCGCCCGCGCTATTCTCCAACCGCATCCAGCCCGGAGAATCGCCATGAAGCGCCTGCTGGTTCCGGCATTGCCCCTGCTGCTGGCGGCCTGCGCCCGGCCACTGCCGGAGACCGCTGCGCCGCCGCCTGCCGCCGCCGCAAGCGCGGCCATCGATGCCTCGGCGCTGGCCGCCTACCACTGGCAGCTGGCCGACGCGCGCGACGCGCAGGGCGCACGCATCGATGCGCTGTTCGTGCGCGCCGACAAGCCGCCGACCCTGGATTTCCGGCAGGGCCGGATCGGCGTCGGCAACAGTTGCAACCACCTGGGCGGCGGGTTCCGGATCGAAGGCGGCGCGCTCGTCGTCGACCGGTTGGCTTCGACGATGATGGCCTGCGCCGATCCGGCGCTGGCGGCGCTGGACCAGGCCATCGGCCAGCGCCTCGAAGGCCGGCTGTCCGCCCGCCTGCAGCGCGCGCCGGAAAAGCTCACCCTGACCACTACTGGCGGCGACACCCTCGTCTTCGACGGCGTGCCGACGCCGGAAACGCGCTACGGCGGCCCGGGCGAGCGCGCTTTCCTGGAAGTCGCCGCGCAGACCCAACCGTGCAGCCATCCGCTGATCCCGGACAAGCGATGCCTGCAGGTGCGCGAGGTGTCGTTCGACGACAAGGGACTGAAGACCGGCACGCCGGGCGAATTCCGGAATTTCCACGACGACATCGAGGGCTACGTGCACGAACCGGGCGTGCGCAACGTGCTGCGGGTCAAGCGCTTCAAGCGCGATCCCGCGCCGGCCGACGCTTCCAGCGTCGTCTACGTGCTGGACAGGGTGGTCGAATCGGAAATCGTGAAGCCGTAGCCGCGCAGGACTTCAACGCGCCGGTTCTCGATCGGCGCGGTCCGCGCCGGCCGGCGGCCGGGCCGCCGCCGGCTCGATGGCCGCGCCGCAATCGATCGTCGCCGGCGCTTCGCCGGCACGCGTGCGCCGCAAATGCCCGAGGCCCCAGACCCGCACGCACTCGACCAGCGGCAGCAGGGTGCGTCCGTAGTCGGTCAGGCGATACAGCACCGGCGCGGGCACCTCGCCTTGCGGCAGTCGCACGACGATGCCGTCGGCTTCCAGTTCGCGCAACTGCTCGGCCAGCACCTTGTGCGAGATCGGCGCGGCGTGGCGTTGCACCTGCGAAAAGTGCAGCGGCTGTTCCGCCAGCCAGTAAATGATCGTCAGCTTCCACTTGCCGCCGAAGGCGGCGAAGGCGGCGGTCAGCGGGCAGTCGCGGCGCGGATTGGGCCGCGCCCCGCGGCGGTTACCTGCAGGTGCGATCTTGCGTGCATGCATGGGGCATCCCTAGCCTGCGGCGAAAACTGCCGACGAGGATCGCATGCACGCCACCCGCCGCCAACACATCGCCCGTCCGTTCATGTTCGCCACGCTCGCGCTCGCGGCAATGGCCGCCGCGCACGCCGGCGATGCGCCGGTCGCGCCGCCGCCGGCCGCCCATCGCGACGGGCAGCACGACTTCGATTTCCACATCGGCCGCTGGAAGACGCAGTTGCGGCGGCTGGCGGAACCGCTGTCCGGCTCGACCGCGTGGCTGGAGTACGAAGGCACCACCGTCGTGCGCGAAGTGCTCGGCGGGCGCGCCAACCTGGTCGAGCTGGTGGCGGACGGCGCGGACGGCCACTTCGAGGGCATGAGCCTGCGCCTGTACAACCCGCAATCGCGCCAGTGGAGCCTGAACTTCGCCAACGCCAGCAGCGGCGTGCTGGCCCGGCCCGCCATCGGCGAATTCCGCGACGGGCGCGGCGAGTTCCACGACCAGGAGGAATACCGCGGCCGCGCGATCCTGGTGCGTTTCGTCGTCATCCGCGTCGACGACGACACCGTCCGCTTCGAGCAGTCCTATTCCGACGACGGCGGCAGGAGCTGGGAACTGAACTGGGTGGCGACGGACACCCGCATCGAATAGGCGCCGCTCAGCCGCGCCCGTTCGCGTGCAGCGAATAGGTGCCGTGCACGCTCGCCTCGCCCAGCACGTGGCCGTGCATCGCGCGCAGCACGTCGGCGGCGGTGAAGCGTTGCGGCAGGTCGAGCTTCGCCGCGTCCAGCGCGTACAGGCGGAAGAAATAGCGGTGCACGCGCAGGTCGTTGAACGGCGGGTACGGACCGTCGTAGCCGTAGTAGTCGCCGCCCATGTCGGCGTCGCCGGCGAACCAGCCGGTGTAGTCGTTCAGGCCCTGGCGCGAACCGGCCGGACCCGGCGGGTTGCGCTTGCCGCGCGCGGTGATGCCGTCGCTGCAGGCACCAGCGGCGATTTCGCGCACGTCCGCGGCAATGTCGGCGACGACCCAGTGGATGAAGTTGCCGCGCGGCTGTTCGACCGGGATCTCGAGGTCGTCGCGACCGACCGTTTCCGCCACCGTCGGCGCGTCCGGGTCGATGCAGACCAGCGCGAACGACCGCGTCCCTGCCGGCACCCCGTCCCACGCCAGGTGCGGGTTGCGGTTCGGCGCGAAACCATCGGGCAGGCCCATCGCGAATTCGGCCGGGATCGGCTGGCCGTTGCCGAAACTGTCGCTCCACAGACGCATGACCGGTTCCCCGATGATGACCCGGCGACGATTCTACCCGCTCCTACGGCGGCGCCAGCCGTTGCGCGATCCAGCGCTCCGAATAGCCGTCGCCGGCGGCATTCTCCAGGAAGCCGCAGTGCCCGCCCCAGCCGGCGACTTCCAGCGTCGCGGTCGCGGGCAGCTGCCATTCGCGGAAATGCGCGAACGGGATCACCGGGTCGTCCTGCGCCATCAGGATGTGCGCCGGCACCCGCAGGCCGGCGAGGCGGTCGCCGGCGATCGAATAACCGTCGAAATAGTTCTCCAGCGTGCCGAATTCGGTGTAGCGCTCGACCATCCAGCGGGTCAGCTCGCGCATGTTGCGGTCCAGGTCCTTGTCGCCGAAGTCGTGGCGCTGCGGGAACAGTTCGCGCTTGCGCCGCAGCGAGCGCCGCCACTTGCGCTGGAAGTACCAGTGGTACAGCGGCAGGCCGTTCTCCATGCCGACCAGCGTTTCCAGCGGGTCCAGCACCGGGCACACCGCGGCGACGCGCAGCAGCGGGATGCCGGCCTGCGGCGCGCGCAACGCCAGGCGCAGCGCGAAGTTGCCACCCAGCGAGTAGCCGGCGGCGACGAACGGGCGCCGCGGATCGCCCCGTTCCAGGAACCGGGCGGCGATGTCGGCGGCGGCATTGACCACTTCGCCGATGCGGTTGGAGTGGAACAGTTCCTCGTTGAGGTGGTGGGTGTCGCCGTGGTCGCGGAAATTCAGCCGCACCACTTCGTAGCCGGCCTCGAGCAGCGAGGCCGCGGCCATGCGCATGTAGCTGGATTCGGCGCTGCCCTCCCAGCCGTGCAGCAACAGCGCCAGGCCGCGCGCGTCCGCGCCGGGGACGCGCGTATGCCAGCCCTGCAGGCGCACGCCGTCGCCGCCGTCGAAGATGTGTTCGTCGCTGACCGCGCCCAGCGCCTGCAGGCGGCGCTGCCCGCGGCGGCGGCGCAGGTCGCTGGAACTGAGCACCGACTGCAGGTGCGGGTTGCGCAACCACTTCGGCGGACGGTAGTCGACGGCGGTGATCATGGGGGGAACCGGGTGGGCGCTGGCGGTTCGCGGTCGCCGCGAAGCCGCTCGCCCTTCGCCGGACCACTAACTACCAACTGGCAACCTCGAACTCAAGCCTCGGCCATCGCCGCGACGATCCGCGCGCGCGACAGTTCGGCGATCTGCCGGCGACCCTCGAGTTCGCCCGGCGCGATCGGCGCCAGAAAGCAGATGTCGGCGCTGCGCGAGGGTTCGCCGATCAGGCGCACGAAGTTGGCGAAGAAGCTTTCGCCGTGCTGGAACGCGACCACGTGCTGCGCCTCGCCGCGCGCGCCGTAGCGCAACGCCACCGGCTGCACCGGCACGCCGGCCTCGACCGCCGCGGTGAAGATGCGCGCATGGAACGGGCCGACCGCGTGGCCGTCGCGGGTACGGCCTTCCGGAAACACGCCGACCGCGCGGCCTTCGCGCAGGCGGTCGGCCATGGCCTGCATCACCCCGTCCAGCGATTCGGCGCTGCCGCGCTGGTGGAAGATGGTTTCGCCGCGCGCGGCCAGCCAGCCGACCACCGGCCAGCCGCGGATCTCGCGCTTGGCGACGAAACCCATCATGCGCTGGCCGTGCAGCATCTCGATGTCGATCCAGCTGACATGGTTGGCGACGAACATCGCCGCACCCGGCAGCGGTTCGCCGATGCGGCGCAGGCGGAACCCGAAGATGCGCATCAATCCTGCCGACCAGGCGCGGACGGCGCGGTGCTCCAGGCGTTCGTCGCCCCACGGCAGGCCCGACCACAGCGGCACCATGCACAGCAGGACCGGCGGCAGGAACACGAGGATGTGCAGCAGCAGCAACGGCACGCGGTACAGGTAACGCCAGGCGCGCGCCGCGACGCCGCCGGAAGCGGCGGGAACGGACGGACTACTCATGCGGCCACGATACCGGAACGCCGCTGAATCCGGCTAGCGGGGCGGACGGGCGCCGCGATTGCCGCGACGCCGGTCACGGCGCCGGCGCGACCGGCTCGGCGCTGGCCCGGGCGACGAACGCCGGCGGGCGCGCGATCGAGATGCAGTCGCGGCCGCGCCGCTTGGCGGCGTACAGCGCGGAGTCGGCCAGCTGCACCCAGTCGGTGACCGACCGGATCAGCGGATGGGTCTCGGCCAGCCCCATGCTGATCGTGCATTGCAGCTGCTCGGGGAACAGCTGGCACGCCGCCACCTGCCGGCGCAGGCGCTCGGCGGCCTCGATCGCCTCGGGCCACTGCAGGTCCGGCATGACGATGCCGAACTCGTCGCCGCCATAGCGCCCGCCGGTGTCGACGTCGCGCAGGCAGGCGCGCATCAGGTGCGCGAACTGCTCGACCACGGCATCGCCGATGGTGTGCCCGAACCGGTCGTTGATCTGCTTGAAACGGTCGATGTCGATCATGACCAGCACCGACGGCCGCCCGGTGCGGTGGAAGCGCTCCATCGCCCCGGTGGCGGCGAACAGCAGCTGCTGGCGGTTCATCAACCCGGTGGCGATGTCGAAACGCGAATTCCTTTCCAGCTGGCGCTTCTGCTCGAACAGCTTCTCGGCCATGCCGCGGCTGAGCAGCCCGGTCGCCAGCGGATACACCAGCAGCATCGGCAGGCAGGCCAGCACCACGTCCCAGGAGGTGACCGGATCGAAGCGGAAGCCGAGCGCGGCGCTGGCGGCGGCGCAGGCCAGCGCCATCGACGCCAGCGCCTTCAGGCCGAAGGCCGGCCCGCCGGCCAGCGTCCGGTCCATCGCCATCAGCGCCACCAGCATCGCGCTGGGCAGCGCGTCGAAGCCGATCGCGGCGATCCACACCCCGGCGGTGGCGGCATCGATCAGCAGGTTGCGCAATTCGACGCGCACCGGGTCGCGGCTGCGCCGCGCCAGCAGCCACGCCAATGGCGGCCAGAACAGCATCTGCGCCAGCAACGCGATGCCCCAGGCCGGCGCGGCGTGATCGGCGTGCAGCGCGGCGCCCACGCACAGCGCCGCCAGCACCGAACCGAGCAGGCGCATGCGCAGTCGCACGTTGAGTCCACGCTTGCCAGAGCGTTGCTGGCCGGCGGCGTTGTGGTCTTCTTCCACTTCTTGTCCGGATCTGCGCGGACACCCCTCGCGCCCGCACCCACATGCTAGCCGATGCCGCCCGGCGCCGGGGTTACTTGCCCGCCCGCGGCGCCAGCGCGGGCCCGCACCGGCCGCGACGGGCGGCGCGGCGGATCAGTCCGGCTCTTCCGGCGGCGGCACCAGCCCGTCCGGGTCCACCGACAGGCGCCCGGCCATCAGTACCGCCTGGGTACGGTTGCCGACGCCGAGCTTGCGCAGGATCGCGGTGACGTGCGCCTTGATCGTCGCCTCGGACACGCCCAGGTCGTAGCCGATCTGCTTGTTCAGGCGGCCGGCGCCGAGCATCTGCAGCACGCGGAACTGCTGCGGGGTCAGTTCGCGCAGGCGCTGGGCCACCTCGCGCTCGTCGGCGCCGATGCCGGGCGCGGCCAGCGCCTCGGCCGGGACCCAGCGCTCGCCGTCGAGCACCTGGCCGATCGCCTGGCCGATGGTCTCCGAATCGGCCGACTTGGGGATGAAGCCGAGCGCGCCGTGGTCGAGCGCGCGGCGCATCACCGCCGGCTCCTCGCGCGCGGAAACGACGACCACGGGCAGTTGCGGATGCACCGCGCGCAGGTGCACCAGCGCGTTGAAGCCGTGCGCGCCGGGCATGTTCAGGTCCATCAGCAGCAGGTCGGCGTCCGGGTGCGCCTCGGCCAGCGCGTACAGCGCGTCGACGCTGTCGGCCTCGTACAGGCTGGCGCCCGGCAGCACCCGCTGCACCGCGCCGCGCAGGGCTTCGCGGAACAGCGGGTGGTCGTCGGCGATGAGCAGTGTGGTCATGGCGCGGGGGAAGGGCGAAGGGGAGTGGGAAGCGAGTGGAAGCGGTAGTTCATGGCACCCCGACGGGATGGAGCGCATGGAACGGGAAGCGGGGAGTGCGGCCGCTTGCGTTCACTTCCCACTCCCCTCCACTCGTTCCTGCCTTACTTCACCTTGCGTTCGGCGACCAGCGATTCGACCACCGACGGGTCGGCCAGGGTCGAGGTGTCGCCGAGCTGGTCCGGCGCGTTCTCGGCGATCTTGCGCAGGATGCGGCGCATGATCTTGCCGGAACGGGTCTTCGGCAGGCCCGGCGCCCATTGCAGGTGGTCGGGCGTGGCGATCGGACCGATCTCCTTGCGCACGTGCGCGACGAGCTCCTTCAGCAGCTCGTCGCTCGGCGCCTCGCCGGCGACCAGGGTCACGTAGGCGTAGATGCCCTGGCCCTTGATGTCGTGCGGGAAGCCGACCACCGCGGCCTCGGCGACCTTGGCGTGGCTGACCAGCGCGCTTTCGACCTCGGCGGTGCCGATGCGGTGGCCGGACACGTTGATCACGTCGTCGACGCGGCCGGTGATCCAGTAGTAGCCGTCCTCGTCGCGGCGGCAGCCGTCGCCGGTGAAGTACATGCCCGGGTAGGTGCGGAAGTAGGTGTCGATGAAGCGCTGGTGGTCGCCGTATACGGTGCGCATCTGTCCCGGCCACGAATCCAGCAGCACCAGGTTGCCTTCGGCCGCGCCGTCGAGCAGCGCGCCGTTGGCGTCGACCAGCGCCGGCCGCACGCCGTAGAACGGCAGCGTGGCCGAGCCCGGCTTCTGCGCGATGGCGCCGGGCAGCGGCGTGATCAGGATGCCGCCGGTCTCGGTCTGCCACCAGGTGTCGACGATCGGGCAACGCGAGTCGCCGACCACCTCGTAGTACCAGCGCCAGGCCTCGGGGTTGATCGGCTCGCCGACGCTGCCGAGCAGGCGCAGGCTGGCGCGCGAAGTCCGCTTCACCGGCGCATCGCCCTCGCGCATCAGCGCGCGGATCGCGGTCGGCGCGGTGTAGAAGATCGTCACCTTGTGCTTGTCGATCACTTCCCAGAAGCGCGACACGTTCGGGTAGTTCGGCACGCCCTCGAACACCAGCGAGGTGGCGCCGTTGGCCAGCGGGCCGTAGACGATGTAGCTGTGGCCGGTGACCCAGCCGACGTCGGCGGTGCACCAGTAGATGTCGTCCTCGTGCAGGTCGAACACCGCTTCGTGCGTGTACGCGGCGTACAGCAGGTAGCCGCCGGTGGTGTGCAGCACGCCCTTCGGCTTGCCGGTGGAACCGGAGGTGTAGAGGATGAACAGCGGGTCCTCGGCGTTCATCCGCTCGGGTTCGCAAACCGCCGGCTGCGGGTCGACCACGTCGTGGAACCAGCGGTCGCGCGGCGCCTGCATGGCGACCGCGCCGCCGGTGTGGCGCACCACCAGCACGGTCTCGACGCTGTTGGTGCCGGGCAGCTTCAGCGCCGCGTCGACGTTGGCCTTCAGCGGCACCTTCTTGCCGCCGCGCAGGCCTTCGTCGGCGGTGATCACCAGCTTGCTGCCGCAGTCGGCGATGCGGTCGGCGATCGAGTTCGGGGCGAAGCCGCCGAACACCACGGAATGCACCGCGCCGATGCGCGCGCAGGCCAGCATCGCCACCGCCGCGTCGGGGATCATCGGCAGGTAGATGGTGACGCGGTCGCCCTTCTTCACGCCGAGGCTGCGCAGCGCGTTGCCGAGCTTGCACACGCGCTCGTGCAGCTCGCGGTAGGTGACGCCGTAGCCGGGCGAATCCGGGCTGTCGGGCTCGAACAGCAGCGCGATCTTGTCGCCGCGCTTGTCGAGCTGGCGGTCCAGGCAGTTGACGCTGGCGTTGAGCTCGCCGTCCTCGAACCACTTGATGCGGAAGTCGTCGAGCTTGTAGCTGACGTTCCTGATCCTGGTCGGCTTGACGTACCAGTCGAGGCGCTCGGCGACCTTGCCCCAGAACGCGTCCGGGTCTTCCACCGAGGCGCGGTAGTCGCGCAGGTAGGCGGCGTGGTCGATGCGCGCGTTGGCGGCGAATTCCGGCTTGACCGGATACAGATCGGGTTTGTTGTCGGTCATGGCGCCCTCCCGCGGAGCCTGAGCTGGTGAAGAAGGAGATCGGATCGCGAAACGCGGCCGATCGCATGCAGAGGTTGCGAAGTTTGACGCATTCCGTCTTGCGGCATCGCAACATGCGGATTAGACCTTCGTCGCAAGCCCGGCGCACCTTCGACCAATGGCGAATAGGCGCGCGTATCCGGCACGCGCAGGCTGCGACCGAGCCGCGCCCTGCGCGGCTGCTTTCGTCCGCAAGCATCCGCACATTATCGGGAGAGGGGTAATGACTGAGTCCATCGCATCGATGGCGCGCCGGCCTTTGTCGGTCGCGCTGTTCGCCGCACTGCTGGTGCCCGGGATGGCGCTGGCGCAAACCGCCAAGGAAAAGGAGCTGGAGGCGCGCGTGGCCCAGCTCGAAGCGCAGGTACAGGCACTGCTGAACGCGCAGCAGGCCGCGCCCGCGGCGGCCGCGCAGCCGGCGCCGGCGCCCGCCGACCCGGCCAAGTCGATCCAGAGCACGCCGATCCTGACCGCCGGCAACCCCGGCAGCAAGTTCTCGTACGGCGGCTTCGTCAAGTTCGACGCGATGGTCACCGACACCAGCGACGGCGCCATCGCCGACGGCAGTTCCGGCCGCCTGTTCTACGTGCCCAGCACGATCCCGGTGGCCGCCAACGGCGCCGAGCCGAACAGCGATCCGTACACCGACTTCCACGCGCAGTTCTCGCGTTTCTGGCTCAGCGCCGACCACGTCACCGCGAACGGCGACAAGCTCAAGGGCTACGTGGAAATGGACTTCTTCGGCGGCGGCAGCAACGCGCTGGCCGGCAACGAAGTCGCGACCAACACCTACGCGGTGACCCTGCGCCAGGCCTACGTCAGCTGGAACAACTGGCTGGCCGGCCAGACCTGGTCGAACTTCCAGGACGTGGCCGCGCTGCCCGACGCGGTCGACTTCGTCGGCGTCACCGAAGGCACCACCTTCGTGCGCCAGGCGCAGGTCCGCTACACCAAGGGCGGCTTCTCGGTGTCGGCGGAAAACCCGCAGACCACGGTCAGCGCGATCGGCACCGCCGCGCGCACCAACGGCACCGGCGCCAACGCGATGCCCGACCTGACCGCACGCTGGGTGACCAAGGGCGACTGGGGCCATTTCTCCGTCGCCGGCCTGCTGCGCCAGTTCAAGCTCGGCGACGAGACCGAGAGCGGCGGCGCGGTCAGCCTGTCGGGCAAGTTCAACCTCGGCGCCAGCGACGACATCCGCTACATGGCCAACTACGGCAGCGGCCTCGGCCGCTACATGGCCTTCGGCCTCGGCCCGGACACCGTGCTCGACGGCAACGGCGAGCTCAACGCGGTCGACGCCGCCGGCGGCTTCGTCGCCTGGCGCCACGTGTTCAGCCCGAAGCTGCGCACCAACCTGATGTACTCGGTCGCCGCCTTCGACAACGACAAGGGCCTGCCCGGCTGGCTGCCCGGCAGCAGCGATGCCGCGACCGAGCGCGCCTCGTCGTTCCACGCCAACCTGATCTATTCGCCATTCCCGAAGCTCGACGTCGGCGCGGAGATCGGCTACGGCAAGCGCGAGCTCGAGGACGACCGCGAAGGCGACCTCAAGCGCTTCCACACCACCGTCAAGTACAGCTTCTGAGGGGGAGCACAGACATGTCAACCATCACCGCAGGCCCGTCCAGCACGGGCACCCTTACCCAGGGGCACAAGAAGGTCATCTTCGCGTCCAGCCTGGGCACCGTGTTCGAGTGGTACGACTTCTACCTGTACGGCTCGCTCGCCGCGATCATCGCCAAGCAGTTCTTCAGCGGCCTCAACGCCACCAGCGCCTTCATCTTCGCGCTGCTGGCGTTCGCCGCCGGCTTCGCCGTGCGCCCGTTCGGCGCCATCGTGTTCGGCCGCCTCGGCGACATGATCGGGCGCAAGTACACGTTCCTGGTCACCATCGTCATCATGGGCCTGTCGACCTTCCTGGTCGGCGTGCTGCCGAACTACGCCAGCATCGGCTTCGCCGCGCCCGCCATCCTGATCGCGCTGCGCCTGCTGCAGGGCCTGGCGCTGGGCGGCGAGTACGGCGGCGCGGCGACCTACGTCGCCGAGCACGCCCCGCACGGCAAGCGCGGCCTGTACACCAGCTTCATCCAGACCACCGCGACCGTCGGCCTGTTCCTGTCGCTGCTGGTGATCCTGGGCGTGCGCACCTGGTTCGGCACCGAGGCGTTCGAGGCCTGGGCGTGGCGCATCCCGTTCCTGCTGTCGATCATCCTGCTCGGCGTGTCGGTGTGGATCCGCATGCAGCTGAACGAGTCGCCGCTGTTCCAGCAGATGAAGGCCGAAGGCAAGGGCTCGAAGGCGCCGATCACCGAAAGCTTCTTCACCAAGAACGGCAAGATCGTGATCCTGGCGCTGCTCGGCGGCACCGCCGGCCAGGCGGTGGTGTGGTACGCCGGCCAGTTCTACGCGATGTACTTCCTGACCCAGTCGCTGAAGGTCGACCCCACCACCACGTGGCTGCTGATCGCCGCGGCGCTGGCGCTGGGCACGCCGTTCTTCATCTTCTTCGGCTGGCTGTCGGACAAGATCGGGCGCAAGAAGATCATCATGCTCGGCTGCCTGCTGGCCGCGCTGACCTACTTCCCGCTGTTCAAGGGCCTGACCCACTACGCCAATCCGGCGATCCAGGAAGCCAGCCAGAACGCGCCGGCCGTGGTCCATGCCGATCCGTCGACCTGCTCGTTCCAGTTCGACCCGGTCGGCAAGAAGGTCTTCAGCAACTCCTGCGACATCGCCACCGCGGCGCTGGCCAAGGCCGGCGTGCCGTACACGGTGCAGGCGACCGGGCCCGGCTCCGTCGCGAAGGTCACCATCGGCGGCACCGAAGTCTCGTCGTATGAAGGCGCGGGCCTGAGCCCGGAAGACGGCAAGGCCAAGGCCGCCGCGTTCGGCACGGAACTGAAGGCCGCGCTGACCGCCGGCAACTATCCAGAGAAGGCCGACCCGGCGCGCATCAACAAGCCGATGGTGCTGCTGATCCTGACCATCCTGGTGATCTACGTGACGATGGTCTACGGCCCGATCGCGGCCTGGCTGGTCGAGCTGTTCCCGACCCGCATCCGCTACACCTCGCTGTCGCTGCCGTACCACATCGGCAACGGCTGGTTCGGCGGCTTCCTGCCGACCATCGCCTTCGCCCTGGTCGCGGCCACCGGCAACATCTACTACGGCCTGTGGTATCCGATCATCATCGCCATGATGACCTTCGTGGTCGGCTCGCTGTTCCTGCGCGAAACCAAGGACGTCGACATCACCCAGTAAGCGCGACGCCCCCAAGGGACGACGCAAACGCCGGCCGCAAGGCCGGCGTTTTTCTTTGCCTGCCCGGCCGCGCCCGATCCGCTTTCGCCACGCCGGAAACACCCTCGCATTCCGTGGCATGCTGGCCGGATGCCCATCGACGGAGTTCCTGCATGCACGGCAAACCCTTCGCCCTGGCCGCGCTGGCCTGCCTCTGCCTGACGCGGCCAGCCATCGCCGCCGACAGGGCGAAGACGCAAGTTCCACCCGCCACGCTGGACGCGCTGGACGCGCTTTTCGCCAGGAACGTCTCGCGCTCGACGCCCGGCTGCGCCGTCGGCGTACGCCGGGGCGAAGTGGAAGCGCAGCGCGCCTACGGCCAGGCCGACCTGGAGCGCGACGTCGCCAACACGGCCGACGGCGTGTTCAACGTCGGCTCGGTCAGCAAGCAGTTCACCGCCGCCGCGGTGCTGCTGCTGGCCAACGAAGGCAAGCTGGCGTTGGACGACGACGTCCGCAAGTACCTGCCGGAACTGCCCGCCTACGAGCGTCCGATCAGCATCGATCAACTGCTCGGTCACACCAGCGGCCTGCGCGACTTCCGCGCCACCGACGGGCTGACCGGGCGCGATGCCCTGCCGCAGAACAACGCCGACGTGCTGGCCTACGCAGCGCGCCAGCGCGGCCTGAACCATGCGCCGGGCGAATCGCACCTGTACACGAATACCGGCTACGCGCTGCTGGCGATCATTGTCGAACGCGTCGGCGGCCGTGCCTTCGCCGATTTCACCAGCGAACGCCTGTTCAAGCCCGCTGGCATGACGCACACGCAGTGGGAAACCGACGTGCAGCGGCTGGTGCCGCATCGCGCGCTCGGCTACACGCAGGCGGAACCGGCCCACGACGGACGGCCGGCACGCTTCGCGCAGATGCCGACGGCACGGCACGTGGTCGGCAACGGCGGGCTGCTGAGCACGGTCGGCGACCTGCTGCGCTGGAACGCGGCACTGCAGCGTGACGCCTTCGGACCGGAACTCACCGCGCAACTGGAACAGCGCACGCACCTGCGCAACGGTTTCGAGCTCGACTACGCGCGCGGCGTCTTCGTCGGCAGCTACCGCGGCCTGCGCGAGGTGCAGCACAGCGGCTATACCGGAACCTACACCGCGTGGCTGGGGCGTTATCCCGAGGCGGATCTTTCGATCGCCCTGCTATGCAACGGCGATGCCGACGGCGTGACCGGACGCGAGGTGGCCGATCTGTTCCTGCCGGCCACGCAGCAGGCCGCGGCGACCGCCACGCCGGTCGCCACCGCGGCGCCGACCGACCTCTCCGGCCACAGCGGGCTTTACCGCAACGCACGCGACGGCCGGTTGCTGCTGCTGGATTTCCCGGACGACGCGCGGCTGGAAGACGGCCGCTATGCCCAGGGCCCCAGCACCTACGAATTCAGCGCGCAGCGCCCGGACGAAATCGTCCGCCGGCGCTACGGACAGGCCACGACCTGGACGCGCCTGCCGGCATCGACGCCCGACGCCTCCGCGCTGCCGGAATACGCGGGTGTTTACGAAAGCGACGAGTTGCTGGCCCGTTACGAAGTGCGCGTCGCCGGATCGCAATTGATGGTGGCGGTGCAGGGACTGTCCGACATCAGCGTGCCGCTGCGGCCATTGGCCAGGGACGTGTTCCTCGCCCTGGGTGTCGACATTCCGATCGAGTTCCAGCGCGACAAGGCCGGCCGGGTCGTCCGCCTGTGGTTGTCCCCGAACCAGTTGCGCGCGCTGGCGTTCGAACGGGTGGACGTGGCGAAGCCCGCCGCTTCCCGTTAGCGCGGCGGCGCGGCGAGCTCCTGCGCGTCGAGCCAGCCGTCGTGGTTCGCATCCTGCCGGGCGAAGCGCTCGGCCAGGCGTTGGCGGTGCTGCTCGCGCGCGATCGGCTGGCCCTTACCGCCCGGCAGTTCGCCGGCGGCGAGCACGCCGTCGCGGTCCGCGTCGCGCGCGTCGAAGGCGTAGCTCATCCAGTCGACGTACTCGGACAGGGCGATGCGGCCGTCGCCGTCGGCATCCATCCGCGACATGTAGTCGGAAGCGGCCTCGACCTCCCCGCGCGGCGGCGCCTGCGCTTGCGATGGCGACGCCGCCGGTTGCGCGGACGGCGGTTGTTGCGAATAGGCGTTCCAATGCAGCGATGCGGGCTGCCGCGGTTCCATCGGCAGCTGTTGTTGCGCATGCGCCGCCGCTGCGACGAGCGCGAGCAGCAGGGCGATCGGACGGATGGACGGGACGGCCGCGGGCATGCGGCGGATTGTAGGGCCGGGGCGGTTGGCGTCCGTGAACGCCGCTTGTGCGTGGCCCATGCGGGGATGAAGCCGACCCCATGAACGCGACGGCCCCCGGATCCTGTCCGGGGGCCGTCGCGGAACTGCCGGGAATCGTGCGCTCAGTGCACCAGCGCGTAGCCCTTCATCCGCATCGAGTATTCCTGCAGCGCGCGGATGCCGCTGGCCTCGGCCTCGCGGCACCAGGCCTGCAGGTGGCGCAGGCGCTCGGCGGCGTCGTGGCCGCGCGCCTCGAGCAGCGCGGACAGGCGCGCGCGGTGCTCGACCAGGGCGTGGATGCGCGGACGCCGCGAAACCCAGTCGCTGAGCTGCTGCCGCGCTTCCGGCTTCAGCCAGCGGCCGTCGTCGACCAGCCCCTTGCGCAGCTTGCGCGGCAGCAGCGCGCGCAGCTTCTGCCCGGCGTGCGCGGCTTCCTCGCGCAGCGTGGGGATGAACACCTTGCGCTGGTATTCGGTCATCGCCAGGAAACGGTGCGACAGCAGCGCCTTCAGCGTGTCGGCGTCGGGCACGGCGATGTTCGGGCGGACGTCCACGGTCGGCGCGACGCGCAGCACCTTGGCCAGGCCGACCTTCTCCAGGCCCTTGATCGCCGCCCAGCCGATGTCGAATTCCCAGCGCCGCATCGAGAAGCGCGCCGAGCTGGGGAAGGCGTGGTGGTTGTTGTGCAGCTCCTCGCCGCCGATCCACACGCCCCACGGGGTCAGGTTGGTCGAAGTGTCGGCGCTCTCGAAGTTGCGGTAACCCCACCAGTGGCCGAGGCCGTTGACCACGCCGGCGGCCCAGAACGGGATCCACGCCATCTGGATCGCCCACAGCGCCACGCCGGGCAGGCCGAACAGGCCGAAGTCGACGAACAGCATCAGCACCGGCCCCATCGTCGCGAACGGCGTGTACAGGTGGCGCTCGATCCAGTCGTCCGGCGCGCCCTTGCCGTACTGCTCGATGTCGGCGCGCTGCCAGCGCGCCTCGCGGTACAGCTCGACGCCCTGCCAGAACACCTTGCCGATGCCCTTGGTCTGCGGGCTGTGCGGGTCCTCGTCGGTCTCGACCTTGGCGTGGTGCTTGCGGTGGATGGCCACCCACTCGCGGGTGATCATCGACGTGGTCAGCCAGGTCCAGAAGCGGAAGAAGTGGTTCAGCAGCGGATGGAAATCGACGCCGCGGTGCGCCTGGCTGCGGTGCAGGTACAGGGTCACCGAGAAGATCGTCAGCTGGGTGAACACCAGCAGCACGGCCAGCATGCCCCACCAGCCCAGGCCGAACAGGCCGCCGGTCAGGAAATCGACAAGGGTTTGGGGCATTGCGGGGAACTCCAACTGGATCATGGCCGCGCGTTGCGCCCGGCCGGTCGCTACATGATGGGGGCTGCCGCCGGAGAATTCACCCACCGCCCGCGTATGGTTACGCCGCGAGTCACGTTTTTTCGCGCCGCGCGCGGTGCCCGCCCCGCGTTCAGCCGGGCACCGCGGCTTTTGATGCCCGATTCCCGCGACGATCTCCCCGAACGAAGCGTCGCCATGGCCGGCACGGCAACCGGCCCTGCGGGCCGATGATCCCGCAGCCGCGGCCAATCCCGGCAACGGACACGAAAGTGCCAACGCCGGCAGCCTTCCCACCGAGGCTTTCCCCGGATTCTCCGCTTGCCCCTAAGCTGTGCCGGCCCCGTCCGGAAAGAAAGCATGCCGTGGATACCCACATCAGCCCCGCCACCGCCACCGCCGCC
The DNA here is from genome assembly GCF_010211755.1 of Pseudoxanthomonas sangjuensis. Classification (GTDB taxonomy): domain Bacteria; phylum Pseudomonadota; class Gammaproteobacteria; order Xanthomonadales; family Xanthomonadaceae; genus Pseudoxanthomonas_A; species Pseudoxanthomonas_A sangjuensis. Next base: position 6,674 of record NZ_PDWR01000029.1, on the reverse strand, counting down.
GCCGCGCCGCTGATCGAACTCGACCGCGCCACCGTGGTCCGCGGCGGCATGCGCGTGCTGCGCGACCTGAGCCTGCGCATCGAGCTGGGCCGGCACGTCGCGATCCTCGGCCCCAACGGCTGCGGCAAGTCGACCTTCATCAAGCTGATCAGCCGCGAGCTTTACCCGCTGGCGCGCGAAGGCGACACGCCGCCGGTCAAGGTGCTCGGCCTGCGCCGCTGGAACGTGGCCGAGCTGCGCACCCGCCTGGGCCTGGTCAGCGGCGAGCTGGGCCGCGACCTGCAGGACATGCACGCGCTGCGCGCCGAGGACGCGGTGGTCAGCGGCTGGTTCTCCAGCTTCGTGATCCCGCCGCACCGGCAGATCGAGCCGTACATGCGCGAACGCGCGAAACAGGCGCTGGCGCGGGTCGGCGCGGCGGCGCTGGGCGACCGCCTGGTCGCCGAGCTGTCCACCGGCGAGATGCGCCGCGTGCTGATCGCGCGCGCGCTGGTGCACGAACCTCAGGCGCTGCTGCTGGACGAACCGACTGCCGGACTCGACCTGGTCGCGCAGCGGCAGTTCCTCGGCCTGCTGCGCGACCTCGCCACGCGGGGCGTCACCCTGGTGCTGGTGACCCACCACCTCGAGGAAATCGGGCCGGAATTCCGCCGCGTGGTCCTGCTGCACGGCGGCGGCGTGCTCGCCGACGGCGCGCCGGAGGACGTGCTGACGTCGGAGAACCTGTCCAAGGCCTACGGCGGCGAGCTGAAGGTGCAGCGCGACGGCGACCGCTTCCGCGCCACACTGCGGTAGGAGCGGCGTGAGCCGCGACCGCCGTGCGCGGACGCAAGCGGAGGCTTCTGCAGCCGCAGAAATTCCCGGTCGCGGCTCACGCCGCTCCTACAATGGAAAGCCGAGCGCATCCCATTTTCCATCCCGTTCCATGCCCGAACTGCCCGAAGTCGAAACCACCCGCCGCGGCCTCGCCCCGCACCTCGAAGGCCGGCGCATCCGCCACGTGGTGCTGCGCCGCCCGGACCTGCGCTGGCCGATCCCGTACGAAGTGGTCGACAAACTGCCCGGCCAGCGCATCGCCGCGGTGCGCCGCCGCGCCAAGTACCTGCTGGTCGACACGCCCGCCGGCAGCGCGCTGCTGCACCTGGGCATGAGCGGCAGCCTGCGCGTGCTGCCGGAGAAGACCCCGGTGGAAGCGCACGACCACGTCGACATCGCCATCGCCGGCGGCCGGGTGCTGCGCTTCAACGACCCGCGCCGCTTCGGCTGCCTGCTGTGGCAGGCGCCGGGCGAGACCCACGAACTGCTGCGCGAACTGGGGCCGGAACCGCTGTCGGACGGATTCGACGGCGACTGGCTGTTCGAGCTGTCGCGCGGGCGCCGGGCGCCGGTGAAGGCGTTCCTGATGGACCAGCGCGTGGTCGTCGGCGTCGGCAACATCTACGCCGCCGAAAGCCTGTTCCGCGCCGGCATCTCGCCGCTGCGCGAGGCCGGGCGGGTCTCGCGCGAGCGCTACGCCGCGCTGGCCGATGCGGTGAAGGCGATCCTCGGCCACGCCATCGAGCGCGGCGGCACCACCCTGCGCGACTTCCTCTCGCCCGACGGCCTGCCCGGCTACTTCGAGCAGGAACTGTCGGTCTACGGCCGCGGCGGCGAGCCTTGCCGCAACTGCGGCCGCCCGCTCAGGCAGGCCAGTATCGGTCAACGCGCCAGCGTCTGGTGCGGCCACTGCCAGCGCTGAGCGGCGCCGTCACGCCGCCGCGGGCGATTTGCGGCTATATTCGGGCCCTCTGTCGGACTTGGGGAAGTGCGGTGTCGGAGGCGGCGGATATCACCCGGTGGCTGGATTCGGCGCGCGAAGGCGACCGCGCCGCGCTCGACCGCGTGCTGACCACGCTGTACCACGAGCTGCACGGCATGGCCCGGCGCCAGCTGTCCGGGCAGCACGGCTACACCCTCGACGCGACCGCGCTGGTCCACGAGTCCTACCTGAAGCTGCTCGGCGCGCGCGGCAGCGTGCACTTCGACGACCGCGCGCACTTCTTCGCCTACGCCGCCTCGTCGATGCGCAGCGTGGTCGTCGACTACGCGCGCAACCGCCTGGCGCGCAAGCGCGGCGGCGACCTCAAGCGCGTCGCCGAGATCCCCGAGGACGTCGAGGGCAGCCTGCCGCTGGACGAGGGCACGCTGGCGCTGAACAACGCGCTGGACAAGCTGGCCGCGGCCGACGAGCGCCTGGCCAAGCTGGTGGAGCTGCGCTACTTCGCCGGCCTCTCGGAGCTGGAGATCGCCGAACTGATGCAGCGCTCCGAACGCAGCATCCGCCGCGACTGGCAGAAGGCGCGGCTGTTCCTGCTCGCCGCGATGCAGGAAGACTGACCGCAGCACCATTCAGGCCCGCCGACCATGGACGCCGAGCGCTGGCAACGCCTGTCCCCGCTGCTCGACGTGCTGCTCGAGCTGGCGCCCGACGCGCGCGACGCGCAGCTGCAGATCCTGCGCGAGGAGAATCCCGAGCTCGCCGCGGAACTCGAAAAGCTGCTGGCGCTGGAAGAGGACAACACCGGCTTCATCGCCAAGCCGCTGCTGGCCGCCGAAAGCGAGCCGCTGCAGGCCGGCGCGATGATCGGCCCGTACCGGCTGGAAAGCCCGCTCGGCGAGGGCGGCATGGGCACGGTCTGGCTGGCCGCGCGCGCCGACGGCCTGTACCAGCGCCGGGTCGCGCTGAAGCTGCTGCGCCCCGGCCTGACCGACCCCAGCCTGCGCCTGCGCTTCGGCCGCGAGCGCGAGATCCTGGCGCGGCTGGAACACCCGCACATCGCGCGCCTGCTCGACGCCGGCATCGCCAGCGCCGGCCAACCCTACCTGGCGCTGGAATACGTGCTGGGCGTGCCGATCACCGACTACTGCCGCAACCACGCGCTGCCGGTCGAGGCGCGGCTGAAGCTGTTCCTGCAGGTCTGCGACGCGGTCAGCTACGCACACGCCAACCTGGTCGTGCACCGCGACCTGAAGCCGTCGAACATCCTGGTCACCGCCGCCGGCGAAGTACGCCTGCTCGACTTCGGCATCGCCAAGCTGCTGGACGCCTCCGACCCGGCGCGCGCCCAGGCGCATACCGAAATGCGCATGTTCACCCTGCACTACGCCGCGCCGGAACAGGTGCGCGGCGGCCCGGTCACCGCGATGACCGACGTGTATTCGCTCGGCGTGGTCCTGTACGAGCTGCTCACCGACGCCAAACCCTACCGGCTGCGCCGGCAGAGCGACGCCGAATGGGAACAGGCCATCCTGACCGTCGAGCCGCTGAAGCCGTCGGCGCTCGGCCGGCGCGGCGCGAACGCCGCCGGCGGCGCCGACCAGATCGCGCCGGGCGCGGCGGTGTCCCGGCGCCGGGCGCGGCGGCTCAGCAGCGACCTCGACAACATCGCGCTGAAGGCGCTGGCCAAGCAGCCGGAACAGCGCTACCCGTCGGCCGAGGCGCTGGCCGCGGACCTGCGCCGGCACCTCGAAGGCCGGCCGGTGCAGGCGCGCGCGCAGAACCTCGGCTACCGCCTGCGCAAGTACGTTTCGCGCCAGCGCTGGCCGCTGGCCGCCGCCGGCGTGGTCGGATTGGCGCTGCTGGCCGCGCTGGCGATCAGCCTGCGCCAGACCCAACAGGCACGGCGCGAGGCGCAGCGCGCGCAGGCGATGCAGGACTTCGTCGTCGGCCTGTTCGACAACGCCGGCAGCGCCCAGCAGGGCAAGCTGTTCGACGCGCGCAAGCTGCTGCTGGCCAGCGTCCGCCGCGGCGGCAGCGACCTCGTCGGCCAGCCGCTGGCGCATGCCGAACTGCTCGACGTCATTGCGCGCCTGCGCATCGGCCTGGGCGATTACCCGCAGGCGCTGGAGCTGATGCAGCGGCAGCAGTCGCTGCTCGCGGCGCTGGACGACGCGCCGCCGGCGCTGCGCGTGCAGGCGGCCAGCCAGCACGGCCGCGTGCTGCTCCTGCTCGACCAGCCGCGCGAATGCCTGCAACGGATGGCGCCGTTGCAGGTGCAGGCGACGCGCCTGCGCGAACGGCCGGCGCTGCAGAGCGACTTCTATTCGCAACTCGGCCGCTGCCAGCGCGCGCTGGGCCAGCGCCAGGACGCGCGCCTGCTGTACGAACGCGCGCTGGCGCTGCGCCGCGCCGCCGGCGACAGCGACGGCGTCGCGGAAAACATCTACGACCTGGCCACCCTCGACAACGACCTGGACCGCACCGACGCCGCGCTGCGCGGCTTCGACCGGGCGCTGGCGGAACTGCAGCGCAAGCCGGGCGGGCCGCATCCGCTGGCGGTGGAAATCCTGCGCAGCCGCGCCATCCTGCTGCGCCGGCACGGCGATACCAGCGCGGCGCTGGCCGGCTTCAACCGCGCGCTGGCGCTGGCCGACGAAACGCTCGGCGACCAGCACCCCACGACGCTGGCGCTGCGCCGGCAGATCGTCGCGATGAAGGTCGACATGGAGCATTACGCCGAGGCCGAGCGCGAGATGCGCCCGCTGCACCAGGCGACGATAAACGCGCTGGGCCCGCAGCACCGCGAAACCGGCCTGTCGTGGAACACGCAGGGCATCATCGCCTGGCAGCGCGGCCACCTCGAGGAGGCGACCGCCGACCTCGCCCGCGCGGTGGCGATCTGGCGCATCCTGCAGGTGTCGCCCAGCCTGGCCGGCGGCCTGTTCAACTACGGCATGGTGCTGCACGCGGCCGGGCGCGACGACGAGGCGCTGCGCGCACTGCTGGAATCGCGCGAACTGCGCGTGCAGCAGTACGGCGCCAGCAATGCGGTCGTCGGCCTGGCCGACCGCATGATCGGCGAGGTGCTCGTCGCGCAGGGCAAGCTGGACGAGGCCACGACGAAGTTCGACCTCGCGTTCAAGCTGACCAGCATCGGCTACGGCCCGGAGAATCCGGGCACGCTGCTCTCCGAGCTGTCGCTGGCGCGGCACTACGGCCGCATCGGCCGCGACGACGAAGCGAAGCGGATGCTGGCGCGGCTGGCCGCGCTCCCCGGCGGCGGCAGCGAGCTGCCCAAGCTGCGCTGGCAGGCGCGCGCCTACCTGGCGGAACTGCAATGCCGCGAAGGCGACACCGCGCAGGCACGCCACGACCTCGACGCGCTGCTCGCGGAACTGCACCGCGAGCGTCCGGACGGCGGCGTGATCACCCGCGAGGCGGAGGCGATCCGCGCGAAGTGCCGCTGACGACCGCGGCGACAACCCGGGACTGCGGCTTTATCAGCGCATTTCGTGATGGATATGGCATATCGCCTCGCAAACTGAAATATGCAAGGCAGGATTGCCGTCATGACCGACCCGTGGCTATCGGTCAACAGCTTGATTACGCACAGGAATTCGTCCCTTGAACGCCCCGCCCGGGCCGCGGATACTTCGTCATATCACCCCGATTTGGGGTCTATTAGGCGTTAGGCATCATGTTGGAGATCCATGCGCGTTGACCTAGCACTATTTGATGGCGACGATTTGCTTGACCGTAAGGAGATTACGGTCAGTCGCTTCAAGCGGGTTGATTCGTTCACCCTCTTCCGGGCCACCCACCAGCTCGGTCATGAGTCCGCGGACATTGTTCTTGGCGGTTTTGCCGAGCACCTTGGCCTCAACAAGATTGCGCTGGACATGCCAATCCATGAGTCCAATGATTGGGAGTCAATTGATCTTGGCAGGTACACGCTGGCCTTCTGGTGCCGGCTTGATGCCTAACAATTCATTCAAGCCGAAGCCGCTTCGCGGCTCGGCTTAATTCAGGCGTTAGGGCGCACCCATGTCTGCCGCGATCTTCACCATCTTCTTTTACCTGGCTTGGGCGGCAGTCTGCTCAATTCCGGCATTTCTACTTGCGCTTTTTTTGCCTGCTTCGCACCCGTGGCTTCGCTACATCGCAACCGTTATTGTCTTTACGTTGTTCGTGGCCCCATCCTTGGGCAGCGCAACTATTGCATTGGTGTCCATCCCGTTTGCCTTCATTCTTCTGGCCACAGTGATCTCGTTTGATCTATCCGGTCTTGTTTGGGCTCTTCAAGAGTGGCCGCTTTGGCATGCAGTAGCATTTCCAGCAACATTGCTAGTGGCGCTTGCCATCTTTCATCGCCTGCGCCCTAACAATTCATTCAAGCCGACGCCGCTTCGCGGCGCGGCTTAATTCAGGCGTTAGGGCGCACATGGAAGATCTCAGTAAGCCGGTTCAATGCTCTACGCATGGCCCGCAACCTCGGGCTTTCGTGTGCCAGCACATTCTCAAAAGCCTGGACACTCGCCAAGCCATTGGGTTTCACTGGTCCGCGGAAGATGGTGGGGCCACTCCAGACGCATGGTGCAATGACTGTGAGGAAGCCCGCATTGCTGCTGGCGGTGATTGGACAGGACAATCGCTGCAGCAGGTTGGAGTCACGCTAATCTGTGCGTCCTGCTATCAATCAGCCAAGTCCATCTGGCTTGCGGCACGGGCGGCGGCTGGTCTCGGCAGTGCGCCCTAACAATTCATTCAAGCCGACGCCGCTTCGCGGCGCGGCTTAATTCAGCAACTGTCTTGAGAAGACGCCTTTTAGGCGACAGCCGCCAAGGCCATCAACTCGTCCCGACGCCGTGCATTGACGATCGTCAGCAGCTTGCGCATGCAGGCTACCAGCGCGACC
>NZ_PDWR01000028.1 GCF_010211755.1 Pseudoxanthomonas sangjuensis | reverse complement strand
GCGCGATCTCGTCGAACGGGTTGGGCGAGAGCTTGACGCCCTCGGTGACCACCCCGGAACCGTCCGGCTTGACCTGGATGCGGACGTTGAAGTCCACCACCCGCTTGTAGGCGACGAGAATTTTCATGTCTGTGTTCGGACTCTCTGCTCGATGGGTTGGCCCAGCGCGCCGCCGGAGGACGGCCGCGGGGCGGGAATCACGCGAAGCCGGGGTTCAGAATTGCGACTCGGCGAGGGCGAGCGCATCCCCCAGCCCTTCGGGCGCCTGGATGGCGGTCGCGTAACCGACGGCTTGCGGAAGCAGGTGCGTTGCGAAGAAATGCGCCGTGGCGATCTTCGCGGAATGGAATTCCGGATCGCTTTCCCGGTTGGCCAATGCGGCCAGCAGGGAGCGCGCCATCTGCCATCCGCACAGTACCAGCCCGCACAGCTTCAGGTAGGGGACGCCGGCGCCGTACACCGCGTTGGGGCGCCGATCGGCGTGCGCCAGCAGGAACTCGACCGAGTCGGCCAGGGTATCCCGCCCCAACCGCAGGTTGTGGCGCATCGACTCGATTGCGGGAGTTGGGGTATCGCGGGCCTTTTCCAGGTCGGCCAGCGTGGCATCGATCATGCCTATCAACGACTTCGCCGCGGCGCCACGGTCGCGCAGCGTCTTGCGCCCGACCAGGTCGTTTGCCTGGATCGCCGTGGTGCCTTCGTAGATCGGAAGAATGCGCGCGTCGCGCAGGAACTGCGCCGCGCCGGTCTCCTCGATGTAGCCCATCCCGCCATGGACCTGGATGCCGAGGTTGGCCACGTCCACCGACGATTCGGTGCTCCAGCCTTTCACGACGGGGACCAGGAATTCGTACAGCGAGCGATAGGCGGCGCGGTTGGCAGGATCCGCGGAATGATGCGCGAGGTCGGAATACCCGGCCGTGACGTATGCGAGCGCGCGCGCGCCCTCGGTCAGGGCGCGCATGCTCATCAGCATGCGCCGTACGTCCGGGTGGTGGATGATCGCCACGGCCTGTTTTGAAGAGCCGTCGACGGGGCGGCTTTGCACCCGTTCGCGCGCATAGGCGACGGCCTTCTGGTAGGCCGCCTCGGACACGGCGACGCCTTGCATGCCGACCGCGAAGCGGGCGGCATTCATCATGACGAACATGTACTCCAGCCCGCGGTTCTCCTCGCCGACGAGATGCCCGATGGCGCCGTCATATTGCAGGACCGCGGTTGCGCTCGCCCTGATCCCCAGCTTGTGCTCGATGGATACGCAATCGACGCGGTTGCGGGGACCCAGCGAACCGTCGCTGGCGACCAGGCGCTTCGGGACCACGAACAGCGATATTCCCCTGATGCCTTCGGGGGCGTCGGGCGTCCTGGCCAGCACGAGGTGGACGATGTTTTCCGCCATGTCGTGCTCGCCCCAAGTGATGAAGATCTTGGTGCCGGAGATCCGGTAGGTTCCGTCTTCGAGGGGCTCGGCGCGCGAACGCAGCAGGGCGAGGTCGGAACCCGCCTGCGGCTCGGTGAGGTTCATCGTTCCCGCCCATTCGCCGCTGACCAGCTTGGACAGGTAGAGATCCTTCACTTCGTCGGATGCCGCGGTGAGCAGGGCCTCGATGGCGCCGTCCGTCAGCAACGGGCAGAGGCTGAATGCCAGGTTGGTGGACTGCAGCATTTCCATGCATGGGGTACCGATCACCTTCGGCAACCCCTGGCCGCCGTATTCGGCCGGATGGGAAATGCCCTGCCAGCCGCCGTCGACGTACTGGCGATAGGCTTCCTTGAAGCCCGGCGGGGTCGAGACTGCTCCGTTCTCCCAGCGGCTGGGGTTCCTGTCGCCGCTGGAATTGAGCGGTTCGACGACTTCGCGGCCGAGCCGTGCGCACTCCTCCATCACGGAGCGGGCCAAGTCCGCGGTGGCGTCGCCCAGTCCCGGCAACTGCGCGATGTTCTCCATGCCGACCAGCTGGTCCAGCACGAAGGTCATGTCCTTTACGGGTGCGACGTACGTCATGGCGGTTTCCCGATGGCGGTGGGGGGCACGGGCCATTCGCCCTGCATGGACGCGAATCGTAAGAACAGTGCGCCCGGGGGGGCTACCCAAAAGCGCCAATGTGATGACAAAGACCGCCAGCCGGGATTGCGGCGGCGACGGAGGCGGGCGCCCCGGTCAGCCCTTGTGCCGGTACATGCTGGGCGTGCTTCCGGTCCAGCCACGAAACGCCCGGTGGAAGGCGGTGGGATTGTCGAACCCGACGGCTTCCGCGATCTGCGAGATCGGCGCTTGCGTCTGCGTCAACTGGCGGATGGCGATGTCCCGGCGGACCTCGTCCTTGATCGCCTGGAAGGTCGTGCCTTCCGCGGACAGCCTTCGGAACAGCGTGCGATCGGAACAATGAAGGTTCCTGGCCACGCGGTGGATCGTCGGCATGTCGGGAAGTGCGGCGACGATGCATTGGCGCACGCGATGGCAAGTCAGTTCTTCCGCGAACGAGACGAAGATCCAGTCTTCGGGCGCGCGGTCTAGGAATTGCCGGAGGTCGGGTTTCCGCTGGCGTACCGGAAGCTCGAGGAAGTCGGCGGGGAAGGTTATCCGGGTCGTCGGCTGGGAAAAAAGAACGGGTCCGGGGAACAGGTACAGGTAGTCGTTGGCCCGGGAAGGTTGCGCGAAATCGAACGACACCCTGTCCAGATGCATCTTCCGCCGCACCAGCCACGACGCCACGCCGTGCGCCAGCTTCAGCATCAGCATCTTCCCCAGGGGAGTGGCGGCAGGCGCGTGCCCGGATGCGACCAGCTCGATGTAGCCGACATCCTTGCCGCGGCCGGAAGTCAGCACGAGATCGTCCAGCACCAGGCGGAAGAACTGGCAGAAGCGGTGGAGCGCCACTTCGAGCCGCGGCGCATCGAGAAGGCTCAGGCACAAGAACTTGAGCGCACCGCTGCGCAGCGGACGGCTGAATATCCCCGGCATCTCGTCGTCGAACTCGATGGCCAGCAGGCGGTAAAGCGTCGAGAACTGCTCCTGGGTCACGCGTGCGCCGGGTTTCCCCAGCAGGCGGGGAGGAATGCCCGATCGTTCCGCCAGGCGCGCGATGGCGGACCGGTCGGCGCCCGACAGGAACCCATTGACGATCGAAATGGGGACCGTCGCGGACAGTTCGTCCCGGACTGGCTGGCGCTTCAGTGCCATCGGCAGCCTCGACGGGTTGCATCGACAGCCCTGCGGGGCACGTCTTCGATCACAAGTACCATGTGTGCTGAACGGATTTCAGGGTGACCGCGACCGGAATCCGCCCGAAGCGACGGGGCAGGATCCCGATCGGTTTACGTCCCCTCCGGAGGACATGCGCCGGCGCGCATGCGCTGCCAGGCTATCAGGTCCTCGATCGGGAGCGGGGGGGAAAACAGATTGCCCTGGCCCAGATGGCAACCAAGCTCGAGCGCCAATCCCAATTCCTCGGCCGTCTCTATCCCCTCGGCCACGATGGACTGCCCCATCTGGCGGCCAAGTTCGACCGCGGATTGCAGGAAGGTGCGTCCCTGTGCGCTGAGGGGGCCTGCCGAGACGAAGCTGCGGTCGATCTTGAGCTCGGTGCTCGGCAACTGCGACAGCATTTGCATCGTCGAGGCCCCGGTGCCGAAATCGTCCAGCGCTATCTTGAACCCTTGCAGGCGCAGGCGAAGGAGCGGCTCGAGTATCCGCGCCAGATCGTCGATCAGGTGGGTTTCGGTTATCTCGAGAGTGAAATCGGAAGGAGTTCCGGATTCCCGGGATGCGATCATGAGCATCTGGTCCGCGATGTCCGCGTTCTTCAGGTTTTCCAGCGACAGGTTGATCGCGAAATTGATGGCGAGTCCCTTGTGTGCCGCGAAACGGCGGTCCCGGGCAGCGCAAGCGAAGACGGCGAAGGTAAGTTCATCGATCATGCCGTGCCGCTCGGCGGCGGAGATCACCTCGCCGGATGGGCGGGGAATCCCCGATTCCGGATCCGTCCAGCGCAGGAGACCCTCGACTCCAATGAGGTTTCCGGTTTTCAGGTCGACCTTGGGCTGGTAGACCAATCGCGGGGCCATGCGGTCCAGCCCGGCGCGAATGTGCCGGCGGCTCAGGGCCGCGCCTTCCACCTTGTCCGCCGCGTGCGGCTTGTCCGGCTGGAAGCGGGCCAATAGCGCGAGCAGCGGTTCATGCGCTATGGGCTTGCGCAGCACGCCGAGCACGGTCAGGTGCTTGGCTTCGGCGAATTGCCGACTGGAATCCAGGATGCGCGGGTCTTCGCCGCTCAGCAGGACGATGGACGGACGCTGCCCCAGCGCCGAGATCCGGCTCATCAATTGCACCCCGTCCATGCCGGGCATGTTGAGGTCGCAAATGAGCACGTCCGCCGTCCTGGTGGAAAGCAGTTCGAGTGCGGCCTGTCCGTTGTTCGCGGTTCCGACCAGGTCGATGCCGCAGTCGTGCAGGAGCATCGACAACAGCCCGATCATCATCGGGTCGTCGTCGGCGACGAGCACGCGCAAGCCGGGGAAACGGGTATTGGGCACTCGATCCATGGCTCCTGTTTCCACCCGGCCTGTCGCGTAAAAGTAAGGGTAGTCGCTGATGTTGACAAACCTGATCGGCCACGCCTAGCTTAATGTGAATCAGGGGTTCCTGCTGATCGAGGGGCGTCGTTTGAGGCATCTCGGGCGCTTGGATGGTTGGGGGACGAAAGGGCAGGCAGGACACGGGGCGCTGATCGTCGCCATTGCCTGGACGCTGTCCGTGGTGATCGCGAGTTACGTCGTCGGTTCCGCGGAAACGCATGCAATACGTTGGTTCGCCGCGGCGGTCCTGCTGATCGGCGTCGCCCGGGTTGGATTCCTGGTGCGCCTGCGCCTGCGCCTGGCGGAGCAACTGCGCCAACAGCTCGAAGTGAGCAATGCACGCCTCGGCGTGGCGCTGCGCGCCGCGCAGATGGGGACCTGGGCCTGGGATTCCAGGACCGACCTGCTCGACCTGGATGCGTTCGAGCGCGAGCTGTTCGGCCTTAGCGGCAGGAACTACCTGGCCGGGGAGCTGGTAAGGCACCTGCACCCGGACGACATCGAGCCCCTCAAGGAGGCGGTCAGGCGGGCATTGCGGGATGGCGTGCCGGTCGACTACGAATTCCGGTTTCCGGACGAAAACCGTGGCTGGCGCTGGGCGGAAGGTTCGGCCATGCGCTATGTCCAGTCCGGGAAATCCACCTTCCTGGTGGGCGTCAACCGGGAAATTTCCCAGCGCAAGCTGCAGGAAATCGAACTTGCCCGGGCGAAGCGACGGGCAGAACTCGCCCTGGCCGAACTGGAGCAGTCCCGCGTGGATCTCGACCTGGCGCTGCGCAGCGGCAGGTTCGGCGTCTGGCGCTCGAAGCGGGACGCCGACGGCGGCGAGTCGAATCCGGACGAAGCGGTCGACTGGGATGCCGGCGTCCGCCGCATTTTTGGCAGGAGCGACGAGGAAAGAATAGCCAGACGGACCTACTTCGATGCGATCCATCCCGAAGATCGCGAGCGGGTCCTGGCCGGTTTGTCCGCCATGACGAACAGCGGGCAGGAGTACGCCGACCAGTATCGGATAGTGCGTCCGGATGGCCAGGTGCGGGTGATAGCGGTCACTGCGGTGACCGGATTGCATTCCGATCCGGGAACGGGCAGGCGCGAAAGGGTGACGACCGGCATCGTCCGCGATGTCACCGACGAGGAGAACCTGAATGCGAACTTGCGCCAGAGGGCGCATGAAGCGCAATTGGCGTCCCGCGCCCTGGAACAGGCCCGCACCAATCTGGAGCTGGCGTTGCGGAGTGGCCAGCTTGGCGCCTGGAGTTCGGAGTTCCGCGATGTCAGCGAGGCCGACGACCTGGACGACCGCAGTCTGGACGACCCCATCGAATGGGACGCCAACGTGCGCCGCATCTATGGTTATGGCGCCGACGAACCGATAACGAGGCGCCACTTTTTCGAAGCGCTCCACCCCGAGGATCGCGAGCGGGTCCTGGCGCACCTGGCCGACGTGGCGCAACGCAACGGGGACTACACCAGCCAGTACCGGATCGTGCGTCCCGATGGCGAGACGCGATGGGTCGCAGTGCATGCGACGTTCGTATGGAGGGACGCGCCCGGTGGCCGCCGCAGCAGATGGATGATCGGCATTGCCCGGGACATCACCCAGGAAGAAAACCTCAAGGCCGATCTGCGCCAGAAGGCATTCGAGGCGCAGCGGGCGACGGAAGCCAAGGCGCGGTTCCTCGCCATGATGAGCCACGAAATCAGGACGCCGATGAATGGCGTGGTCGGCATGATCGAGCTGCTGCTGGAAACATCGCTCAATTCCGAGCAGCAGCTCATGCTCGAAAGCTGCAAGGATTCCGCTTTCGCCCTTCTGACCGTGATCAACGACGTCCTGGACTACTCCAAGATCGAAGCGGGGAAGCTCGAGCTCGATTTCATGGCGGTTTCATTGCGGCGGCTGTCCGAAAGCGTCGGGGAAGCCATGGGGGTGCAGGCTGCGCAGCGCGGCATCGACCTCGATATCGACGTCGCCGCCGATGTCCCGGAGCGCGTCCTCGGCGACCGGGTCCGCCTGCGCCAGATACTGACGAACCTGGTCGGCAATGCCATCAAGTTCACCGAGCACGGCGGCGTGACGGTGGCGGTGTCCCTGGATCGACGCGATCCGGCCGGCTCGCCGGCGCATGTGCGCTTCGACGTTGCCGATACCGGCATCGGAATGGACGAGGAAACCGTCAAGGGCTTGTTCCAGCCATTCCAGCAGGCGGATGCGGCGACGACGCGGCGCTTCGGGGGAACCGGCCTGGGACTGAGCATCGTCAAGCACCTGACCGAGTTGATGGGCGGGCGGGTGGAGTGCGAGAGCCGCCCGTCCCGGGGAAGCCGCTTCGGCGTGGTGATCCCGTTCGAGACGACCCCGGTGGAGCGCCGCGATTGGGACAATCCGATCGCCGGCGTGCGTGTCCTTGCGGTGGCGGCCAACGAGATGCGGCGGCGGATCCTCGCCGATTTCCTGTCCAGGTTCGATGTGGAAGTCGGGTTTTGCGGCTCGGCCGGCGAATTGCTGGCGCGCGCCGAAGAGAGCATCCGGCATGGACGAATCGATCTGGTCTTGCTGGACAAGGGGTGGCCCCCGGCCGAATACGCGGACTTGCGCCGTAGCTTCGACGGGAATGCCGCATTGTCGGGCCTGCCGTTCGTGATCGTGCGTCCGTTCGAGGCGATGCAAGTCGCAGCGATTCCGAATGCGACGCTGATCAACGGCAATCCGCTCACGAGGGACGGACTGGTTCGCGGAATCGCCGTCGCGCTGGGGCGCGCCAGTGCGCCGGTCCCGGCGATCGCGGAAGAGCCTGCGCCCGAGGGATTCGAACCCCGCTTCCGGGAGCAGCAGGAGGAAGCGGGCAGGCTCATCCTGCTTGCGGAAGACCATCCGACCAACCGGGAAGTGATTTCCCGGCAATTGCAGCGGCTGGGCTATGCCTGCGACATCGCGGAAAGCGGTGCCAGCGCGTGGGCGATGCTCCAGTCCGGAAAGCGTTATGCGCTGCTGTTGACCGATTGCCACATGCCCGACATGGATGGATACGAACTCACCCGGCGGATCCGGAACCAGGAGCGGGAGAAGGGCGCGCGCGTCCTCCCGATCGTCGCCGTCACGGCAAGCGTCCTGCAGGGGGAGGGCGAGCGTTGCATGGCGCTCGGCATGAATGGGTATATGGGGAAGCCCTTGCAGATCCGCGAACTCAAGCGCGTCCTGGCCGAGTTCCTGCCTCCGGCCCATGCGCAGGCGCCCGAGGTCGACCCGCCAACGGCTACGGCTGACCAACCGTCCGCCAGCTTCCAGGTGCTGGCCGAAATACTCGGCCACAACAAGGAGAGGCTGATCCAGGTGCTGGGCATTTTCGAGCGATCCACCCGGGACGATTGCGAATTGCTGGATTCGGCCCGCGCGCTCGGTGACCGGCAACGCGTGCGCGAGCTGGCGCACAAGTTGAAATCGGGATGCAGGCAGCTGGGCGAAGAGCGCGCGGCCACCGCGCTGGAAGCCGTCGAGAGCAAGGCGGGGCTGGAGGCCGATTACGGGGAGGAATTCGCGAGCGCCCGCCATGAATTGCGGCAGGTGCTCGAGCGGGTCCGAGAATATCTGGCGTTGCCGTAGTCCCCGGGCGCGCGCGGTGCAGGCGCCACGATCCGGCGGCGCGTCGCTGTCGCGCTGGATGGCGCGCCATGCGATGCGTGGTGACGCCCGGTGCGTGCCTGGTGTATTTTCGGGCGACTCGCGCCTTGGGGGTGTGTTCGATGCGGATCCTGATTGCCGACGATCACCCGATCATCAGCATCGCACTCGCCGAAATGTTGAAAACGGCCTTCCCGGGCGCCGATATCGGCGCCGTTGCCGACGGCCACGGCCTCATGCTCCGTGCGGGCGAGGCGGCATGCGACTACCTCATCCTCGACCTGCAGATGCCGGGAGACTTGAAGAGCGTCCCGTTGCTGCAGGCGGTGCACGCCCTGCGGCCGGAAATACGCATCGTCGTGTACAGCGGCCAGGTGTATCCCTGCCTGGCGCTGGCATCGCTCGATCACGGGGCATCCGCATACGTCTCCAAGAACAGCGGCCCGCACCTGGCCATCGAGGCCATGCGTGCCGTGGTGGCGGGAAAGAACTTCGTCGATCCGGCCATCGACCTGCAGGCGGCGCGGCATCATCCGTGGATGCGTTTGACCGCCGCCGAGCGCGACGTTCTGCTTGCGCTTGCCAGGGGCGGGAATCTGCAGGCGCTGGCCATCGACAGCGATCGCAGCTACAAGACGGTAACGGCGCACAAGTACAACGCGCTGCGCAAGCTCGGGTTGGGCTCCAACACCGAGATAGGCCCTTATCTCTCCATGCACGGCCTGGATTACCTGCTGGAAAACCGGGCCTGAAGGCCGGCGGGGCGGGTCCGACTGGCCTTCGACCCCCGCCGCACTCTCCCTGATGGGGACGGGTGGATTCGGGCCCGGGCTCAGACTTTTCCCAATATCGCCCCCAGCGTCGGAATCCTACGATGCGTGCAGGTTGGGCCCGGACTCGTCGCTCGATGGATGCGCGGCGCAGTCGGGCCCCGATCGGGTCGCTTTGCGTGCCGGAATCCGAAGCGCCCCGCTGTTCGTGCAATCACGGCGAGGAGGAGACGATGCGGTTCGGTGGACAGGAGCAGCCGGTGTACCCGGCGCTGAGCGCCTTGCTTGGAGGCGACGACGACAAGGTCGGGAAGATTCTGCGCGTCTTTTATCGGTCGGCATGGAAAGACCTGGAGCGGCTGGAGCAGCTTGCATCCGCGGGGCAGTGGTACCCGGCCATGAACCTGGCGAACAGGATCGCGATCGGTTGCCGCCAGATCGGCGAGGACGCGGCGGCGGAAAGGTTCACGTTCCAGGCGACCATGGCCATCGAGCGGGCCCGCGCGGATGCTGCGGCGGGTTCTGGCGCGTTCGCGCGGCTGTTCCAGAACGCACGCCGCGAACTGGTCGACGTGCTGGATCGCGCCGCAGCCTATGTGGCGTTCGCGGAGCCGGAAGCATGAGGGTAATCGGGGTACGTCATGGTCTTGCCCTGCAGGTTGCCACATGGTGCCTCACTTTGTGCTGCATAAGTTCTTCCCCGATATCACGGAGGAGGCGTGGATAAGGTGATCGATCGAGGGGAGAGGACTGGCGCCGGCGCGGTTAATATGAGAACTTCCGCGGTCCTTATTCGACGCTGAGTGGTGGTGGCCGGGCCGCGTCGATTGCCGCATGGCGAGCGATCGGGATTTTCGTGGAATCGCGGAGGAGAGGAGAAGGATGCGACCTGTTCATTTTATCTCGGGCCTCCCTAGGTCTGGCTCCACGCTGCTGGCAGCGTTGCTACGCCAGAACCCGCGATTCCACGCCCATATGAGTAGTCCGCTTGCGGGCATGGTCGATACCCTGTTGGGTGAAATGAGCAGCCGGAACGAGCTTTCCGTGTTCATCACCGACGGGCAGCGGCGACAAGTGTTGCGGGGCCTTTTCGCGAATTATTACGGTGTGGAATTCGCAGCGGAAGTCGTCTTCGATACCAGTCGTGTCTGGTGCTCGAAGTTGCCGGTGCTGTCCGGGATATTTCCCGAATCGAAAATGATTGCCTGCGTTCGCCATGTGTCGTGGATCGTGGATAGCGTGGAACGGGCGATCCAGAAAAATGCCCTGCGTCCGTCCTTCATGTTCAATTTCCAAACCGGGGGCACGGTCTACAACCGGGTGGAAGGCCTCGCCAATGGCGATGGCCTGGTGGGGTTCTCCTACAATGCCTTGAAGGAGGCGTTCTATGGCGAGCATGCGCGACATCTGATGCTGCTGCAGTACGAAACGCTGGTGAGCGATCCGGCCAAAGCCATGGCGGCGGTCTACGATTTCATCGGCGAGCCGCCGTTCCGGCACGATTTCGACAACGTGCATTTCAATGTCGACGAGTTCGATGCGCACACAGGCATGCCGGGCTTGCATGCGGTTGGCAAGAAGGTGGCTGCTGCGGAGCGCAAGTCGGTGCTGCCGCCGGACATCTTCCGGCGCTTTGAAAACGAGGCGTTCTGGCTCAACGCCCGGGCGAATATCCGCGGAGTGCGGGTGGTGTGAGTTTGGCGGGAATCCGGGCGGGTTCGAGCAATTGCGTCCCAAGGTGGCTGCGTCCGGGTTGATGATGCGTCGGGGCAAGGGCAATTGCGTCGATTGATGCGTTGCCGGCAGAGGTGACGCACGGGACGGCCGTAACTTCGGGGGGGGGGGGGTGATTTTCCGTGAAATTGGTCACGGTTTTCGCGTTTCCTCGGAAAAGGAGGGGCGAACGCTGTGAGATTGGGCGCAGCCCGTTCCACGGTGTCCGGGCTCGGGCATCAGACTTTTCCCAATATCCCCTCGTACACCGGAGTCCTACGATGCGCTCAGGCCGGACAAGGGATTGCTGCTCCGCCCATGTTGTTAGGCAAACATACCCCCCTTTTTTGGGGGGGGGCATGGCACGTGATTCCGGGTTCATGTTGCTACATCACACGATCTGCCGAGCCGACAGGGCAAACGGGGCAGTGATCATCGGTCCAAACAGGAGGGAAGGGAAATGAATCGTGTATTCCGCATCGTTTGGTCGTATGCCCTTCATGCATGGGTGGTGGCTTCGGAACTGAGCGTGCGCCGCGGCAAGCGCGGCGGAGCGGTCGATGAGCGCGTCATGGCCGTCGATGACCGGTGGGACGACGGAGACGCCAAAACCGGTCCGCCCACGGCGTGGTCCTTGCGGCTGGGTGTCCTGCTGGCTCTGTTTTCGGCGCAGATGCCTGCCTGGGCGGCGGACCGGTGGTGGGACCCCAACGGCACCGCCGTGGGCCTGGGCGGTAGCGGTACCTGGAACACCACCGATCCCTTCTGGAGCCCCAACAGCGATGGCGTCAGCGGGCCTTTCAGTCCCTGGAGCAATGCCGCCCTGGACGACGCCTTCTTCAGCAACACCCCCGGCACGATCACGCTGGCCGAGCCGATCACCGTTCACAACATGACCTTTGTGAACATGAACGGCTGGGTCCTCAACGGCAGCACGCTGACGCTCGGCGGCACGGACCCCACGATCACCAATGCCGGGACGGTCACAATCAATTCGGTGATTACCAGCACCAGCGGCCTGATCAAGGCCGGCGGCGGCACGCTGTCGCTGACCGGCAGCAACAGCTTCGGCGGCGGCATCGACATCAATGGCGGCACGCTGTCGCTGACCGGCAGCAACAGCTTCACCGGCGACATCAACGCCATCGGCGGCAACCTCAGCATCGGCGGGGGCGGCGATGCCGCGCTGGGCAATATCGGCAACGTGGTCAATCTGGGGAACGGGCGCACGTTCACTTCGAGCGGCACGATCTCGTCCAGCCGCACGATCAACCTCGTGAGCGGCCTTGCCACTATCAACGGCGCCGGAACCGGCGGTGCGTTCTATACGGGCGCCGGCGGTTTGACCGTCGGCGATAACATATCGCTGACCAACGACGCGAACAATTACACGGGGCAAACCCGGTTCACAACCGCGACGGGGTGGGGCGGCAGCTACAATGCCTTCAGCTCGATCGCCGACCTGGGCGTGGCGAGCGCACTCGGCGCTCCCACCACCGTGGCCAACGGAACCATCGTGATCGGGCGCAGCGGTGGCCAGGACCTCGGTGCGACTCGGGTCTACTACACCGGTACCGGCGACAGCTCCAACCGCAACTGGCAGATGAATCCGGGCGCCTACGCCGGCGCTGCCTACCTGTACAACGCCGGCAGCGGCACGCTGACGCTGACCGGCAACATTGCCGCTGGCGGCGCGTCGGGGCATACCGTTGGCTTCGTCGCGCAGTCGGCCGACATGGACCTGCTGGGCGTTATCAGCGGCGATAGCAGCCATAACATTCAGTTCAACAGCGGCAGTGGGAACACGATCCGGTTGGGTAGCGCTAATACTTTCGCGGGCCAGGCGCAGATCCTCGGGGCCGGCAGGACCGAGGCATCGGTGATTGCCGATACCGGCGTTGCCGGCTCGCTGGGAACCGGTTCGATTTCGATCTCCTCCAGCGGTACGCTCGACTACGTCGGCGCCGGGGAATCCAGCAACAAGACCTGGTCCATCAACAACGGCACGCTCAACAGCAGCGGTACCGGCGCCCTGACACTGAACGGCACGGTCGCCATCGGCAACACCGCAACCCTCGGTGGCAGCTTTACCGGCGGCAGCAACGCGATCGCCGGCGTCATCTCCGGCAGCGGCAACCTGCGCAGCGCCGGCGATGCCACCTGGTTACTGACCGGCGCCAACACCTACACCGGCCAGACCATCGTCGACAGCGGCGTGCTGCGTGCGGGGACGGCCGATGCCTTCGGGGCGTCGAGTGTCTTCACGGTCAATGGCGGGACCCTGGACCTGAACGATTTCGACCGGACCCTTACCCGGCTGACCGGCACCGGCGGCACCGTGGACCTGGGCAGCGCCACCCTGATCCTGGAGGCGGCGGCCGGTACCAGCGCCAGCTACGCCGGCAGCATCACCGGCAGCGGCGGCCTGACCAAGTTGGGCGCCAGCACCCAGACTTTGACCGGCGCCAGCACCTACACCGGCGACACCACTATCGGCGGCGGCACCCTGAACCTGAACTTCAGCGGCGCCGGCGGACCGACCAGCGACATCATTTCCAGCGCCTCCACCCTCAACATGGACGGCGGCATCCTCAACGTGATCGGCGCCGCCGGCGAGGACAACACCCAGAGCTTCGACGGCCTGTACGTCACTGGCGGCAACAACACGATTGGCACCAGCTCCGGCACCGGCGGCAGCATGACCGTCAACCTGGGCGCCATCACCCGCACCGGCGGCCTGATGAACTTCAACCTGCCGGGCAGCGGCAGCATCACCACCAGCAATGCGGACATGTTCCTGGCCTGGGCCACGGTGAACGGAACCGACTACGCCAAGGTCGAGGGCGGGCAGATCCTCGCGTTCACCGAGGCCGACTACACCGACCAGGACGACGCCTCCTTGTGGATGAGCGGCCAGGTCATCTCCGACGACGATGGCGATACGGACGGTTTCTTCGGCACCGTGAACGGCAGCGTGCAACTGGGCGGCCTGCAGTACACCCAGCCGGTGTCCACCACCGTGACCGTGCAGCCCGGGCAGACCTTGGGCGTGGACGCCCCCATCATCGTCGCGCCTTCGGTGTTGAACACCAACCAGCTGATCACCGGCGGCATGATCACCGGCGGCAGCGGCACTGACGATGCGCTGACCGTGCAGCAGAACAGCACCGGCAACTTCACCATCAATTCGCAGATCGTCGACAACGGCAACAACCTGGGCTTCATCAAGGCCGGCACCGGCGTGGTCCGACTGACGAATATGGGTAATAGCTACACGGGTGCCACCCAGGTGGTCCAAGGCACGCTGGCGGTCGACAAGATCGCTGACGGCGGCACGGCCAGCAGCATCGGCGCCTCTTCCGCCGACGCTTCCAACCTGGTGTTGCAAGGCAGCACCCTGCGCTATTCCGGTACCGGCGACAGCAGCGATCGCGGTTTCACCATCGCCAAGTCCGGCGGCCTGGGCGCCACCATTGAGGTCAACAATTCGAGCGCCAATCTGGTCTTCTCCGGTCTGGTCACCAGCCCGGACGACGCCGGTCTCACCAAGGCCGGTGGGGGCACGCTGACCCTGGCCAACGACACCAACGACTACACCGGCGTTACCACCGTGACCGGCGGCCTGCTGTCGGTGGATACGCTGACCAACGGCGGCATGGCAAGCGGCATCGGCGCGGCCTCTGCGGACTCGGGCAATCTGGTGCTGGACGGCGGCGGCCTGCAGTACACTGGCGCCACCACCAGTACCAACCGCGGCGTCACTCTGGGGGGAAACGCCAGCTTCGGCATCGTCGACGTGAGCAATGCGGCGACCACGCTGACCGTTAGCGGCACGGTGGCTGGGGCGGCGGGCGTGAACCGACGGCTGATAAAGAACGGTGCCGGCACGCTGGTGCTCTCCGGCACCAACACCTACACCGGAGGCAGCACGGTCAATGCCGGCACCCTGCGTGCCGGTTCCACCCAGGCTTTCGGCACCCCCGGCAATTCTTTCGCGACCATGGAGCTGGCCAATACGGTTGGCGCTACTCTGGACCTCAATAACTTCGACAACACCATCGGTCCGCTCAATGGCGGCGGCGCCAACGGCGGCAACGTCACCTTGGGCTCGGCGACCTTGCGCATCGCTTCCGGCGACGGCAACTACTCGGGCGTCATCAGCGGCTCCGGCGGCGTATTGCGCACCAACGGCGGCACCCAGACCTTCAACGGCTGCAACAATACTTACACCGGCACCACCGTCCTGCAGGGCGCCAACATCAGTACCGACTGCCTGGCCGATGGCGGCCTGGCCAGCGGTATCGGCGCCTCCAGCGCCGACTCCAACAACTTGGTGTTCAACAGTAACGGATCTCTGGAATACACCGGCGGGAGCGTGTCCATCGACCGCGGCTTCCAGTTGCTGGGTACCGGCGGCATCAATGTGGACAATGCCGCCACCACCCTGGAGTTCGAGGGGGCGGTGATCGGCGGCGGGCTGCTGATCAAGCGCAACGACGGCACCCTGGTGCTGTCCGGCGCCAACACCTACACCGGCAACACCCAGGTGGCGGGCGGTGTACTGCGTGCGGGGACGACCAACGCATTCGGCCCGCAAGGCCACATGACGCTGAACAACACCGCTGGCGTGCTGCTGGATCTGGACGGCTTCGATACGGTGGTGACATCCTTGATCGGCGGGGGCGCCGCCGGTGGCAACCTCGACCTGGGCAGCGCCACCCTGACCATCAACAGCGTCGATACCCGTTCCTACGCGGGTGCCGTCAGCGGTAGCGGCAACCTGGTCAAGAACGGCGGCGTCAATACGGTTCAGGCCCTTACCGGCTGCAACAGCAGCTACACCGGCACCACCGCGATCAATGGCGGCACGCTGCGGGTCAATTGCCTGGAAGACGGTGGCGTCAACAGTTCCATCGGTGCGTCCACATCCGATTCCGCCAACCTGGTGATCAACGGCGGCACCCTCGAATACGTCGGTAGCGGCGGTAGCACCGACCGGGCGTTCACCTTGGGTACCAACGGCGGCACTATCGCCTCCAGCGGCAGTGGCACCATCGACTTCAGCAGCACCAGCGCGGTCACCCTGGCCGGCGCCAATACCGCGCGCACCCTGACCGTGACCGGCACCAACACCGGCACCAATATCTTCTCCGCCCAAATCACCGATAACGGCACCGGCGCCACCTCGCTGACCAAGACTGGCACCGGCCTGTGGCGGCTGACCAGCGCCACCAGCACCTACACCGGCGCCACCACCATCAGCGGTGGCGTCCTCGAGGTGACCGAGTTCGCCGACGGCGGCATGGCCAGCTCGATCGGCGCCGCCAGCTCCGATGCCGCCAACCTGGTGATCGGCAACGGCTCGACGTTGCGCTACACGGGCGCGGGCGACAGCAGCGACCGCCAGTTCACGCTGGACACCGGCGTGACCTTCATCGAGTCCTCCGGCACCGGCGCGCTGCAGTTCACCAATACCGGCGCGGTGGCCCTGAGCGGCACGGACACCGCCCGCACCATGGCGCTGGGCGGCACCAACACGGGCGACAACGTCTTCGGCGGCGCGATCGGCGACAACGGCACCGGCGCCACCACCCTGGCCAAGAACGACAGCGGCACCTGGATCCTCACCGGCAACAACACCTTCACCGGCAACACCGTCATCAACGACGGCAACCTGGTGATCGGCAACGGCGGCACCACCGGCAATGCCGGCGCCGGCGACGTGATCATCAATTCCGAGACGTCCGTCCTGTCGCTCAACCGCAGCGACACCTTCACCTTCGACGGCACCCTGATGTGCGGCCCGGTGGCCTGCGGCACGCTGGCGCAGATCGGCACCGGCACCAGCGTGCTGACCTCGCTGGACAACGAGATCGCGGCCACCGTGATCAGCGCCGGCACCTTGCAGGTCGACGGTGGACTGGAAACGCCCACCATCGACATGACCGGCACCTCGGCGCTGACCGTGAATGGCACGGTGGAGGCGGAGGGTGGCAACCAGGCCGCGCTGACCGGCGACGCGGGCGAGCAGACGATCACCGTGGGCGCCGGCGGCACGCTGCTGGCGAGCGGCGACCTCGGCGGCGGCAACGACACGGTCGACCTCACCGGCACCTTGGACACGGGCGCCGGCGCACTCGGCCTGGGCGATGGCGACGACACGCTGGTGCTCCACGACGGCGCGCAGATGCTGGGCAGCGGCGTGGACGCCGCCGGTGGCGGCGGCACCGACACGCTGGTGGTCGACACGGTCCTCGGACTCACGCTGGACGGCGGCGACATCGACACGTTCGACATCCTGGCCAAGCAGAACACCGGTCTGCTGGTGCTTACCGGCGACCACGACTTCGGCAGCGGCACCGCCATCGACGGCGGCGCGCTGCAGGTGCTCGGCAGCCTGGAAACGCCAACGGTGACCATGGCCGACAGCACCCAGTTGCTGGTGTCCGGCGGTACGCTGGAAGCGGACGGCGGCGATCCGGCCACCATCACCGGCAGCGCCGGTTCGAACCTCATCCAGGTCACGCTCGGTGGCACGCTGCGTGCCGACGGCGACCTAGGCGACGGTAGCGATACCGTCCTGCTCAACAACGCCACACTCGACACCGGGGCCGGCGTCCTCGCCCTGGGCGACGGCGACGACTTCCTGAACCTGCAGGACGGCGCCGTGCTCGAAGGCGGCGGCGTCGACGCGGGTACCGGCAACGACACCCTGCAGCTGTTGAACAACGATGCGCTCGTCTTCGACGGCGCCCAGACCGAAGGCTTCGAACGACTGAACAAGCTGGGCTCCGGCACCGCCACCATGACCGGCAGCCAGGACTTCAGCGCCGGCACCGGCATTTTCAATGGCGCGCTGGATGTCGACGGCACCCTGGAAACGCCAACGGTCGACCTGGCCGACGACACCGCCCTGAACGTGGACGGCACCGTGCAGGCGGCCGGCGGCACCACCGCGACGATCACCGGCAGCGCTGGCGACAACACCGTCAGCGTCGGCGCGGACGGCACCCTGCTGGCGAACGGCGACCTCGGAACCGGCAACGACGTCCTCGACGTTGCCGGCACCCTCGACACCGGCGCGGGCACTTTCGCGCTGGGCGACGGCGACGACACCCTGACCATCCACGAGAACACCAACATCATCGGTACCGTGTCGGCAGGCGCGGGCAACGACACGCTCGATACCCACATCGACACCGTCGCTGACCTCGGCGCGGTGCAAGGCTTCGAAACGCTGAGCAAGACCGGCACCGGCGAGCTCAACATCAACGGCCTGCTGAGTTCCGACTTCGGTATGGTGAACGTGCTCGAAGGCACGCTCGACGTCACCGCCGGCGGCATCGTGGTCGCGGCGCCGGGCGGCACGCTCGACACCGTCGTCGCCAGCGGCGCGACGCTGAACGTCGACGGCAGCTTCGGCTGCGGCGACGGCGACGACAGCATGACCGTGGCCGGCACCGTCTCGGGCAGCGGCACCATCGACCTGTGCGACGGCGCCGACACGCTGACGCTGCAGGACGGCGCGGTCCTGGACAACGCCATCAGCGGCGGCTTCGGCGTCGGCGACACGCTGGTGCTCGATAACGCCCTGGCGCTCAGCTTCGATGCCGGCAACACCGCCGACTTCGAGTTGCTGCGGAAGGACAACGCCGGCACGGCGACCCTGACCGGCACGCAGGCCTTCGTCGGCGGCACGACGATCAACGGCGGCACGCTCGACGTGGACGGTGCGTTGGAAACGCCGACGGTCGCCCTGGCTGATAGCACCACGCTGAACGTCGACGGCACGCTCGATGCGGGTGCCGGGACGCCGGCCACCATCACCGGCAGCGCCGGCGACAACACCGTGTCCGTGGGTGCCGGCGGCACCCTGCTGGCCACGGGCGACCTCGGCGCCGGCGTCGACACGCTGGACGTGGCGGGTACCCTGGACATGGCCGGCGGCACCTTCCTGCTCGGCGACGGCGACGACAACTTCGTCGTGCACGACGGCACCGTGGTGCTCGGCACGGTCGACGGCGGCGCCGGGCAGGACACCCGCACCTACGACATCAACACCAGTGCCGACCTCGGCGCGCTGGCCAATTTCGAAGGCATCACCAAGACCGGTACCGGCGTGCTCAACATTACCGGGCCGGGCGCCACCGACCTGCAGGAAGTGCAGGTGCTGGAAGGCACGCTGGACGTGCACGCCGGTGCCAGCATCGTGGCCAGTGCCAGCAGCCCGCTGGACACCATCGTGGCGAATGGCGCGATCCTCAACGTGGATGGCGAATTCGGTTGCGGCGACGGCAACGACAGCATGGACGTCTCCGGTGCCGTGACGGGCAGCGGCACCGTCGACCTGTGCGGCGGCGACGACACCCTGACGCTCAATGACGGTGCCGATATCGCCGGGCTGGTCAACCCCATCGATGGCGGTGCCGGCGACGACCGGGTGGTGCTGGACAACGCCAACGCTTTCGCGCTGGACGGCGGCGATATCGCCGGTTTCGAGATCCTGCAGAAGGACAACGCGGGCGAGGCGACGCTGACCGGCGACCACGCGTTCATCGGTGGCAGCGAGTTGAACGGCGGCACCCTGACCGTGACCGGCACGCTGGAGACGCCGACCCTGGCGATGGCCGACGACACCGTATTCCGGGTCGATGGTTTCGCCAGCGGTGGACCGCTGTTCATCGATTCGACGACCATCACGGGCAGCGATGGCGTGAATACCGTGATCGTGTCCGAAGGCGCGCAACTTGTCGCCGACGGCAGCCTCGGCGCCGGCGACGACGTGCTGGACGTGGCCGGTTTCCTCGACGTGGGCGGCAGTGGCCTGTTCGACCTGAGCGAAGGCGACGACCGCTTCATCATCCACGACACCACCGCGATGCTCGGCGCGGTCGACGGCGGTGCCGGCAACGATCTGCTGGAAGTCAACCTGGGCGCCGGCAATACGGTGCCGCTGGGCAGCCTCTTCGGTTTCGAGTCGCTGGGCAAGTCGGGCGAGGGCACGCTGCAGATCAACGGCGTGGCCGAATTCATCGACGTCGAACTGCTGGGCGGTACGCTCGAGGTGACTGCCGGCGCCAGCGTCGAGGCGCAGAACACCATGACGCTTGCCGGCACGACCCTGCAGCTCGATGGCGCCTATGCCGGCACCGCCGGCAACGACACCTTCACGGTCGCCGGTACGGTCACCGGCGGCGGCACGCTCGACCTGGGCGATGGCGACGATACTTTCACCATCCAGGACGGTGCAGACCTGTCCGGCCTGGCCACGCCGGTCAGCGGCGGTACCGGCACCGACACCTTCGTCGCCGACCTGGCCGGCAGCGCCGTGCTCGGCGGCGCGGTCGACTTCGAGACGCTGACCAAGACCAACATCGGCACGCTGCACGTCGACGGGCCGGCGCTGTCGGAGTTCAGCACGGTGAACGTGCTCGACGGCACGCTCGACATCGGCGTCGACGGCGAGATCGCGGGCGTACAGAACGCCACCGTGGCCAGCGGTGCGACCCTCGACATCGACGGCAACTTCCTGTTCACCGCGGGCGACGACGTGTTCGCCGTGGCCGGCACGGTCACCGGCCTGAGCGCCATCGACATGCTCGAAGGCGACGACACCTTCGTCGTGCAGGACGGCGCGGACCTGTCCGGCCTGGCTGGTCCGGTGGACGGCGGCGCCGGCAGCAACACCCTGGTCACCGACATTGCCGGAACCGCGACGCTGGGCGGCGTGACCAACTTCCAGACCCTGGACAAGACCAATACCGGCACGCTGATCGTTGCGGGTCCGGCGGTCTCGGACTTCTCCACGGTGAATGTGCTCGAGGGCACGCTCGACATCGGCCCGGACGGCAGTGTCGTCGCCCCCACCGGCGGCACCCTGGACACCTTCGTTGCCAGCGGCGCGGTGCTGAACGTGGACGGTGCCTACGGTTGCGGCACCGGCGCCGACACCCTGACCGTGGCCGGCACGGTGTCGGGCAGCGGCACGGTGGACCTATGCGCGGGCGACGACACCCTGATGCTGCTCGACGGCGCCACGCTGGAAACCGTGATCGACGGCAACGAGCCCGAAGAGGGCAGCGACTGGGTGTACATCAACAACACGGTCACGTCCGAGTACGACCTGGACATGATCGTGAACTTCGAGCACCTGGTGAAGGAGAATACTGGCGAAGCGATCCTGACGGGCAGCAGCGGCTTCTCGGGCGGCACCGAGATCACCGGCGGCACGCTGACCGTGGCCGGGCAACTGGAAACGCCAACCGTCGCCATGGGCGACGACACCGTGCTCAACGTCGACGGCGTATTGCAGGCCGATGGCGGCACGGCAGCGACGATCACCGGCAGCGATGGCGTCAACACGGTGGTCGTCAATGGCACGGCGCTGGCGACCGGCGACCTGGGCGCGGGCGCGGACGTGCTCGACGTGACCGGCACGCTGGACACGATGGGTGGCGGCTTCGCGCTGGGCGATGGCGACGACAGCTTCGTGGTGCACGACGGCACGGTGGTGCAGGGCACGGTCGATGGCGGCGCGGGGTTGGACACGCGCGTCTACGACATCAACACCAGCGCCGACCTCGGTGCGCTGGTCAACTTCGAAGGCGTGACCAAGACCGGCACCGGCACGCTCAACATCAACGGCCCGGGCGCGACCGGCCTGCAGGAAGTGCAGGTGCTGGGCGGCACGCTGGACGTCGGTCCGGACGCCAGCGTGGTGGCGATCGCCGGCGGCCCGCTGAACACGCTCGTGGCCGCGGGCGCGACCTTGAACGTCGACGGCAGCTACGGTTGCGGCGACAGCGACGACAGCATGACCGTGGCCGGCACCGTGTCGGGCAGCGGCACGATCGACCTGTGCGGGGGCGAGGACACGCTGACGCTGCAGGACGGCGCGGTGCTGGCCAGCGTCGTCAGCGGCGGCGGCCACGGCACCGGCGACACGGTGGTGCTGGACACCGCTGCGGCCTTCACCTTCGACGCGACCAACACGATCAACTTCGAGTACCTGCAGAAGGACAATGCCGGCGAAGCGACGCTGGTGGGCACGCAGTCCTTCAGCGGCGGCACCACGATCAACGGCGGCACGCTCACGGTGGCCGGCACGCTGGAAACGCCGACCGTGGTGATGGGCGACGACACCGCGCTCAACGTCGACGGCCAGTTGGAGGCCAGCGACGGCACGGCGGTGGCGCTGACCGGCAGCGCCGGGACCAATACGGTCACGGTGGGCGCGGACGGCACGCTGCTGGCCACCGGCGACCTGGGCGACGGCAACGACGTGCTGGACGTGGCGGGCATGCTCGACACCGCCGGCGGCGAGTTCCTGCTCGGCGCTGGCGACGACACCCTGACCATCCACGACGACACCGACATCGTCGGCACGGTGGTGGCCGGTGCAGGCAACGACACCTTCAACGCCGATATCGAAGGCGTGGCCGACCTGGGCGCGGTGCAGCAGTTCGAGACGCTGAGCAAGACCGGTGCGGGCGAACTCAACGTCAACGGCCCGATGAGCTCGGACTTCACCACCGTCAACGTGCTCGGCGGCACCCTGGACGTGACGGCCGGCGGCAGCGTGATGGCGCAGAGCACGACCGTGGCGGCCGGGGCGACCTTGAACATCACCGGCAGCTACAGCGGCACCGACGGCGACGACAGCTTCACTTCGAGCGGCACGGTGAACGGTGCGCTGGCCTTCGGCACCGGCAACGACACCGCGCACTTCATCGGCGGCGACATCAGCGGGCTGACCGCCATCGACGGCGGCGGCGGCGATGACCTGCTGCGCTTCAGTGCGCAGGACCTCGACGATGCCAACCTGGCCGTGGTCAACGACTGGCAGCGCGTGGAACTGCTGGACAACACGACCCTGACCCAGGGCAGCGCCTTCGACCTGGCCGGCGGCACGCTGTTCATCGACTCCACCTCGCAGTGGATCGCCAATGCCGGCGCCGCACTGGCCGGTCATGTCGAGAACGCCGGCCTGATCGACGTCGGCGCCAACCGCCTGGCGATCGGCGGCAACTACGCCAGCGACGATGGTGCATTGCAGGTGACGGTCTCCCCGGGCACGTTGACTGCCGGCGGGCTGGACATCGACGGCGACGTGGCCGGCACCACCCAAGTGGCGTTTGCCGGCGACGGCAGCGAGTTCACCGATGGCGGCCTCGTCTCGATCCTGGTGATCTCCGCGCCGAACGACGATGCCGGCACGGCCGGCGAGTTCGTCCCGGCCGACAGCACCAACGACTTCGTGCGCCTGGATGGCAGCCTGCTGCCCTGGAGCTTCGGACAGGGAGAGGATCGCAACTGGTACCTGAGCGCCGAGGCGGGACTGCTGCCCGAAGTGCCGGCCTACGGCGTGTTGCCGAGCCTGGGTCTGTTGGCGGCGCAAAACAGCGACAACCTGATCCACCAGCGCCTGGCCGGTGTGCGCGGCCGTGAGCTGCCGCAATGCGGTATCCAGCCCAAGTGGCCGGTCGAGCGGGCCGGAACCGGCATGATCGACGATTGCCGCGGGGTCTGGGTAGCCGCCACCGGCAGCGAACTGGAACTGGGCGCCGACCCCGGCTTCGAGGTTTCCGGCGACGACGTCGGGCTGTACGTCGGTGCCGACAGCGCCTTCGACCGCGAAGGCCGGACCCTGCGCGGCGGCATCTACCTGGGCTACCGCCACGGCAACTACTGGACGACCGGGGTCAACTCCACCAACCTGCCGGGCTCGGGCATCGCCAATGTCGACATCAATACTTTGGTCGCCGGCATGTACATGAGCCATACCTGGGATACCGGTGGCTATGTCAACTTCGTCCTCACCGGCCAGGTGCCGCACGCGGACATCGGTACGCCCGATGGCTTCCGGGAACGGATCGTGGGCAACAGCGTGACCTTCAGCACCCGGACGGGGCGGAAATACCGCTTGGACGACGGTTGGTCGCTGGAGCCGCAAGTGCAGTTGAACGCCAGCGCGGTGGGCTGGGGCAGCAAGGTGGACGCATCAGGCAAGCGAATCGCGTTCGACGACGAGCTGGTCGGCACGGCCCGTGCGGCGCTGCGGATCGAGAAGCGGATCGATCGCGACGACGGTGGAGTGATCCGGCCGTGGGCGACGCTGGGCGTGCAGCGGGCGGTGGGTGGCGACGAAAGCAGCGTGAGCGTCCTGCCGGGTGGCAGCGGAGCGGCCCAGGCACTCCCGAACCACGATCTGGGCACCTCGGCGACGCTGGAGCTGGGGCTGGAAGCGTTGGTGAACCAGCGCGTGAGCCTGTTCGGCGTGGTGTCGGTGGGCCGGGAGCTGGACGGCACGGACTACGAGCAGCGCGAGGCCAACCTCGGCGTGCGGGTGCGGTGGTGACTTTTTCCGACGCCGCCCTTGATGCGCCGATTTCGAAGGGTGGCTCGTTTTTTTTTCGGATATGGAAATCAGGGCCCAAGCGCATTGAGTGAGCAAAAGCATCGGAATGGCGCTACTTCTTCTCACTAGGAGAGAAATGGTATACAAGGCAGAAAATGTGATGCATGTCACATAAATTGTGTGGCCCGAAGGCGTATTCGTTAAACGCCGACAGCAGGGCAAGGTAGTCCAGAGGGGCGGCGGAAAGGACTCCATGCGTTTGGTCGATCGACCAGGGGATTGGGCGCTTTCGTTGCCTCGCCGAGTCAACAAACTCCTAGGGGGGAGTTATGGGCAAGAGCACGACGGTTGTCGCCAAGGCAGGTGGCCAGGCCAGGGAATTGTCGTTCGACGAAAGCGGAATCATCACACTGGACGCCGTTTCGGTCGTCACGCTTCCACTGGATCGCGACCGGGTCAAATCCGCGGAACGCGATGGGTTGAACCTCATACTTGTTCTCGATAACGGTCAAAGGATCGTTGTCGAGAATTTTTTTGTGGCCGACGAAAATGGTGGCCACAGTGACCTGGTCCTGGAGGACGACAGCGGCGCACTGTGGTGGCTCAAGGCGGATCCCGGGACCGGGGCTTTCATGTTCACCGATGCGCAGGCGCTCGAAGCGGCGCCGATGTTGGTGGACACCGAAGGCGCGATGAAGATCACCGCGGGTGTGCTTGTCGGGGCCGCCATATTGGCCAACATGGACGACAAGGGCTACTCGCCTGGTGGCGGTTCCCTGCCGCCCCCACCACCACCGCCCGATACCACGGCGCCCACGCCGCCGACCGCGGTCATCAGCGATGACGGCACGACGGTCACAGGCACGGCAGAACCCGGATCGACCGTCACGGTTTACGGCGAAGACGGCGGAGAACTGGGCAGTACGACGGCCGGCACGGACGGCGGTTACACGATCGTCCTGGACGAACCGCAGACCAATGGCGAGGACCTGGCGGTTACCGCAACGGACAGCGCGGGCAACGAGTCCGATCCGACGCAGGTCGAGGCGCCTGACCTGACGCCGCCCGACGCGCCAACCGCGGAAATCAGCGACGATGGTGCGACCATTGCGGGAACGGCAGAATCAGGCACGACCGTCACTGTCTACGATGAAGACGGCAACGAGCTGGGCAGCGCCACGGCCGACGAGAACGGCGATTACACGATTACGCTGGATACGCCTCTGACCAATGGCGAAGATCTGACGGTTACCGCGACGGACGGTGCGGGTAACGAATCCGATCCCACGCCGATCGAGGCGCCGGACCTGACGCCTCCGGATGCGCCATTGGCGGAGATAAGCCCGGACGGCGCCGTGGTTTTCGGCGATTCGGGTGCGGCCGAGCCGGGTTCAACGGTAACGGTCTATGGCCCGGATGGCACGACGGTATTGGGTACGGGAGTAGCCGCTGCTGATGGCAGCTATTCGGTCACCCTGGATGTGCCGCAAACCGATGGCGAAGATCTGACGATTACAGCAACCGATGGTGCGGGCAACGAATCGTCGCCGACTTCGATAGAAGCTCCGGTGATTGACGATACCGACGCGGACGCCGACGCAGATGCTGATGCCGACGCCGACGCGGACGCCGATGCGGACGCAGACGCGGACGCGGACGCAGATGCCGACGCCGATGCGGACGCCGATGCGGACGCCGATGCCGACGCCGATGCGGACGCCGATGCCGACGCCGATGCGGACGCCGATGCGGACGCCGATGCCGACGCCGATGCCGACGCCGATGCCGATGCCGATGCCGACGCAGATGCCGACGCCGACGCGGATGCCGACGCCGATGCCGATGCCGACGCCGACGCCGATGCCGATGCCGATGCCGACGCCGACGCCGACGCCGACGCCGACGCCGACGCCGATGCCGACGCCGACGCCGACGCCGACGCCGACGCCGATGCCGACGCCGATGCGGACGCCGATGCGGACGCCGATGCGGACGCCGATGCGGACGCCGATGCGGACGCCGATGCCGACGCCGATGCCGACGCCGATGCCGACGCCGATGCGGACGCCGATGCCGACGCAGATGCCGACGCAGATGCGGACGCAGATGCCGACGCGGATGCCGACGCGGATGCCGACGCGGATGCCGACGCAGATGCTGACGCCGACGCTGACGCTGACGCCGATGCGGACGCGGACGCGGACGCCGATGCCGACGCGGACGCGGATGCGGATGCCGATGCCGATGCCGATGCCGATGCCGATGCCGACGCCGACGCCGACGCCGACGCCGACGCGGATGCGGATGCGGATGCGGATGCCGATGCGGATGCCGATGCGGATGCCGATGCCGATGCCGATGCCGACGCTGATGCTGATGCTGATGCTGATGCTGATGCTGATGCTGATGCTGATGCGGATGTCACGCCTCCCGATGCGCCGGTGGCCGCCATAAGTCCGGACGGCACTACCGTGACCGGCACGGCCGAGCCGGGTTCGACGGTGACGGTCTATGGCCCGGATGGCACGACGGTGCTGGGTACCGGCACGGCCGATTCCGGAGGCAATTACTCGATAACGCTGTCGGAACCGCAGATCGACAGCGAAGCGTTGACGGTGACCGCGACCGACGCGGCGGGCAATGAGTCCCTGCCGACGCCGGTGACGGCACCGGACCTGACCGCGCCCGATGCGCCAATCGCCACGCTAGAGAACGACACGGGCACGGCGGGCGACGGCATCACCAGCGATGGCACGGTGACGGTTGGCGGCCTGGAGGCAGGTGCGACGTGGGAATACAGCACCGATGGCGGCGCGAACTGGAACACGGGTAGCGGCAACAGTTTCGACCTGCCCGAAGGCGTGTATGCCGATGGTGAAGTGTTGGTGCGTCAGACCGATGCGGCCGGCAACACCGGACCGAATGGATCGCTCGGACCGGTGGAAGTGGATGGCACTGCGCCGGCATTGACTGCGACGTTCAGCGAAAGCCCGGATCCGGACACGGTGACGGTGAGCGGTACGGCAGAACCCGGCTCGACGGTCACGCTGGCCGATGCCGACGGCAACGTGCTGGCTGGTCCGGTCGTGGTGGCCGTGGATGGTACCTATGCGTTCACGGTCGGCAATGCGGAGGTGACCGAAGGCGAAACGCTGACGGTGACCGCAACGGACGCCGCTGGCAATGCGGCGACAGCCGATGTCGTGGTGGAGCTGTCGCCGCTGGAGGCGTTCGACAACCTGTCAACCGCCGAGGTGAATATCGTTCCGACATCCGGAGCCGTCGATCACGGCAGTGCGAGCACTGCGGTCGGCTTGGGCGTTTCGGTGCTGGACCTGGACCTGCAGGCGACCGTGCTGGGCGTCAATACCGTTGAATTCGACGTTGCGGCAGGACACTCGCAGGATCTCACCTTTGTTTTTGATTCCCTGCTGGGCGTCGATTTGCTGGGCGATTACCGGATCGTCATCCAGAAATGGGACGAGGACACGGGGCGCTGGACCACCATCGACGGATTGTCGGAGGGGGCGACGATCCTGGATATCGGTTTGCTGGATGCCGATACCTACGGCGTCGAGCAGTCGTTGGGCTCGGGCCAGTATCGTGCCTTCGTGACCTACGAGGGCGTAGGCCTGTCGGTGCTGAACAGCCTGGCCGTGGCGGGTACCGACCTCGACTACACCGACGTCGCCGGCTACGAAGCCATCGAGGTTTCGGGCAATGTCATCGTCGATGCCAATGCCGGTGGCGAGACGGATACCGTCACCGGGACGACGGTCGTGCAGAGCGTCAACGGCGTGACCGTGGCCGGGGCGGACACGCCGATCCCGGGAACCTACGGCACTTTGACGATCGGTCCGGATGGATCCTATACCTACACGCCGAATGCGGATGCCGCAGGAATCGGCCAGGTCGAGCAGTTCGAGTACACGCTGTTCGATCCGGCGACCGGAAACACCGCAACCGCGACGTTGTACGTCCATATCGACAGCGGCAGCGTGGACATGACGTGGAACGACGGCGATCCCGCCCAGCCGGCGACGCTGGAGTTCGGCGCATCGGGCGACGTCGATACCGCGAGCGTGGTGTTCGCCAACGTGGTCGACAACGAGTTCTTCAACGCCAACCAGGACCTGGTATCCCTGCTTGGGGCTGCGGTGACCTACACCAGCGACACGTTCACCATCGGCGCCAATGACGCCGTATCCGGCAGCGTGGTGGTGTCGTCGCTGTTGACGCTGGGCATTGGCGCCACCAACGTCAATCTGTCCCTGCAAGTACAGGATGGCGGGGGCAATTGGGTGGATGTGGCCACCGATCCATTCTCCGGAGTGATTTCCGTACTGGGCGAGCTGGCTTCGCTGGACCTGTCCACGCTGGGTTTGGACGCCGGCACCTATCGGGTGCAGGTGACGCTGGATCCCCCGCTGACCGGAGCGATGACGGTCGGAATCGTGACCAACGTGGATGTGGTCCACCTGGACCAGTATGTGGTCGACAGCGCCACCGGTGCCGACGGCAACCTGCTGGCCAACGATCTGCCGGGTTCCGAGTTCACCACGATCCGGGTGTTCGACAGCGTGCTTGGCGATTATGTCGACATTACCGGCAGCGGCCCGGTGACGGTGCAGGGTACCCACGGCGTGTTGAGCGTCGATGCCGACGGCAACTACACCTACACGCCGTTCGACCCGCAGCCGCACTTCGTCGATCCGGAAGCGGATACGTTCGACTACCAGCTGGTTCACCCGACCGGCGTGGTGGCAACGGGCCAGCTGGTGGTGACGGTGGATCCCTCCGGTGCGGGCGTGCCGGATGTGGTCATCGACATGGAGTCGATGCTGCTGATGGAGGACGCCACGATGGATGCCGACGATGCGTCGTCGCCAGACGACGAACCGAGGTTGTCGGAACTGCTGGCCAGCGACGATACGACCCAGACGTTGTACGTGCGCGGCGAGGGCGACGAAATCCTGGCGCTGGATGGCGGCGACGCCGGAGGCGTCCTGCCCGGGGGCAGCGTCGAATATGCCGCTTTGTCGGCCTACGAGGACGAAATCACGCAGCTGCTTCTGCAACAGGGTACTGACCACGCATGATCCTCGCCCGACGCGGCTCGAGACGCCGGCTGCGCAAGCAGCCGGTCATGGCCGGACGAGGGATGGCATCGGCTCACGGAACGGCGGGCAGAGCCGTTCCGTGAGTGGCAGTGGGCTGGGGGGCGTTTTGGCGAACCTGAGATCGGCAGTACCGTGGATTTTCCTGCCGCTGGTGCTGTTGACCGCGCAAGACATGCACGCGCAGGAAGTCGTCGGTGCGCAGGCGCGTGGCGATGGGATCGTCGCGCACAGCGCATTGGGCGCCTTTACGGAGGATCCGGGCGATGCCGCCCGCGGGATCGGTGTCGATGCGTTGGTGCGTGAAGCCGCGGCTTCGGCTTCGTCGCGGCCGCCCGGCTATGTTGCGTCGACGCCCAGCGGCGCCGAACTCGACTGGAACGAGGCGGTCGGCATCGCCGTGAATCGCTATCCCACCGTGGCCGCGGCGCTGGCGACGCTGGGGCAGCAGGGCGAAATGGTCGATGTGGCCAGGGCCGGGTACAAGCCCAGGGTGCAGGCCGGAGTGACGTCGGGCGGCCAGGGGGAATACGGGAATGGGCAGGTCGCCACCCTTGGGCTGTCGCAGATGCTCTACGACTTCGGCAAGACCAGCAGTGCGGTGGCGCGCGAACGGGCCGGCGTGCGCCGCGAACAGGCGGCGGTGCTGCAGGCGATCGACGACGTGGTGGACAAGACCGCGCAGGCGCTGATAGAGGTGCATCGCTACCAGGCTCTGCAGCGGACTTCGCAGGCCCTGATCGATGCCTTGCGCAAGGTGCGCGAGATTACCGAGATGCGTGCCGAGGCCGGCGCGGCCACGCGCAGCGATCCGATCCAGGCGCGTGCAAGGATGGAGGCGGCGCAGGCGCGCGCGCTGGAGGTCGATGCGCAGCTGCGGCAATGGCGCAGCCGGCTGCAGACCTACGTGGGGCCGGCGGCGGCGCGGGCGGTCGCGGATGCGCCGGCCGGCATGTCGGACGCCGCACAGGAGGCGGGCGAACGGGATCTGTGGCGCGTGCCCGCGGTCCTGGTGGCCGCCGCCGAGCGGGACCAGGCCGAAGCCGAACTGGACAATGCGCGGGCGCAACGCTATCCCACCGTTTCGCTGGAAGCGACCGCGAACCAGCGCATGGGCCGGGCCGGCAACCGCTATGAGCAGATCTACGGCAAGAGCAGCTACGGCGCGGCCTTCATCTCGGTCGGTGGCGCGTTGTACCAGGGTGGCGCGGCGGCAGCGCGCAGCCGCGCCAGCGCCGGTGCGCTGGCGGCGGCCGAAGCCAGGCTCGACGCCGAGCGGCTCGCCGCATCCGACAACCTGCGTTTCCATCGCGAGAGGATGGATGGCCTGAACGGGCGTATCGTCGTGCTCGAACAGCGCCTGCAAAGCATCGCCGAGACGCGCGAACTGTATTGGGACCAGTACCTGTCGCTGGGCACCCGGAACGTACTGGACCTGCTGAACGCGGAACAGGAGATCGGCCAGGCGCAGGAAGACTTGGCCAATGCGCGGCATGACCTGTGGAACGCGCAATTGGGCTACCTTGTAGCGGCAGGCCGGGCGCGGGCTGCATTTGGCCTGGACAACTCGCGGGTGCAGGGCATGGAGATACTCCCATGACGGTCGAGGGGGCAAGCTTGGACGGGTGGGGCTACGAACCGTGGCTGGAAGCGCTGATCGGGGTCGCGCGCCATTACCGCATCGATGGCTCGCAGGAACGGGTGCGCGTGGAGGCCGACTGGCGCATGCGCGACACGGCGCCGGACGATGTCGTCGAGTTCATGGCGCGGCAGCTCGGCCTGGTCGCGGTGTTCGACCGTTTCGTGCCGGGCATGCTCGACCCATGGCGGCTTCCGCTGGTCGCCGATTTCGGCGACGGCCAGGTCGGCGTGATCGAGCAGGTCGACGCCGACGGCAACGTGGGCGTTCGCCTCAGTGGCGACCAGGGCCTGCAGACGACGCTGGGCCGCGACGAGCTGGCGCGGCGCGCGCGCCGGGTGCTGCTGGTCAAGCCGCAATCCTCCGTGCCGGATGCGCGCGTCGACGAATACATCAGGCCGTACCGGTCGAACTGGCTGCTGCAGGACGCCTTGCGCGAATGGCCGCGTTACCTCGACGTGATCCTGGCCTCGCTGGTCGCCAACGTGCTCAGCCTGGGCTCCATGCTGTTCACCATGCAGGTCTACGATCGGGTGATCCCGGCGCAGTCGCAGCCGACGTTGTGGGTGCTTTTCGGCGGCCTGCTGATCGCATTGACCTTCGCTTTCGCGATGCGGGTGATGCGCGCGCATATTTCCGACCTGGTCGGCAGGCGTGCCGACCTCCGCATCTCCGACCGCGTCTTCGGCCATGCGCTGCGCATCCGCAACGATGCCCGCCCGAGTTCCACCGGCAGTTTCATTGCCCAGCTGCGCGAGCTGGAGCAGATCCGCGAGCTGGTCACCTCGACCACGATCGGCGTGCTGGCCGACTTGCCGTTCTTCGTGCTGTTCCTGGCGGTGATGTGGCTGGTCGGCGGCTATCTGGTGCTGGTGCCGCTGGCGGCGCTGCCGCTGTTGCTGGTGCCCAGCCTGATCGCCCAGCGGCCGCTGGCCAAGCTGTCGCGCGAAGGCATGCGCGAGGCGTCGCTGCGCAACGCGATCCTCGTGGAAGCGGTGCAGAACCTCGACGACATCAAGCTGCTGCGCGCCGAGCCGCGCTTCCAGAACCAGTGGAACCACATCAACGAGGGTTCTGCGGCGATCGGGGTGAAGCAACGCGCGTTGACCGGGCTGCTGACCGGCTGGACCCAGGAAGTGCAGTCGCTGGCCTATGCCGGCGTGGTGCTGGTCGGTGCGTACCCGGCGATGAACGGCGAAATCTCGGTCGGCGTGGTCGTCGGTTGCTCGATGCTGGCTTCGCGGATGATGGCGCCGCTGGCGCAGGTGACCGGGGTGATGTTGCGCTGGCAACAGGCCAAGGTCGCGCGCGAAGGGCTCGACCAGTTGATGCAGCGCCCGGTGGACCAGCCCGAACGCGGCCTGCGCGTGCATCGGCCGGTGGTGCGCGGCGAGTACGCGCTGTCCGGCGTGCGGTTCCGCTACGGCGGGGACGGGGCGCGCAACATCCTCGACATCCGGGGGCTGGAAATCTCGCCCGGCGAGAAGGTCGCGCTGCTGGGGCGCAACGGCGCCGGCAAGTCGACATTGCTGCAGCTGCTGGCGGGCATGCAGATGCCGCAGGAAGGGCAGGTGGCGCTCGACGGCGTGAAGACATCGGTGCTGGACCCGATGGACCTGCGCCGCGACGTGGCCCTGCTCAACCAGAACGCCAGCCTGTTTTTCGGCACGCTGCGCGACAACCTGACCATGGGCATGCCGCATGCCGGCGACGACGACTTGCTGCGGGCGCTGCAACTGAGCGGCGCGATGGCGGTCGTGCGTTCGTTGCCGGAAGGGCTCGACTACCTGGTCCAGGAAGGCGGACGCGGCCTGTCCGGCGGACAGCGCCAGCAACTGCTGCTGGCGCGCACCCTGTTGCGCGAGCCCGGCGTGTTGCTGCTCGACGAGCCGACCGCTTGGCTGGACGACGCCAGCGAACGCCAGTTCATCGACAATCTGGCTGCATGGCTGTCCGCGCGCACCCTGGTGGTGGCCACGCACCGGCCGGCGGTGTTGAAGTGCGTCGACCGGGTGGTGGTGCTGGATGGCGGGCGCGTGGTCCGCGATGGCCCGAAGGGCGAGGTACTGGCCCGGCCGCTGGAGGCGACCGAAGGGCGCGTGGCCAAGCCGGCGGCGCGGCAGAAAGGAGGCAACGCATGAGCCCGGATGCGGGTGCGCGCAAGGCAGGCGGACGCGCGGGCGATGCGCTGTGGCAGGATGCCGTGCCGCGCGCGTCGAAAGTGGTTTGGGTCGCGGCATTCGGCCTGTTGCTGCTGGCGGTCTGGGCCAGCGTTTTCGAGCTGGACGAGGTGACCACCGGCACCGGCAAGGTGGTGCCGACTTCGCGCGAGCAGGTGGTCCAGTCGCTGGAAGGCGGCATCGTCGCGCAGCTGGCCGTGCGCGAGGGCGACGTGGTGCAGGCGGGGCAGGTGCTGGCGAAACTCGATCCGACCCGGGTTGAGGCCACGGTGGAGGAAAGCGCCTCGCAGATGCGGGCGGCGCTGGCCACGTCGGCGCGCTTGCGGGCCGAGGTCGACGGCACGCCGCTGCGGTTCCCCGAGGAGGTGTCGAAGGACCCGGAGCTGGTGCGTTCGGAAACCGAACTGTACCGTTCGCGCCGCCGGAGCCTGGAGGAGAGCGTCGCAGGCCTCGGCCGCGCCCTCGCGTTGGTCAACCAGGAACTTCGGCTGACCGAGCCGTTGGCGGCCAAGGGAGCGGCCAGCGACGTCGAGCTGCTGCGCTTGCGCCGGCAGGCCACCGAGCTGCAGAACAAGATCACCGACCAGCGCACGCAATACTTGGTGGCCGCGCGCGAGGAACTGGCCAAGGCCAACGCCAGGGTCGAAGAGCAGCAATCGGTCACCCGCGGCCGCAGCGATGCGCTGTCGCGCACCACCATCGTTTCGCCGGTCAGGGGGGTGGTGAAGAACGTCGAAGTGACCACGGTGGGAGGCGTGGTGCCGCCGAACGGCAAGCTGATGGAAATCGTGCCGCTGGACGACCGCCTGCTGGTCGAAGCGCGCATCGCGCCGCGCGACGTTGCCTTCCTGCACCCTGGGCAGCGCGCGGTGGTCAAGGTCACCGCATACGACTACCACATCTACGGCGGGCTGGAAGGCAAGGTGGCGATGATCTCGCCCGATACCATCCAGGACGAGGTCAAGCGCGATGTCTACTACTATCGCGTCTATATCCGCACCGACAGCGACCACCTGACCAACAAGGCGGGGAAGCGCTTCGGCATCTTTCCCGGCATGATCGCCGACGTCGACATCCACACCGGCAGCAAGACGATCATGAGTTACCTGATCAAGCCGCTGAACCGCGCACGGGAGGCGCTGCGGGAACGTTGACGCCGATGCACCGGCCGACCACTCCCCACGAGGTACGGCAGCCCGCGGCCGGCTGGCGCGGATCGCTGGCCGACCCGGCGCGCGCGGCGCTGCACGCGGCGTGGCGCGAGTGCATCGCGGCCGGAAGCGCGGATGCCTCCGCCTGCACCCTGTTCTTCGCCGCGAGTTGCGGCACGGAGCGCGCGCACGTGTCGGTCGGGCGGGGCCGCGATTTCGATGCGGCGTGGGATGCCGGCATTGCGGCCCTCGAACGCCTGTGGCGGCGCAAGGGCAGGACGCCGGTCTGGCTGCGCGTCGAGCTGGCGCACAATCTGCGCGAGACCACCTGGGAGCGGCTGCGCAAGCAGTTCGCCGCGACCAAGCGCAATTACTGGCGGTACGGCATTGCGTTCGACGCCGGGCTGGCGCAGGCGCTGCTGCCGATGGAATGCGCCGGCAACGCGCTGCTGTACGACGGGCGTTTCCCGGTCGCGACCCCGAACGACGCCAACCTGAAGGTCTACGCACAGCGGCGTTTCGGTCGTGAACTGCGCTGGCCCGGCGAACCGGCGCAGCCGATGTGGCTGTTCGATACGCGCGCGGTGTTCAGCGACGGGAAGGCGATGCATGCGATCGAGCACGAAGGCCGCCATCACGGTTACCGGCACATCGACGACTGGGGGACCGGACGCATCCGTGAAATCGTCCATCGCGGCACCGGCTATCTCGCGCGCCAGGTCAAACCCGACGGCGAATACCACTACGGCTGGTTTCCCTGCTTCGACAGATCCATTCCCACCTACAACGCGCTGCGCCATGCCAGTTCCACCTACGCCCTGCTCGAAGGCTGGGAGCTGACCGGCGATCCGGCGCACAAGGCGGCGATCGACGCGGCGCTGGATTACCTGTGCGGCACGCTGATCCGCGAAGCGATGTTGCCGGACGGCACGCGCGCCGCGTTCCTGGTCGACACCGGCGACGAGATCAAGCTGGGCGGCAACGCCGTGTGCCTGCTTGCACTGACCAAGCATGCCGAACTCAGCGGCGACCACCGACATCTGCCGCTGCTGGAAAAACTGGCGCTGGGCATCCTGCACATGCAGGACCCGCAGAGCGGGCGCTTCGTGCACGTGCTCGACTGGCCCGATCTGGGCGTCAAGCAGCACAACCGCACCATCTATTACGACGGCGAGGCGGCGTTCGGCCTGATGCGCCTGTATGGCCTGACCGGCGATCCACGCTGGCTGGCCGTGGTCGAGAAGGCGTTCGGACACTTCATCGCCGCCGAGCATTGGCGTGCGCACGACCATTGGCTCGGCTACTGCGTCAATGAACTGACCCTGCATCGCCCGGACGATCGCTACTACCGCTTCGGCCTGGACAACGTGCGTGGGTACCTGGATTTCGTGCTCGAGCGCATCACCACCTTCCCGACGCTGCTGGAGATGATGATGGCGGCGCGGAGGATGATCGACCGGATCCAGGCCGATCCCGCGTACGCGCACCTGCTCGACGGTTTCGATCTGGACAAGTTCCAGCGCGCGCTGGAGTTCCGTGCCCGTTATCTCCTGGCCGGCTTTTTCTGGCCGGAACTGGCGATGTTCTTCCGCAATCCGGCGCGGGTCGCCGATGGCTTTTTCATCAAGCACCACGGCTACCGCGTGCGCATCGACGACGTGGAGCATTACCTGTCCGGCTTGATTGCGTACTGGAAATACCTGGATGAAACCGGCGCCGAGCCGATGCGGAACGCGATATCGCCCCACTCGGCAGATACGGCACAACCACCGGAGCCGGTACTGCCGGCCGACCTGCAGGGGCAGGAAAACGGCAAGCTCGATCGTTCCCTGCTGCGCCCGGTGTTCGGGGGGCGCCTGCACTGGCGCGCAGCGCAGGCGTGGGAGGCGATGCGCGCGGCGGCGCAGGCCGATGGCGTGCTGCTGGAGCCGAAGCACTGCATCGATACCTACCGGCCGCTGCCGGTGCAGGTGCGGCTGTTCGAGCGCCGGTA
This sequence comes from Pseudoxanthomonas sangjuensis, assembly GCF_010211755.1. GTDB lineage: Bacteria > Pseudomonadota > Gammaproteobacteria > Xanthomonadales > Xanthomonadaceae > Pseudoxanthomonas_A > Pseudoxanthomonas_A sangjuensis. The sequence continues at coordinate 6,937 of NZ_PDWR01000028.1, read as the reverse complement.
TGCCGGGACGGCGACCGGTCGTTCCCCGGCGGTGGAATGGAATGGCCAGCGTTGGTGGCTGAAGCACGGCGCCATGCCGGCTTCGGTGCCGGGGACATCGATGCATGGCTGGGGCCTGGCGGTCGACGTGGATAGGGCGCAGCAAGCGACGCGCATGGCCTGGCTGCGCGGCAACGCCCAGCGCTTCGGCTGGCGTTGGCTGGTGTCGGAGGAGCCCTGGCACTTGTGCTACTGCTCGGGCGATCGCCTGCCGGAGGCCGTCGCCATCCATGTGGGCGAAGAGCAACTATGGGCAAAGGCGGGCGTCGCGCGCGGTTGGGATGCGCAAGCGGTACTCGCTGCCACGGGGGGGACATGGTTGCGCCAGCCTGCGCAGGACTGGCGCGCCACGGGCCTGTGCTTCTGGAGCCCGTCGATGCGGGCGGGGCAGATGGTCGTGCTGCGCTTCGACGGCGATGCGCTTGGCCTGAATCCCGCCAGCCTGGCGCGCCTGCCGGCAGCGCCGTCCGCGGTCATCGTCGACGCGGACAGGGTGGATGACGTCGACGCAGGCATCCCGGTGCTGCGCGTGCGCGACCGCAAGCGGGCGGTGCTGGCGATGGGCGCCTTCGCGCGTACGCATATGCCCGGCAAGCTGGTCGGCGTGACCGGCAGCGCCGGCAAGACCACCACCGTGGCCATGCTTGCGGATGTACTGCATGCCTATGGCGCGACCAACCGCACCCGCCACAACGCCAACCTGCCCCCGGGCATCGCCTGGAACCTGGCCTCGATGGACTGGAGCGCGCCCTACACCGTGCTCGAGATGGCCATTGGGCGCATGGGCGAGAGTGCGCGCATGGCGCGCCCCGACGTGGCCCTGGTCACCAACGTCACTGCCGCCCACCTGAAATACCACGGCAGCGTCGACGAGGTCGCACGGCGCAAGGCGCGCATCTTCAGCGGCATGTTGCCCGGTGGCATTGCCGTGCTCAACCGCGACCTGCCGCAATGGCGGATCTTCGCCCGCGAGGCGGCCCGCTATGGCCTGCGCGTGATCCATTACGGCCGCGACGCCGAGGCGAGCGCGCGACTGATCGGCCTCGATGCCGGGCGCAACGAGGTGCATGCGGAAATCCTCGGCCACGAGCTGCGCTACCGTCTCGGCGCACCGGGTGAGCACATGGCGCTCAATAGCCTGGCCTGTCTGGCCGTGGTCGCCGGCTTGGGCCTGCCGATGGAACCGGCGTTGCCGCAGCTGTCGGCGTTCCGGCCGCTCGCCGGTCGCGGCGCGACCCATGAACTGGAACTCGAAGGTCGGCGCCTGCGGCTGATCGACGAAGCCTACAACGCCAATCCGGCGTCGATGGCCGCGGCGCTGCAGTTGGCCCGCGATGCGCAGCCCGCGACAGCCGGCGGCCGGCGCGTGCTGGTACTCGGGGACATGCGCGAACTGGAGCCGGAGAGCGAATCGTTGCATGCGGCGCTGGCGCCGGCGGTGCTGGCCGCCCATCCCGATCTGGTGCTGCTGTGCGGCGGGTACATGACGCACCTGGCGCGCGCACTGGAGGGGCAGGTGCCGCTGCACTGGTTCGCCGACGTGGAGGCATTGAAACAGGCCGCGCCGGGCTTCCTCGAAGATGGCGACCTGGTACTGGTCAAGAGTTCGGCGGGTACCCGCTTGAGCGAGCTGGTGGATTTGCTGCTGTCGAAAGCGGAGCCCAAGGCAGGTGAGGGCACGGATACTTAAGGGCCGGACCCGGGAGCGGAGGCGGGCCCGCCGCCGCGAGAGGCGGGATTGCGGGGATGAAGCAAGGGCTTTCGCGATGCGCGGCATGGATTCCCGTGCGATGCCGGCGACACGGCGTACCGGCAACGGCCTCGATTTCGGGACCCGTATTACCCGCCATCTTCGGCGGGAACACGGTCGGGCGCCATCGGGTCAGCCCGGCATGGGCAGGCATTCCATGATCTCTATCGCTTCGCCGGGGAAGATCGTGAAATGCGGGTGCTGCACGAACAGGTTCGCGGCCTCCGCGTGGGACGCTGCCCGGACCACCGCGTAGGCGACCAGATCGTTGCGGATGTCGGCGATTCCCCGGTCCGAAACCCGTTTGGTCCGGCCCAGCGGGCTACCGGTGTCGACGATGGCGGCGCGGTTGGTTTCAACCCACTTGCCCCAGGCCTCGATGCCGGCGCGTTCCCGTGCCTGCCGTTCCGCCTCGTTCAGCGAATCCCATCCGGCGCGTTCCCGCGATTCCGGGGTGCCGGTGTAGATGGCCAGGAAAGTCTTCATGCTCGATCCTCGGTTGGGCGCTGGCTGGCAGGACGCGGATGCGCCCCGTCCGACTTTGACGCATGGGCGGCACGGAAGCTACGGCCAATTCAGGCGCCGCGGCCAAGGCCAATCCGGGCGACGCGGCCGCAAAAGAAAACCCCGGCCATGGGGCCGGGGTTCGCATGGGCAATCCGTCGGCGATCATCCGCCCCGGCGCTGCTGCTCCAGGTATTCCTTCGACGGTTCGTCGAGTTTGTCGCCGAGCATGCGCCGCACCACGATGAAGAACACCGGGATGAACAGCAGGCCGAGGAAGGTGGCGAACAGCATGCCGCCGACCACGCCGGTGCCGATGGCGCGGCGCGCGTTGGCGCCGGCGCCGCTCGACAGCGCCATCGGCGTCACGCCCATGATGAACGCGAACGAGGTCATCAGGATCGGGCGGAAGCGCAGGCGCGCGGCTTCGATGACCGAGTCGCGCAGGGTCTTGCCGTGGCGCCGCTGCTCGACCGCGAACTCCACGATCAGGATCGCGTTCTTCGCTGCCAGGCCGATGATCGTGATCAGGCCGATCTTGAAGAAGATGTCGTTGGACAGGCCGCGGGTCATGGTCAGGGCGATCGCGCCCAGCGCGCCCAGCGGCACCACCAGCAGCACCGACACCGGGATCGACCAGCTCTCGTACAGCGCCGCCAGGCTCAGGAACACCACCACGATCGACAGCACCAGCAGCAGCGTGGCGGCGTTGCCGGCGAGGATTTCCTGGTACGACATGCCGCTCCAGTCGAAGCCGAAGCCGGGCGGCAGGTCCTCGGTGACGATCTTCTCCATCGCCTGCATGGCCTGGCCGGAACTGGTGCCGGGTGCGGCCGAGCCGTTGATGTTGACCGCCGAATAGCCGTTGTAGCGGGTCAGCGCCGGCGACATCGAAGTCCATTCCGACTTGACCACGCTGCTCAGCGGGATCATCGCCGGCTTGCCGTCGCCGTCGGTGGCGACCGAGCTGGGGGTGTAGAAGCGCGCCAGCGATTCGGGACCGCTGCGGTACGGCGCATCGGCGCGCAGGTTGACGCGCTTGACGCGGCCTCCCGAAAAGAAGTCGTTGACGTAGACCGGCGCCAGCATCAGCTGGATCGAGCTGTAGATGTCCGACAGCGACAGGCCCATCGCCTGCGCCTGCACGCGGTCGACCTGCAGGTTGAGCTGCGGCGCGTTCTCCAGCGTGTTCGGGCGCACCGCCATCAGGCTGGGGTTTTGCGCGGCCTTGCCCAGCAGGATGTTGCGCGCCTGCTCCAGCGCGGCGTGGCCGGCGCCGGTGCGGTCCTGCAGGTACATGTCGAAGCCGCCGAACTGGCCCAGGCCCTGCACGGTGGGCAGGTTGACCACGAAGATGCTGGCTTCCTTGATGCCGAACAGCGCGCCGTTCGCCTGCTGGATGAACTCGGACGCGGTGACCTTGCGCTCGTCCCACGGCTTGAGCCGGATGAAGGCCATGCCGACGTTCTCGCCCTGGCCGACGAAACTGAAGCCGGCCACTTCCATCATGCCGTCGAAGCCTTCCATGTGCTCCAGCGTGCCGCGCACCTGCTGGAACACCGACTGGGTGCGCTGCAGCGAGGCGCCGGGCGGCAGCTGCACGATCGCCAGCGCATAGCCCTGGTCCTCTTCCGGCAGGAAGCTGCCCGGCAGGCGCGCGAGCAGGAAGCCGCACAGCAGGGTCAGCACGGCGAACAGGATCATCCAGCGCGGCGCGTGCCGCACGGCGCTGCCGATGTGGCCGACGTAGGTGCGGGAAACGCGTTCGTAGGCCGCGTTGAAGAGGCGGAAGACCACGTTCTGGTGCGCCCGCTTCTCGCCGGGCGCGGCGTGCTGCTTGAGGAAGGTGCCGCACAGCGCCGGGGTGAAGCCCAGGGCGAGGAAGGCCGAGAACAGCATCGCCAGGGCGATGGTCAGCGCGAACTGCTTGTAGATCTCGCCCGACGCGCCGCCCTGCAGCGCACTGGGGATGAACACCGCCGCCAGCACCACGGTGATCGCGACCACCGCGCCGGTGATCTGGCCCATCGCCTTGATCGTGGCTTCGCGCGGCGGCAGGTGTTCTTCGGCCATGATGCGCTCGACGTTCTCGATCACCACGATGGCGTCGTCGACCACGATGCCGATCGCCAGCACCATCGCGAACATGGTCAGCTGGTTGACGGTGAAGCCGATCACGCTCATGCCGAGGAAGGTGCCGAGCAGCGCGACCGGGATGACCAGGGTCGGGATGATGGTGGCGCGCAGGTTCTGCAGGAATACCAGCATCACCAGGAACACCAGCACGATCGCCTCGAACAGGGTCTTGACCACTTCCTCGATCGCGATCTTGACGAAGGTGGTGCTGTCGTAGGGCGCGAACCACTCGACGCCGGCCGGGAAGCTGGGCTGCAGTTCGTCCATCTTCGCGCGCACCGCGCCGGCCACGTTCAGCGCGTTGGCGCCGGGTAGCAGCTGTACCGCGAAGCCGCCGACCGGCTTGCCGTTGAACTTGGTGTCGAAGCCGTAGCCGGCCGCGCCCAGCTGCACGCGCGCCACGTCCTTCAGCCGCACCGTGCTGCCGTCGCTGTTCGCGCGCAGGATGATGTTCTCGAACTGCTCCGGGGAACTGAAGCGGCCCTCGGCCGAGACCGTCGCGGTGAAGGCCTGGCCCGCCGGCGCCGGGTCGCTGCCCAGCGAGCCGGCGGCGAACTGCACGTTCTGCCCGCGCACGGCGGCCAGCACCTGGCTGGCCGACAGCCGGTAGCCCTGCAGCTTCTCCGGGTTCAGCCAGATGTTCATCGCGTATTCGGCGCCGAACTGGCGGGTGCTGCCGACGCCGGGCACGCGCGCGACCTGGTCGAGCACGCGCGAGGCGATGATGTCGTTCAGCTGGTTGCGGTCGACCGACGGGTTGTCCGAGCGCACGCCCACCACCATCAGGAAGCCGGTGTTGGCCTTGGCCACCACCACGCCCTGCTGGGTGACCTCGGTCGGCAGGCGCGGCGTGGCCAGCGCGACCTTGTTCTGCACCTGCACCTGGGCGATGTCGGGATCGGTGCCGGTCTGGAAGGTCAGGGTGATGTTGGCGCCGCCGTTGGAGCTGGAGCTGGAATTGAAGTAGAGCAGGTTGTCGATGCCGGTCAGCTGCTGCTCGATGACCTGGGTGACCGCGCGCTCGGTGGTTTCGGCGCTGGCGCCGGGATAGCTCGCCGACACCGTGACCTGCGGCGGCGCGATGTTGGGGTAGGACTCCACGCCGAGGTTGAGCAGGGCGATCACGCCCGCCAGCGAGATCAGGATCGCCACGACCCAGGCGAAGACCGGGTGGTTGATGAAGAACTTGGGCATCGGGGGATTCCCTTATTCGGCCTTGGCCGGGGCGGCGGCTTGCTGCGGCTTGGCGCCGTTGGCCGCGGCGGGTTGCCACGGCACGGCCTTGGCCGGGGTGCCTTCCTTGATCTTCTGCTGGCCGGAAACCACGACCTGGTCGTTGGCGGCCAGCCCGGACGTCACCATCCACTTCGCCGTGCCGGCGCTCTCGATGGCGACGTTCTTGCGCACGACCTTGCCGTCGGCGCCGACCACGTAGACGTAGGCGCCATTGGCGTCGCGCAGCACCGCGGCCTGCGGCAACAGGAACACGTCGGCGCGCTGGCCGAGGGTGGCCTTGATGGTGACGAAGCTGCCGGGCAGCAGGGTCTTGCCCGGGTTGGGCAGGCGCGCGCGCAGCGTGATCGCGCCGGTGTCGGGGTCGACCACGGTATCGGAGAAGTCGAGCAGGCCCGGTTCGGGGTACAGGCTGCCGTCGGCCAGCACCACATCGACCCGGGCCTTGCCCTGGCCGTCCAGCGACACGCCCTGGGCGTTGCGCAGCTGTTCCAGTTCGGAGGCGCCGATCGAGAAGTTGACGTACAGCGGGTCGATCTGGTCGATGGTGGTCAGCAGGGTCGCGTCGCCCTGGCCGACCAGCGCGCCCTCGGTGACCTGCTGTTTGCCGGCGCGGCCGGAAATCGGCGCGGTGACGTTGGCGTAACCCAGGTTGATGCGCGCGCTGGTCACGCCGGCCTTGGCCTGCTGCACCGCGGCGGCGGCGCTGCGTTCGGCGGCCTCGGCGTTGTCCAGGTCGGACTTCGACACGAACTTCTGCGGCGCCAGCTGGCGGGCGCGGTCGGCGGCGACCTTGGCGTTGGCATAGCTGGCCTGGGCCGCGGCCAGGTCGGCCTGCGCGGCGCTCAGCGCCGCCTGCAGCGGCGCCGGATCGATCCGGAACAGCGGCTGGCCCTGCCTGACCTCGCTGCCCTCGGTGTACAGGCGCTTCTGCAGGACGCCGGCGACGCGGGCGCGCACGTCGGAACTGCGGAACGGGGCCAGGCGGCCGACCAGATCGCGCTGCAGCGGCACGGTTTCCGCTTTCGCGGCGACCACGCCCACCTCGGGTGGCGGCATCTGCGGCGCCTGCTGCGGTTTGCAGGCGACCAGCGTCAGCAGCAGGGCGCTGCACAGGAAGGGGAGGCGGCGGATGCGGCTGGACCTGCCGGGTACCGTGGGGCGGGGACGGGGTGGAATATGCCTGTCCCTTATACACATATTACGCTGCCGACGAAGACGGGTGCAGTCGTGTACCGGGGGGGCCACTGCGTCACTAAACCACAAAAGGTGGAA
>NZ_PDWR01000027.1 GCF_010211755.1 Pseudoxanthomonas sangjuensis | reverse complement strand
GAGGAGGAAAGAAGGGGGAGTGGAAGAAGGGGGCGGCGGGCCGGGGGGGGGGGGGAGAGCGAAAGCGAGACCGCCGGGGGGGGGAATGGGAGGGGGAAAAGGGACCGGAGAACTGGGCTGGGGGCTGGGGCCGCTGGACCCTGCGCCGCCGGGGGGGGAAAGAGGGGGGGGGGAGGGGGGGGCGCCCCCGCCCCCGCCGGCGGCGACAAGGTCGTCAACGTCTACAACTGGTCGGACTACATCGCCGAGGACACCAACCCGAACTTCGAGAAGGCCACCGGCATCAAGGTGACCTACGACGTGTTCGACAGCAACGAGGTGCTGGAAACCAAGCTGCTGGCCGGTTCCAGCGGCTACGACGTGGTGGTGCCGACGATCAACTTCCTCGGCCGGCAGATCCAGGCCGGCGTGTTCCTGCCGCTGGACAAGACCAAGATCCCGAACTGGGCCAACCTCGACCCGGCGGTGATGAAGAAGCTGGAGGCGCAGGACCCGGGCAACCAGTACGCGGTGCCGTACATGTGGGGCACCACCGGCATCGGCTACAACGTCGACAAGGTCAAGGCCGCGTTCGGCAACACCGACATCGCCGGCAGCCTGGACATCGTGTTCAAGCCGGAAAACATCGCCAAGATGAAGGATTGCGGCGTGACCTTCCTCGACACGCCGGACGAACTGATCCCGCTGGCGCTGAACTATCTGGGCGAGGATCCCAACAGCGAGGACCCGGCGGTGGTCGAGAAGGCGGTGCCGCTGCTGAAGTCGATCCGCCCGTACGTCACCAACTTCCATTCCTCGCAGTACATCGACGGGCTGGCCAACGGCGACACCTGCCTGGTGGTCGGCTGGTCCGGCGACGTGATCCAGGCCCGCGACCGCGCGGCCGAGGCCGGCAACGGCGTCGAGATCGCCTACGCGATCCCGAAGGAGGGCGCGCCGCTGTGGTTCGACATGCTGGCGATCCCGAAGGACGCGCGCCACGTCGATGCGGCCTACGCGTACATCAACTACCTGCTGGATCCGCAGGTGATGGCCAACAACTCCAACTACATCGCCTACCCGAACGCGGTGCCGAAGGCGAAGGCGCTGATGGACAAGGAGATCACCGGCGACCCGACCATCTATCCGCCGGCGGAAGTCGAAGCCAAGCTGTACACCGTGAAGATCCGCCCGCCGCAGATCAACGACCTGTACACCCGGATCTGGACCGACCTGAAGACCGGACACTGAGCGGCCGGCGCTGCACCAGCGGGGCGTGCGGGAAGGGCCGCCCCATCGATCGACGGGGCGCCGCGCCCGCACGGGCCGGCGCCGGAACGGCAACGGGGGACGCATGGCGGCAATGGATGCAACGGGATCCGGCGCGGTGCAGGCGGCCGCGCCGCAGGCGGAAACGTCGGGCGCCGACGAATACGTGCGCATCGTCGACGTGCGCAAGGAGTTCGACGGCTTCGTCGCGGTGGACAACACCAGCCTGAGCATCCGCAAGGGCGAGATCTTCGCCCTGCTGGGCGGCTCGGGCAGCGGCAAGTCGACCCTGCTGCGCTGCCTGGCAGGCTTCGAGAAGCCGACCGCGGGCAAGATCTGGCTCGACGGGCAACTGCTCAACGACCTGCCGCCGTACGAGCGGCCGATCAACATGATGTTCCAGTCCTACGCGCTGTTCCCGCACATGAGCGTGGAGCAGAACGTCGGCTTCGGCCTGAAGCAGGCCGGGATGGCCAGGGACGCGATCGCGGCGCGCGTCGCCGAGATGCTGGCGCTGGTGCAGCTGGGCAAGCTGGCCAGGCGCAAGCCGCACCAGCTTTCCGGTGGCCAGCAGCAGCGCGTCGCGCTGGCGCGCTCGCTGGCGCGCGGGCCGAAGCTGTTGCTGCTCGACGAGCCGATGGGCGCGCTGGACAAGAAGCTGCGCACGCAGATGCAGCTGGAACTGGTCAACATCATCGAGAAGTCCGGGGTGACCTGCGTGATGGTCACCCACGACCAGGAAGAGGCGATGACCATGGCCACGCGCATCGCGCTGATGGAGCACGGCCGCATCCGCCAGGTCGGCACGCCGGACGAGATCTACGAAGCGCCGACCAGCCGTTTCGCCGCCGAGTTCATCGGCTCGGTCAACCTGTTCGAAGGCAGGATCGAGGACGACGAAGTCGACTTCGTCACCATCCGCACGCCCGCGTTCGAGTCGCTGATCCACGTCGGCCACGGCATTTCCGGCTTCGAGGGCCAGGACGTGGCCTTCGGCGTGCGCCCCGAGAAGGTGTGGATCACCAAGGAGGAACCGGAGCAGCGGCACAACAAGGCGCGCGGCACCATCGAGGACATCGCCTACTACGGCAGCCATTCGATCTTCCACGTGCGCCTGCCCAGCGGGGTCAAGGTGCTGTCGAACTTCGCCAACCAGCAGCGCTGGGCCAGCGAGGGCCTGACCTGGGGCGACCCGGTGTGGGTGTCGTGGGACGACAACGACGGCGTGGTGCTGACCTCATGAAGCCGGGCGCGCTGCGCAAATGGCTGCCGGGGCCGCGCTGGGCGGTGATCGCGGTGCCGTACCTGTGGATGCTGGTGTTCTTCGCCATCCCGTTCCTGATCGTGCTGCGCATCTCGTTCTCGATGCGCGACCTGGTCCGTTCGCCGCCGTACACGCCGATCGTCGAGTACGTCAACGGCGCGCTGACCTGGCGGCTCAACTGGGACCACTACATCACCCTGGTCACCGAGTCGCTGTACGTGCAGGCCTACGCCAGTTCGGTGTGGATCGCCGCGGTTTCCACGCTGCTGTGCCTGCTGATCGGCTACCCGATGGCCTACGCGATCTCGCGCATGTCGCCGGCCGCGCGCAACGTCGCGATGATGCTGGTGGTGCTGCCGTCGTGGACCTCGTTCCTGATCCGCGTCTACGCCTGGGTCGGCATCCTCAAGAACAACGGCCTGCTCAACAACCTGCTGATGAAGGCAGGCATCATCGACGAGCCGCTGAAGATCCTGTACACGCCGCTCGCCGCCTACATCGGCATCGTCTACTGCTACCTGCCGTTCATGGTGCTGCCGCTGTACACCAACCTGGTCAAGCACGACCAGCGCCTGCTCGAAGCCGCCTACGATCTCGGCGCGAAGCCGTGGCAGGCGTTCCTGAAGGTGACCCTGCCGCTGTCGAAGGCCGGCATCGTCGCCGGCTGCATGCTGGTGATGATCCCGGCGGTGGGCGAATACGTGATCCCGGAAATGCTTGGCGGCCCCGATACGCTGATGATCGGCCGGCAACTGGTCAACGACTTCAGCGCGTCCACCGACTGGCCGCGCGCGTCGGCGGTGGCGATCGCGATGCTGCTGTTGCTGCTGGTGCCGATCATCGTCTTCAACCGGGTGCGGCAACGCGAGCTGGAGGACAGGCTGGCATGAGCGGCGCCGCCCACGGACGTACCCGCTGGTTCGGCTGGACGGTGCTGGTGCTCGGCTTCGCCTTCCTGTACCTGCCGATCCTGATCCTGATGGTCTATTCGTTCAACGAGAACCGGCTGGCCACGGTATGGTCGCGCTTCTCGTTCAAGTGGTACGTCGCGCTGTTCAACGACCGCGCGATGCTGCAGGCGGCGTGGCTGAGCCTGAAGGTGGCGTTCTGGACCGCGTGCGCGGCGGTGGTGCTGGGCACGCTGGCCTCGCTGGTGATGACGCGGATGCGCAGCTTCCCGACCAAGACCGCGTTCGCCGCGCTGATCACCGCGCCGCTGGTGATGCCTGACGTGATCCTGGGCCTGTCGATGCTGCTGCTGTTCGTCTCCACCGGCGGCCTGGTCAATTCGCTGGGCATGGGCCACTTCGAGGCGAAGGGCGTGTACTCGATCTGGATCGCCCACGTCACCTTCACCCTCGCGTTCGTCACCGTGGTGATCTCCTCGCGCATGGCCGAACTGGACAAGTCGCTGGAGGAGGCGGCGATGGACCTGGGCGCGAACCGGATCAAGGTGTTCTTCCAGATCACCCTGCCGATCATCGCGCCGGCGCTGCTGTCGGGCTGGCTGCTCGCCTTCACCCTGTCGCTGGACGACGTGGTGGTGGCCAGCTTCGTCTCCGGCCCCGGCTCGACCACGCTGCCGATCAAGGTGTTCTCGTCGGTGCGGCGCGGCTTGAACCCGGAGGTCAACGCGGTGGCCACGATCCTGGTGCTGCTGGTTTCGCTGGGCGCCGTCGCCGGGTGGTGGTGGATGCAGCGCGAGGAGAAGCGCCGCCAGCGCGACATGCAACTGGCGGTGCAGGGCAACGGCTGACGCGACAACGATGCGCTAACGCGCGCCGTCGCACACTATCGGACCATGAGCATCGAATCCGTCAATCCCTGGACCGGCCAGGTCGAATACCGCTACGAATGGCGATCCGCCGCCGAAGTCGACGCGACGCTGCAGGCCGCGCGGGAAGCATTCCCCGCGTGGGCCGCGCTGCCGCTGGAGCGGCGCGGCGAACTGCTGAAGCGGGCCGGCGAACAGCTGCGCGCGCGCCGCGACGACATCCAGCGGCTGATGACCGCGGAGATGGGCAAGCTGCGCCGCGAGGCGCTGGCCGAGATCGAGAAATGCGCCGGCGCCTGCGACTACTACGCCGGGCATGCGGCCGCCTACCTGCGCGAGCAGCCCATCGCCACCGAGGCCGCGAGCAGCTACGTGGCCTACGAGCCGATCGGCTGCGTGTTCGCGGTGATGCCGTGGAACTTCCCGATCTGGCAGGTGTTCCGCTTCCTTGCACCGGCGTTGATGGCGGGGAACGTCGCCGTGCTCAAGCACGCGGTCAACGTACCGCGCTGCGCCGACGCGATCAAGGCGGCGCTCGATGCGGCCGGCTTGCCGCGTGGCGTGTTCGACGTGCTGCACATCGACAACGGGCAGGCGGCGGAAGTGATCCGCGACCCGCGCATCGCCGCGGTCACGCTGACCGGCAGTGAGCGCGCCGGCGGGTCGGTCGCCGCCACCGCCGGCAGCGTGCTGAAGAAGTGCGTGATGGAGCTGGGCGGCAGCGACGCCTTCGTCGTGCTCGACGACGCCGACCTCGACGCCACCGTCGCCGCCGCGGTGAAGAGCCGCTTCGACAACGCCGGGCAGACCTGCATCGCCGCCAAGCGCTTCGTCGTGGTCGAGGCGGTCGCCGGCGAATTCGTGCGCCGTTTCGTCGAGGCCGCGTCGAAGCTGCGCGTCGGCGACCCGAACGCCGAGGCGACCCCGCTGGCGCCGATGGCGCGCCGCGACCTGCGCGACGAACTGCAGCGACAGGTGCAGGCCAGCATCGCCGCCGGCGCCAAGCCGCTGCTCGGCTGCGAGCCCGACGCGTCGTATGCCGGCTACCCGGCGGCGATCCTCGACGGCGTCGCGCCGGGCATGCCGGCGTATTCGGAGGAACTGTTCGGCCCGGTCGCCGGCATCCTGCGCGCGAAGGACGAGGCCGACGCGGTGCGGCTGGCCAACGACACCACGTTCGGCCTCGGCGGCAGCGTGTGGACGCGCGACCGCGCGCGCGGCGACCGCGTCGCACGGCAACTGCAGTGCGGCGCGGCCTTCGTCAACGCGATCGTGCGCAGCGACGTGCGCCTGCCGTTCGGCGGCTGCAAGCGTTCCGGCTTCGGCCGCGAACTGGCCGAGCACGGCATCCGCGAGTTCACCAACATCAAGAGCGTCTACGTGGCCTGATGCGCTGCGCCGGTGGAACGGATGGTTGCGCGGCCGGCCGTTCCGGCGCGCCCGTCCGCCGGCATATTGTGCGGACATCCAGGAGGTCCCATGAACGCCATCGCCCAGACGCAACCCGCCCGCATCGTCCGCAAGGTGCGCGGCATGCCCACGTCCGATGGCGCGGGAGTCAAGCTGACCCGCGTGATCGGCGGCCCGGAGCTGCCCGACCTCGATCCGTTCCTGCTGCTCGACGAGTTCGGCACCGACAAGGCCGAGGACTACATCGCCGGCTTCCCGGCCCACCCGCACCGCGGCTTCGAGACCGTCACCTACATGCTCGACGGCCGCATGCGCCACAAGGACAACCACGGCAACGAAGGCCTGCTGACCTCCGGCGCGGTGCAGTGGATGACCGCCGGCCGCGGCCTGGTCCATTCGGAGATGCCGGAACAGGATTCCGGGCGCATGCGCGGCTTCCAGCTGTGGGTCAACCTGCCGGCGAAGGACAAGATGACCGCGCCGAAGTACCAGGAATTCGCCCCGGAGAAGATCCCGGTCGCGCAGCCGAAGCCGGGCGTATCGGTGAAGGTCATCGCCGGTGCGGTCGGCGATGTCGCCGGCCCGATCGCACAGCCGGCGACCGATCCGGTCTACCTCGACATCGCGCTCGACGCCGGCGCGGCGTGGGAGTACGCGCTGCCGGAAGGCCACAACGCCTTCCTCTACGCCTACGAAGGTACGGCGACGGTGGGCGAGGGCGACGACGGCCGCACGCTGGAAACGCGGGAACTCGCGGTGCTCGGCGGCGGCCCGTCGCTGTCGTTGCGCGCGGGCGCGCAGCCCGCGCGGGTCATCCTCGTCGCCGGCCGTCCGATCGGCGAGCCGGTGATGCGCTACGGCCCGTTCGTGATGAACACCAAGCAGGAACTGATGCAGGCCTTCGTCGATTTCCAGGAAGGCCGGTTCTGAAGTGGCTGAATCCCTCTCCCGCAGTGCGGGAGAGGGAAACGCGCGAAGCGCGAGGGTGAGGGTTCGGCTTTTTGAAAGCAGGCTCGCTGCGCTCGCGCCCTCATCCGCCCTTCGGGCACCTTCTCCCGCAAGCGGGAGAAGGGGTGAATACCGCGGCAGGGCCCGCCGTTAGTTCTTGTCGCTACCCAGCCACTTGTAAATGATGCCGCCGACCAGGCCGCCGAGGATCGGCGCGACCCAGAACAGCCACAACTGCGACAACGCGCCGCCCTGCACGAACAGCGCGACGCCGGTCGAGCGCGCCGGGTTCACCGAAGTGTTCGTCACCGGGATGCTGATCAGGTGGATCAGGGTCAGCGCCAGGCCGATCGCGATCGGGGCGAAGCCGGCCGGGGCGCGGCCGTGGGTCGAGCCCATGATCACGATCAGGAAGAACGCGGTCAGCACCACTTCGCACAGGAACGCCGCCGCGGCCGAATAGCCGCCCGGGGACAGGGCATCGTAGCCGTTGGTCGCGAAGGCGCCGGCCGAGGCCGGATCGATGGCGAAGCCGGCCTTGCCGCTGGCGACCTGGAACAGGATGAAACCCGCCGCGATCGCGCCCAGCACCTGCGCGACGATGTACGGCAGCAGGTCCTTGGTCGGGAAGCGGCCGCCGGCCCACAGGCCGAAGCTGACCGCCGGGTTGAAGTGGGCGCCCGAGATGTGGCCGAAGGCGTAGGCGCCGGTCAGCACCGTCAGGCCGAAGGCCAGCGCCACGCCGAGCAGGCCGATGCCCAGCGGATTGCCGTCGCCGCCGAAGTTCGCCGCGAGTACCGCGCTGCCGCAGCCGCCCAGCACCAGCCAGAACGTGCCGAGGAACTCGGCCGCGAGTTTCTTCGCAAGACTCATTGTGACTTCCCCCATCCATGTGCCGCGCCAGTGCGGCGCGGCGAACATAGCCGAAGCCCCCGGGGAAGATGTTGCGGATTCGTTAGCGGCTTCCCGCGGCGCGCGGGTCAGCGATCCGGCAGCGGAATGAACTCGGTCTCGCCGGGGATCTGCCCGAAGCGGCCTTCCTTCCAGTCCAGCTTGGCCTGCTCGATGCGTTCCTTCGAACTGGAAACGAAGTTCCACCACATGTGCCGCGGCGCGTCGAGCGGCTCGCCGCCGAGCAGCATCGCCTTGAGCGGCGTCTTCGCGCGCAGCTTCGGCCTGCTGCCGGGGTCGAGCACGACCAGGTGTTGCGCCGGGATGTCGGCGCCGTCGAGTTGCGCATCGCCTTCGAGCACGTACAGCGCGCGCTCGACCGCGCGGTCGTCGATGTCGAGTTCGGCATCGGCGTCGAGGTCGAGGGCGACGTTGAAGGTGTCGGCGAACACGCGCACCGGCGATTCGAGGCCGAAGCCGCGGCCGGCGATGACGCGGCCGGACACGCCGCCGCGGGTCCAGTGCGGGATGGCGTCGGCGGGGTGGTGGTGGAATTCGGGCGCGACTTCCTCGTGGCTCTTCGGCAGCGCGACCCAGGTCTGCATCCCGTGCGCTTCGTGCCGGCGCGTACGCACGTCGACCGGCGTGCGTTCGGAGTGGGCGATGCCGCGGCCGGCGGTCATCCAGTTGACCGCGCCCGGCGTGATCACCTGCTCGGAGCCGAGCGTGTCCTTGTGCCGGATCGAACCGGACCACAGGTAGGTCACCGTGGCCAGGCCGATGTGCGGGTGCGGGCGCACGTCCATGCCGCGGCCGGGCTCGAAGACCGCCGGGCCCATGTGGTCGACGAACACGAACGGGCCGACGCTGCGCGCCTGGATGCTCGGCACCGCGCGGCGGACCATGAAGCCGCCGCCGAGATCGTGCGTGCGCGGGGGAATGATCGTGGTCATGCGGCTTTCCTCGCTTCGGGGAACCGAGCCAGCATCGCACGGGCCGGGCGTACCTGCATGCCGGCCGCGGGAATGGATTGTTCCGGCTTCCGCAACTCCCTCTCCCCACAAGCGGGAGAAGGAATCACTCGACCTTCAATGTCACGGCCGGCGCGTCGCCGTTCGCCAGCGACTCGAGCGCGAGGGTGCGGCCGGCGAGCATATGGCTGCGTTCGCCCTGGTGGGTATGCAGCGAGAAGGTTTCCGCGTCGTTCGAGCCCTGCGCGCGCCATTCGAAGCGCGCCTCGGCGTCGCCGGCCCAGATGCATTGCACGTCCGGCGGGCAGCGCGAATCGTTGATCGTCCCGACGTAACGCAACGCGCTGCGGTCGGGCAGGGTAACCGACTGGCCGGCCGCGAGGGTGAAGGGCGCTCCGTAGGCGATCGTCGCGGACGCCGGCGTGGCGTCGCCGTAACGGCCGGTTTCCAGCGCCGGTTTCCCGTCGGCGCCGATGCGCACCGTGCTGACGCGGTCGTATTCGCTTTCCGGCATCGGCGCGGCGTCGCAGTCGCACAGCGCGGAAACGATGCCGGGCACGGTATTGCTGTGGCCGACGACCAGTACCGTCCCGCGCCGATGCGCGGCCTTCAAACGCGCGGCGAATTCCACGGCCGGCGACTTTGCTGCGTAGACGGTCACCGGCAGGCGGTGCGCGTCGGCGCCGGGCCGGGCGGTCTGCTGTGTGCGCTTGTATTCGGTGGCATAGACGGCGACGAGGTCCCGCCCCGCAAGCAGGCCGGCGAGTTGCTGCGCGCGCATCCTGCCGGCAACGGACAGGTCCGGATCGCGTTCCGTGTCGCTGGTCTTCTCCGCATGGCGCACGACGACGAAGCTGACGCCGTCGGAAGCGCGGATGCCCGCGCAGCCGGCCAGCGCCAGGGAAAGAAGCAGGAGAAGCGTCGGTTTCATCGGTGAAGGCGCGGCGTGCGGAGGAGGCCTGCCATCATGCCGACAGCGGTGGCCGTCTGTCGATCAGCCGGTCGCCACCGCGCCGCGCCGCGAAGCCAGCCGGTCGGCCAGCCGGGTCGGTTCGGGCAGGCGGTAGCCGGCCAGCGTGCGCAATGTCCAGTGCAGCGCCGACGGCATCGACACGCGATGGCCCGGCGAGACGATCAGCGGCTTGCAGCGCGGTTTGCTGCGCAGGACCCAGCCGATCTGTTCGTCGCCGTGCCACAGCGGCACGTGGTCGCCGCGTAGCGGACCGGGTTCGTCGAAGCGGCCGACCAGCGGCTTCTTCGCCACGCCGATGCTGGGCAGGCCGGTGGCCACGCCGAAGTGCGCGGCGATGCCGAGCCGGCGCGGGTGGGCGATGCCATGGCCGTCGATGAAGGCCAGCCCGGGCCGGCGCGAAAGTTGCGCGAGCGCCTGCAGCAGCGCGGGCAGTTCGCGGAAACTGAGCAGGCCGGGCACGTAGGGCATCGCGGTCGGCACGCGCGCCACCCGGGTCTCGAGCGGCTGCAGCGTGGCCGCGTCGAGCAGCACCGCGGCGGCGCGGGTGGTGGCGCCGGCATCCTCGAAGCCGACGTCGAAGCCGGCCAGCAGGGCCGGCGCTGCCGGCATGCCGTCTTCCAGCACGACCTCGCGCGCGAGTTGCCGTTGCAGCTCGCGCGCCTGGGCAGTGCTGCCATCCCAGCCGGCGAAGGCGGGCATCGCGGTGGACATGGCCGCAGCTTGCCACACCCGGCGCCTCCGCGGCGCCAAGGGCTCGGGCTCAGTCGGGCGACAGCGCCGCCAGCAGGCCCTTCGCCGCGTTGAAACGGTCTGCGGCCTCCGGCATCGGCAGCTTGATCTTCAGCTTGTCCGGACCGTCCATCGCGTAGATCTTCGGCTGCTTCTGGATCATCCGGATCACCGTCATCGGGTCGATGTTCGGCTTGCTCTCGAAGACGATGCGGCCGCTCGCTTCGCCGAGGTCCAGTTTGCGCACGCCCAGCGCGGTCGCGGCCAGCTTCAGTTCGGCGACCGCGAACAGGTGCCTGGCCGCATCCGGCAGCAGGCCGAAGCGGTCGATCATCTCGACCTGCAGGTCGCGCAGCTCGTCCTTGTCGCGCGCGCCGCTGATGCGCTTGTACAGGGTCAGGCGGGCGTGCACGTCGGGCAGGTAATCGTCCGGGATCAGCGCCGGCACGTGCAGTTCGACCTCGGCGCCGCGGCTTTCCTGGCCGGCATCGACGTCCGGCAGCTTGCCCTGGCGGATCGAGCGCACCGCGCGCTCCAGCAGCTCGGTGTACAGGCTGAAGCCGACCTCGGCCATCTGCCCGCTCTGGTCCTCGCCGAGCAGTTCGCCGGCGCCGCGGATCTCCAGGTCGTGCGTGGCCAGGGTGAAGCCGGCGCCGAGTTCGTCCATCGAGGCGATCGCCTCGAGCCGGCGCTCGGCATCCGGGGTCAGGCGCGTGTCCGGGGTCAGCAGGTAGGCGTAGGCGCGGTGGTGCGAACGGCCGACGCGGCCGCGCAGCTGGTGCAACTGCGCCAGGCCGAACTTGTCGGCGCGGTTGATGATGATGGTGTTGGCGTTCGGGATGTCGATGCCGCTCTCGACGATGGTGGTGCACAACAACACGTTGAAGCGCTGCTTCTGGAAGCCCAGCATCACCTGTTCCAGCTCGCGTTCCGGCATCTGCCCGTGGGCGATGCCGATGCGCGCCTCGGGCACCAGTTCCTGCAGTTCGCGCTGCATGCGGCCGATGCTCTCGACGTCGTTGTGCAGGAAGTAGACCTGGCCGCCGCGCGCCAGTTCGCGCTGGAACGATTCCTTCAGCAGCGCGCCATCCCATGGAGTGACGAAGGTCTGCACCGCCAGCCGGTTCGCCGGCGGCGTGGCAATGATCGACAGGTCGCGCAGCCCGGCCATCGCCATGTTCAGTGTGCGCGGGATCGGCGTGGCGGTCAGGGGCAGCAGGGGCACCTCGGCGCGCAGCGCCTTCAGCGCTTCCTTCTGGCGCACGCCGAAGCGCTGCTCCTCGTCGACGATGACCAGGCCCAGGTCGTTGAACTTCACGTCCGGCTGCAGCAGGCGGTGGGTGCCGACGATCACGTCGAGCCTGCCTTCGGCGACCTTCTGCAGTTCCGCCTCGATTTCCTTCTTGGTCTTGAAGCGCGACAGCACCTCGACCCGCAGCGGCCAGTCGGCGAAACGGTCGCGGAAGTTGCGGTAATGCTGTTCGGCCAGCAGCGTGGTCGGCACCAGCACCGCGACCTGCTTGCCGGCGCTGGCGGCGGCGAACGCGGCGCGCACCGCGACCTCGGTCTTGCCGAAGCCGACGTCGCCGCAGACCACGCGGTCCATCGGCTGGCTCGATTGCAGGTCGCGCAACACCGCCTCGATGGCGGCGTGCTGGTCCGGCGTTTCCTCGAACGGGAAGGTCGCGGCGAACGGCTCGTACATCGCGCGGTCCACGTGCAGGGCGAGGCCGGCGCGGGCCTGGCGCCGCGCCTGGATCTCCAGCAGTTCGGCGGCCACGTCGCGGACCTTCTCCTGCGCCTTGCGCTTGGCCTTCGCCCACGCCTCGCCGCCGAGCGAATGCAGCGGCGCGGTTTCCTCCGACGCGCCGGAGTAGCGGCTGATCAGGTGCAACTGCGCGACCGGCACGTACAGGCGGTCGCCCTTGGCGTATTCGATCTCGAGGAATTCGCCGGGCATGCCGCCGACGTTCATCGCGACCAGGCCGCGGTAACGGCCGACGCCGTGGTCCTCGTGGACGATCGGCGCGCCTTCGCGCAGCTCGCCGAGGTCGCGGATGATCGCTTCCGGCTCGCGCCCGGCGCGGCGCCGGCGATGCGGCTGGGTCGCGCGTTCGGGGAACAGCTGGCGTTCGGTCAGCACCGCGATCCGCGGATCGTCGAGGGCGAAGCCGTCCTCGAGCGGCGCGGTGGCGATGGCGAAGCGTTCCTCCGATGCGGCGAAGGCGGGGAATCCGTCCAGCGTCCTCGGCGCCAGTCCGGCCGGCTGCATCACCTCGAGCAGCGCTTCGCGCCGGCCCGGCGAATCGGCGGCGACCAGCACGCGGCCCGGGTAACCCGCGAGGAACGACTGCAGCGCCGCGCCCGGCGCATGGTCCTTCGCCGCCAGCGGCAGCGTCGGTGCCGGCTGGTCGCCCAGCGCGTGCGCGTCGGCGAAGCGCGGATGCTCCCTGCCGCAGACTTCGATGCGGTCGCCGCGGTTCAACCGCTCGCGCAGCGCGTCGGGCGACAGGTACAACTCGTCCGGCGGCAGCAGCGGGCGCTCGAGGTCGTGGCGGCGCTGTTCGTAGCGGTTCGCGGTCTGCGCCCAGAACGCCTCGACCGCGTCGTTGGTGCCGTCGGCCAGCAGCGGCAGCGTGCCGTCGCCGAGGTAGTCGAACAGCGTCGCGGTCCGCTCGAAGAACAGCGGCAGGTAGTATTCGACGCCGGCCGGGGCCAGGCCCGACTTCAGGTCCTGGTACAGCGCGCTGCGCCGGGTGTCGACGTCGAAGCGTTCGCGCAGCGCTTCCAGCGCGCGCTGGACCGCGGTTTCGTTCAGCGGCACTTCGCGGCCGGGCAGCAGCTTCACCCGCTCGACCTTGTCCAGCGAGCGCTGGCTTTCCGGGTCGAACGCGCGGATCGAATCGATGGCGTCGTCGAACAGCTCGATGCGCAGCGGCGTGTCGCTGCCCATCGGGTACACGTCGAGCAGGCCGCCGCGCACGGCGAAATCGCCGGGGTCCAGCACCTGCGGCACGTTGCGGTAGCTGGCCGCCTCGAGGCGGCGCTTCTCGGCGTCGAAGTCGAGCTTCTGTCCGACCTTGTAGTCGAAGCTGCCGCCGAGCACGTGCTGGCGCGGGGGCAGGCGCTGCATCAGCGTCTGCACCGGCACGATCACGATGCCGCGTTCGAGCGCCGGCAGGCGGTGCAGGGTCGCGAGGCGCTGCGAGACGATGTCCGGGTGCGGGCTGAAGCGGTCGTAGGGCAGGGTTTCCCAGTCCGGGAAGGGCAGGACCGGCAGGTCGCCGCCTTCGCCCAGCAGGGTGTGCAGGTCGGATTCGAGCTGGTGCGCGTGCTGGTTGTCGCGGGCGATGGCCAGCAACGGCCCGGCATGCGCCCGGGCGGCACGGATCAGCTGCCACGCCAGTGCGGTCGGCGAAGCCGGCGCGCGCCAGTACGCACGCTGCTGGCCGGCGCGGGGAAGGGGCGGGAAGTCGGGGCTATTCTTCGAATCGTTCATGCGCACAAAACAACAGCAGCGCCGGACACGGTCCGTGCCCAGCGCGAGGGATGCGCAGTTTAGATCAAATGCCCGCGCCGCCCCATTTGCGGCGGAAAAGCAAAGGGCCGGGGCGAGGAGGCGACACGGCGCAAGGCGGGTTCCCCCCTGTGGCGCCACCCCCTCGCCCCGGCCCTTTGCGGGGCGGGGCGGCCGACGCGACGCTGGCGCCGCATCCGCCTTCCCTGCCCGATCCAACGTCCATGGCCGCGCGGACCGGACAGGCCGGCCGGCGCGGCCCGACGAGCGGCCGCCGGGCCTATTCGGCCGTGGTCGGGTCAATCACGGCGACGACCTGCGAAACGCTGTCGGCCGGGAAGCCGCCCTGGCGGGCGTGTTCGCGCACCAGTTCCTCGTTCGGCGCGATGTACACGCAGTAGATCTTGTCGCCGGTGACGTAGCTCTGCTGCCACTGGATCTGCGGGCCGAGGTTGCTCAGCACGCCGCAGGACTTCTGCGAAACGGCGCGCAGTTCGGCCGGCGACAGCTTGCCGGCGCCGGGGATGTTGCGTTCGATCACGTACCTGGGCATCGGAGTCTCCGTTTGCGGGCTAGGGTTTGGCTTCGAGGATGATGTTGAACGGGGTTTCGGTGGCGCGGCGGACGTTCGCGAAACCGGCTTCGTGCAGGATCGCGGTCAGCCTGGCTTCGCCGGCCTGCGCGCCGAGCGCCGGGCCCTTGCGCGCCAGCGACACCGGCACGCAGATCTGCGCGGAGGCGCCGTAGTACATCTGCCCGACCGGGTTGAGGTTGCTCTCGACGCTGTCGCCGGCGAAGGGCTCGACCAGCATGCAGGTGCCGTCGGCGGACAGCGCCGCGCGGGCATGGCGCGCGGCGCCGAGCGGATCGCCCATGTCGTGCAGGCAGTCGAAGAATGCGATCGCGTCGAAGCCGCGTTCCGGGTAGCCGGTGGCGTCGGCCACCTCGAAGCGCGCATTGCGCACGCCCGCTTCCGCGGCATTGCGGCGCGCTGCGTCGATCGACGGCGCGTGGTAGTCGTAGCCGACGAACTCGGATCGCGGGAACGCCTTCGCCATCAGCACCGTGCTGGCGCCATGGCCGCAGCCGACGTCGGCCAGCTTCGCGCCGGCTTCGAGCCTGGCGACCACGCCGTCCAGCGCCGGCAGCCATTCGGTGAGCAGGTGCGCGTTGTAGCCGGCGCGGAAGAAGCGCTCGGTGCCATGGAACAGGCAGGGATGGTGTTCGCCCCACTCCATGCCGGCGCCGCTGCGGAAGTTCTGCAACGTGCGCTGCCTGGCGTGGAAGACCGCCTCTATCACGCTGTAGGCGCCGGGGATGTCGACCGGGCCGCCGGGGTCCGCCAGGCACAGCGCCTGTTCCTCGCTGAGGAAGTAGCGGTCGGCCGCGGGGTCGTATTCGACGTAGCCGCCGGCGGCCTGGTTGCCCAGCCATTCGCGCACGTAGCGTTCATGGGTGCCGGTGGCCTGCGCCAGTTCGGCCGAGGTCATCGGCGCGCGCGCCAGCGCCTTGTACAGGCCGAGCTCGTCGCCGATCTGGATCAGGGTCGCGCTGATCGCACCGCCCATGTCGTCGAGCGCGCGGCCGAGGAACTCGTTGAGTCTGTCTTGCTGGATGGCCATGGGAATCTCGCTGGACGGTACGCGACGTCCCTGTCCGGAGCCCCTGCATCCCGGCCAACGCGGCCGATGCCTCCCGGCGGACACCGTCCGTCGGAAGGCGCCATGCTCATTCGTTCAGATCCAGCACCACCCGCAGCAGCCCCGGCGAACTGCCGGCGTGGTCGTGGCGGAAGCCGAACGACAGCGCCAGCTGCAGCATCGCCGTGTTGCTTTCGGACACGTCGCCGTACAGGTAGTCGAGCTTCTTGGTGCGCGCCCACTTCACCACGCGCTGCAGCAACTTGCGGCCGACGCCCTGGCCGGCGATGAAGCGGCTGATCAGGATCGCGTATTCGGCATCGCGGCTGCGCGGGATCACGGCCGCGCGCGCCAGCGCGCCGACCAGCGCCTCGCCGGGAACCTGGTCTTCGGCCGCGACCAGCACGAATTCGCTGCGCGGATCGGGCTGGCACAGGCGCTGCGCGGCCTGCTCGGTCAGTTCGCCGTCGTCCAGGTGCAGGAAACGCCGGCGCACCTCGTCGGGGCCGAGCAGGGCATAGGCGCCGCGCAACGGCCCGACGTCTTCCGGGCGCACCGGCCGGATCAGCCATTCGCGGCCATCTTCCTGCTGGAAACGCTCGTGCCAGGGGGGAAGTCTTTTCGGCTTGGTCATGGCGGCAGGGATATCCCTTAGACTTTGCGGGCGACGATACGACGAAGGAAGGCCGATGTCGGGTGGTGGGGATTCTACGCGCGCGATCCTTTTCGCGCTGGGCGCGAACCTGGCCATCGCCGTGGCCAAGGGCGTGGCGGCCTTCGTGACCGGTTCCGGCGCGATGCTGGCCGAAACCGTGCACTCCTTCGCCGATTGCGGCAACCAGTTGCTGCTGCTGCTGGGCCTGCGCCAGGCCAGGCGCCCACCGACGCCCGACCACCCGCTGGGCTATGGCCGCGCCATCTACTTCTGGTCGTTCCTGGTCGCGCTGATGCTGTTCAGCGTCGGCGGCGTGTATTCGCTGTACGAAGGCGTCCACAAGCTGCAGCACCCCGAGCCGCTGCAGCAGTGGTGGTGGGCGCTGGGCGTGCTGGCCTTCGCCATCGTCGCCGAAAGCGTGTCGATGCGCGCCTGCCTGCAGGAAGTGGCCAAGGTGCGCGGCGGGCGCGGCATCTGGCAGTGGTTCCGGCAGAGCCGCGAGGCCGAGCTGGTGGTGATCTTCGGCGAGGACCTGGCGGCGCTGGTCGGCCTGGTGCTGGCGTTCTTCGCGGTGGTGCTGTCGGTGGTCACCGGCAATCCGCTGTGGGACGCGCTGGGCACCATCGCCATCGGCGCGCTGCTGATCGTGGTCGCGGTGCTGGTGGCGGTCGAGGTCAAGTCGATGCTGATCGGCCAGAGCGTCGAGCCCGAGCTGGAGAAGAAGCTGGTAGCGTGGTTGCTCGCACGCCGGGAAATCGACCACCTGATCCGCGTCATCCCGATGCAGCACGGCAACGAGGTGGTGCTGTCGGTGCAGGCGGTGATGTGCGAGAAGGCCGACGCCGGCGCATTGCTGGCCGACATCGAGCGGGTCGAGGACGAACTGAAGGCGGCGTTCCCGGCGGTGCGCTGGACCTTCTTCGAACCGGATACGCCGCGCGGCTGACGCGTCTCAGCCGCTTTCGCGCAGCCATTCCAGCCGCGTCGAAGCCCCGGCTTCGCCGAGCAGTCGCTGCAACACCGGCAGCGCCGGCGCGATGGCCCGGTCGAACTGCCACGGCGGGTTGAGCAGCAGCATGCCGCTGCCGTTGAGGCGCAGCGGCGAGTCGTCCGGGCGCACCAGCAATTCCGCGAGCAGGACGGATTTGGCGTCCAGCACGGCGACCTTGCGCAGGAACGGCTGCAGGCTGCGGCGCTGCTTGACCGGGTACCACACCGCGTAGGTCGCGTTCGGCCAGCGCTGCAGGCCCTCGCGCAACGCGGCGGCGACCAGCGGGTATTCGGCGTCCTGCGCCTCGTACGGCGGGTCGATCAGCACCAGGCCGCGGGCGAACTTCGTCGCGCCGAGCCTTGGCGGCAACAACGCCTTCACCGCGGCGTAACCATCTCGCGCATGCACGGCCACGCGCGGGTCGTGCGCGAACAGCGATTTCAGCGCCGCCGCTTCCTCCGGCTGCAGTTCGCAGGCGGCGAGCCGGTCGTTTTCGCGCAGTTCGTTCGCGACCAGCAGCGGCGACCCCGGATAGACCTCGGTGCCGCCTTCCGGATTGAAGGCTGCGACGGCGTCGAGGTAGCGCCGCAACGCCTCCGGCAGGCCGGCCTGGCCGCGCAGCCTGCCGATGCCGGTCTCGGCCTCGGCGGTCTTGCGGCTTGCCTCGGCCGACAGCGCGTAGCGGCCGCGCCCGGCATGGGTGTCGAGCACGAAGAACGGGCCGTCCTTGCGCTTCAGTGCGTCGAGCAGGGCCAGCAGCACCGTGTGCTTGAGCGCGTCGGCGTGGTTGCCGGCATGGAAGGCGTGGCGGTAATTCATGCCGCGCAGCATAGCGGCGGGGCAGGGGCTCCGACTATGCTTCGCACCATGCCCACCATCCTGGTCGCCGAAGACGAACCCGCCATCGCCGACGCGGTGCTGTACGCGCTGCGCAGCGAGGGCATGGACGCGCAGCACTGCCTGCTCGGCCGGGAAGTGGCGCCGCGGGTGCGCGCCGGCGGCATCGACGTGGTGGTGCTGGACGTGGGCCTGCCCGACGCCAGCGGCTTCGACGTGTGCCGTGAACTGCGCGGCTCCAGCGAGGCGTGGGTCAGCGGGGTGCCGGTGATCTTCCTGACCGCGCGCAACGACGAGGTCGACCGCGTGCTCGGCCTGGAACTGGGCGCCGACGACTACATCGCCAAGCCGTTCTCGCCGCGCGAACTGGTCGCGCGGGTGCGCGCGCGGCTGCGCCGCAGCCAGCCGGCGGGGCAGGCCGGCATCGCCGCGCACGGCCTGCTGCAGCGGGGCGATTTCGCCATCGACCGCGAAGGCCACCGCATCCACTGGCGCGGCCAGGCGCTCGACCTGACCCGCTACGAGTACGCGCTGCTCGAGGCGCTGCTGCAGCGGCCCGGCGCCATCCTCAGCCGCGCGCAGCTGATGGACCGCGGCTGGGACAGCGACGCCGACAGCGCCGACCGCACCGTCGACACCCACGTGAAGACGCTGCGCGCCAAGCTGCGCGCGGTCGGCGCCGATCCCGACCCGATCCGCACCCATCGCGGACTGGGCTACTCGCTCGAGGCCTGACGTGCGCCTCGGCCTGCGCCTGGTCCTCGGCTTCTTCCTGATCGTCGGGCTTGCCGCGTTCTTCGTGATGCGCGTGTTCGTCAACGAAGTGAAGCCGGGCGTGCGCCAGTCGATCGAGTCCACCCTGGTCGACACCGCCAACCTGCTGGCGGAACTGGCTGCGGACGACATGGAAAGTGGGCACATCGCCGACGGCCGCTTCGCCGCGCGCGTGGCGAAGGCGCAGCGGCGCGACCCGGACGCGCAGATCTGGCAGTTCAGGAAGCGCGGCATCGATTTCCGCGTCACCGTCACCGATACGCACGGCACCGTGGTCTTCGATTCGGAGGGGCGCGACGTCGGTCGCGACAATTCGCGCTGGAACGACGTGCTGCGCACGCTGCGCGGCGAATACGGCGCGCGCTCCAGCCCGGAGTCGCCCGGCGACGACATCCGCACCGTCATGCACGTGGCCGCGCCGATCCGCGACGACGCGGGCAGGCTGATCGGCGTGCTCAGCGTGGCCCAGCCGAACGCCGCGTTCGAGCCGTTCATCGCCGCCAGCCAGCGCAACATCATGCTGCGCGGGGCGTGGCTGATCGGCCTGTCGGCGCTGATCGGCCTGCTGGTGACGGTGTGGCTGATGCTGCGGATCAACCGGCTGACCGACTACGCGCACGCGGTCAGCGTCGGCGCGCCCGCGCCGCCGCCGCCGCAGGGCCGCGACCAGATCGGTCAGCTCGGCCGCGCGCTCGAGGCGATGCGGGTGAAGCTGGAAGGCAAGGCCTACGTCGAGCAGTACGTGCAGTCGCTGACCCACGAGATGAAGAGCCCGCTGGCGGCGATCCGCGGTGCGGCCGAACTGCTGCAGGAGCCGATGCCGGAAGCCGACAGGCTGCGCTTCCTGCAGAACATCAGCACGCAGGAGCAGCGCCTGACCGAGACCATCGACAAGCTGCTGGCATTGGCCGAGGTCGAGCAGCACGGCTGGCTGCAGAAGCGCGAACGGATCGACGTCGCCGCGCTGCTGGCGCAGGTCGCCGAGGCCGAGGCCGCGCAGATCGAAACGCGCGGGCTGCGCCTGTCGCTGCGGATGCCGGAACCGCCGCTCGCGGTCGAAGGCGACCCGTTCCTGCTGCGGCAGGCGCTGTCGAACCTGCTCGACAACGCCATCGCGTTCTCGCCGCCGGGCGGAACGGTCGAACTCGCGGCCGCCCGCGACGGCGGCGACGTCGCCATCGCGGTACGCGACCGCGGCCCGGGCGTGCCGGATTTCGCGCGGGAACGCATCTTCGAGCGCTTCTACTCGCTGGCACGGCCGGACACCGGTCTGCGCAGCTCCGGCCTGGGGCTGCCGTTCGTGCGCGAGGTCGCGCGCCTGCACGGCGGCAGCGCCAGCCTGCGCAACCGCGACGATGGCGGCACGGAGGCCGTGCTGCGCCTGCCGCCGGCCTGACCGCCGACTTCACCTCCGCTTCAAATTCGCCACAAACCCGGCCCACGCCGGGGGCGCAGGCTTGCCATGTCTCCACAACCGGCGAGCCCGCATGAAATCGTTCCGATTGTTGTTGCGTTTCCTGACCGTCGGCGGCCTGGTGCTGTTGCTGCTGATACCCCTGGCCCTGATCCGCGGGCTGATCGGAGAACGCGAGTCCTATCGCGCGCAGGCGGTGCAGCGGGTCGTGCAGAACAATGCCGGCTCACAGCGTTTCGTCGGCCCGCTGCGGGTCGTGCCGTGGACCGACACGCAGACCGTGACCTATGTCGGCGACGACGGCGTCACCCGCAACCGCGTCGAGCGCAGCAGCGGGTACAGCCTGCAGGTGCCGGTTTCGCTCGACATCGTTGGGCGGCTGGAGCCGAGGCGGCTGAAGTCCGGCCTGTACGAGGTCCCGGTCTACGAATGGAAGGCGAAACTGAAGGCGGAGTTCGACGACAAGCTTCCGCTGGCCGCGAACGGCGTCAGCCGGGAGTACGGGATCCCGTACCTGGCGTTCGGGATCTCCGATGTGCGCGGGCTGGTCGGTACGCCGGTGCTGCGCCTCGACGGCGCGGCGTTGCCGCTGCAGGCGGGGACGAGCGAGCTCAAGGGACTCGATGGCCTGCACGCGATGCTGCCGGCCGCGAGCGACGGCAAGGTCGGCGGGCACCGGGTGGAAATGGATTTCGTGCTGAAGGGGACGCAGTCGCTGTCGGTGGCCCCGGTCGGCAACGGCAACCACATCGTCCTCGGGTCGCCATGGCCGCATCCGAAGTTCGATGGCTATTCGCCGCGCAGCGAAACCGGCCCCGGCGGCTTCAATGCGACCTGGGACATTTCCTCGCTGAGCAGCAACATCCAGTCGCGCATGCAGGCCGGGGACTTCGATGCCGACAGCGTCAAGATCGGCCTGATCGACCCGGTCGACGTCTACACGCTGGCCGACCGCGCCAGCAAGTACGGCATCCTGTTCGTGGTGCTGACCTTCGTCGGCTTCGGCCTGTTCGAGCTGATCAAGCGCCTGCCGATCCACCCGCTGCAGTACCTGCTGGTCGGGCTGGCGCTGGCGATCTTCTTCCTGCTGCTGCTCAGCCTGTCCGAGCACGTCGCGTTCTGGCAGGCCTACCTGGCGTCGGCGGCGGCGTGCATCGGCCTGCAGTTCGTCTACTTGTCCGGGGTGCTGAAGAGCTGGCTGCGCGCCTCCGGCTTCGCGACCATGCTGACCGCGCTGTACGGCGTGCTCTACACCTTGCTGCTGTCGGAGGACAACGCGCTGCTGATGGGCTCGCTGCTGCTGTTCGGCATCCTCGCCACGATCATGTGGATCACCCGCAAGGTCGACTGGTACGAACTCGGTACTTCGCTGCGCTGAGGCCGGCCGTGCTGAACGCCGAAGCCGTGCACAGGCGCGCGCGCCGCGTGCTGCCGGAGGTCCTTGCGACCTCCGGCGTCGCGCTCGAGGACGCCAGCGAAGCGGGGCTGGCGGCGCTGCTGTTCCCGCTGCGGCGTCCGTCCAGCGGTACGGTCGCGTTCCGCCTGTGCGAAGCCAGCGCCCGCGAATTGCAGGCCGACCCCGACGCCTTCCTGCGCAAGGCGCTGGTCGCGCGCGAACCGCTGGGGCGCTTCGCCGCGCCCGCCCGCTACCGCCCGTGGCGCCGCGTGCCGGTGGAGGCCGGCGGCGTGTATTTCACCTCGCGCCACGATGGACGCGGGTTGATCGTGGTCGTGCCCGCCGAACGCATGGTGGTTTACCTCTGGCGCGACTGAACGCCGCGCCGTCGCGGTCGTCGTGGCCGGCGGCGTACGTTAAAGTTCGCGCATGGCCCCCGCCCATCGCATCGAGATCTTCCACGGCAACGAAGTCGAGCCCTGGCTCGACGCCGTGGCGCGGCTGCGCATCGCCGTGTTCCGCGACTGGCCGTACCTGTACGAGGGCGCGCCGGACTACGAGAAGGAATACCTGGCCACCTACGCGAAATCGCCGGGCAGCGTGTTCGTGCTCGCGATCGATGGCGACGAGGTCGTCGGCGCCTCGACCGGCCTGCCGCTGGCCGACGAGACCGATGCATTCAAGTCGCCTTTCATCGGGCAGGACATCGCCATCGGCGACGTGTTCTATTTCGGCGAATCGGTGTTGCTGCCGGGATATCGCGGCGGCGGCATCGGCCATGTCTTCTTCGACGCGCGCGAGGCGCGGGCGCGCGAGCTGGGCCTGGGCATCACCGCGTTCTGTGCAGTCGATCGCGGCGATGACGACCCCCGCAGGCCGGCCGGTTACCGCAGCAACAAGGCGTTCTGGATCAAGCGCGGCTACGCGCGCCGCCCCGGCATGACGATGCGGCTGGAATGGAACGAGATCGGCCGTGGCGAGATCGACCACGAGCTGACTTTCTGGCTGCGCGACTGGAGCGGAAGGCGATGAAGGTGGCGGTGGCCAAGTACCGGATCGGCGAGCCTCGCGACTTCGACGAGTTCGCCGCCGGGGTGGAAGCCGCGATCGGCGCGGCCGCCGCGGCCGGCGCGCGCATCGCGGTGCTGCCCGAATACCTGTCGCTGGAACTGGGCGCGACCTGCACGGCGGACGTGCGCGGCGACCTGCAGGCTTCGCTGGCGGCGATCCAGCCCTATCGCTGCCACTGGCTGGCGCTGTTTTCGCGCCTGGCGATGCAGAAGCGCATGCACATCGTCGCCGGCAGCTTCCTGCTGGCGGCAAACCGGGACGGCCGCTACCGCAACCGCTGCGACTGGTTCACGCCGGACGGTGCGCACGGCTGGCAGGACAAACTGCAGTTGACCGGTTTCGAGAAGGCCGCCGGCGTCATCGAAGGCGGCGACGAACTGAAGGCGTTCGCCGCCGATGGCATCCGCGCCGGCATCGCGGTCTGCTACGACTGCGAGTTCCCGTTGCCGGTGCGCGCGCAGTGCGAGGCGGGCGCGCACCTGCTCGTCGTCCCCAGCTGCACCGATACCGAGGCGGGCGCGACCCGGGTGCGCGTCGGCTGCCTGGCGCGCGCGCTGGAGAACCGGGTCTTCGTCGCGCAGGCGGGGACCGCGGGCGAGGCGGCGTGGAGCCCGGCGCTGGGCGTCAATACCGGCGAGGCGGCGATCTACGCGCCGATGGACCGGGGCTTTCCCGCCGACGGCATCGTCGCGCAGACCCGCGGCGACCAGGCATGGGCCGTCGCCGACCTCGATTTCGACGCCCTCGCGGCCAGCCGCGCCGGGGCGCAGGTCGCCAACGACCGCGACTGGGCCGGCCAGCTGGCGCCGGGCATCGCGCGGGCACGGGTCGAGACGCTGTAGCAGCGGCGGCTTTCAACGGCCGAATGGCAGGCGGGAACCGTCCGCGAACCCGCGGAATTGTCCGCGAAGCGCCGACGGAGGCAGTCGCGGCTTGTGCCGCCGCTGCAAGGCCGACCATGACCAATGGCGGACAGACGCGGCCCCTCGACCCTGTCTAGACTCGGCGCTTTCGTGTCATCGGGAATGCCCGGGGGAGAGAGGACGTGGTCAAGCGGAGTTTGCTGGTGTTGTGCCTGGGCCTGGCCGGCGTGGCCCAGGCAGGGGAACCGGTCGATCTGGACATGGTCGGCCGCATCCGCCAGGAGGCATTCTACCGGTCGCAGGTGATGCAGACCCTGGGCCACCTGACCGAGGACATCGGTCCGCGTCTGACCAATTCGCCGGCGATGGCGCAGGCCAACGAATGGACCCGCTCCAAGTTCAAGGAATGGGGCCTGTCCAACATCCACGACGAGTCCTTCGACGACTTCGGCCGCGGCTGGGCGTTCCGTTCGGCCAGCGTCGAGCAACTGGCGCCGCGCGCGCTGCCGCTGCACGCGCTGCCGAAGGCGTGGACGCCGGGCACCCGCGGTACGGTCGAGGGCGAGGCCGTCGCGGTCAGCGTGAAGAGCAAGGCCGACCTGGACAAGTACAAGGGCAAGCTGAAGGGCAGGATCGTGCTGCTCAGCGAAGCGCGCGAATACAAGCCCGGCACCGAGGCCGACAGCAAGCGCTACGACGAAAAGGGCCTGGAGGAACTGCTCGACTTCGCCGTGCCGAAGGCCCGGGACCCCGCCGAACGCAAGAAGCGGCTTGACGAATACGCCAAGCGCATCGAGCTGGCCAAGGAGATCAACGGCTTCCTGGTCGAGGAGGGCGCATTGGCCGCGCTGAGCATCAGCAGCCGCGACAACGGCATCCTCACCGTGCAGGGCGGCGGTTCGCGCCGCGCCGGCGAATCGGCGGGCATCCCGGAACTGGTCGTCGCCGCCGAGCACTACAATCCGCTGCTGCGCGCGCTGGACCGCAACGAGACCGTGCGCCTGCGCGTCAACGTCGACGCAGGCTTTACCAGCGACGGCAACGATCCCGGCTACAACACCATCGCCGAGATCCCCGGCAGCGGCAAGGGCGACGAGGTGGTGATGATCGGCGCGCACATGGACTCGTGGCACGCCGGCACCGGCGCGGCCGATAACGGCGCCGGCGTGGCGGTGATGATGGAGGCGATGCGCATCCTCAAGGCGGTCGGCGCGAAGCCGAAGCGCACCATCCGCATCGCGCTGTGGAGCGGCGAGGAACAGGGCCTGATCGGCTCGGCGGCCTACGTCGCCCAGCACTTCGCCGCGTACCCGGAACCGACCGACCCCGAGCAGAAGAAGCTGCCGGCGTTCTTCCGCGAGCCGACCGGCGCGCTGCAGCGCAAGCCCGGCTACGAGAAACTGGCCGCGTACTTCAATCTGGACAACGGCTCGGGCAAGATCCGCGGCGTTTACGCGCAGGAAAACCAGGCGGCGATGCCGATCTTCGCGGAATGGCTGAAGCCGTTCAACGACGTCGGCGCGACCATCGTCACCAGCCGCAACACCGGCAGCACCGACCACATCTCGTTCGACCGCGTCGGCCTGCCGGGCTTCCAGTTCGTACAGGACGGCCTGGACTACTTCGCCAACGCCCACCACACCGACCTGGATACCTACGACCACGCGTCGGCCGACGACCTGAAGCAGGCCGCGGCGATAGTGGCCGCGTTCGCCTACAACGCGGCGATGCGCGACCAGAAGCTGCCGCGCAAGCCGCTGCAGCAAAACTGACCGCGGTATTCGCCGTGCGCAGATGCGGCGAGGGCCGGCAGTGCCGGCCCTTATTTTCCCGATGAGCCGTTCGTCCCGAATCAGAACAGCCACGCGCCCGATACCAGCCACAGCGACGCGCCGGCCAAGGCCGTGCCGATCGCGGTCGCGGCCAGCACGTCGCTGGGGTAGTGCAGGCCCAGCACCACGCGCGATGCCGCCACGCAGGCGGTGAACGGCAGCAGCAGCGCAGCCAGCACCGGGTAGTAGGCCAGCGCGACCAGGGTGAACGACACCGCATGCAGCGTGTGCCCGGACGGGAAGCTGAATTCGTCCAGCGGCGCGATCCATGCCTGGATGCGGCCATCGGCGGCGAACGGCCGCGGCCGTTTCGTCCAGCGCTTCAGCAGCTTGTACATCGTCAGCGGGACCACGCCGGTCGCGGCCATGTGCGCCGACGCGGCCAGCCCGGCCATGCCATCGAGCACGACCAGCGCGCCCATCAGCACGTACCAGAACACGCCGTCGCCGAGCCGGCTGATCGCGGCGAAGAAGCCGCGCACGCCGCGCCACGCGCCCCAACGGTTGGCGCGCAGGCACCAGCCGGCGTCGCGGGCATGGATGAAGTGGTTACGCGGTTGCGGCATTCGCATGGTGCCTCCTCGCATTGGCCAGGCCAGCCAGCAATTCGTCGAAATCCGCGGAAACCTGTTCCGGGCGCAGCAGTTGCACGGCCACGTGCGCGGCGCGCCCCATCGACGTGCGCAGCGCATCCTCGCGCGCCAGGCGCACCGCCGATTCGATGAAGGCTTCGTCGCTGTCCACCGCCGCGCCGTGCTCGCCGTCGATCAGGTGCTCGCGCGCGGCGCCGTAGTCGAAGGCCACGGTCGGCACG
This sequence comes from Pseudoxanthomonas sangjuensis, assembly GCF_010211755.1. Lineage (GTDB taxonomy): Bacteria > Pseudomonadota > Gammaproteobacteria > Xanthomonadales > Xanthomonadaceae > Pseudoxanthomonas_A > Pseudoxanthomonas_A sangjuensis. The sequence continues at coordinate 21,882 of NZ_PDWR01000027.1, read as the reverse complement.
CCGCTGGCCATCGCTTCCAGGGTCACGTTGCCGAAGGTCTCGCTGTGGCTGGGAAACACGAACAGGTCGCCGCTGGCGAAATGCCGGGCCAGTTCTTCGCCGCGCCTGATGCCGCAGAAGATGAAGTCGGGGTTGTCCGCGGCCAGTTGCGCGCGCGCCGGGCCATCGCCGACGAAGACGAAACGCGCCTTCGGCCGCACGCGCTGGATCTCGCGGTAGGTCTTCACCGCCAGTTCCAGGTTCTTTTCCGGCGCGATGCGGCCCACGTAGATCGCGGCGAAGCCGTCTTCGCCGACTTCCCATTCCTCGCGCAGCCTGCGGTCGCGCTTGTCCGGGCTAAAGTGAGTGGTGTCCACCGCCCGCGCCAGCCGTACCACGTGGCGGAAGTCGTTGCCTTGCAGGAACTCGGCCAGCTCGCGGGTCGGCACCAGCGTGGCCTGCGCGCCGTTGTGGAAACGGCGCATCCAGCGCAGCGCGGTGCTCTGCAGGAACGGAAAGCCGTAATCGCGCATGTACTGGTCGAAGCGGGTATGGAAGCCGGTCGCGGCCGGGACGCCGAGCCGCCGCGCGGCGCGCAGTGCCGACCACCCAAGCGGACCTTCCGTGGCCACGTAGATCGCGTCCGGCGTGTTTTCGCTCCACAGTCTGGCCAGCGCGCGCGGCGCGGGCAGGCCGAACTTCAGGCCGGGGTAGCGCGGCAGACCGACGCCGCGGACCAGCAGTTCGTTGTCATCGGTGCTGTCGGTGTCCTGGCGCAGGCGCACCACGGAAACCTCGTGGCCACGCGCGCGCAGGCCTTGTTCGAGACCCTGCACGGTCAGTGCGACGCCGTTGATCTCCGGCGGGTAGGTTTCGGTGACGATGGCATAGCGCATCGGATGCGACTCCATCTGCCCTTATTCGGCATGGCCCACATGCTGCAGGTCGTTCGTGTAGCGGTTGTTGCGGTCCGGTTGCCGAAAGATGACGCAGGCCGCGTCGCCTTGCTTTAACATCGGTGCGGTCAACGGTTCCTGCATCGAGGTACGAAATGCGTAGCGCTGCCCTGGCTTTCCTGGTGCTGGTCGCGACGGTGCCCGCGGCCCGCGCGGCACTGTCGCCGCAGGAACGGACGATGATCGCGACCGTAGACGCCGAATACGAGCGCTCGATCGCGCTGCTGCAGCGGCTGGTCGACCAGAACAGCGGCACGATGAACCTGGCCGGCGTGCGCGCCGTGGCCGACATGGTGGCGCCGGAATTCGAGCGCCTCGGCTTCCGCGTGGAATGGAAGCCCATGGAACGGGCCGGACGCGCCGGCCACCTGATCGCGACCCATGCCGGCAGGCCCGGCGGCAAGCGCCTGCTGCTGATCGGCCACCTGGACACGGTGTTCGAAGCGGATTCGCCGTTCCAGAAGTTCGTCCGCGACGGCGACCGCGGGCACGGTCCCGGCGCGGCCGACAACAAGGGCGGCGTGGTGGTGGTGCTGGCGGCGCTGCGGGCGATGCAGGCGGCCGGCACCCTGGCCGACGCCGACATCGAGGTAGTGCTGACCGGCGACGAGGAGGACGCGGGCAGCCCGCAGTCGATTTCCCGCGCCGACCTGATCGCGGCGGGCAAGCGTGCCGACGTGGCGCTGGATTTCGAAGGCCTGTCGACCGAAAACGGCCAGGACATGGGTTCCATCGCGCGGCGCTCGGTCGGCGACTGGACGCTGACCACGCGCGGCCGTTCCGGGCACAGTTCGGGGATCTTCTCCAAGGCGGCCGGCGATGGCGCGATCTTCGAAATGGCGCGGATCATCGCCGCGTTCCGCAGCGAATTGCCCGAGCCCAACCTGACCTTCAACGTCGGCCTGCTCGGCGGCGGGCAGAGCGCGGAAGTGGGTGCGGACGGCGCGCACGTCGCGGCCACCGGCAAGAGCAACATCATCCCGTCCATCGCCGTCGCCAAGGGCGATTTCCGCACGCTGAGCCCCGAGCAGACGCAGCGTGTCGCGGCGAAGATGCAGCAGATCGTGGCCGCGCACCTGCCGGGCACCGATGCCGAACTGGTTTTCGAGGAAGGCTATCCGCCGATGGCGCCGACCGCGGGCAACCGCGCGCTGCTGGCGAAATTGAACGCGGTCAACGCCGATCTGGGCCTGGCGCCGATGCCGGCACTGGACCCGTTGAAGCGCGGCGCCGGCGACATTTCCTTCGTCGCCGCCGACGTGGACGGGCTGGTCGGGTTGGGCCCGGCCAGCTCCGGCGACCACACGCCCCGCGAGACCGTCGACCTCGACAGCCTGCGCCGACAGGCCAAGCGCGCGGCGATCCTGATGAGCCGGCTCACTGCTGCACCGTAAGCCTGCGCCTGCGGGCGTTCGAACTTCCTGCGCACGAACGTTTCCGGAGTGGGCGCTGCCGTGGCTTTCCCGCGATCCGCTCGGGAAGCGGCGGGCCGTGCCTTATGCGGGCCGCTTGAACCTGCTGCGCGCCTGCTCGACCCTGGCGTGGACGATGCATTCCCGGGCGTGGTCGTTGACCAGTCCCATCGCCTGCATGAAGGCGTAGACGGTGGTGGGGCCGACGAATTTCCAGCCGAGCTTCTTCAGCGCCTTCGACATCGCGACCGACTCCGGCGATGTCGATGCGGCCTGCGGGTCGGCTTGCCGTTTCGGGTCGGCTTCGTAGCGCCAGGCGAAGGCCGCGAGCGAGCCTTCGCGTTCGACCAGTTCGCGGGCGCGCCGGGCGTTGTTGATCACCGCTTCGATCTTGCCGCGGTGGCGGACGATGCCGGCATCCTTCAGCAGGCGTTCGACGTCGCGTTCGGTGAAGCGGGCGACCTTGTCGAAGTCGAAGCCGTGGAACGCGGCGCGGAAGTTCTCGCGCTTGGCCAGGATGGTGCGCCAGCTCAGGCCGGACTGGAAACCTTCCAGGCTGATCTTCTCGAACAGGCGGCGGTCGTCGGCGACCGGGAAGCCCCATTCGGTGTCGTGGTAGTGCAGGTATTCCGGCGTGGCCGCGCACCAGCTGCAGCGCGGTTTGCCGTCGGGGGCGATGAAGGTGGTACTCATCCGTCGGTTTCTTCCATGCGCAATCAGATGCGATTGTAGGATGGGTGGAGCGAAGCGATACCCATCATCGCGACTACGGCATGTAATCCGGAAGGCGCACGACAGGTAGCCCGTTCGCCTCGGACAGCCATTCCCGGACGGATTCGCGTGCCATCAACCTGTCGTTCCAGGCCGCGACTTGCGGCCATTGGGACAGCCTGTCCCCTGGCGTGTGCGAAGCGAGCCGCAGGGCGGTGGGGACCAGGGCCATGTCCGCCAGGCTCAGATCACCGAAAAGATACGGGCCGCCGCTATGCGACAGTTGCTTTTCGAAAGCGTCGTAGGCCCGGGCGGACTGCGCCTGTTCGTCGAAGGTCATGGCGCGCTTGTCCGGATAGAACGCGCTCTCGAACGACAGGCGCGGACACAGGCCCGACAGCCCGGCGTGTTGCCATGCCAGGAACGAACGCGCACGTGCCCTGAGCCTGGGCTCGCGCGGGAGGAATTTGTTGCCGGCGAGCTCGTTGGCGTATTCCATGATGGCCAGCGAGTCGAAGATCACGGTCTCGCCGTCCACCAGCACGGGAACGGCGGCGGGTGGCGAGAATTCCACGATGCGGTTCAGGTTCTCGAAGCGTTGCGGCTTGCGGATGTCGACTACGCGCTCCTCGAACTCGATCCCGGCCTCGCGAAGCGCGAGCCAGGCCCTGAACGCCCAGCTGGAGGCGTTCTTGGTGCCGGAATAAAGAATGCGGGTCATTGCGCTGCGATCACGAGAATCGAGCTACCAAGTATAAATTCTGCCGGATCCGCTCGACGTGATGGCGTTCGTCGGCCATCGGTCCCGGGGCGTGTCAATCCGCGAACGGCTTGAATGCGATCCCCAGCCCGTCCATGTCTTCCGGTTCGCCCAGCAGGTCGGCGCGCAGCAGTGGTCGCGCGTCGATCCACTTCTTCGAGATCACCAGGCGCAGCGAATCGCCCCGTGCCTCGAGTTCCAGCTTCGGGATCGGGTCCGGGTCGTGCGAACGGTGCAGCAGCACCGCCAGCCGCAGCAGCGCTGCGGTGCGCTTGGCGCGCAGCAGCAGACGGTCGGGCAGGGCATCGAACGCGGTCTTGGGCACGTTGCGGCGGTGCGTGCGCACGATCGCGGCCAGCATCTGCTGCTCCTGCCGCGAGAAGCCGGAGATGTCGGAATTTTCCAGCAGGTAGGCGCCGTGCACGTGGTACTGGCTGTGCGCGATGGCCAGGCCGATCTCGTGCAGGCGCGCGGCCCAGCAGAGCATGCGCGCCGCGTCGTCGTCCAGCTTCCACGCGTCCTCGACCTGCTCGAACAGGCGCATCGCCGTCGCTTCGACCCGCGCCGCCTGGATTTCGTCGATGCCGTAGCGTTCGGTCAGCGCGGCGACCGAGGCGTCGCGCGGATCCTTGTCGCTGCGGCGGCCGAGCATGTCGTACAGGATGCCTTCGCGCATCGCCGCCTTGCTGACGATCAGCCGCTGCAGGCCCAGTGCGTTGAACGCCGCCTCCAGCACCAGCACGCCGCCGGCGATGATCGGCCGGCGCTCCTTCTCCAGCCCCGGCAGGTCGATGTCCTGGATGCGCTCGGCCTGCAGCAGGCGGTCGCGCAGCTGCGGCAGCGCCTCGGCGGTGATCGCGCCCTTGGTCAGCTTCATCGCCGCGCAGATCTCGCCGATGGCCTTGTGCGTGCCGGACGAGCCCAGCGCCTCCTGCCAGCCCAGCGCGCGGTACCGCTGCGAGAACTGCTGGAACTCGGCGCTGATCTCGGTCAGCCCGTCCTTCCAGCGCTTGCGCGACAGCTTGCCGTTGGGGAAGAAGCGGCGCGTGCTGGCGATGCAGCCGGCCTGCAGGCTCTCGCGCTCGATCGGCTCGAAGCCGCGGCCGATGATGAACTCGGTGGAGCCGCCGCCGATGTCGATGACCAGGCGTAGCTGGCCCGGTTTCGGCGGCTGCGCGTTGGCCACGCCCAGGTAGATCAGGCGCGCTTCCTCGCGGCCGGACACCACTTCGATCGGCTTGCCCAGCGCCGCTTCGGCCGGCGCGAGGAATTCCTGCGGCGCGGAAAGCTGGCGCACGGTATTGGTGGCCAGCGCGCGCACCCGCGTCGCCGGGATGTCGCGGATGCGCTGGCCGAAGCGGGCCAGGCATTGCAACGCGCGTTCGCGCGCCGCGTCGTTCAGCCCGCCCTTGCCGTCGAGGCCGTCGGCCATGCGCACGGTTTCTCGCAGGCGGTCGACCACGCGCAACTGCCCCAGCGTGTAGCGCGCCACGATCATGTGGAAACTGTTGGAGCCGATGTCGATGGCGGCGAGCAGGTCGCCATCCTTGAGTGCGGGTGCGGACTGGGGGGGCACGGGCATGCGCTGATCTTATCCCGGTTCGTTCGGTTGTAGGGGGCGGGCCCTGCCCGCGGCGCTTTGATCCGGAACAATGGCGCGGTCGCGGCCGGCCGCTATACCTTCGCCAGCAATGCCGCCTGCGCCGAGTGCGGTTCCTCGCCGGGGCCGGGCGACAGCTGGCGGTAGCTGCCGTCGGCATCGAGCGTCCATGCGTTGCAGTTGTCGTCCAGGTAGTTCTGCAGCGCTTCGTCGAACACGCGCCGGGCCAGGTCCGGGTCGAGGATCGGGAAGGCGACCTCCACGCGGTGCAGCAGGTTGCGTTCCAGCCAGTCGGCGCTGGCGCAGAAGATCTCCGGCTTGCCGTCGTTGCCGAACCAGTACACGCGGCTGTGTTCGAGGAAGCGGCCGACGATCGAGCGCACGCGGATGTTCTCGGAAACGCCGGGCACGCCGGGGCGCAGCGTGCAGGCGCCGCGCACGATCAGGTCGATCCGCACGCCGGCCTGCGAGGCCGCGTACAGCGCGCGGATCACCTGCGGCTCGTTCAGCGCGTTGACCTTGGCGATGATGCGGCCGCGCTTGCCGGCCTCCGCCAGCTTCGCCTCGCGTTCGATCTTCCTCAGCAGCGCCGCGTGCAGGGTGAACGGCGACTGCAGGATGCGCTTGAAACCGGCGGAAGGGGCCATGCCGGACAATTGCTGGAACAGCATGTGCACGTCGTCGCCGATGTCGGGGTCGGCGGTGACCAGGCCGAAGTCGGTATAGGTGCGCGCGGTGCCGCTGTGGTAGTTGCCGGTGCCCAGGTGCACGTAGCGGCGCAGCTTGCGGCCCTCGCGGCGCACGATCAGCAGCATCTTGCCGTGGGTCTTGTAGCCGACCACGCCGTACACGACCTGTACGCCGGCTTCCTGTAGGCGGTCGGCGAAGGCGAGGTTGGCTTCCTCGTCGAAGCGCGCGCGCAGTTCGACCACCGCGGTCACGTCCTTGCCGTTGCGCGCGGCCTGGACCAGCGAATCGACGATCACCGAATCCTTGGCGGTGCGGTACAGCGTTTGCTTGATCGCCAGCACGTCGGGGTCGACCGCGGCCTGGCGCAGCAGTTCCAGCACCGGCGCGAACGAATCGAACGGGTGGTGCAGCAGCACGTCGCCGCCGCCGACCCGCTCGAACATCGCGTCGCCGCCGCGCAGCGCGCGCGGGGTGAACGCGGGGTACTTCAGTTCCGGCCGCTCCACCAGGTCGTAGACCTGGATCACGCGGTTCAGGTTGACCGGGCCGTCGATCGCGTAGACCGCGTTCTCGCTCAATTCGAAGTTCTGCAGCAGCATGCGCACGATCGGCTTCGGCGCGTCCCTGCCGATCTCCAGCCGTACCGCCGGGCGGTAGCCGCGCGCGGCCAGTTCGTCGCGCAGCGCCAGCGCCAGGTTCTCCACTTCCTCCTCGTCGACCACCACCTCGGAGTCGCGGGTCACGCGGAACTGGTAGGCGCCCCTGACCTCCATGCCGGGGAACAGTTCGTCGACGAAGTGCGACAGCACCGACGACAGCAGCACGAAGTCGTGCTCGCCGCCGGACACGCGCCGCGGCAGGTGGATGATGCGAGGCAGCGAGCGCGGCGCGCGCACGATCGCGTGGTGGCCGCTGCGGCCGAACGCGTCCTTGCCCTTCAGCACCACGACGATGTTCAGCGACTTGTTGAGGATCTTCGGGAACGGGTGCGACGGATCCAGTCCCAGCGGCGACAGCACCGGCATGATTTCCTTGCGGAAATACGCGCGCAGCCAGCGCTTGTGCCGTGCGTTCCACTGCGCGCGCCCGAGCACGCGCACGCCGGCCTCGGCCAATGCCGGGCGCAGCGTCTCGTTCCAGAACCTGTATTGCGCCTCGACCAGTTGCGCGGCGCGGTCGTGGATGCGCGCCAGGATCGTCGCCGGCGGCAGCCCGTCGGGGCCGGGCGGCAGGCCGAAGGCCTGCGCATGGCGCACGGTCGCGGCGCGGATCTCGAAGAACTCGTCGAGGTTGGTGCAGCTGATGCACAGAAATCTCAATCGCTCCAGCAGCGGCACCTGCGGGTCCTGCGCCTGCGCCAGCACGCGGAAGTTGAAGTCGAGCTGCGACAGCTCGCGGTTGAGGTACAGCGCGGGGTCGCGCAGCGGGTCGCCGCTGCTCGGCGTTTCGATCTTCGGCAGGGCGGGATGGGGCGAGCTCATGCGGTCTGGCTATGCGCCGCCGGCGCGACGGTGGGGGCCGTGTCGCGCGCATGCACGCGGTCGGCGTTGAAGTGGACGGAGAAGGTGCTGCCATGGCCGACCCGGCTTTCGATCTCCAGCCGGGCCTGGTGCAGGTTCAGCACGTGCTTGACGATCGACAGGCCCAGGCCGGTGCCGCCGCTCTCGCGCGAACGGCTGGCCGAGACGCGGTAGAAGCGTTCGGTGATGCGCGGGATGTGCTGTTCGGGGATGCCGTAGCCGGTGTCGCGCACGCTCAGCATGGCGCCGTCGCCCTCGCGGGCGAAGCGGATCGCGATGCTGCCGCCGGCCGGCGTGTAGCGCACCGCGTTGCTGACCAGGTTGGAGAAGGCGCTGTGCAGTTCCTTGTTCGACCCCCACAGGTCGACGCCGGCCTCGTCCTGCGCCTCGATCCGGTGGCGGCCCTGGCTGAGCGCCTCGGCCTCGCGCTTCAGCGTCGAGAGCATCGGCGCCATCGCCACGCTTTCGTCGGGCAGGCTGTCCTGCGCCTCGAGCCGCGACAGGGTAAGCAGGTCCTCGACCAGCCGGGTCATCCGTTGCGACTGCTTCTGCATCTCGGCCAGCATCGGCGTCCACTCGGGGTGGTCGTCGGGATCGATCATGTCGAGATAGCCGTGGACCACGGTCAGCGGCGTGCGCAGTTCGTGCGAGACGTTGGCGACGAAATCGCGGCGCACCTGTTCCAGGCGCAGCAGCTTGCTGACGTCGCGTGCGACCAGCAGCCAGTATTCGTCCGAATACGGGATCAGGCGCAGGTTCAGGCGCAGGTTCGGGTCGATCGGCGACGGCGCGTCGAGCAGCGGCTCGGCGTTGCGCCCGGCGGCCAGCCAGTGCGCCAGCGACAGCGGTTGCAGGCGTTCGCCGACCGGCTTGTCGATGTCCGCGGGGTACTGCAGCCCCAGCAGCGCGGTCGCGGCCTCGTTGAACCAGAGCACGCGCTGGCTGTTGCGATCGACCACGACCACCGCATCGGGCAGCGCCGCGGCGGCGGCGCGGTAGGCGCGCAGGATGCCGAGCAGGCGGCGCTTGCGGCTGCGCATCTCCGCCTGGCCGCGGTACAGCAGGCGGTCGAGCTCGTTCCACACGCCGCTGCCCTGCGCCGGCGCCAGCCGCTGGCGCGCGGTCAGGCGCAGCAGCACCTTGCGCAGCCGCCAGTAGTGCCAGGCGACGACGCCGAGCGCGGCCAGGGCGAGCACGGGCCATGGATGGCCGGCCAGCCAGCCGAGCAGCGCGGCCGCGGCCAGCGCCGCGACCAGCTGGCCGAGCGTCTTGAACCAGGCGGGGCGCAAGTAGCGGGGCATGTCCGGGATTGTCGCAGAAGGCGGCGAGGGGAGAGGCGGGTCGGCGGTCGCTGGCTCGGGGCCTCGCTGCCGGCCACGAACCGCCAACCGCCGACTTCGCGTTTCAGACCGAGGCCGAGAACCGGTAGCCCGACCCGCGCACCGTCTGCACCATGTGCTCCACGCCATGCGGTTCCAGGGTCCTGCGCAGGCGGCGGATGTGCACGTCGACGGTGCGTTCCTCGACGTACACATTGCCGCCCCAGACGTGGTCGAGCAGCTGGGCGCGCGAATACACCCGCTCCGGATGGGTCATGAAGAAGTGCAGCAGGCGGTATTCGGTGGGGCCGATCGGCACCGCCGCGTCGTTGGCGAACACGCGGTGCGCGGCGCCGTCGATGCGCAACGGGCCGATGCCGACGCTGCCGTCCTCGTCGTCCCCGCGCGCGCGGCGCATCACCGCGCGGATGCGCGCCAGCAGTTCGCGCGCCGAAAAGGGCTTCACCACGTAGTCGTCGACGCCGGCCTCGAGGCCGCCGACGCGGTCGTTCTCCTCGCCGCGCGCGGTCAGCATGATGATCGGCACGTCGCGGGTGAGGGCGTCCTTGCGCCAGCGCCGCGCCAGTTCCAGGCCGCTGGTGCCGGGCAGCATCCAGTCGAGCAGGATCAGGTCGGGCACGCGGTCGGCGATCTTGCCCTGCGCCTCGCGCGCGTCGCCGGCGTGGACCGGCTCGAATTCGCCCTTGCGCAGGGCGAAGGCGACCATGTCGCGGATGGCGGGTTCGTCGTCGACGATCAGGACGTGCTTCTGCACCGGAAGTCCGCTGTCTCCAAGGGGGCGGCGACAGTAGACGACATTTTCATGACGGAAACATGACAGCCGCGGAAACCGCCGGCCGCACCGCCGCGGACCTGCTCAGCGCCGCCCCAGGTCCGGGTCCTTGATGCCCTGGCGATGCAGTTCCAGCACCTGCGGGGTGATCGCGGCGATGCGCGCGTCGATCCGGGCGCGGGCGTAGTAGTCCAGGTCGTCGCGCTTCTTCAGGTTCTGCAACTGGACCAGGGCCTGCTCGGCGCGCCCGCTCAGGAAGGCGGCCTCGGCGTAGGCCTCGCCGGCACGGATCTGGTCGCCGGCCAGCTCGTAGGCGCGGGCGAAGCTGCGCTGGAACACCGGATCGTCGGCGGAAGCGGCCAGCAGCGGCCGCAATATCGCCTGGGCACGCAGGCCGGCTTCGCGGCCGCCCTGTTCGTTCAACGCCTGCGCGTAGGTCAGGGCGATCGCGCGGTGGTGGGGGTGGCGGCGCAGCAGGTCGGCGAAGCGGCGTTCGGCATCGGCGCCGTGGCCGCTGCGGGATTCGGCCTGGGCCAGGGCCAGGGCGATCCACAGGTTGTCCGGGTCCTGCTTCAGCAGGCCGGCAAGGTCGCTGGCGGCGCGCGCGGGCTCGCTGCCGAGCATCCGCGCCAGCGCCAGGCCGTATTGCTGGGCGTCGCTGAGGCCGCCCGGGGTGTTGCGGCGGATGCTTTCGTATTCGCGCACCGCCACCGCCGGCGTGTCGGCGCTGAGCACGCGCAGGCGTTCGCGCGCCCAGTCGAACTGGCCGGTGTCGCCGCCGACCGGCGCGCTGGGGGGCAGGCGCAGCGAGGACGGCAGCAGCGGGTTCAGCGTGCCCGGCGCGGAACCGGCGTAGTCGGGCTGGCGCACGAATTTCTCGGTGCGGACGTTGCCGGGCGTGGCGGTGGTGGAAGTGACGACCGTGCCGCTGCGCTTGAGCTGTTCGGCGCGATCGTGCGCCTCGCTGATGCGGGTGGTGGTGACCGGGTGGGTCTGCAGGTAGTCGGGCACCCGGCTGCGCTCGTCGCCGCGGTTGCCGCGCATCGCCAGTTGCAGGCGCCCGAAGAAGCCGGCCATCGCATCGACGTCGTAGCCGGCGCGCGACAGGGTGTGGATGCCGACGCGGTCGGCCTCGGCCTCGTTGGAACGGGTGTAGTCGATCTGGCGCTGCTGCATCAGGCCCATGCCGCTGGCCATCGCGGCCATCGCCGCGTCGTCGCTGGAGTTGCCGCCGGCGCTCTGCGCCAGCGCGATCGCGGCGAGCATGCCCAGCAGGATCGGCACCTGGTCGCGTTGCGCGCGCTCCACCGCGCGCAATACGTGTTGCTGGGTCACGTGGGCGATCTCGTGCGAAAGCACCGCGGCAACCTCGTCCTCGCTCTCGGCGGTCAGCACCAGCCCGGAATTGACCGCAATGTAGCCGCCGAGGGTGGCGAAGGCGTTGATCTGCCGTTCCTTCAGCATGAAGAAGGTGAACGGCTGGCGCGGATCGTCGCTGTTCGCGCCCAGGCGCCGGCCGACGGTGTCCAGCCACTGGTCGATCAGCGGGTCGTCGAGCAGGTAGCCGTAGTTGCGCAGCTCGCGCATCACCATGCTGCCGTACTCGGCCTGCTTGGCCGGGGTCAGTACTTCGCCGGCCGAGGAGCCGATGTCCGGCAGCTTTGCCTCCTGCGCCGGGGCCGGCGGCGTGCCGGCCGCGAAAGTCAGGGCGGCGGCGAACAGGAAGATGGGCAGGCGGTGGCGCAAGGCGATCTCCGTCGAGTCAGGCGGGCAGGATGACGCCTGCCCATGCCGGGCGAGTGAACAGGCGGTTAAGGGACGGGCGTCCGGCCCGCACTGTTCCACCGGTTGCCGGATTGGGCATCGGCCATCGTGCCACCATATTGTCCTCAGACCGCACGACTCCGCGAGAATTCCCATGAACGACACCGCCGTCCCGAAGATCACCATCTACTCGACCGCAGTCTGCCCCTACTGCGTGGCGGCCAAGAATTTCCTCAAGAGCAAGGGCCGCTCGTGGACCGAGGTCCGGATCGATGCCGACCCGGCCGAGCGCGAGAAGATGGTCGCCCTGACCCGGCGCACCAGCGTGCCGCAGATCTTCATCGGCGACACCCACGTCGGCGGCTACGACGACATGATGGCGCTGCACCGCGAAGGCAAGCTCGAGCCGCTGCTCGAAGGCGGCGCCGCGTGAGCAGCGACCGCATCGGGGAGGCAAACCGCGTCGAGGAATTTGCCGCGTTCCGCCGGCGCTTGAACGAACGCATCCTGGCCGAACCGAACCAGGTGGTGCGGCGTTTCTTCGCGCTCGACACGCAGACCTACCAGGCCGGCGCGCTGGACGTGAAGACCAAGGAACTGCTGGGGCTGGTTGCCTCGCTGGTGCTGCGCTGCGACGACTGCATCAGCTACCACGTCGCCCAGTGCAAGGAAGCCGGGGTGGGTCGCGACGAGTTCTTCGAGGCGTTCTCGGTGGGCCTGGTGGTCGGCGGATCGATCGTGATCCCGCACCTGCGCCGCGCGGTGGATTTCCTGGATCGGCTCGAAGCGGGCGAGGGGATGGCGCCGGCGGCGCACGACCACGGCTGACCGGAGGCGCGCGGCCGGGAGGTGGTGCGAAAGGGGGGACTCGAACCCCCACGCCTTGCGGCACTGGAACCTAAATCCAGGGCGTCTACCAATTCCGCCACTTTCGCGTCGCGGCCATTCTAGCGGCAGCAGGCAACGAAAAAGCGCCCGGGGTTACCCGGGCGCTTTTGTGTTTGGTGGGCCGTCAAGGATTCGAACCTTGGACCTATTGATTAAGAGGCAACGCAAGTGATGCCTTAGATCAACAGGTTAGGCCGCGCCAAATTTCCAAAACCATCAACATCAGGCGGCGCACATTCAAGCACTTGCGAGGAATTTTTCCAAGTTCCCATAGCGTGATGGTGCTGCTGGGGCATGAACACCCAACTAGCAGCGGCAAAGGAGCTGAACGCAACCAAGGATGACCCCTCCGTTGTGATCTTCACCGGTACTGGAGAGCAGGAGCACCATCCGCTCCCGGGCAAAAACGGAATAGCCCCATCAACGGACGTCAATGTGTAGCTCAAGGATTTCCAGACGCAAACAAAAACCCCGCCGAAGCGAGGTTTATAGGAGGCCGCCAAGTTCAGTCAGTAAGGCTTGCCAGCAAATGCTTGTATCTCGGATTGAAGAAGTTCGGAACATAAACCTCAGGAACTTTCAGGTAATCCGCGATCTGGTAGTCAGTTAGCTCCCCAGCATCCCTCTTTTGCTGAAGCTCGACTCGAGTCCTCTCTGGACAAAGCACGCCGACGGCCATCCAGAAGCACTTAACTTCGGATTTCATCTGCGGGCAGATTTCCCCACTTGTGTCAGCACCGCCGTAGAAATTGGAAAGCAGCAGATCCAAGTCAGCTTCCGAATTGGTGCACTCCAGCACTTCATCGAACACATGCATCATTTCTTTGACGGTGACGAATCTCTGCCAGCACCGATTCAGGCCTTGGGCATAGGCGATGACGTGCCTGCCGTTCGCTTGGCGAGCGAACTGGCTATCCTCATTTGACGGCGACACGTAGTACCCGCTCGTAATGTTTGGATCCAGACCAGGATCGACAAAACATCGAAAGCCGGCAATACCGGTCAGCTGGATTATCTTGTCTCGGATCAAATTCCGGTTGACAACCGGAGCAAGACTTTGCGCGTACTGATACAGATCCCCATAAGGCATGCAATATCAGTCCTCGAAGTCTTCGACGACTTGAAGCTCACCTTTTTCGATCCGTTCAATTGATCCGACAATTTGTTGAGCGACCTGCTCAGCCGTCGCGTCCCTAGAACGACCCGGGAACAGCTTGAAATTGGACGCGCGCAGCCCCGCTTCGCCAAAAAGCTTATCTTTGGCAATCTGTTGAGCGTTCATTTGCGTCTCCATTAGTACCTCAATGCATACACGATTGGCCTGCACGTGGCAGGCCGACAGTGGCGTTTTTTCGCCACGACCAGAATTACAACAAATCTGTTAGGAGATTGTTAAAAAAGCCCCCGATCCCCTGACCGGCTATCGGCTTTGTTTAGCCTTTCGGCAGCCGGCGTTAAGGATTGTACAACGTTGTCTAGGCGTTAATGAGACGCCCTAGGCAATTTGGTCATGCCCCTTACCCCCGCCAAAGCGCCGTCTAGAGCAATTGATCACCCTAACTCCATCAACTCCCCTGAGACCATTCCACATGGCTTTGAAGGGCTTCATTTTTCCAGAGTTTTTCCAGGAATTTTTCCAATTTCCAAAGAAAAAGGACCCAGGTTTGCACCTAAGTCCTTGTCTTTATTGGTGGGCCGTCAAGGATTCGAACCTTGGACCTATTGATTAAGAGTCAACTGCTCTACCAACTGAGCTAACGGCCCGATTTAATTCGGTCGCATAGTGTAACGGCTACCATGCGGCCCGGCAATCCCGTCGTGACGGAACGCCTGTGGAGTGGGGTGGCTGAGGGGACTCGAACCCCCGACAACTGGAATCACAATCCAGTACTCTAACCAACTGAGCTACAGCCACCACTGGAAAACCTTGTCCGCCATCGACCGATGGCGCGCCCGGCTGGACTCGAACCAGCAACCGCCGGCTTAGAAGGCCGGTGCTCTATCCGGTTGAGCTACGGGCGCGGATGCTGCCCATGATAGCGGCACCGGACTTGAACCGAGCTGGTCGGGGTAGAGGGATTCGAACCCCCGACCCTCTGCTCCCAAAGCAGATGCGCTACCAGACTGCGCTATACCCCGGCGGGTTCGAGTGGTCGTTGCGGACGCCCCGGGCGCCTTGCGGTGCGCGGGAGGTGCATTGTCCGGAGCGTCGCCGCGACTGTCAACACGAGGCCGCCGGAACCGGCCGGTGTATCCTGCGGCGCAGGCAACCATCGACTCACAGGGGATATCCATGCGCAGCGGCAACCCGGTACTCAAGGAATCGACCTTCCTCGACCTCGGCAGCGGCGCCGTCGTCGCCCGCGATGCCGGGGCGATGACCCTCAACGGCACGGTCAACAAGACCGGCTTCCTGCTGCTGCTGACCGTGCTGACGGCGGCTTTCGCCTGGTCGCGCGCGTTTGGCGCCGATGGCGAAATCGCGCCCGGTTTCGCCGTGTACGTCTGGGGCGGTGCCATCGGCGGGCTGGTCCTGGCCATGGTCACCGCGTTCAAGAAGCAGTGGGCGCCGGTCACCGCGCCGCTGTACGCGCTGGTCGAAGGCTTCTTCCTCGGTGCGATCTCGGCGCTGTACAACCACCTGTACCAGGGCATCGTGTTCCAGGCCGTTCTGCTGACCTTCGGCACCCTGTTCACGCTGCTGTTCGCCTACCGCAGCGGCCTGATCAAGGCCACCGAGAACTTCAAGTTGGGCGTGGCCGCGGCCACCGGCGGCATCTTCCTGGTGTACCTGGCGTCGATGGCGCTGCGCCTGTTCGGGGTCAATATCCCGTTCATCCACGACTCGGGCCTGATCGGCATCGGTTTCAGCCTGTTCGTGGTGGTGATCGCGGCGCTGAACCTGGTGCTGGACTTCGACTTCATCGAATCGGGCGTCGAAGAGGGCGCGCCGAAGTACATGGAGTGGTACGGCGCGTTCGGCCTGCTGGTCGCGCTGGTGTGGCTGTATGTCGAGTTCCTGCGCCTGCTGTCGAAGCTGCAGTCGCGCAACTGACGGTTTCCGCCGTTCCCGGAGGGTGGGGCAAGGGGCGCGAATGCGCCCTTCTTCATGTGCCGGTGGCGGCTTTTTCCCGGCGTCCCGGCCACAGCATGAAGGCGATCGTGACCGCCGCCAGGATCCAGCAGTAGTACACCTTGCCGCTCAGCGCCAGCGGCGACACCGAGGACAGCGACGCCGCCAGCAGGATCTGCGCCCCGTACGGCAGCAGGCCTTGCGGGATGCAGGCAAAGATGTCCAGCACGCTGGCGGCGCGGCGCGGGGAGATGCCGTGCTGCGCGGCGATGTCGCGGGCGACGCCGCCGCCCACCAGGATCGCGACGGTGTTGTTGGCAGTGAACACGTCGGCGGTGGCCGACAGCGCGGCGATGCTGAATTCGCCGGTGCGGCGGCCCTTGTGCCCGCGCGCGACGCGGTCGATCGCCTGCGCCAGCCAGGCCAGGCCGCCGGCTTCCTTCATCAGTGCGCCGAGGCCGCCGATCAGCAGCGATAGCAGCAGGATTTCGGTCATGCCCTCGAAACCGGTCCAGGCATCGGCCGCGAATTCGACCGGGCCATAGTCGGCGGCGAACACGAATCCGAACAGTCCGGCCAGCGCCAGGCCGAGGCCCAGCACCACCAGCACGTCCAGTCCGAGCAGCGCCAACGCCAGTACCAGCACGTAAGGCAGCAGCAGCCATGGCGAAGCGTCGGTTTCGGTGGCGACCGGCGCCGAATCGCCGGCGAGGCCGAGCAACAGCGCGGTGGCCAGCGCCGCCGGCAGCGCGATCCTGAAGTTCTCGCGGAACTTGTCGCGCATCTCCGCGCCCTGGGTGCGGGTGGCGGCGATCGTGGTGTCGGAGATCACCGACAGGTTGTCGCCGAACATCGCCCCGCCGATCACCGTGCCGACCACCAATGCGGTGTCCAGCCCCGCCGCCTCGGCCACGCCCAGCGCGATGGGCACCACCGCGGCGATGGTGCCCATCGACGTGCCGATCGCCAGCGAGATCAGCGAAGCTAGCACGAACAGCCCGGGCAGGAGCAGCGCCGACGGCAGCGCGCCCACGCCCAGCTGCACCACCGCATCGACCGCGCCGATCGCCTTCGACACGGTGGCGAAGGCGCCGGCGAGCAGGAAGATCAGGCACATCAGCACGATGTTCGCGTCGCCCATGCCGCGCAGCAGGATGTCGCCGGCCGGCAGGCCGCGCCGCTTCGCCAGCCACGCCGCCCACGCCAGCGCCGGCAGGATCGCCACCGGCGCGCGCAACTGGTAGAAGCCCATCGCTTCGCCGTGCAGGGTGAAATACACGCCGGCGCCGAAGAACAGCGCCAGGAACAGCGGCAGTGGGGTCAGCGCCAGTGCGCTGGGACGGACGGACATCGAACGGGTTCCTGCCGGGGGAGGGCGCCGGGAATTCTGCGGATTCCGGCTCGGCCGTCCAAGCCCGCCGATGGGACAGGCACGAACAAAAACGGGACGCTGCGGCGTCCCGTTTCCGGTGGATCGCGATTCCGCCGCTGCTTTTACAGGCGGCTGGCGATGGCCTTGGCGAACGTCATCGTGGTGCCGCTGCCGCCGAGGTCCGGGGTCAGCGAATCCTTGGCTTCCAGCGTGGCGACGATGGCCTTGCGCAGGCGCTCGGCGTTCTGCGGCTGGCCGATGTGGTCGAGCATCTGCGCCGCGCCCAGCAGCAGCGCGCACGGGTTGGCGATGCCCTTGCCGGCGATGTCCGGGGCCGAGCCGTGCACGGCCTCGAAGATCGCCGCGTCCTTGCCGATGTTGGCGCCCGGCGCCAGGCCGAGGCCGCCGACCAGGCCGGCGCACAGGTCGGAGATGATGTCGCCGAACAGGTTGGTGGTGCAGATGATGTCGAACTGCTCCGGCCGCATCACCAGCTGCATGCAGGTGTTGTCGACGATCATCTCGTTGCACTCGATGTCCGGGTACTGCGCGGCCACCTCGCGCCCGACCTTCAGGAACAGGCCTGAGGTGGTCTTCAGGATGTTGGCCTTGTGCACCAGGGTGACCTTCTTGCGCCCGGTCGCGCGGGCCAGGTCGAAGGCGTAGCGGACGATGCGCTCGGAGCCCTTGCGGGTGATCTTCTGCATCAGCGTCGCGGTTTCGCCGTCCTCGGTGATCGACTGGCCTTCGCCGATGTAGGCGCCCTCGGTGTTCTCGCGCACGGTGATCAGGTCCACGCCCATCGGGAAGCGCGACTTGGTGTTCGGGAACGACTTGGCCGGGCGCACGTTGGCGTACAGGTCGAAGGCGCGGCGCAGGGCCACGTTGATCGAGCTGAAGCCTTCGCCGACCGGGGTGGTCAACGGGCTCTTCAGCGCGACCTTGTTCTTGCGGATCGAATCCAGGGTGGCCTGCGGCAGCAGCTCGCCGTGCTTCTCCAGCGCGACCAGGCCGGCGTCGGCCTCTTCGTAGCTCAGGCCCGGTTTCAACGCTTCGAGCACGTACAGGGTGGCGTCCATGATCTCCGGGCCGATGCCGTCGCCACGGATGACCGTAATCGTCTGGGTCATTGTCTGATTCCGAACAGGGGGAGGTGCGCAGAGGCCGGCAGGCCGGGCGCGGGAACAAGTTTCAGGCGCAATTATGCCCGAACGGCCGTTGCCGGCCCAAGCGACTTTGGTCGCGCCCGCCTTGCGGGGCGGGCGGCAAAGCGCTCCTGCGGCGGGGGAAGCGGAGGCCGGCCGCTTCGCCGCGGCGCAGCCTTCTACTGGCAGGCCGGGCCATAATCGGCCAAAATATCAAGTTCAGCCGAAGCCGGACCGGGGGTCCGGCCGGGGCTGCCGAACACCATTCAACACAGGCCGCGGCCGCGCCGCGGCGGCAGGAGTCAGGTTTTATGCAAGTTTCGCTGGAATCGCTCGGCAGCCTCGAGCGCCGCATGAGTTTCACCCTGCCGGCCGAGCGGCTGGACACCCACATCGGTGGCCGCCTGCAGGAAATCGCCCGCACCGCGCGGATCAAGGGCTTCCGCCCCGGCAAGGTCCCGCCCAAGGTCATCGAGCAGCGCTTCGGCAAGCAGGTGCGCGCCGAGGCCCTCGACGGCCTGCTGCGCGAGACCTTCGACACCGCCGTGCGCGAGAACGAGCTGCGCCTGGCCGGCAACCCGCGCCTGGAGCCGGTCGCCGGCAGCGAACTGGAGTGGGTCGCCACCTTCGAGGTGGTGCCGGACTTCGGCGACATCGACGTCGCCAAGCTCAACGTGATCCGCCATACCTCGGAAGTCACCGAGGCCGACATCGACCAGATGATCGAGAACCTGCGCCTGCAGCGCCGCGAGTACAAGAGCGTCGAGCGCGCCGCGAAGGAAGGCGACCGCGTCGCGCTGGAGACCTGGTCGCAGGCCGGCGATGAGCGCCTGCCCGCCGAAGGCGTGGAGAAGGGCGCGACGATCATCGGTTCCGGCGTGATGTTCCCGCAGATCGAGAATGCGCTGGTCGGCCTGGCCGCGGGCGAGGAGAAGGAGATCGACGTCGACTTCCCGGCCAACTGGCGCGTGCCGCAACTGGCCGGCCGCCAGGTCAAGGTCTACGTCAAGGTCACCGACGTGGCCGAATCGGTGCTGCCGCCGGTCGACAAGGCCTTCATCAAGAGCTTCGGCGTGAAGAGCGGCGACCCCGAGCAGTTCCGCGCCGACATCCGCAGCAACCTCGAGCGCGAACTGAAGGGCGCGCTGGCCAACCGCCTGCGTCGCGAGGTCGGCGAGCAGATCATCGCCACCTGGGCGCACGTGGAAATGCCGCCGCGCCTGGTCGAGAACGAGGCCCGCGCCCTGCTGGCCAACCAGGTCGAGCAGGCGCGCCGCGCCGGCCAGCCGGTCGGGCAGGTGCCGGCGGACGCGCACCAGGGTTTCATGGACGCGGCCCGCAAGCGGGTTCTCGTCGGCCTGCTGGTCGGCGAGGTCGCGCGCCGCAACCAGCTGCGTCTGGATCCGAAGCGCCTGAACGAAACCCTGCGCCTGATCGCCTCGACCTACGAGGAGCCGGAGCAGGTCATTGAGTTGTACCGCAACGATCCCCAGTTGATGTCCGGGCTGCAGTCCCGGGTGATGGAAGAGCAGGTGATCGACTGGATCGCCGAGCGCGCCCAGCACACCGAGCAGGCGCTATCCTTCCAGGACGCGATCCGCCAGTAAGCGGATCGCGTACCGGCGACCAGGTCGGCGCGGCGGCACGAACTCGACAACAGGAACGCAAATGAGCATCGAAACCAAAGCCCTGAACCTGGTCCCGATGGTGGTCGAGCAGACCAGCCGCGGCGAGCGCGCCTACGACATCTACTCGCGCCTGCTGAAGGAGCGGGTGATCTTCCTGGTCGGCGGCGTCGACGACCACGTCGCCAACGTGATCGTCGCGCAGATGCTGTTCCTGGAAGCGGAGAACCCGGAGAAGGACATCAGCTTCTACATCAACTCGCCGGGCGGCATCGTCACCGCGGGCATGGCGATCTACGACACCATGCAGTACATCAAGCCGGACGTCAGCACCATCTGCGTCGGCCAGGCGGCGAGCATGGGCGCGGTGCTGCTGGCCGCGGGCGCGAAGGGCAAGCGTTACGCCCTGCCGAATTCGCGGGTGATGATCCACCAGCCGCTGGGCGGCTTCCAGGGCCAGGCGACGGACATCGACATCCACGCCCGCGAGATCCTGAAGATGCGCCAGACCCTCAACGAGATTCTGGCCAGGCACACCGGCCAGGCGCTGGAAACCATCGAGCGCGACACCGAGCGCGACAACTTCAAGAGCGCCGCCGAGGCGCAGGCCTACGGCCTGGTCGACCAGGTGCTGGAGCGGCGCCCGGAAGAGTCGATCCAGGCGTCCTGAGCCTGCCGATCATTCCAGCGGAATCAACAGGTTGCACACCCCCCGGGGCGGCGCTGGCGTCCCCCGGAGCCTGTGCTATTCTCGGACCCGAAACCCCCGCCGGCTACCCGGCGAACCAGTGGCAAACAAAGCAATGAGCGAAGACCGTCAGGGCCGTTCCGGCGACAGCAACAAGATTCTGTACTGCTCGTTCTGCGGCAAGAGCCAGCACGAGGTGCGGAAACTGATTGCCGGCCCCAGCGTGTTCATCTGCGACGAATGCGTTGAGCTGTGCAACGACATCATCCGCGAGGAGCTCGAGGAGAAGGCGCAGTCGGCGCGCAGCCACCTGCCCAAGCCGCGCGAGATCCTCGAGGTGCTGGACCAGTACGTGATCGGCCAGCAGCGCGCCAAGCGCACCCTCGCGGTGGCCGTGTATAACCACTACAAGCGCATCGAGAGCCGGCAGAAGAACGACGACGTCGAGCTGGCCAAGTCGAACATCCTGCTGGTCGGCCCGACCGGTTCGGGCAAGACCCTGCTGGCGGAAACGCTGGCGCGGCTGCTCAACGTGCCGTTCACCATCGCCGACGCGACCACGCTGACCGAGGCCGGCTACGTCGGCGAGGACGTCGAGAACATCATCCAGAAGCTGCTGCAGAAGTGCGACTACGACGTCGAGAAGGCGCAGCAGGGCATCGTCTACATCGACGAGATCGACAAGATCAGCCGCAAGAGCGAGAACCCGTCGATCACCCGCGACGTGTCCGGCGAAGGCGTGCAGCAGGCGCTGCTGAAGCTGGTCGAGGGCACCATCGCCAGCGTGCCGCCGCAGGGCGGCCGCAAGCACCCGCAGCAGGAATTCCTGCAGGTCGACACCAAGAACATCCTGTTCATCTGCGGCGGCGCCTTCGCCGGGCTGGACAAGATCATCCAGCAGCGCAGCACCGAGGCCAGCGGCATTGGTTTCGGCGCCAAGGTCAAGAGTTCGAGCAAGAAGGTCGAGGTCGGCAAGATCCTGTCCGAGGTCGAGCCGGAAGACCTGATCAAGTTCGGCCTGATCCCCGAGTTCGTCGGCCGCCTGCCGGTGGTCGCGACGCTGGAGGAACTGGACGAGGCCGCCCTGGTCAAGATCCTGACCGAACCCAAGAACGCGATCACCAAGCAGTTCAAGAAGCTGTTCGACATGGAAGGCGTGGAACTGGAGTTCCGCCCCGACGCGCTGTCGGCGATCGCGCGCAAGGCGCTCAAGCGCAAGACCGGCGCGCGCGGCCTGCGCACCATCGTCGAATCGGTGCTGCTGGACACCATGTACGACCTGCCGTCGCTGGAAAACGTCGGCAAGGTGGTGGTCGACGAGTCGGTCATCGAGCACAAATCCGAACCGTACCTGATCTACCAGAATCCGCCCCAGGCGAAGATCGCGGCGGCCGAATGAACCGCCGGGACCCGCGAGCCGCCCCGGTTCAAGGTTGTGCGGACAAACGCTTGCATCCTCCCGCCAATGGCCCCATAACGGGGCCATTGGCCTTTCCGGCTCGCCCGTTTCCCCGCAGGAGCCCCCATGCCCCGGATCCCCGCCACTGCGCCCCTCCATACGCCGGTGCGGCCGCTGCGCGCTGAGGG
>NZ_PDWR01000026.1 GCF_010211755.1 Pseudoxanthomonas sangjuensis | reverse complement strand
CAGCAACGGGACGATTTCGCCGAGCCAGCTCGCCGCATCGGCGCGCCGCGTCGGCACGCGCGTGCCGCGCCGCCACGACACGCCCAGCGCCAGCAGCGGCTGGGCGACGAAGGCGCACGCCGCCGCGACGCTGCCGCCGAAGCCGGCCAGCGCGGCCAGCAGCACGCCCAGCGCCAGGGCCGCCGCGGCCCGGCGTTTTTCGCGCAGGCCGGGCCGCGGGCTCGGCGCGCCCCCCCGGCGGCGCCCGCGGGCCTGGCCCTCCCCCCGCGCGTGCCTGGCCGGCCCCCCCCCGCGCGGCCGGGCCCGCCCCCCCCGCCGCCTCAGCCGACGCTGCCTTCCAGCGACACTTCCAGCAGTTTCTTCGCTTCCACCGCGAACTCCATCGGCAGTTCCTTGAACACCTGCTTGCAGAAGCCGTCGACGATCAGGCTTACCGCGTCTTCCTCGGAAATGCCGCGCGAGCGGCAGTAGAACAGCTGGTCGTCGGAGATCTTCGACGTGGTCGCCTCGTGCTCGACCGTCGCGCCGGGGTTCTTGACCTCGATGTACGGGAAGGTATGCGCGCCGCACTTCTTGCCGATCAGCAGGCTGTCGCACTGGGTGTAGTTGCGCGCGCCGTCCGCGCCGGCACCGACCCGGACCAGGCCGCGGTAGGTGTTCTGGCCACGGCCCGCGCTGATGCCCTTGCTGACGATCTTCGACTTGGTGCGCTTGCCGACGTGGACCATCTTGGTACCGGTGTCGGCCTGCTGGCGGTGGTGGGTCAGCGCGACCGAGTGGAACTCGCCGACCGAGTCGTCGCCCAGCAGCACGCAGCTCGGGTACTTCCAGGTGACCGCCGAGCCGGTCTCGACCTGCGTCCACGTCACCTTGCTGCGCGCGCCGCGGCATTCGGCGCGCTTGGTCACGAAGTTGTAGATGCCGCCGCGGCCTTCCTCGTCGCCCGGGTACCAGTTCTGCACGGTCGAATACTTGATCTCGGCGTCTTCCAGCGCGACCAGCTCCACCACCGCCGCGTGCAGCTGGTTCTCGTCGCGCATCGGCGCGGTGCAGCCTTCCAGGTAGCTGACGTAGGCCTTGTCCTCGCAAATGATCAGGGTGCGTTCGAACTGGCCGGTATGGCCGGCGTTGATGCGGAAGTAGGTGCTCAGCTCCATCGGGCAACGCACGCCTTTGGGAATGAACACGAAGCTGCCGTCGGAGAACACCGCCGAGTTCAGCGCGGCGAAGTAGTTGTCGCCGGTCGGCACCACCGAGCCCAGGTACTGCTTCACCAGTTCGGGGTGCTCGCGGATCGCCTCGGACATCGAGCAGAAGATGATGCCCTTCTCGGCCAGTTCCTTGCGGAAGGTGGTGCCGACGCTGACCGAGTCGAACACCGCATCCACCGCGACGCCGGCCAGCTTGGCGCGCTCGTGCAGCGGCACGCCGAGCCGGTCGTAGGTGTCGATCAGTTCCTGGGGTACTTCGTCCAGCGACTTGTACTTGGCCTTCGGCGCCGAGTAGTAGCTGATCGCCTGGAAGTCGATCGGCGCGATCTTCAGCTTGGCCCAGTGCGGCACCGGCATGGTCAGCCAGTGTTTGTACGCGGCCACGCGCCATTCGGTCATCCATTCGGGCTCGCCCTTCTTCGCCGAGAGCGCGCGCACGGTGGCCTCGTCCAGGCCCGGCGGCAGCGAGTCGGATTCGATGTCGGTGACGAAACCGGCGGCGTAGCGCCGACCCAGCTGTTCGAGGATCTCGGCGTTGGGCGGGGTTTCGATGGTGTCGGTGGAAGTGATTTCGGTGGCCATCCGGCTGCCTACGTGTTTCGATTCAGATCGGTTCGTTCAAGCGGTGGCGACGCGCACCGCGATCGGGCGCCGCCGGGGGTCGTGGGGCGGGTGCAGCATCTGCTGCAGGGTCACGCCGCGCAGTGCGTCGGCGACCACGTCGTTGATCAGCCGCCAGTTCGCGCGCGCGCCGCACTGGTGGGCGATGCCGCAATGGCTGTCGGTCTGGCTGCATTCGGTCATCGCCAGCGGGCCTTCCATCGCCTCCACGATTTCGATCAGGCTGACCTGTTCGGCGGGGCGGCTGAGCCGGTAGCCGCCGTGCACGCCGCGCCGGCCTTCGACCAGGCCGGCCTGGGCCAGCGGCTTCAGCACCTTGGCCACGGTGGGCGCTTCCAGGCCGGAGTGTTCGGCCAGGTCGGTGGCGCTGAGCACCTCGCCCGGCCGCGCGGCGAGCACGGTCAGGACGACGGTGGCGTAGTCGGTGAGCTTGGTGACGCGGAGCATGGCAAAGGGCGGGATTCAAAACGTACCGAAATTGTACGCTTTTGGTCCCGTCCCTGCCAGTCCGGAGGGTCGGCCGCGGCTTACGGTGCCTGGGCGGCTGCGCCTGCCGGCGGTTCGGGCAGGACCAGGGCCAGGTAGGGCGGCGGCGGTTGCTGGCCGGGCGGCAGGGCTTGCGGCGCGGGCACGCCGGCCGGGCCGAGCGAGCGGACGAACCGGTAGATGGCGCGGCGGTCCGCCTCCGACATGTTGCGGAGGGTGAAATCGGGCATCAGCGGGCGCGTGCGCAGGGTGGCGCTGTAGGTCAGCCAGTCCTGCTCGCTGAGCTTGTCGATGGACAGGCGCAGGTTGGTCGGATAGGCCGTTCCCCACGGGCCGTAATGGCCCAGCGGCGACCCCTGCAGCCATTCCGACGTGGGGGTCCGGCCGCCGCTCTC
The DNA here is from genome assembly GCF_010211755.1 of Pseudoxanthomonas sangjuensis. GTDB lineage: Bacteria > Pseudomonadota > Gammaproteobacteria > Xanthomonadales > Xanthomonadaceae > Pseudoxanthomonas_A > Pseudoxanthomonas_A sangjuensis. The sequence goes on along the minus strand of NZ_PDWR01000026.1, from coordinate 48,144 downwards.
GGCGTAGCCGGGCGTGTGGCAGTCGTTGCAGCCGCCGACGCGCACCAGGTATTCGCCGCGCGCGACGAGGTCGGCTTCGGCGTCCGGCGTGGCGGCGACGGCGGACGGGACCGCCGACGATTGCGGCTGGCAGGCGGCGAGGACGAGCAGCAGCGGCGCCAGTGGCAGGCCGATCGGGGCGATGTTCGGACGGGACATGGTCGTGTTCCAGAATGGGTTGTCGATGAAACGCGGGCCGGCATCGCATCAGGACAGTTTTCCCGCCCCGCCTGCCATCGGTCATGGGTACCTTCGTCATGCCCAGTGCCCGGGCATGCGACAATCGACGCCGTCCTTCCCTTTCCGTCACGTTACGAATGGCCAACAAGAAGATCGAAGCCCGCAAGTCCGACATCCACGGCAATGGCGTGTTCGCCATCGCCCCGATCAAGAAGGGCGAATTCATCATCGAATACAAGGGCAAGCGCCGCACCCACGCCGAAGTCGACGAGGACGACGCCGGCGACGTCGAGTCGGGCCACACCTTCCTGTTCACCCTCAACGACGAATACGTCATCGACGCCAACTACAAGGGCAACCGCGCGCGCTGGATCAACCACAGCTGCGCCCCGAACTGCGAAGCGGTGATCGACGAGCACGAAGGCAAGAACCGCAAGAAGGACCGCGTCTACATCGAGGCGATCCGCAACATCAAGCCGGGCGAGGAGCTGACCTACAACTACGGCATCACCCTGGACGAGCCGCACACCGCGCGGCTGAAGAAGATCTGGGCGTGCAAGTGCGGCTCGAAGAAGTGCACCGGCACGATGCTGCAGCCGAAGAAATGACGAACACCCTGCGGCCATCTCCACCGTAGGAGCGGTGTAAGCCGCGAACCCTTCTCGCCGCGCGCTTCTCGCGGGGAGAAGGGGCCCGAAGGGCGGATGAGGGGCGCTCTTCGACCTTGATTTTGCCGTTGCTTCATGAGGGGCAACCGCAAAAGCAGCCGTTCGCTGCGTTCGCGGCCCCCATCCGCCCTTCGGGCACTCCCGACCAAAGCTTTCGAGGGCAGGCTCTTTCCCCGCATGCGGGGAAGGGGTCGCGGCTTACGCCGCTCCTGCAAGGGAAGGAGCAACCGCATTGGACTTTGGAACGATGCGGTAACATCCCGGCTGCGACACTATGTCGGCTTCCCACCCCACAGGAGTCGAGTCCATGGCCTCATCACTGACTGGCAAGGTCGCGGTCGTCACCGGCGCGGCCAGCGGCATCGGCAAGGAGATCGCGCTGAACCTGGCCAAGGCCGGTGCGCACATCGCCATCGCCGACCTCAACGCCGCCGGCGCGCAGGCCGTCGCCGAGGAAATCAATTCGGCCGGCGGCAAGGCCATCGGCATCGCGATGGACGTGACCAGCGAGGACGCGGTCAAGGCCGGCATCGCCGAGGTCAAGGAAAAGCTCGGCCCGGTCTACATCCTCGTTTCCAACGCCGGCATCCAGATCGTCAACCCGATCGAGAATTTCGCCTATTCCGATTGGAAGAAGATGCTGGCGATCCACCTGGACGGCGCGTTCCTGACCACCAAGGCGGTGTTGCCGCACATGTACGAGGACGACCGCGGTGGCGTCGTCATCTACATGGGCTCGGTGCACTCGCACCTGGCCTCGCCGCTGAAGTCGGCCTACGTGACCGCCAAGCACGGCCTGCTGGGCCTGGCGCGCACGCTGGCGAAGGAAGGGGCGAAGCACGGCGTCCGCAGCAACGTGGTGTGCCCGGGCTTCGTGCGCACGCCGCTGGTGGAGAAGCAGATTCCCGAACAGGCCAAGGAATTCGGCATCAGCGAGGAAGAGGTGGTGAAGAAGATCATGCTCGGCGGCACCGTCGACGGCATCTTCACCACGCTGGACGACGTGGCCGAGACGGTCAGGTTCCTGTGCGAATTCCCGAGTGCCGCGCTGACGGGGCAGAGCATCACCGTCAGCCATGGTTGGCATATGCAGTAGCCGGCCAATTGATGATGGCAAGGCGCTTCGTCAGCTGGAAAACCTGCGGTCGGGATTACGAAATCATCGAGTACGACGCGAGTACCGCTCCGTGGCGTGAGGTCCGCAGGTTCAAGGGGCTGGAAGTAAGTGCCAGTGGATTGGTTTGGGGCGCTGAGGCGCCGAAGGGTTTGTATCCCGGTTCGATTCAGTCCTAGAAAAGGAACCAACTGCGATGGCTACTCGCAAGAATGCGGTTGTTGCCAAGCGCAAGTCGAGCACGCCTAAAACCAAGCCCGAAACCATCGCCCTCGTCCTCCAGGGCGGCGGCGCGCTCGGCGCCTATCAGGCCGGCGTCTACCAGGGCCTGCACGAAGCCGGCATCGTGCCGAACTGGCTGGCCGGCATCTCCATCGGCGCATTCAATACCGCGCTGATCGCCGGCAACGCGCCGGAGAAGCGCCTCGATGCGCTGCGCGAATTCTGGGGCACCGTATCGCAGCCGTACTGGCTGCCGGCGACCACGCTGGGGCAGGAGGCGCACCTGGAAGGACTCGACGGCGATGCGCGCAACTGGCTCGATGCCTGGGAAGCGTGGCGCGCGCTGGTCGAAGGCCAGCGCGGCTTCTACCTGCCGCGCATGTGGTTCGATCCGTTCTTCTCGCACGGTCCCGGTGCGGCCAGCTGGTACGACACCCGGCCGATGCTGCAGACGCTGGAAAGGCTGGTCGACTTCGACCGCCTCAACGACGGCGGCATCCGCGTCAGCGTCGGCGCGGTCGACGTGGCCAGCGGCAACTTCGAATACTTCGACAACGCGCACATGCGCCTGGACGCGCGCCACGTCATGGCCTCGGGCGCGCTGCCGCCGGCGTTCCCCGCGGTCGAGATCGACGGCCGCTGGTACTGGGACGGCGGGCTGGTGTCGAACACGCCGCTGTCGCAGATCTTCGCCGCGCAGCCGCGCCGCGATTCGCTGGTGTTCCAGGTCGACCTGTGGAGCGCGCGCGGCGACGTGCCGGACAACCTGCTCGACGTGGCCGAGCGCGAAAAGGAAATCCAGTACTCCAGCCGTACCCGCACCATCACCGACGCGCAGCGCATCGTCCAGCACTACCGTCGCCTGTTGCGCGAACTGCTCGAGGAACTCCCCGCCGGGGTGCGCGAGACCAACCCCTGGGCGCAGCGCGCCGCCGAGCTGGCCTGCGACCGGCGCTACAGCGTGATCCACCTGATCTACCGCGACCGCGCGCGGCTGGGCCACTTCAAGGACTACCAGTTCGGCCGCGTGGCGATGCGCGAACACTGGCAGTCGGGCCTGGCCGACGTGAGCCGCGCGCTGGCGCACCCGGAATGGCTGGAACTGCCGCAGGGCGAGAACAGTTTCGTCACCCACGACGCGACGGCGCCCTGAGTCCGCTTCCGCGTATTCCGTGAAGGCGGCTTTCACACGCAGGGATGCGCGACTCGCGTAAAAGGTTGCAATGACTCTCGACAGGCGCGCGGGTCGGCGCTGGTCCCTATTCTGCGCGCATCTTGGGAGCGGGGTGCACGGATGAAAGCGAAGATCGTGGGCGGCAGCCTGGCCTGCCTGGGCATGGCGATGCCGGCGATGGCGGCGGAAAGCGGCCCGTCGGTCGCCATCGACGGCCGCATCGACCCGGCCGAATGGGCCGGCGCGCAGCACATCACCGACTTCCGCCAGGTGATGCCGTTCTCCGGCGCGCCGGGCTCGCTGCAGACCGAGGCGTGGATCCTGGCCACGCCGGACGGTCTCGCCGTGGCGTTCCGCAACGTGCAGCCGGCGTCGGTGCCGCGCACCCGGCAGAAGGTGCGGCGCGATTTCGAGGAGCAGGTCGACCGGGTCAACGTGAACATCGATTTCGATGGCGACGCGCGTACCGGCTACAACTTCTGCGTGTCGTCGACCAACGGCATCGGCGACGGCCTGTTCACCAACGAGAACGCCTTCAGCGCCGACTGGGACGGCAACTGGCAGCACGCGGTCGGCGAGGACGGCGACGCGTGGACGGTGGAGATGCTGATCCCGTGGCACATCGCGACGATGCAGAAGGCGAACGGCGACGTGCGCACGATCAAGGTCTACGTGGACCGGGTGATCGGCTCCACCGGCGAACGCGCGGCGTGGCCGGCGGCCAGCTTCGAGCGGCCGAAGTTCCTGTCCGAGTTCGCGCCGATCCAGGTGCGCAAGTACAGCCAGTCGCTGCTGGCGGTGACGCCGTACGCGTCGGGCCTGTACGACAACGTGCGCGGCGGCAGCGACTTCGACGGCGGCGTCGACGTGTTCTGGAAGCCGAACGGCCAGTTCCAGCTGTCGGCGACGGTCAACCCGGACTTCGGCCAGGTCGAGAGCGACGACCTGGTGGTCAACTTCAGCGCCACCGAGACCTTCGTCGGCGAGAAGCGCCCGTTCTTCACCGAGAACCAGGGCCTGTTCGAATACACCACGCCGTCGGACTTCAGCCAACTGCTGTACACGCGGCGCGTCGGCGCGCCGGCCGACGACGGCAGCGGCGCCGGCGACATCGCCGCGGCGCTCAAGCTCAACGGCAGTTTCGGCGCGACCAAGTACGGCGTGTTCTCGGCCGAGGAGGACGGCGACGCCGGGCGCTCGTTCAACGCGCTGCGCGTGGTCCGCGACTTCGAGAACCAGAACCTCGGCGCGATGTGGGTGCGCACCGAGCGGCCGTTCCTCGAGCGCACGGCCGATGTCGCCGGCATCGACCACAACTGGCGGCCGAACGCGCGCTGGAACGTGCGCACGCGGGTGTTCGGCAGCAGGATCGAGGACGACGGCCGGATCGTGCGCGACAGCGGCGCGACGGTGTGGGCCGACTACCAGATGGACCACGGCTGGCGCCAGCAGTGGATCGCGATGCATTTCGGCGACGAGCTGCAGCTCAACGACGCCGGCTACCTGTCGCGCGCGGACCTGAACTACCTGCACTGGGAATTCCGCAGGCGCTTCGACGAGCTCCCGCCGGAATCGCGCTATGCGTCGAAGGAGTGGCGCTGGCGCGCCAGCTACGTCGGCAACGACCACGGCCAGAAGCTCAACGACCAGTTCCGCATCAGCCGCCAGTCGCGGCTGCGGAACGGCAGCGAGGAATACCTGCAGGCCAACATCAACAGCGCCGGCCTGACCGACGACCTGACCCGCGGCAACGGCGTGCTGCGCCAGCCGGCCAACTTCAACGCGGTTTACGAATACACCCGCCCGCGCAAGGGGCGCTGGGCGCAAGAGCTCGAGGCGCAATTGATGTCCGGCGGACTGGCCGGCAATGCGAAGATCGGCTACGCCGTGCAGTACAAGCCGATCTTCTTCGTCAACGACGCCTTCAGCATCACCCTGGGCGCGTACACCGACCACACGCCGGACTGGCTGGTGTGGCAGCACGACAACCTGATCGGCAGCTTCGATGGCCGCGAGACGCATCTGGAAGCCGGGGTGGACTGGTCGATCGGCGACCGCCAGGAACTGCGGGTGAAGCTGCAGGCGGTCGCGGTCGACGCGCGGCTCAACCAGGCCTACACGGTCGAGCCGGGCGGCCGTGCCGTGGCCAGCGACGAACCGGTCGACGACTTCAGCGTGCGCAACCTCGGCTTCCAGGTGCGCTACCGCTACGAGCTGGCGCCGCTGTCGTACCTGTACGTGGTCTACGGCCGCGGCGGCTACCGGCAGGAAGCGTATTCCGACGGCACGGGCCAGCTGTTGCAGGACAGCTTCGACCTGCGCGACGACGAGCAGTTGCTGGTGAAGCTGAGCTACCGCTTCGAACTGTGAATGTCCCGGCCTGTCGCGGGAGCTGTTTCCGCGCTCAATCCGGCAGGCGCTGGATCACCGCCGAATACAGGTGCCAGCGGCGCTGTTCGTCGCTGGCGCCGTCGGCGACCGCCGCGCGCAGGTCGAACTCGCCGCGGTAGCGGCGCACGCTGCCGTCGCGTTGCCGCGCGCGCAGTTCGACCGGCACCTTGACGTAGCGCGAACCGGCCGCGCCTTCCAGGCCGTGTGCGGCGCCGATGGTGGCCTGCACCGATTCGGTATCGGCGTAACCGTCGCGGAAACGGGCGAAGTCCTGGCGGCTGGCCGCGCCGCCGTCGTCCCACTTGGCGTAGGCGGTCTCGAAATCGCCGGCGTTGATCGCCGCGTAATAGTCGCGGACCACCACTTCGGCGTCTCCCGCCGTTGGTCCGGGCAGCGGGGCTTGCGCCGGTGCGGCGGCATCCGGCGTCGCCGCTGCGGCCGCGGCATCGGTGGCGGCCGCAGCGGCAGCTGTGTCGGCGGTGGTGGGTGCCGGCGCTTCCGCGCTGCAGGCCGCCAGCGCGGCGATCAGGGCGACGGCGGCGAATTCATTCTTCATCGGGCAGTTCCAGGGCGATGGGTTGGTCGAAGGCCACGACCACGCGGCCGTCCTCGATGCGCGCCGACTCTACCTGCAGGTTGCCGAAGGTGGCCAGCAGTTTCGGATCGAGCCGGTAGACCGGTTCGCTGGCGGCGAAATCCTGCAGCAGCAGCGTCAGCAGTTCGCGGCCGTTCGCATCGATCTCCAGGCCCGGCTGCTCGGGAACCACCCGCTCGATCACCGGCGCGTCGAGGTAGAAGGCGCGGCCCGGTTCGTCGTAGCGCAAGCGGCTGCTGAGGTAAACGCGGCCCAGCGGAATGCTGCCGGCGCCCGGCGATCCGGCGCTGGCGCGGAACTGCATGCGCAGGCGGTCGCCGCGGGCCGGGATCTCCAGCGCCGGATCGCGCGCGGTCACCGTGAACAGGCCGCCGAGCGCCTGCACGCTGTACGGGAACTGCGTACGCAGCGACTGGTCGATGCGCGCGGCGTCGATCGCGATCTCGTTGGCGGCGACCGCGGCGCGCAGCGCAAGCGGCACGGCGAGCAGCAGGCAGGTGGCGATCAGTCGGCGCAGCGGCATGCGGGTCCACGGGGAGCGGTGCTGCCGCCAACATAAGCGCCGCGCGTGAATGCGGGCTCAACCCGCGGACAGGCGGCGCTTGCGCTCTTCGGTGTAGTGCCACCACGGCCGCGGCGGCGCGCCTTCCATGAAGCGCACCGCGCTGATGAACGCGTCGATGACGCACGGATCGTGGCGCGCGCCGGTGGCGCGGCACAGTTCGTCGTACAGCCGGTACGGGTCGCGCCCGACCAGTTGCCGCGGGTGCTCGATGCCGAGCAGGCGGAAGTCGCCGGCCATCGCCTTGCCGATGCTGGGCAGGTCGGTGAGGGCCTTCGCTTCGGCGGCGCTGCGCGCTTTCATGCCGCCCAGCATAGCGCGCCGCGCCGGGCGCGGCTCAGGCGCGCTTGAGCTCGCGGGCGAAGCTCTCCAGCTGCGGGCGCAGCGCGGCGAACGCCGCATTGTCGCCGTGGCGGCTGCTGAGGCCGTCGAGCAGGCGCAGGCCGATGGTCAGCGCGGCGCGCTCGTCGCCGTCGAGACCGCGCTGGCGCTGCACCGATTCGAGCAGGCGCATCCAGTCGTCGGCGTCGCGGTGCTCGAACTCGATCGTGCAGCGCCCGCTGCAGGGCAGGCCGTCGCTTTCGATCGGGGTGACGGTGATGCGGTAGCGGTGGGATGGGGAAGTCATGGTCGTGCCGGGGAACTGCTTGCGTTATCGCACGGCCACGATAGGCCGCCGCCGGCGCGGCGGCGAGGCCGCGGCCGTGATTGAGCGTTCCACCGGCCGTCCCGTCCGTCGCTCCCCGCGGCAGGGGGCGAATTTTCGCGGGGCGGAAACGACTCGGGACGGCCAAGGCCGTCCCGAGGTTGCGAAGCCGGAGGCGTCGCGCCGCGATCAGGCGGCGGCGTCCTTCAGCTTCTTCAGCGCGCGCACCTTGACCTTCACCGAGGCGGGCTTGGCGGCGAACCAGACCTCTTCCTTGGTGAACGGGTTGATGCCCTTGCGCTTCGGCTTGGCCGGCACGCTGACCGCGGTGATCTTCAGCAGGCCCGGCAGGGTGAAGGCACCGGCGCCCTTCTTGTTGATCGAGGCGTGCACGGCGGCTTCGAGGCCGGCCAGAACGGCGCGGACGTCCTTCGCGGCGACGGCGGTGGATTCGGCGATGTAGGCGACCAGGCCCGACTTGCTCAGGGCTTCCTTGATCGGCTTGCTGGCGGCCGGCTTGGCGGCTTTGGCGGCCTTCTTCGGGGCGGCCTTTTTCTTCGTTGCCATATATGTCCTGTGTACCGTAGTAGGTGGGTTGTATTGAATTCGAAAAGCCTGCGTGGCCCTTCGGAAGCGAAATGTAGGGCATTCGCGCGCGGTTGCAAAGCCCGAAACGGCTGTTTCCAAGCGTTTTTCGCCAGATGCGACGATCGGCGCGGGCGGGCACCGGGAAAACGCCCGCGCGCCGCCGCGTCGCGCCGCGGCTTTTGCGGCGTTGCGGCATCGCGATCGGCCGCGCTCATTCCTCCTCGTGGTGCGGTTTGTACGCCGCCACCAGCTTCTGCTGCACGTTCGCAGGAACCGGCTCGTAGTGGCTGAAATCAAGGGAATACCGGCCCTGTCCGGCGGTCGCCGACTTCAGTTCGGCGGCATAGCCCTCCAGTTCCGACAGCGGCGCCTGCGCGCGCACCACGATCTCGCCGCGCACCGTATCGGTGCCGTTGATGCGCGCGCGCTTCGACGACAGCCCGCCGGTGATGTCGCCGACCTGCGCTTCCGGCGCGCTGACCTCCAGGTCGACCACCGGTTCCAGCACCTGCGGCCTGGCCTTGAGGATCGCGTCGAGGAAGGCCTTCTTGCCGGCGGCGACGAACGCGACCTCCTTGCTGTCCACCGGGTGGTGCTTGCCGTCGTGCACGACCACGCGGATGTCCTGCAGCGGGTAGCCGGCGATCGCGCCGCTTTCCAGCACCTGGCGCACGCCTTTCTCCACCGCCGGCAGGAATTGCCCCGGGATGGTGCCGCCCTTGACCGCGTCGACGAACTCGAAGCCGGCGCCGCGCGGCAGCGGCTCCACGCGCAGGAACACCTCGCCGAACTGGCCGGCGCCGCCGGTCTGCTTCTTGTGCCGGTGGTGGCCCTCGGCGGGCGCGGCGATGGTCTCGCGGTAGGCGATGCGCGGCGGCCGCGACGTCACTTCGACGCCGTAGCGCTCCTTCAGCCGGTCCAGCATCACCCGCAGGTGCAGGTCGGACAGGCCGCGGATCACCGTCTCGTTCAACTCGGCGTGGTACTCGACCGCGAACGCCGGATCCTCCTCGGCCAGCCGCTGCAGCGCGCCGGACAGCTTCTGCTCCTGGCCCTTGCTGGCCGCCTCGATCGCCAAGCCGAACATCGGCTTCGGGAATTCGACCGGCGCCAGGTGGATGCGGTCCTCGTCGTGGCTGTCGTGCAGCACCGCGTCGAAGTGCAGCTCGTCGACCTTGGCCACCGCGGCGATGTCGCCGGGCACGGCCCGGTCGATCTCGACGTGGTCCTTGCCCTTGAGCTTGAACAGGTGGCCGACCTTGAACGCCTTGCGCCCGTCGTCGACGAACAGCTGCGAGTCGCGCTTCACCGTGCCCTGGTAGACGCGGAAGATGCCGAGCTTGCCGACGAAGGGGTCGTTGACGATCTTGAACACGTCGGCGATGGCATGCGCGTCCGGATCGGGCCGGGCGACGATGGGGCGGTCGTCGGCGTGGCCGCCGCCGTTGGCGCCGGCGCCCTTGAAGAACGGCGGCGGGTTGGCCTCGGCCGGGTTCGGGAACAGGCGCTCGGCGATGTCGAGCAGTTCCTTGACGCCGACGCCGCTGCGCGCGGAGACGAAGCACACCGGCACCAGGTGGCCCTCGCGCAGGCACTGCTCGAAGGCGTCGTGCAGCTCGGCGCCGGACAGGCCGCCTTCGCCCAGCTCGAGGAAATGCTCCATCACCGTCTCGTTGATCTCGACCACCTGGTCGATGATCTTCTGGTGCCAGTCGGCGACCGGGCCGAGGTCGCTGTCGCCGGCGGTCTGCCGGAAGCAGTCGACCACGCGCGCGCCGCCGTCGGCGGGCAGGTTCAGCGGCAGCAGTTCCGGGCCGAACTCCTCGCGCAGTTCGGCCAGCACCGCGGCGCAGTCGGCGCCTTCGTGGTCGATCTTGTTGATCGCGACGACGCGGCACAGGCCGCGTTCCTTCGCGCGCTGCATCAGCCGGCGGGTGCCGTGGGCGACGCCGTTGTCGGCGTCGACCACGATCAGCGCGGTCTCCACCGCCGACAGCGCGGACAGCGCGGGGCCGCGGAATTCGGGGTAGCCGGGGGTGTCGATCAGGTTGACGTGGATGCCGGCATGGTCGGTGCTGGCGATCGCGGTGTCGATGGAATGGCCGCGGGCCTTTTCCATCGGGTCGAAGTCGGACACGGTGGTGCCGCGTTCGATCGTGCCTGCCGTCTGCAGGGCGCCGCCGGCATGCAGCAGGGCTTCGAAGAGCGTGGTTTTGCCGGCGCCGGGGTGGCCTGCCAGGGCCACGTTGCGGATCTGTTGCGTGCTGTAGGACATGAGGCCGTTCCTCCCGTGCGGTTGGGTCGAAGGCCGTCATGGCTGTCCGCGTGGAAGAGAGCGCAGCCGTGCGAGCGTTGCGCTCGACGGGCGGTCATGGCGGGGGGGGGAGCATCCGCAGCGGGGGCGAGCGGGGCAAGTGGCGGTGCGGAATCGGCCTGCACTACCGGCGCTTTGCGACAACCCTTCTCGCGCTTGCGGGAGAAGGGGTCCCGAAGGGGTGGATGAGGGCTCCGCTCTCCGCGCGAAAAGCCGGGCCCTCACCCTCGCCCGCTTCGCGGGCTTTCCCTCTCCCGCAGGCGGGAGAGGGGTTTTTCGTGCCAACGCCGTCTTAATCCGGCGGGTGTAACCTGCGCTTCCCCTCGCAAAAGGAGTCCGGCCATGGCTTTCAAGCGTTACGCCGACGCGCAGTGGAGCGGCGACCTGCAATCGGGCACGGGCAGCATGAGCACGCCGCAGAGCGGGCTGTTCGAGGCGCAGAACTACTCGTTCAAGACCCGCTTCGGCGACGAGAAGGGCACCAATCCCGAGGAACTGCTGGCCGCCGCGCACGCCGGCTGCTTCAGCATGGCGCTGTCGGCGGTGCTGGGGAAGGAAGGCTTCACCCCGGACAGCATCCAGACCCGCGCCGAGGCGACGATGGAGCCGGGCATGGACCCGGGGCCGACCATCACCGGGGTCAAGCTGATCGTCTCGGCGAAGGTGCCGGGCATCGACGCGGCGCAGTTCGAGCAGCTCGCGCAGGCCGCCAAGGCCGGCTGCGTGGTCTCGCGCGCGCTGGCGGTGCCGGTCGGCCTGGAAGCGACGCTGCTCGCCTGATCGCGCCCATGCCGTCGCGGGCTCAGGCGCCCGCGATGGCCCGCACCGCGCGCACGGCGCGCTCCACTTCCTCCGGCGTGTTGACCAGGCTCGGCGCCAGCCGCGCGTAGCTGACCGCGTACGGGCTGCTGCTGGCGACGATCCGCGCTTGCAGCAGCCGCTTGACCACGTCCTCCGGTTTCAGGCCATCGACTTCGAAGGCCACCAGCCCCGCCGACAATTCGCCGGACATCGGCGTGTGCAGGCGGACCTTGCGGATGCCGGCCAGGTCGGCCTTCAGCTGGTCGTTGAGTTCGCGGATGCGCGCGCCGACGCGGGCGCGCCCCATCGCCTCGTGCATGCGGAACGCGGCCAGCGCGCCCCATTGGTGCTCGAAGGCCTGGAAGCCGCCCGGGGTCATCCGTTCGGCGGTGGTCGGGCCCTTGCGCTCGCGACCCTCGATCCACGCATTCCAGCCTTCGATCTCGGAGAAGTCGGGGACGATCGGCGTCAGCCGCGCCCAGTTCTCCGCGCTGGCCCAGACCATGCCGGTGCCGCGCGGGGCGAACATCCACTTGTGGCAGCCGGCGCAGAAATAGTCGGCGCCCAGCGTGGCGGCGGCCACGTCGGTCGAACCGAAGCCGTGCACGCCATCGACCACCAGCAGCACGTCCGGGTGGCGTTCCTTCAACGCGTCGACCATCTCGCGGACCGGCAGGCGCATGCCGGTGCTGGAATGCACCCAGGTCAGGCCCACGACCCGCGTGCGCGGCGAAACCGCCTGCAGCAGCCGGCCGACCATCGCGTCGGGGGTGGCGGTCGCCGCGTCCTCGTAAAGGGCGATCCGCCGCATCGAGGCGCCCGCACGGCGCGTGGCGTAAGCGATCGAGGTGATGTGCGAGTAGTGGTCGTGCGCGGTGGCCAGCACCTCGTCGCCGGGCTTCAGCGGCAGGCCGTGGTAGACCAGCGCCAGGCCCTCGGTGGTGTTGTGGGTCAGGGCGATGTCCCCGGCCCTGCCGCCGACGTAGCCGGCGATCGCGGCCAGCACGTGGCCGGGCACCCATTCGGCGGGGTCTTCGCTGTAGCCGTTGTGTTCGACCGTCTGGTACGGGTCGCGGTCGATCGCCCGGCGCCAGGCCTCGACCGCGTCGCGCACCGGCTTCGGGTGGCTGGCCAGGTAGAAACTGGCGAAATGCAGCCACGCCGGGTCCAGGTCGAACTGCGCGCGCACCTTGCCCCAGTCGGAAAGGTCCGGCATCGGCGGCGCTTCTTCGGCCAGGGCGGCGGCGAAGCCGCCCGGCAGCAGGCTGGCGGCGCCGAACGCGGCGGGCATGGCGAGGAAGCGGCGGCGGCTGAGGGCGGTGGACATGGGCGAAACCTCGGTTGGCCAGTGCAGGTGACAACGCGCCGCCGCAACCCCGTCGGCCAGCCGGCGACGGCGGCGCAAGCTGTCGCCGGGTTGAACGGGCGCGGCGCGGCGGGCGGCCGCGGGGCCGGGTTCAGACCGATTTCACCCGCGCGCCCCGACGATGCACGGGCGCGATCCCGCGCCCTGGGGGCCCACGCCATGAAATTCCCGTCCCTCCGCCTTCTGGCCAGCGCGCTGCTCGTCGGCGCCGCGATCGCGGGCCCGGCCGCCGCGCAGTCCTACGGCGCCTACCCCGGACCGGACGAGGTCGGCCCCGCCGACGAATACGACTACGCCCGGGTGATCCGGGTCGATCCGATCATCGACCGCGGCAGCGGCGTGGCGCGCGACTGCTACTACCGCGAATCCGACGGTTACTACGCCGGCGACGACCGCGGCTATCGCGACGATGGCTATTACGGCGACGGCCGCGGCTACCGCCGCGACGACGGTTATGCGCGCGGCGGCAGCGACGCGGGCCGCACCGCGTCGACGGTGCTCGGCAGCGTGATCGGCGCGGTGCTCGGCAGCAAGGTCGGCGGCGGCAGCGGCCGGATGGTCGGCACCGTGGTCGGCAGCACGGCCGGCGCCGTGGTCGGGCGCTCGGTCTACGAGAACTCGCGGCGCCAGCGCGACGTGCAGCGCGGCACCGTACGCGTCTGCGACCCGGAACCGGCCGGCGACGGCTATGGCGGCTATGGCCGCGAGGACGCGCGCGTGGTCGGCTACGACGTCACCTACGAATACGCCGGCCGCATCCGCCACACCCGCACCGACCACCATCCCGGCGACCGCATCCGCGTGCGGGTGCTGGCGGAGTGAGGTTCCGGTTCCCTCTCCCGGCGGGAGAGGGGCGCTCCAGCGACAAGCGGCTTCCTTGCCACCCCGATTCACATTCCGCATAGTGGCCCCGTCGAAAAACGGGGCCTCTTGCTTATGCGTCTCTGGATCTGCGTACTCGCGCTGCTTTCGTTCGCCGGCTGCCAGGCCGCGCAGGAACCCGCACAGCCGGTCACCGTGCTCAGTGCGCAGCGCATCTACACCTCGAACCCGCAGCAGCCGCAGGCGCAGGCCATCGCCTGGGGCGAGGACGGCCGCATCGTCGCGGTCGGCGAAACCGATGCGCTGCTGAAGCAGTACCCGAAGGCCAGGCGCATCGAGTTGCCGCAGGCCACGCTGGTCCCCGGCCTGATCGACGCGCACGGCCACGTGATGGGGCTGGGCCTGGCGCTGCTGCAGGCGGACCTGGTCGGCACCGGGAGCAAGGACGAAGTGCTGGCGCGGCTGCGCGAGTTCGAGAAGACCCTGCCGGCCGGCGCGTGGCTGACCGGCCGCGGCTGGGACCAGAACGACTGGCCGGAGAAATCCTTCCCGACCGCGGCCGACCTGGACGCGGCCTTCCCCGATCGCCCGGTGTGGCTGGAGCGCATCGACGGCCACGCCAGCTGGGCCAATTCGGCGGCGCTGAAGCGGGCGGCGGAAAAGGAACCGCGCCTGCTGTCGGCGGACTGGCAGCCGGAAGGCGGCCGCATCCTGCGCGACGGCGGCAAGCCGACCGGCGTGTTCATCGACCGCGCCGGCGCACTGGTCGACGCGGTGGTGCCGCCGGCCGACGACGCCACCTACGCGCGCGCGCTGCAGGCGGCGCTGCAGGCGGCGGTGGCCAACGGCCTGACCGGCGTGCACGACATGGGCGTCTCGCGCGAGGCGCTGGCGCTGATGCGCAAGTTCGCCGACGCGGGCAAGCTGCCGCTGCGGATCGACGCCTATGCGGACGGCGACGACGATGCGCTGGCCGACCTGTGCGCGAACGGCCTGTACACGCATCCGGGCGGGCGGCTGCAAATGCACGGGGTGAAGCTGTACATGGACGGCGCGCTGGGCAGCCGCGGCGCGGCGTTGCTCGAGGACTACAGCGACGACCATGGCAACCGCGGCCTGCTGGTCACCGACCCGGCGGCGTTCGAGGCGGCGGTGCGCAAGGCCAAGGGTTGCGGCGTGCAGGTGGCGACGCACGCGATCGGCGACCGCGGCAACCGCATCGTGCTGGATACGTACGAGAAGGTGCTGGGCGCCGATGCGAAAACCGACCACCGCTGGCGCATCGAGCATGCGCAGGTGGTGTCGCCGGACGACATCCCGCGTTTCGCGCAACTGGGCGTGATCGCGTCGATGCAGCCGACGCATGCGACGTCGGACATGCCGTGGGCGGAAGACCGGCTGGGGGCGCAGCGCGTGCTCGGCGCGTACGCGTGGCAGCGCTTCCTGAAAAGCGGCGCGCGGCTGGCGCTGGGTTCGGATTTCCCGGTGGAATCGGTCGATCCGCGCCTGGGCATCTATGCGGCGGTGACGCGGCAGGACCGCGAAGGCCAGCCGCCGGGCGGCTGGCAGCCGGACCAGAAGCTGAGCCTGGCCGAAGCGCTGCGCGGCTTCACCGCGGATGCGGCGTGGGCCGGCGGCGACGAGAAGGAAGTCGGCCAACTGGCGCCGGGCCTGCACGCGGATTTCGTGGTGCTGAAGGACGATCCGTTCGCGCTGCCGGAATCGGAACTGGACGACATGCAGATCGAATCGACCTGGGTGGACGGCAAGGCGGTGTTCGGGAAATAAAGCGCGCATCCGCTGCGCGTGCTGGCGAAATGGATTAACCGGACCGATTCGTGGCGATCATCTGATCGATGCCTTTCATTAGATGGATCGGGGATGGCTTATCGCGGCCAGCACGCTAAAATTCTGATGAGTCCCAATTAACTTTTGGGTGATGGGGGATATGGAGCGATACTTCACCAGCTTGCTAAGTGACTTAGAAACGTGCTCAAACGACGTTGAGTGCAGGGCGCGTTTTGTATCTACTTCCAGAATGCTTATCCAGCAAGTGGACTACGCACTTATTGAATGGGTCTCCAAGAAGAATGTTCCGGTGGAGTTGCAGCCTCCTCAGAAATATGTGCTGCCTTTGCTGCAGCCAGCAGATGGATCGCTAGTCGATGCCCTTGAAGCTCTACTCATATCAGTAGAACAGGCGGGGTGGTCTGGAGCTTCACGCACTCTTATCTTGCCAGTCGGCGAGCGCGCCGCGTCGAGAATCTCTGGTGAGGATGGCGGAAATCTCATTTCTCTACTTCGCAATACGATCGCTCGTCGCAATGATGGAGCTGAGGGGCATGGCTTGCCAGGAGGATACGATCGTGAAGCAGACATTGATGCATTACGCTTTCTAATCGATGGCTTCCGGAATTTCTTGCCACAAACAGGCAAGAATGACTCTCTTCAGTTTGGCCCCACGGGCAGTAGAACTGAGCTTCAATTCCTACGAACCTTCGAAGGGAGCCCTTGCCTGATCAGAAGAGTAAAGACGCTGGCAAGAGACAGGTGCAGAGTCTATTGCCAAAGAGTTTCCGGGAATCTGCAGCGGGAAGAGTTCAACTATGACTCGACCAATCCATTCTTCACCTTAGGTGGTCAAGGAGCTCCACAACTCACGACTTGGGACAACTCTTGGAACCCTCTGTGCTTTGTGCCTGATCGGACGACAGATACATTTACCGGGCGACAGAGTCAAATTGAGGAGTTGGTTGAGTGGGCGAACGACGAAGGCTCTAGAGCTAGCTTGATTTTCGGGGACGGTGGCTATGGGAAGACGACGCTTGCCATTGAATTCGCCCATCAACTTCTCGATGAGCAAATACAGGTTGAATGGAGACCTTCGGTAATTGTCTTCTATACGGCGAAACGAACTCAGTGGGGTCTTGATGGACTTCGCCCAGTTGGCGTTGGGCAGCCGCACTTGGTCGAAATGCTCGCGCAAGTTCACCAACTTCTTTTTTCCGCGTATCCAGACCAAAACTTCTATCGTTCAACGGCTGTGGAGGCTACGAGCAAGCTCCAGACTAGGATCAAGAATGATCTGGGCTACACCCCGAAAGATGTGTTGTTGATAGTTGACAACACGGAAACCCTTATTTCCAGTGAAGAAGAGAGAACTGAACTCGGAAAAGAACTACGCGAGGTTGGGCGCAGAGTTGGGCGAACGCTGCTGACATCGCGAAGGCGGGAATTGACGGAGGCGGTTCCAATTGCCATTGACGTATTGGATGAATCGGAAGCGCTAGATCTCATAAAGCGTCGGGGGAGAAAGCTCAATTCTAAGTTACTCAACAAGGCTTCAGATTCTGAGTTGCTCAAGGAAATTAGCGCATTAGAGCGCCGTCCAATCGTATTGGAAGCTTTGGCAAACGCCGCATCCGACCCAAGTGTGCGCAAGCTCCAAGATGCTACTACTCGCGTCGCGAGCATGCTGCAGAGAGAGTTGGGGGAGTTTCTTTTTGCGGATGCCTGGGGAAGATTCGCTCTGGATGTGCGCAGAGTTCTCCTCTTGATGGCTAGGGTTGGTGATGCGCATGATGCGCAATCTCTCAAGATTTGCTCTGATGTAATTAGCATCTCTCCATCCGCCACTGAACAAGCGCTTGAAGAGTCTGGTGGGATTGCGTCGACAGTTGTCATTCAGGGGCAGCCACAGATTACGTTTTCTCGGAATTTTCTCGAATTCGCCAAGAATAAGTCGGTCAAATTGGCCTCGGGAATGGATAGTCCTTCAGATGCTGAGGTATCGAAGGCGCGAGAGGCTTACTCCGCATTCGTCCGAGATGCCCAAAAGTTCACCGGCGATCGAGTAGGCGAGGCATATCGCATTCCTCAAGCCAGAGCGGCACACCAAGCACGGCAGCAAGGTAAATTTGAAGAAGCTCGTCGACTATATGAAGCAGCCGTTCTGAATGACTCCACAAATGGCTGGCTTAGAGATCGATTCGCGTATTTTCTCTTTCATGACCTGCGCGACAATGAAGCTGCTCTGCACCAGGCAAAGAAGGCCGTAGAGTTGCTTCCCGATGAAGGTGAGGTATGGTTCACCCGCGGGTTGATCGAGGCGCGTCTAGGAAACCCTAGGGCATCAGAGATCTCCTTGAGGAAGGCACATCAACTGGGAATTCCTGAAATTCGTTGTGACGTGCAACGTGCATGGGCGTACTTGAAAAGCAGGCCTGTTCAGCTCCCAATCGCGAAAGCCCTCATCGCAAAACTCGAGCGCGGTTTGAGCTCGCACCGTTCAGATCCAAGATTGAAGAATGAACTGCAACTTCTTAAGGGTCGCTACGACCATTTATATGGAAAGTACGGCATCGGCGGATAACTGGCTCGGATGTTCGCGTCGGGTCGTAGGCGGTCTCTAGCCCTCATTCCCTGAGTCTGATCACACTGTCGCTGGTCTGATCATCAACCTTGGGGTTGCCGATGCGTTCGCGTTAGCGCACGCTCGGCCCCGCAATGCGGGCATCTGGGAGCCCGCGACATCCACCGCCGATGCATTCCAGTTGACTTAAGTCATAGGCAGGCCGGGATTCCGGCCGATAATGGGCGCCATGTCGCGCCAGTGGAACCAGGTTTTCTCACGTCTCGCCCTCGCGGCGACGCTGGCGCTTGTGTTCATGCCGTCGCTGGGCAGGGTGGTGCGGGTCGTCGCGGCACAGCCGCAGCAACAGGCGCAGCACCACGACCACGCCGGCATGGCTGGCATGCACGACATGGCGGGCATGCACGGCATGCACCAGTCGCCTGCGCAGGAAGGCCACGGCGGGCCTGCGGTTCCCGCCGACGGCGACTGCGAGTACTGCCCGATCCTCGCTTCGCTGTCGCTGCCGGGCGCCTACGTCTTCGCGGTTCCCGCGCTGGCGTGGCCATTGCGCTGGGGTGCCAGCGGATCGCTCGGCCAACCGGGCCGGGCCGTCGTCACGGGACTGGGAGCGCGCGGCCCGCCGAGCGTGGGCTGACCGCAAACCCCCACCGGGCGCACGCCCGCCAACTCCCGATATGCGAGAACACCCATGCTACGTTCGCTTCCGCGGACGCCGGCCTCGGCACGCCTGTGCGCTGCCGTCGCCATCGCGCTGTCCGCCACCACGCTCCAGGCCGCCACCACTGCGTCGGACGACGCCCCGGCCGATCCGGTCAACCTCGACTCGGTCGTCGTCATCGGCGTCCGCCCGGTTTCGCCGCTGACCTTCGAAACCGACCCGCGCCAGCCGCGCCAGCCGATGCCGGCCAGCGACGGCGCCGACTACCTCAAGACCATCCCCGGCTTCACCGCGATCCGCAACGGCGGCACCAACGGCGATCCCGTGCTGCGCGGCATGTTCGGTTCGCGCCTGAACCTGCTGACCAACGAGGGCGCGATGCCGGGCGCCTGCCCCGCGCGCATGGACAACCCGCTGTCCTACGTCTCGCCCGACACCTTCGACCGGCTGGTCGTCGTCAAGGGGCCGCAGACCGTGCTGTGGGGACCGGGCGCCTCCGCGGGCACCGTGCGCTTCTCGCGCGACCGCGAGGTCTTCGACGCGCCGACGCTGAAGGGCAGCGGCAGCCTGCTGGCCGGCAGCGACGGCCGCAACGACCAGGTCGCCGATGCGACGTGGGGTGCGCCGCGCGGCTATGCGCGCGTCTCCGCCAACCGCTCCGATTCGGACGACTACCACGACGGCCACGGCGACGTGGTGCCGTCGCGCTGGACCAAGTGGAACGCCGATGCGGCGGCGGCGTGGACGCCCGATGCCGATACGCTGCTGGAAGGCTCCGTCGGCCGCGGCGACGGCGAGGCCCGCTACGCGGGGCGCGGCATGGACGGCGTGCAGTTCCTGCGCGAAAGCCAGGCGCTGCGCTTCGAGCGCCGCAACCTGCCCGGCGTGTTCGACGGCATCGAGGCGAACGTGTACCGCAACCGCGCCGACCACGTGATGGACAACTACACGATGCGCGAGCCGAACCCGACGGGGCCGATGCCGATGCCGATGGCGTCGAACGTGGAGCGCCTGACCACCGGCGGCCGCGCGGCGCTGTCGCTGTCGGGCGAGCGGTTCGACGCCACGCTCGGTTTCGATGCGCAGGACAGCCGCCACCGCAGCCGCAACGGCATGGGGCGCAACACCTATGCCGCGCAGCCGTGGCAGCGCGACGCCACGCTGCGCGATACCGGCGTGTTCGGCGAGGCGACCTGGCGCATCGACGACCAGGCCCGCATCGTGGCCGGCGCGCGCGCGGACCGGGCGACCACCCGCGACGAGCGCCTGGTTGCCGGCGCGATGGGCATGCCGAACCCGACGGCCGGGCAGACGCGGCGCGAAACGCTCGCCGCCGGCTTCGTCCGCTACGAGCACGGCGCCGCCGGGCAGGGCCTGTCGTGGTACGCCGGCGTCGGCCAGACCGAGCGCATGCCGGACTACTGGGAACTGTTCAGCGCCAACCGCGGGCCGGACGGCGCCGTGAACGCCTTCGCCGGCGTCGGCACCGAACGGACCACGCAGCTCGACGTCGGCCTGCAGTACCGCACCGCGCGCATCGACGCGTGGGTCTCGGGCTACGCGGGGCGGATCGACGGCTTCGTGCTGTTCGACTACCTGCCGGGCGGGATGATGGGCACCACCACCGTCGCCCGCAACGTCGATGCGAACATCCACGGCGCGGAAGCCGGCATGGCGTGGAAGCCGAGCATGCACTGGCGCTTCGAGGGAACGCTGGCCTGGGCATGGGGCGAGAACGCGACGGAGCAGCGGCCGCTGCCGCAGATGTCGCCGCTGGAGGCGCGGCTGGGCGCCGAATGGGACGGGCACGGGCGCTGGTCCGCCGGGGCGCTGCTGCGCGGCGTCGCGCGCCAGTCGCGGGTGGCGCCGGGGCAGGGCAACGTCGTCGCCCGCGACCTCGGCCCGACGGCCGGCTTCGGCACGCTGGCGGTGCACGCCGCGTACCGCATCGACGACGTGTTCCAGCTGACGGCGGGCGTGGACAACCTGTTCGACCGCTACTACGCCGAGCACCTGACCCTGGCCGGCAGCGCGGCCTTCGGCTACCCCGCCGATCCGGTGCGCATCGCCGAGCCGGGCCGGACGCTGTGGCTGCGCCTCGGCGCGAAGTACTGAGGCCGGGCAGGGGACGCGGCAGGTCGTGCGCGCCCCCGCTTGCCGGGCGCCCGGAAAGACCGGGGCCGCGGCGGGCTTCGATGCGCCGCCGACTTCATTCCCGCTTCACGCCGGGCCCTTGGTACGTTCACCCGCGCGGCGGAAGCTTGGACTGCCTCGCGAACGGGTGCGGCAGACTTGCCGTGTGCCGTGTGCCGTGTGCCGGTTGCCGGGGCCAGGTCGAAGCCTCACTCATGCACGGAGACAGGACAATGGCGGGAAACATCGAAGGCGCCGGCGCACGGCGCGGGAACCGGTGGCGGTTGGCGGTATGGGGCGGCGCGGCGGCGCTGCTGTCGTTGCCGTTCGTGGCGATGCAGTTCACCGGCGAGGTGCAATGGACCTTGTCCGACTTCGTCGTCTTCGGCCTGCTGCTGCTCATCGTCTGCAGCCTGTTCGAACTGGCGATGCGGCTGCTGGCCACGCGCGGGGCGCGGATCGTCGCCGCCATCGCGATCGTGCTGGGCTTCCTGTGGGTGTGGGCCGAACTGGCCGTGGGCGTCTTCACCGACTGGGGCAGCTGAGCCGCCGCGAGGGAAGCCGCGTCCTCGATGCGTCGGCCGTTGCCGATACGGTTTGTACGCTCGGGCCGGGGGTGGGCCCGCGTTACCGAAGAAGCGGCGAAGCATGCGCCGCCGCCCATGCGAACCGTAGTCTCGGAGGGAGAAAAAATGGCCAAGGCATTCGACAGGATCCCGCGGCGCGCGCTTGCGCGCGCGCGGCTCGGCGCGCTGGTCGCGGCGGCGCTGGCGCCCGCCGTGGCGATGGCGCAGCTCGCGCCCGACGCCGCGCAGGCGAAGGCGGCCGAGACCGAGCGGCAGATGACCGACGACGAGCGCTTCTCGATGCTCGTCAGCCTGATCGGCGAGGTGCCTTCCATCGGCGTGCCGCGCGATCCGCGCATCCCGGCAGAAGTGGACAACATGAGTGCCGGCTACACGCCCGGCATCCCGCGCCTGGGCATTCCCGCGTTCCAGAGCAGCGACGCCAGCATGGGCGTCACCAACCCCGGCTACCGGCCGGACGACAAGGGCGCCACGGCATTCCCCGCGCTGATCCTCGCCGGATCGACCTTCAACCCCGAACTCTCGCGGCTGGGCGGCGCGGCGATCGGCCGCGAAGCGCGCTCGCGCGGCTTCAACATCCAGTTGGCCGGCGGCATCAACCTGCAGCGCGAGGTGCGCAACGGCCGCAACTACGAGTACTACTCCGAAGATCCATGGGTCAGCGCCGTCATGGCCTCGGCCGCCGTCGGCGGCATCCAGGGCGAGGGCGTCATCTCCACGCTGAAGCACTACACCCTCAACGCCAACGAGACCAACCGCCACTGGCTCGACGCCATCGTCGATCCGGCGGGGCACCGCGAATCCGACCTGCTGGCGTTCCAGATCGCGATCGAGAAGTCGCAGCCCGGTTCGATCATGTGCGGCTACAACAAGATCAACGGCGATTACGCCTGCGGCAACGACCTGCTGCTCAACAAGTTGCTGAAGGACACGTGGGGCTACAAGGGCTACGTGATGTCCGACTGGGGCGCGACGCCCGCGTGGGACTACGCGCTGAAGGGGCTGGACCAGGAGTCGGGCATCCAGCTGGACGTGCAGCAATGGGGCGCGGAGGCGTTCACCGACAAGCTGCGCAAGGCGTATGCCGACGGCGGGTTCCCGAAGGAAAGGCTTTCGGACATGGTGCGGCGCATGCTCTACGCGGCCTATTCGGTCGGCATCGACAAATGGGGCGCCGCGCCGGAGGTCGACCTGGCGAAGCACAACGCGATCGCGCTCGACATGGCGCGGCAGGGCATCGTGCTGCTCAAGAACGATGGCGTGCTGCCGTTGGCGGCGGGCAGGAAGCTGAAGATCGCGGTGATCGGCGGCCATGCGCAGGAAGGAATCATCGCCGGCACCGGATCGGGCGCGGTGAAACCGGTGGGCGGCTACGCCGGCGTGGTCAAGATCGGCGGGGCGGGCATCATGGGCGCTGGTCGCAACATGCACCTGTTCGCGCCGTCGCCGCTGGCGGAACTGGAGAAGGCGTTCCCGGATGCGACGATCGATTTCGATCCCGGCTACACGCCGGCCGAGGCCGCGTTGACGGCCAGGCGCGCGGACATCGTCGTCGCGTTCGGCATCCGCGTCGAAGGCGAGGGCTTCGACAACGTCGACCTGTCGCTGCCGTGGGGCCAGGACGCGGTGATCGACGCGGTGGCCGGCGCCAATCCCAACACGATCGTCGTGCTCGAAACCGGCAACCCGGCGTCGATGCCGTGGCGGAACAAGGTCAAGGCGATCCTGCAGGCCTGGTATCCCGGCCAGGCCGGCGCCCGGGCGATCGCCGAGATCCTCGCCGGCAAGGTGAATCCGTCGGGTCGCCTGCCGATCACCTTCCCGGAAAGCCTCGAACAGACGCCGCGCCCGGAACTGGCGGGACTCGGCACGCCATGGGGTACGCCGACGACGATCCGCTACGACGAAGGCGCCGAGGTCGGCTATCGCTGGTACGCGCAGAAGGACCTGAAGCCGATGTACCCGTTCGGCCATGGTCTCGGTTACACCAGCTTCGCCTACAGGGGCCTGAAGGTCGAAGGCGGCAACACGGTCACCGCGACGTTCACGGTCACCAACACCGGCAAGCGCGCCGGCGCCGACGTGCCGCAGCAGTACCTGGTCGGCGCGCCGGACGGCAAGCGTATGCGCCTGCTCGGATTCGAGCGCGTCGAGCTGAAGCCGGGCGAATCGCGCAAGGTCACGCTCACGGCCGACCCGCGGTTGCTGGCAAAATTCGACGCCGAGGCGAACCAATGGCGCATCGCCGGCGGAAGCTACCGGCTGGCGCTGGGCAAATCCGCCGGCGACCTGCAGTTGAGCGATGCCGCAACGCTGACCGGGCGGCTGTTCGGCAAGTAAAGCGGGAAGCGGACGCAGGGCGGGCCGGACCCGCCCGCGTCACCAGTCGAGTTCGCCGCGGATCAGCGTGCGCACCTGGCCGCCGGACCAGACTTCACCGGCCGCGTCGACCAGCAGGGTCAGTTGCGCGTCGAAGCCGACCTCGCGGCCCTGGCTGACGGTGCAGCGCCGGCTTCCATCGGGTTCGCCGGCGCGCGGCAACGCGCCACGCTCGTCCAGCCATGCGGCCAGCACCGCATTCGCCGCGCCGGAAGCCGCGTCCTCGAAGCGCCGGCCGTTGCCGACGAAGGCGCGCACCGCCAGGTCGAAGCCTTGCCCGGTGTCGGCGCGCGCGTACGCGAACACGCCCATGCTGCCGCTCGCTTCGGCCAGCTTCGCGATCGCGCCCCAGTCCGGCCGGATGCCGCGCAAGGCGGTTTCGCCTTCGACTTCGACCAGCCACCAGCGGCGACCGCCGTCCATCAGCACCGGCGGCAATGCGCCGGGGTTCCAGCCGCGGACCGCTTCGGCCAACCGTGCGTCGTCGCGGGCGACGACTTCCGCGACCTTCGCGCGCGGGCTGCGGATCGCGATGCTGCGCACGCCATCGGCAACGTCGATGCGCAACGGCAGCAGGCCGGCGATGCCTTCCTGCACCAGCGCGCCGTCGTGCGGCGCGGCGATGCCGGCTTCGAGGATCGCATGCGCGGTGCCGACGCTCGGATGCCCGGCGAACGGCACTTCGGCCTGCGGGCTGAACATGCGCAGGCGGTAGTCGGCGTCCTCCGTGGCGGCGGGGAACACGAAAGTCGTCTCCGGCAGGCCGGTCCAGCGCGCGATGGCCTGCATGTCCTTGTCGTCGAGCCCGTCGGAATCCAGCACCACCGCCAACGGATTGCCGGCGCCGGGGTAGGGGGAGAACACGTCGAGTTGCAGGAAGCGGCGGCTGGGCATGGTGGTTTGAGGTTGTTATAGGTCAAGGTCAAGCCGCCGGCAGCTTTTGCTGTCGCCTACGGCGAAATGACGAACGATTGAGTGGTGTTACATGTCATGGCTGACTGCCTCGGCCAGCCTGGCTTGAAAGTTGGTTGCTAGCAATCGATCTACCCCAACTAGAGCCGCAACACCCTGTCGTGGGTCAAAAGAGTGGCCCTGAAGAATGGCGTGAGCCTGGTTGTGCAGGGCATACGCTAGGTGTGCGGCGGCTCGAACGGTTGGATCAGGCGCGCTGTCGCTGCCCAGATGATTAGCCAGCAAGAGGCGAATCTCGTAGAGGGCAAACGCGAGTACCTGTTCTTGAGTCACGGTCATTCGGGGTCCTTCTTTGAGTCGGATTACCAGTCGATCCTGCCTTCGATCACCGGTTGCACGCGGCCGCCGATCCACACTTCACCCTCATCGTCGACGCGCACCTCGACCCGGCCGTCGCGGCCCAGCTCGCGGCCCTGGCTGGCGACGTAGCGGCCGTCGCGGCCGGGCAGGCGGCCCTGCCGGTGCAGGTGCGCGGCGATCAGCGCGTTGGCGCTGCCGGTGACCGGGTCTTCGACGATGCCGACGCCGGGCGCGAACGCGCGCACCGCCAGCTGGCAATCGCCGCCGCCGGCGGGCGCGAAAACCGCCAGCTTGCCGCCGGGCAGCTGCGCGGCCAGCGCGGCGAAGTCGGATCGCAGCGCGCGCAGCGTGGCCTCGTCGGCGACTTCCAGCAGCCACCAGTCGGGGCCGTTGTTCCACAACGCGGGCGCGCGGCCGGGCGCGGCGATCTTCGCCAGGCCGTCCGGCAGCGGCGGCGTTTCGATTTCGCGCAGCTGCGCGCGCGGGCTGCGCACCGCGAGCGTGCGCGCGGCGCCGCTTCCGTCCACCGCCACCGGCAGCAGCCCGGCGGCGCATTGCTGCACCAGCTTCCCGTCGCGCGGGCGGGCCAGGCCGGTTTCGACCGCCGCCCACGCTGCGCCGACGCTGGGGTGGCCTGCGAACGGCAGCTCCATGCGCGGAGTGAAGATGCGCACGCGGTACGCGTTGCCGGCAGCGCCGGCGCCCTGGTCCGGCGGCAGGAAGAAAATGGTCTCGGAAAGGTTCAGCCACGCGGCCAGCGCCTGCATCGACGCGGCGTCCATGCCGGCGGCATCCAGGATCGCGCCGAGCGGATTGCCGGCGCCGGGACGGTCGGCGAAAACGTCGAGTTGCAGGTAGCGGCGGGCGGTCATCGGGGCCGGGGTTCCTTTAGAATCGCAGGTTCCGCCCGCTGGCCGGGCGCGTTCCTCCACATCATAACCGCCAAAAAATGCCTTCTTCCGCGCAAGTCGATCGCTGGATCGTCCTCAAGTTCGGCGGCACTTCGGTGTCGCGTCGCCACCGTTGGGACACGATAGGCCGGCTCGCGAAAAAACGCGCGGAGGACAACGATGCGCGCGTACTGGTGGTGGTGTCGGCGCTGTCCGGGGTGACCAACGAGCTGACCGCGATCGCCGACGGCGCCGCCGACAGCGCGCAGCGGGTCGAGGCGCTGGTGCAGCGGCACCGCGATTTCGCCGCCGGACTCGACCTCGACCCGGATGCGGTGCTCGGCGAACGCCTGGCCGTGTTGCGCGGCCTGCTCGCCGATCCGCGCGCGGCGTCGCGTTCGCTCGACTGGCAGGCCGAGGTGCTGGCGCAGGGCGAACTGCTTTCGTCGACGCTGGGCGCGGCGTACCTCAAGTCGCAGGGCCTGGACTTCGGCTGGACCGACGCGCGCGACTGGCTGCACGCGGTGCCGCCGCTGCCCAACCAGAGCGAATGGTCCAAGCGCCTGTCGGTCAACTGCGACACCACCCCGAACGCCGAATGGCGCGCGAAATTCGCCGCGCAGCCGGCGCGCATGCTGATCTCGCAGGGCTTCATCGCGCGGCACCAGGACGGCGGCACCGCGATCCTTGGCCGCGGCGGTTCGGATACCTCGGCGGCGTACTTCGGCGCGCTGCTCGGCGCGCAGCGCGTGGAGATCTGGACCGACGTGCCCGGCATGTTCAGCGCCAACCCGAGGGAAGTGCCGGACGCGCGCCTGCTCACCCGCCTCGACTATTACGAGGCGCAGGAAATCGCCACCACCGGCGCCAAGGTGCTGCACCCGCGCTCGATCAAGCCGTGCCGCGACGCCGGCGTGCCGATGGCGATCCTCGACACCGAGCGCCCGGAGCTGCCGGGCACCAGCATCGACGGCAGCGCCGCGCCGGTGCCGGGGGTCAAGGCGATCAGCCGCCGCAACGGCATCGTGCTGGTGTCGATGGAAGGCATCGCGATGTGGCAGCAGGTCGGCTTCGTCGCCGACGTGTTCGCGGTGTTCAAGCGGCACGGCCTGTCGGTCGACCTGATCGGCACCGCCGAGACCAACGTGACCGTGTCGCTGGACCCGTCGGAGAACCTGATCAACACCGACGCGCTGGCGCGGCTGTCGGAAGACCTGTCGAAGCTGTGCCGGGTGAAGGTGATCGTGCCGTGCACCGCGATCACCCTGGTCGGCCGCGGCATGCGCTCGCTGCTGCACAAGCTGTCCGACGTGTGGGCCACGTTCGGGCAGGAACGCGTGCACATGATCTCGCAGTCGTCGAACGACCTGAACCTGACCTTCGTCATCGACGAGGCCGACGCCGACGGCCTGCTGCCGGTGCTGCACGAGGCGCTGATCGACAGCGGCGCGATGCCGGTGTACGAGGAAGGCGTGTTCGGCGTGCGCTGGCGCGAGCTCAACGGCCAGTTCCGGCCGCGGCCGACGCCGTGGTGGCACGATGCCGGCAAGCGCGCGCGGCTGCTCGGGCTGGCGGCGGCGTCGACCCCGGCCTACGCCTACGACCTGGCGACCGTGCGCGCACGCGCGCGGCAGCTGAAGGCGATCGCCGCCATCGACCATCGCTACTACGCGATCAAGGCCAACTCGCACCCGGCGATCCTGCGCGCGCTGGCCGAAGAGGGCTTCGGCCTGGAATGCGTGTCGCTGGGCGAGATCCGCCACGTGCTGGCCAGCGTGCCGGGGCTCGACCCGAAGCGCGTGCTGTTCACGCCCAGTTTCGCGCCGGCGGACGAGTACGTGCAGGCGTTCGAACTGGGCGTCAACGTCACCATCGACAGCGTCGAGATCCTGCAGCGCTGGCCGGAGACGTTCCGCGGGCGCAAGGCCTGGCTGCGCATCGACCTGGGCCACGGCGGCGGCCACCACGCCAAGGTCAACACCGGCGGCAAGCACTCCAAGTTCGGCCTGTCGGTGCAGCGCGTGGACGAGTTCATCGACGCCGCGCGCGCGCTGGGGCTGACCGTGACCGGGCTGCACGCGCACATGGGCAGCGGCATCGACAACCGCGAACACTGGCGGATGATGTTCGACGAACTGGCCGGCTTCGCACGCCGCATCGGCAGCGTCGAAACCATCGACATCGGCGGCGGCCTGCCGATTCCGTACAGCGAGGACGACGAACCGTTCGACCTGGACGGCTATGCCGCGGGCCTGGCCGAGATGAAGCGGATGCATCCCGCGTTCCGCATCGCCATCGAACCGGGCCGTTTCCTCGTCGCCGAGTCGGGCGTGCTGCTGGCGCACGCGACCCAGGTGATCGAGAAGGACGGCATCCGCCGGGTCGGCCTGGACGCGGGCATGAACGCGCTGATCCGGCCGGCGCTGTACGACGCCTGGCACGACATCGCCAACCTGTCGCGGCTGGACGAACCGCGCGACCTCGATTTCGGCGTGGTCGGGCCGATCTGCGAATCCAGCGACGTGTTCGCGCAGCGGGTGAAGCTGCCGGCCACGACCGCGCCCGGCGACGTGATGCTGATCGCCGACGCCGGCGCCTACGGTTACACCATGGCCAGCCGCTACAACCTGCGCGAGCTGCCGGTCGAGGAGATTCTGGATGTCTGAGGTTCCGTTCAAACGCGACGAGGTGAAGTCGTTCCGCTTCGTGCGTTGCTCCTTCGACGCGCAAACCGGCGCGGCGAAGCTGGTCTACGCCTTCGACGACGGCCCGGAGATGACCGAGACGGTCACCTATCCGGGCGCGCCGTTCGCGCTGGACGACACGAAGTCGAAGGCGGTCGAGGCGGCGTTGCGCCTGCTGCACCTGGTCGCCGGCGTCAGCTACTACAAGGCGGCGGTGCCGGCGGAGATCCGCGTCGAGTCGTACGGCATCGACGCGGAGACCGCGGCGTTCCTCGAAACCGTCTACGTCAACGGCCTCGGCGAGTTCGCGTACCGCAACGGGCTGAACCTGCACGGCAGGATCAGGTTCCCGCACGCGGATTCGCCCGCCGCCGCGCCGGCGCCGCCGCTCGGCCTGCGCGAACACGCCCTCGTCGCCATCGGCGGCGGCAAGGATTCGCTGGTCAGCATCGAGGCGCTGCGTTCGGCCGGCGTCGCGCAGACGGTGACGTGGATCGGCGGCTCGCAGCTGATCGCCGCCTGCGCCGCGCGCACCGGCCTGCCGACGCTGAACATCGGCCGCGCGCTGGCGCCGGAGCTGTTCGAGCTGAACCGGCAGGGCGCGTACAACGGCCACATCCCGGTCACCGCGGTGAACTCCGCGATCATGGTCCTCGCCGCGTTGCTGGCCGGCGCCGACCAAGTCGTGTTCTCGAACGAGCGCTCGGCCAGCTACGGCTCGCTGATCCCCGGCACCGGCGAGGTCAACCACCAGTGGTCGAAGGGCTGGGCGTTCGAATCGGCGCTCGGCGACTACGTGCAGAAGCACATCGCCGGCGACCTGCATTACTACTCGCTGCTGCGCCCGTTCTCGGAACTGGCGGTGGCGCGGCAGTTCGCCAGGAACGCGCACTACGACCGGCATTTTTCCAGCTGCAACCGCAACTTCCACATCCTCGGCGAGCGCCCGGTCAACCGCTGGTGCGGGATGTGCCCGAAGTGCCATTTCGTGTTCCTGGCGCTGGCGCCGTTCATGCCGAAGACCCGGCTGGTCGGCATCTTCGGCCGCAACCTGCTCGACGACCCGGCGCAGACCGCCGGCTACGACGCGCTGCTGGAATACCAGGACCACAAGCCGTTCGAGTGCGTCGGCGAGGGCAAGGAGTCGCGCGCGGCCATGGCCGCGCTGGGCGAACGCCCGGAGTGGAAGGAGGACGCGCTGGTGGCGCGCTTCAACCGCGAGATCCGCCCGCAACTGGTCGCCGGCGAACTGAGGATCGAGCCGCTGCTGAGCATCGACGACGAGCACCGCATTCCCGCCGCGCTGTGGGAGAAGCTGCGTGAAGCTTTCGCAGCTTGATCCGCTGCAGGTCGCCCTGTGGGGCTGGGGTCGCGAGGGCAGGGCGGCGTATCGCGCGCTGCGCGCGCGCGACGCGGCGAAGAAGCTGACGCTGTTCTGCGCGGCGGACGAGGCCGGCGACGCCGGCTCGCTCGGCGACGCCAACCTCCGCATCGAGACCGAAGCGACCGGCCCGCGGCTTTCCGCGTTCGACGTGGTGGTCAAGTCGCCCGGCATCAGCCCGTACAGGCCGGAAGCGATGGTCGCCGCGGCCAACGGCACGCGCTTCATCGGCGGCACCGCGCTGTGGTTCGCCGAACGCGCCGGCGCCGACGGCTGCGTCGCCAACGCGGCCTGCGTCACCGGCACCAAGGGCAAGAGCACCACGACCGCGTTGCTCGCACACCTGTTGCGCGCCGGCGGGCGGCGCACCGGCCTCGCCGGCAACATCGGCCTGCCCTTGCTCGAAGTGCTCGATCCGCGGCCGGCGCCGGAATTCTGGGCGATCGAGCTGTCGAGCTACCAGACCCGCGACGTGGCCCACAGCGGCGCGCGGCCGGAAGTCGCGGTGGTGCTGAACATCTTCCCCGAGCACCTCGACTGGCATGGCGGCCACCAGCGCTACGTCGAGGACAAGCTCGCCCTCGTGGTCGAGGGCAAGCCGCGCATCGCCGTGCTCAATGCGCAGGATCCGTTCCTGTCCGCGCTCGAACTCCCGCACAGCGAAGTGCGCTGGTTCAACCGCGAGGATGGCTGGCACCTGCGCGGGGACGCCCTGTATCGCGGCGACGCCTTCGTCCTCGACACCGCGTCCGTGCCGCTGCCGGGCCGGCACAACCGCGGCAACCTGTGCGCCGCGCTGGCGGCGATCGAGGCGCTGGGCATCGATGCCATGCCGCTGGCGAAGGCCGCGCCCGGCTTCAGGCCGTTGCCGCATCGCCTGCAGTCGCTCGGCGAGCGCGACGGCTTCGTCTTCGTCAACGATTCGATCAGCACCACGCCGCACGCGACGCTGGCCGCGCTCGAGGTGTTCCGCGGCCGGCCGGTCGCGGTGCTGGTCGGCGGCCACGACCGCGGCCTGCCGTGGGAGGACTTCGCCGAAGCGGTCGCGAAGAACCCGCCGCGGGCCATCGTCACGATGGGCGCGAACGGGCCGCGCATCCACGAACTGCTCGCGCCGCCGGCCGCGCAGGGCGGATTCCGGCTCGCCGCCGCCCGCGACCTTGCCGATGCGGTGGCGCAGGCGAAGGCGCTGCTGCCCGGCGGCGGCGTGGTCCTGCTCTCGCCCGGCGCGCCCAGTTTCGGCGCCTACAAGGATTACGTCGCGCGCGGCCGCCACTTCGCCGAACTCGGCGGCTTCGACCCGGACGCGATCAGCAGCATCCCCGGGCTCGGCGTGGCCTGAGCCGCGGTAGCCGGCCGGCGGGTCAGGCCGCCGCGCGCGCCCGCTTCCTTTCGAGCAACGCGTAGTACAGCAGCGGGATCACGACCAGGGTCAGCGCGGTGCTGACCAGGATGCCGAACACCAGCGAGATCGCCAGGCCGTTGAAGATCGGGTCGTCGAGGATGAAGAACGCGCCGCCCATCGCCGCCAGCGCGGTCAGCGCGATCGGCTGCGCACGCACCGCGCAGGCGTCGATCACCGCCCGTTCCGGCGAGTGCCCGCGCTCGAGCAGGTGGTTGATGAAGTCGACCAGCAGGATCGAGTTGCGCACGATGATGCCGGCCAGCGCGATCATGCCGATCATCGAGGTCGCGGTGAACTGCGCGCCGAGCAGCGCGTGGCCGGGCATCACCCCGATCACGGTCAGCGGGATCGGCGCCATGATCACCAGCGGCACCACGTAGTTGCGGAAGTAGGCGACCACCAGCAGGTAGATCAGCACCATGCCCGCGGCGTAGGCGATGCCCATGTCGCGGAAGGTCTCGTAGGTGATCTGCCACTCGCCGTCCCACTTGATCGCGAAGCCGGCGGTGTCCGGCGGCTGGCGGACGAAGAACTGCGCGAGCCGCTGGCCGCCGACCAGGTTGTCCGCAACCTGGCCGACGATGTCGAACATGCCGTACAGCGGACTGTCGGCGCTGCCGCTCTCGTCGCCCATCACGTACACCACCGGCAGCAGGTCCTTGTGCTGGATCGCGCCGTCCCAGCCGGTTTCGCGTACCTGCACCAGTTCCGACAGCGGCACCAGCTGGCCGTTGCCGCCGCGCACGCGCAGCGACAACAGGCGTTCCAGCGCCGCCTGGTCGGCGGGCGGCAGGCGCAGGCGGATCGGGCGCGGGTACTTCGAACCGCCGTCGACCAGGTAGGTCGCATCCATGCCCTGCAGGCCGGCGGCGATGGTTTCCGCTATCGCCGCCTGCGGCACGCCCAGCCGCGCCGCGCGCACGCGGTCGATCGCCAGCACCTCGCGCGCCGCGTCGGCCTCGACGCTGCTGTCCACGTCGACGATGCCCTCGGTGGCGAGGAAACGCCGTTCCAGTGCGCGGCCGACCTCGCGGCTGCGCGCGTAGTCGGGGCCGTAGACCTCGGCGACGATCGGCGACAGCACCGGCGGCCCCGGCGGCACTTCGACCACCTTCACCGAGGCGCCATGCCAGCGACCGACCGCGGCGAGCTTCGGACGCAACGCGACCGCGATCTCGTGGCTCTTGCGGTCGCGTTCGTGCCGATCGACCAGGTTGACCTGCAGGTCGCCGACGTTGGCGCCTTCGCGCAGGTAGTACTGCCGCACCAGGCCGTTGAAATTGATCGGCGCGGCAGTGCCGGCGTAGCCTTGGTAGTCGCGCACTTCCGGCACGCTGTCGAGCACCGCGGCCAGCTCCATCAGCAGCGCGTTGGTGTCTTCCAGCGTGCGGCCTTCGGGCAGGTCGACGACCACCTGCAGTTCCGACTTGTTGTCGAACGGCAGCATCTTCAGCACCACCAGCCGGAACACCGCCAGGCTCGCGGCCAGCACGACCAGCGCGGCCATGCCGGCGAACAGCGCGCGCCGCCGCTTCGGCCCGGATTTCCCGGACAGGAACGGCCGCATCAGTCGCTCGAACAGGCGGTGCAGGCGCGCCGCCATCGTGCCCGGCGCGTGTCCTTCGTGCGCCGCGTGCGCGGGCGCGTGCCGCGACAGCAGCTTCAGCGACAGCCACGGGGTGACGACCAGCGCGACCATCAGCGACAGCAGCATGCCGACCGAGGCGTTGATCGGGATCGGCCGCATGTACGGGCCCATCAGGCCGCTGACGAAGGCCATCGGCATCAGCGCCGCGATCACGGTGAAGGTGGCGAGGATGGTCGGGCCGCCGACTTCGTCGACCGCCGGCGGGATCGCCTCGCGCAGCGGCTTGCCGCCCTGCGCCATGTGCCGGTGGATGTTCTCGACCACCACGATCGCGTCGTCGACCAGGATGCCGATCGAGAAGATCAGCGCGAACAGCGAGACGCGGTTGAGGGTGAAGCCCATCGCCATCGACGCGAACAGGGTGATCGCCAGGGTCAGCACCACCGCCGAACCGATCACGACGGCCTCGCGCCGGCCCAGCGCGAACAGCACCAGCAGCACCACCGAACCGGTGGCGAACACCAGCTTCTTGATCAGCGTCTGCGCCTTGTCGCCGGCGGTCCGGCCGTAGTCGCGGGTGACTTCGATTTCGACGCCTTCGGGAACGACCTGTCCGCGCAGCGCTTCGATCCGCTGCAGCACCGCCTGGGCGATGTCCGAGGCATTGCTGCCGGGCTTCTTGGCGATGGCCAGGGTCACCGCCGGGGCGACGCCGCCGGCCGGGCCGCCGGCGCGCGCGGGCGGCGTGCCGTGCCAGACGTAGGAAACCGGCGCGTCCGCCGCGTCGCCGACCGCGGCGACGTCCGACAATCGCACCGGCCGGCCGCCGTCCAGGCCGAGCACGAGGTTGGCGACGTCGTCGCGGTCGGCGAGGAATTGCCCCGATGCGACCTGCGATACGCCGTCGGCGCCGACGCGCTGGCCGGCCTGCCGCGCCAGGTTCGCCGACTGCAATGCAGCGGCGAGATCGCTTGCCGCCAGCCCGTGGCTGGCGAGGCGCGCCGGATCCAGCGCGACCATCAGCGCGCGTTCCGGCGCGCCGATGGTGTACACGTCGCGGGTGCCGGGGATGCGCTTGAGTTCGTTCTCCAGCGTGTGCGCGACTTCGGCCAGTTCGACCGCGCCGCGTTGCGGGTCGTCGGTCCACAGGGTCAGCGCCATCACCGGCACGTCGTCGATGCCCTTCGGCTTGACGATCGGCTGGCCGACGCCGAGGTTCCGCGGCATCCAGTCCTGGTTCGAGAACACCTTGTCGTACAGCCGCACCAGCGCCGGCTGGCGCTCGACGCCGACCTCGAATTCGACCGTCAGCACCGCCATGCCGGGGCGGCTGGCCGAATAGGTGTGCTTGACCTGCTCGATCTCGGACAGCTTCTGTTCCAGCGGGAAGCTGACCAGCTGCTCGACCTGGCGCGCATCCGCGCCGGGGAACGGCACGATCACGTTGGCCATGGTCACGTCGATCTGCGGTTCTTCCTCGCGCGGCGTGACCAGCACCGCGACCAGGCCCAGCAGCAGGCCCAGCAGCGCCAGGATCGGCGTCAGCGGGTTGTCCTGGAAGGTGCGTGCGATGCGCCCGGAAATGCCGAGGCGCGGCGCCGGCTCGGGTCGCGCCATGTCAGTCCCCGGTCTTGCGCGCCGCGACCAGCGCCTGCAGCGCGGCGACCGGATCGGCGGCGATGGTTTCCCCGGCTTGGAGCCCGGCGATCACTTCGACCGTGTCGCCGGACTGCCCGCCCAGGCGCAGCTGGCGCAGGCTCGGCCGGCCGGCGGCGATGACGTACACGGCGCTGACTTCACCGCGGCGGACCACGGCCGATGCGGGTATCCGCGGATACGCGGCGCCGCGCACCGCCGGGAACGAAACCCGGGCGGTGCTGCCGGGCAGCGGCACCGGGTCCAGCGCGGGCAGGGCGACGCGGACCTTCACGCTGTGCGTCGCCGCGTCGGCGCTGGGGAACACCGTCACCTGCGCGGCGTCGATGCGGCGCCCGTCGTCGAACGCGATCTTCGCCCCGGGCAGCGCGCGGATCCTTTCCGCGTCCGCCTGCGGCACGCTGACCTCGATCCGCAGCGCGTCGGGGGAGAACACCGTCATCAGCGTCTGTCCGGCGATCAGGTTGCCGCCGAACACGACGCTCTCGCCGGGTTCCACGTCGCGCGACGCGACCACGCCGGCGAAGGGCGCGCGCACGACCGTGTAGCCCGCGCCCTGGCGGGCCTGGGCGACCCCCGCGCGCGCCGCATCGCGCGCGGCCGCGGCGGCATCGCGCGTGGCCCTGGCCTGGTCGAGTTGCAGCTTCGACACGTACTGGTTCCGGGCCAGCGCGGCGTAACGCCGCCAGGTCGCTTCCGCTTCGGCCGCCGCCGCCTCGGCGGAACGCAGTTGCGCCAGCGCGCTGTCGACGCCGGCCTGCTGTTCGACCGCGCTGATCCGCAACAGCACCGCGCCGGCGGCGACGCGGTCGCCGACGTCGTGGTTCACCTCGACCACCCGGCCGCTGGTCTGCGCCGACAGCGTGGCCTGGCGCACCGCTTCGACCACGCCGTCCCAGGCGCGGCCGTCGGCGGCATCCGCCGCCTGCACGGTCAGCGTCTCCAACCCCCGCGCGGCGGCCGGCGCCTGCACGGTGTCGTCGCTGCTGCAGGCGGCAAGCGCCAGGCCCAGCAGCAGCGGCAGCGCCCGGCCTCGGTTGATCGCCACTTCAAGCCTCACTTCCGCGCCTCACTTGAAGGCGCAGCCGCCGGGCAGGCCCAGCTTGCGGAACACGATGGCCGCCGGGCAGAAGCCGGTGAAGCTGGCCTGCAGCAGGTTCAGGCCGACGAAAACGGTCAGCAGCAGCCACCACGGCGAGACGAAGCGGGCCAGCGCGACGCTGGCCAGGACCATCACGCCGGCGAAGGCCATCACGGCACGGTCGATGTTCATTGCGGTTCTCCTTTGTCCGGTTCGTTCAACGGGTGCGCAGCACGCCCAGCAGCTTGAGCACGTATTTCTCGTAAACCGGCTCGGTGTTGCCGGAGCGGATCTTCATCAGGAAATACTTTTCGAACGCGATCTTGGCCAGGTGCACCCACTTGCCGGCCTTGGCCCAGGTGACGTTGCGCGGCGGGATCTGCGGCAGCGCGACGAACGCGATGCCCGTATCGCCCATGTCGGCCAGGCAGATCGCGTTCCAGGTCGGCACCGCCCCGGCGGGCTTGCCCTCGATGTCGGCGCGGATGTTCCCGGCCACCGCGGACACCATCGACTCGATCATGAAGCCGGTCTTCGGCGCGCCGGTCGGCACCGGCGTCGGCTCCACCGGCGGGATCGCCACGCACACGCCGATCGAGAAGATGTTGCGGAAGGACGGGTGGCGCTGGTGCTTGTCGATCAGGACGAAGCCGCGCGGATTGCCCAGGCCTTCGGCCTGGCGCACCGCGTCGACGCCGGTGAAGGCCGGCAGCACCATCGAATACTTGAACGGCAGCAGGTGGGTCTTCTTCGGCTGGCCGTCCTCGTCCATCTCGACGGCTTCGATCTCGCCGTCGCGGACCGCGGCGATCTTCGCGTTGGTCACCCACTTGATGTGGCGCTGGCGGAACTCGGCTTCCATCAGCCCCTTCGAATCGCCGACCCCGCCCAGGCCCATGTGGCCGATGTACGGCTCGGGGGTGACGTAGGTCATCGGCACGCGGTCGCGCAGCTTGCGCTTGCGCAGGTCGCTGTCGAGGATCATCGCGAATTCGTAGGCGGGGCCGAAGCAACTGGCGCCGGCCGCCGCGCCGACGACGACCGGGCCGGGATCCCCGAGGAACGCCTGGTACGCATCCCACGCCTTCGCCGCATGCGGCGTGGTGCAGACCGACTGGGTGAAACCGGCTTCCGGGCCCAGTCCCGGCACTTCGTCGAAGGCCAGGCGCGGCCCGGTGGCGATCACCAGGTAGTCGTAGGCGAGGCTGCGGCCGTCGCGCAGCAGCAGGCGGTTTTCCGCGGGCAGCACGCGCTCGGCCCCGGTCGGATCGAATCCGATGTCCTTGCGCTGCAGATGGGACGCGACGTCCAGTTGCACGTCCGCCGGCTTGCGCCAGCCGACCGCCACCCACGGATTGGACGGGGTGAAGGAGAACAGCGGGCCGTCGCCGACGACGGTGATCGCGTGGTCCTTCCCCAGCAGTTCGCGCAGTTCGTAGGCCGCACTCATGCCGCCGATGCCGGCGCCGAGTACCAGGATGCTTGCCATGGTGGTTCTCCTCCCTCGTCGATGCGTTGCCAGCCTTGCAGCGGCGGCGGCGGCCGTCGTTGATCCCGGTCAATCCGCCCGCCGATTCCGGCGCCGTTGCCGGGATTGCCCGAATATTAGAGATCAATTATATTAGTGTCAACTAATTTAAAGGAGCTGCCATGGACCTCGCCGTGAACGCGCTGGTGGCCGCCGCGCGCCGCCGCATCCACGAGGTTTCCCCGGTCGAACTGCACGGCTGGCGCGGCCGCGGCCACCTGCTGATCGACGTCCGCGAGCCGGACGAATTCGCCGCCGGGCACCTGCCGGGGGCGATCAACCTGCCGCGCGGCGTGCTCGAATTCAGCATCGCCGCGCATCCGGCGCTGGCCTGCCAGGCCAGCGACGCGCTGGCGCGGAAATCGCGCACGCTGGTCCTGTACTGCCTGAGCGGCGCGCGCGCGGCGCTGGCCGCCGACAGCCTGCAGCAGCTAGGCTTCGAGCACGTCCATTCGCTGGCCGGCGGCATCGCCGCATGGCGCGAAGCCGCGTTGCCGGTCGCAACCGAAACCGCCTGAACCCATGACCCGTACCCCCGCACAACCCACGATCGACCCCGAGGCCATGCGCAGCCATGCCGGCGACGCGGCGCAACTGCTGAAGGCGCTGGCCAACGACAAGCGCCTGCTGATCCTGTGCCTGCTGGCCGAGGGCGAGCATTCGGTCGGCGAGCTCAACGCACTGCTCGACCTGAGCCAGTCGGCGCTGTCGCAGCACCTGGCGGTGCTGCGCGAGGAGGGCCTGGTCGGCACCCGCCGCGAGGCCCAGACCATCTACTACTCGCTGGCGCCGGGCCCGGCGTTCCGGGTGATCCAGACCCTGCACGACATCTATTGCGCACCGCCGAGGGTCCGCAGGGGCAGGGGCTGAGCGCCGGGCGTCCGGGCAACCTGCGCCGCGGTGCCGTCCCACCCTTCACGTTCCATCCACCCGGGGGCGGTTAGCTTCACAAACCTGAAGCTGGTTCTGGATCTGGAGGCGTCATGCGACATGCACAGGAATCGTCCGGCCTGGTGCTGGTGGTCGAGGACAACCGCAACATCTCCGAGATGATCGGCGAATACCTGGAAGGCAAGGGTTTCGAGGTCGACTACGCCACCGACGGCATCGACGGCTACCGGCTGGCCACCGAGAACAGCTACGACGTGCTGGTGCTGGACCTGATGCTGCCGCGGCTGGACGGGCTGGAGGTGTGCAAGCGGCTGCGCAACGAGGCGCGCAAGTCGACGCCGGTGCTGATGCTGACCGCGCGCGACACCCTGGACGACAAGCTCACCGGGCT
This sequence comes from Pseudoxanthomonas sangjuensis, assembly GCF_010211755.1. GTDB lineage: Bacteria > Pseudomonadota > Gammaproteobacteria > Xanthomonadales > Xanthomonadaceae > Pseudoxanthomonas_A > Pseudoxanthomonas_A sangjuensis. Next base: position 9,763 of record NZ_PDWR01000026.1, on the reverse strand, counting down.
CGGTTCCGGTGCCGACGACTACCTGACCAAGCCGTTCGCGATCCAGGAACTCGAAGCGCGGCTGCGCGCGCTGATCCGCCGCGAACGCCGCCAGGTCGGCGCCGAAGTGCTGAAGGTCGCCGACCTGGCGCTGGATCCGGTCAGCATGCGCGCCACCCGCGGCGGCCAGGAACTGCTGCTGTCGCCGATCGGCCTGCGCCTGCTGACCATCCTGATGCGCGAATCGCCGCGGGTGGTGTCGCGGCAGGAGATCGAGCGCGAGATCTGGGGCAACGGCCTGCCCGATTCCGACACGTTGCGCAGCCACCTGTACAACCTGCGCAAGATCATCGACAAGCCGTTCGACAAGCAGCTGCTGCACACGGTGCAGAGCGCCGGCTACCGGATCGCGGACATCGCCTGAACGGCGCGCGGCCATAAGCTGCTGATTTTCTGCATAATCGCAGCCGGGGAAAGACAGGAAGGACCATGTCGCCACAGGGGCTGTCGCGCAAGATACGCATCGCCTTCATCCTGCAGGTGGTGATGGTCAGCCTGGCGATCGTGCTGGGTGCCTACCTGGTGTCGGCGGTGATCAAGCAAAGCCTGGTCAGCGCGGTGCTGCACCAGGAAGCCGACCACTTCTGGAACCTGTACGGCGCCTCCGAAGCGCAACCGCCGCCGAACACCTATACCCTGCGCGGCTACCTGGTGCTGACCGGCCGTTCCAACCTGCTGCTGCCGGAAAACCTGCGCGGGCTGAAGCCCGGCTTCCACGAACTGAAGCAGGACAACATGCTGGTACTGGTCGACGAGAAACCGCCGGGCCGGCTGTACCTGGTGTTCCTGCGCTCGCAGGCCGAGCGGCTGGCGTTCTGGTTCGGCACCCTGCCGATCATGCTGACCCTGGTGGCGATCTACTTCGTCTCGTGGCTGACCTACCGCGCGTCCAAGCGGCTGATTTCGCCGGTCAGCTGGCTGGCCAGGCAGGTCACGCTGTGGGATCCGCAACGGCCCGACGTCAGCGCGCTGGCGCCGGAACGGCTGCCGGCCGACGTGCAGGGCGAGGCCCGGCAGCTGGCCTCGGCGCTGCACGGGCTGGAGCAGCGCGTGGCCGCGCACGTGGCGCGCGAGCGCAACTTCACCCGCGACGCCAGCCACGAGCTGCGCACGCCGCTGACCGTGATCCGCGTGGCCAGCGACATGGCGATGGCCGAGGAGGTTTCGCCGCGGGTGTCGCGCTCGCTGCAACGCATCCAGCGCGCCGGGCGCGACATGGAAGCGGTGATCGACGCCTTCCTGATCCTGGCGCGCGAGGCGCGCGTGGCGCCGCAGAGCGAGGATTTCGAGGTGGCCAACGTGGTCCTGGACGAGGCCGAGAACGCGCGCGCGCTGCTGATCGGCAAGCCGGTCGACCTGGAAGTGGTGCTGCACGCGCGGCCGCGCCTGCACGCGCCGCCGCGGGTCATGCACGTGGTGGTGAGCAACCTGTTGCGCAACGCCTGCAGCTACACCGACCGCGGCCGCATCGACGTGATCGTCGAAACCGACCGCGTGCTGGTCCGCGACACCGGCATCGGCATGGGCGAGGAGTCGCTGCGGCGCGCGTTCGAGCCGTTCTACCGCGCCGACGAGTCGCGCCCGCACGGCACCGGGCTGGGCCTGTCGATCGTCAGCCGCCTGTGCGAGCGCTTCGGCTGGAAGGTGGAACTGGACAGCGTGCCGGACGCGGGCACCACCGCGACGATCCGCTTCGCCTGACGGATCGCCGTCCTCCGCCCCGGGACATCCCCCGCGGCCACCCACGGTGGGGCCTGTCCCGCCGGCAACGGAACCGGACCCGGGAACCCTTGCCCACGGAATGCTGTCAACGCATGCCGTCGACGTGCGTTAGCGTCGGCGACAACCCGATTCCCGACCATCGCCCTCCCCATGAGCCGAAGCCCCCGCAGTCCGTCGCGCGCCCGCAGCCTGCTGTTTTCCCGTTACGCCATCGCCGCCGTGGTCGCCGCCGCGCTGCTCGCCGGCCTGTGGTACTGGCGTGTCCACAAGGCCGATGCCGCGGAGGGCGCGTACCGCACCGCCGCGGTCGAGCAGGGCGACATCCGCGTGGCGATTTCGTCCACCGGCACGCTCAGCGCCATCTCCACGGTCACCGTCGGCAGCCAGATCTCCGGCCAGGTCACCGAGGTGCTGGTCGACTACAACAGCCCGGTGAAGAAGGGCGACGTGCTGGCACGGATCGACCCGAGCACCTACCGGGCGCAGTACGAGCAGGGCAGCGCGCAGATCGCCAGCGCGCGGGCTTCGCTGCGCAACGCCCGGGCCACGCTGAAGAACGCCGAACTCGACTACCAGCGCAAGGCCGAGCTCGGCAGGCAGAAGCTGGTGGCGCAGAGCGACGTCGACCTGGCCCGCGCCACGCTGGACGCCGCGCGCGCCCAGGTCAATTCGGCGCAGGCATCGATCAGCCAGCAGACCGCTTCGCTGAAGAACACCCAGGTCAACATCGACCGCACCGTGATCCGTTCGCCGGTCGACGGCGTGGTGCTGACCCGCAGCATCGAGCGCGGCCAGACCGTCGCCGCCAGCCTGCAGGCGCCGGAACTGTTCACCATCGCCGAGGACCTGGCGAAGATGAAGATCGAGCTGGCCGTCGACGAGGCCGACATCGGCCAGGTCAAGGTCGGGCAGACCGTCAGCTTCACCGCCGACGCCTTCCCCGACCGCAAGTTCAAGGGCACGGTCGAGCAGGTGCGGCTCGCGGCGACGACGACGAACAATGTCGTCACCTATCCGGTGGTGGTCACCGTCGACAACGGCGACGGCACGCTGCTGCCGGGCCTGACCGTCAACGCCGAGATCGAGGTCAGCAAGCGCGAGGGCGTGCTGAAGCTGTCGAACGCCGCGTTGCGCTACAAGCCGACCGACAATTCGCTGCCGGCCGCGCCGCTGGGCGGCGGGCAGCAGCGCCCGGCGCAAGGCGGCCCGCGCGGCGGCGGCATCACCGACGACCTGGCGCGCGCCGTGGCCGAAATGAAGGTCGATGCGAACCAGCAGGCCGCGTTCGACGCCGCGGTCGCGGCGGTGAAGCAGCGCCAGCAGGCGCGCCAGCGGCAGACCCAGGGCGGCGGCTTCGGCCCGCCCGGCATGGTCATGGTGATGGGCGGCGGCAACGCCGGCAACCTCGAGGCGCAACTGCGCCAGCGCATGGCCGAGCGCTTCAAGCAGGACTTCGCCGCGTTCCGCGACACCCTGGACGACGGGCAGAAGAAGCAGTGGGACGCCGCGCTGTCGGCGCTGGTCAACGCCAAGCGCGCCACGCTGTACAAGCTGGTCGACGGCAAGCCGCAGCCGGTGATGGTGCGGCTGGGCGCCAGCGACGGCACCGACACCGAGGTTTCCGGCGGCGGCCTCAAGGCCGGCGACCTGGTCGTCACCGGCGAGCGCGCCAAGGGCAAGGAATGAACGCGCAGGTTGCGCCGGCGGCGGACGCGGTGCCGGTCATCGACATACGCGGCCTCGGCAAGGTCTATTCGCCGGGCACGGAAGCGGAGGTGGTCGCGCTGAAGGGCGTGGACATGCGCGTGCAGCGCGGCGACTTCGTCGCGATCATGGGCCCGTCCGGTTCCGGCAAGTCGACGCTGATGAACCTGATCGGCTGCCTCGACACGCCGACTTCCGGCAGCTACTTTTGCGACGGCGCCGACGTGTCGAAGCTCGACGCCGAGGAACTGGCGGAGCTGCGCCTGGACAAGATCGGCTTCGTGTTCCAGGGCTTCAACCTGCTGCCGCGGATGAGCGCGCTGGAGAACGTGGCGATGCCGCTGGGCTACGCCAACGTGCCGGTGCGCGAACGCAACGAGCGCGCGCAGAAGGCGCTGGCGGCGGTCGGCCTGGCCGAACGCGCCGGGCACCGTCCCAGCGAGCTGTCCGGCGGCCAGCAGCAGCGCGTGGCGATCGCGCGCGCGCTGATCAACGAGCCGCCGATCGTACTCGCCGACGAACCGACCGGCGCGCTCGACAGCAAGACCGGCGAGGAGATCCTCGCGCTGTTCAAGCGCCTGCGCGACCAGGGCCACACCGTCATCCTGATCACCCACGACCCCGACGTGGCCGCGCACGCCGACTACACGCTGGTGATGCGGGACGGCGAGCTGCATGCGGGCGAAGGAGTCGCGGCATGAACTTCCTCGACATCCTCCGCACCGCCGTGTTCGCCCTGCGCGGCAACTGGATGCGCAGCGCGCTGACTTCGCTGGGCGTGATCATCGGCATCGCCGCGGTGATCGTGATGGTCTCGGTGGGCCAGGGCACGCAGCGTGAGATCGACAAGATGGTGTCCGGGCTGGGTTCGCAGCGCCTCGACATCGGCCCGTCCGGCGGCCGCGGCGCCGGCGGCGTGCGGATGAGCGCCAGCAGCTTCTTCACCCTCAACGCGGGCGACGTCGAGGCGATCCGCAACGAGATCCCCGAAGTGCAGTACGTCGCCGGCGCGCTGCGCGGCAGCACCCAGGTGGTGTACGCGGAGAACAACGCCTCGACCAGCTGGCAGGGCGTGCAGCCGGAATTCTTCGACATCAACGGCTGGACCCTTGCCAACGGCGAGGGCTTCAACGCGCAGGACTACTCCGGCGCCGGCAAGGTGGTGATCCTCGGCGACACGGTGCGGCGCACGCTGTTCGGCGAGGACAGCGGCATCGGCCAGACCATCCGCCTGGGCCGGGTGCCGTTCACCGTGGTCGGTACGCTGGCGCCGAAGGGGCAGGGCGGGTTCGGCCAGGACCAGGACGACGTGGTGATGGTGCCGCTGGAAACCGCGCGCCGCCGCCTGATGGGCGCGATGGGCCTGCCGGCCGGCGCGGTGATGCAGGTCGCGCTGACCGTGACCGACGCCGACGACCTGGAATACGTGCAGGGCGAGGTCGAGTCGCTGCTGCGCCAGCGCCACCGGATCGCGCCCGGCGCCGAGGACGACTTCCGGGTGCGCAACATCAGCGAAATCGTCGCGACCCGCACCGCGACCACCAGCCTGATGTCGAAGCTGCTCGGCGCGGTGGCGACGATCTGCCTGGTGATCGGCGGCATCGGCATCATGAACATCATGCTGGTCTCGGTGACCGAACGCATCCGCGAGATCGGATTGCGCATGGCGGTCGGCGCGGGACCGTCGGACGTGCGCCGGCAGTTCCTCGCCGAGGCGATGCTGATCTCGCTGATCGGCGGCGCCATCGGCATCGTCATCGGCATCGCCGGCGCGCTGATCGTCGGCAAGGTCAGCGAACTGCCGGTGGCGCTGAACGGGCAGGTGGTGGCGCTGGCGGCGGCGTTCTCGATCGCCACCGGCCTGTTCTTCGGCTACTACCCGGCGCGCAAGGCCTCGCTGCTCGATCCGATCGAGGCGTTGCGGCAGCAGTAATGGATGGCCCTTCTCCCGCACGCGGGAGAAGGGCCTGCCCTCGAATCGTTTGCAAGCCTTCCTTCTCCCGCGGACGGGAAGAGACGGTTCAGGCCGACGCCTGCGCCTGCGACCACGCCGCCATGCGCCGCTGCATTTCCTCCGGCGCCACTTCCTCGATGTGCGTGGCCAGCGACCACTTGTGGCCGAACGGGTCGACCACGGTGCCGATGCGGTCGCCCCAGAATTCGTCGGTGACCGGCCGATCGGCCTTCGCGCCGGCCTTGATCGCCTTCGCCCAGGCGGCGTCGGCGTCTTCGACGTAGATCATGAAGCTGGCGGTGGCGCCGCCGCGGTGGGTCGGCGACAGCGCGTTCATCTGCGGGAATTCGTCGGCCAGCATGACCCGGGTGTCGCCGATCTGGATCTCGGCGTGGCCGATCTTGTCGCCCATCGGCAGGCGGAACAGTTCGCTCGCGCCGAAGGCGTCGCGGTAGAAGTCGAGCGCCTTCGCGGCGTCGTCGACGATCAGGTAGGCGGTGACGCTGTGGTAACCGTCGGGCATGAAGCCGACGGCGGGGTGTTGCGCGTTCATGGCCGTGCTCCGTTGCGGGGGAAGGCCAACCTACTCCCGCCGGGGTTACGCCGGCGTTACCGGCGCATGCCGCTCGTCGCAATCATCGCGGCTGCAGCAGCGGCGCGATCAGCCCGCGCCAGATGTCGTAACCGGCATGGTTCATGTGCAGGCGGTCCTCGATGAACAGTTCCGCGCGCGGCTGGCCGTCGGCGCCGAGCATCGGCGTGGCCACGTCGACGAACGCGGCGTTCCGCGTCCGCGCGATTTCCTCGCGCAGCAGCGCGTTGGCCTCGCGCTGCGCCGGCAGTTGCGCCGCGCGCAGCGGACTCGGCTTGATCGACACCAGCACGATGCGCACGCGCGGCAGGTCGCGGCGCACGCGTTCGACGAAGGCGCGGAAGTCGCCCAGCACCTGTTGCGGGCTGCGGCCGCTGTTGATGTCGTTCTCGCCGGCATAGAACACGATCGTGCGCGGTGCGTAGGGCACGACGATGCGGTCGGCGTACCAGGTGCTGTCGCGGATCTCGGAACCGCCGAAGCCGCGGTTGACGACCGCGATGCCGGGGAAGTCCTGCGCCAGGGTCGCCCACATCCGGATCGACGAGCTGCCGACGAACAGTACCGCGCCCTTCGGCGGCGGGTTCGCCGCGTCCTCGGCGGCGAAGCGCTGCATGTCGCGTTCCCAGTCGGTGCTGGAAACCGTGGCCGGTACCTGCAGCGGCGGCTTCGGCGGCGGCGCGGCGGTGCAGCCGGCCAGCAGGACCAGGGCAAGCAGGGCGGCGAGGCCGTGGCGCAGTGTCGCGGACATGTGCGGGTTTCCCGGTGGAAAACCGGATTATGGCAATGCCGGGGGAATCCTTCCAAACGCTCCCGGCTCGCGCCGGATCAAGCACTTGCGCACTCGATCCGCGGGTGCGTCTTCCATGGCCCGCGGGCCCGCTGGACTGATCCGGCGGCGACGTGCGTGGCAATCCGGCCGGCCCGTGCGCCGTGTTGTGGCAAAATCGCGCTTCCCATGACCGATTCCGGCCTGCCGATGCCCGCCCGTCCAACGACTCCCCGCCCACGCCGGCGTCGCGGGGGCTGAGCCCATGGCCGACGAATTCGGACACCTGCCGCGCGGGCCGTCGCGCATGCTCAAGGCCGCTAAGTGGTCGCTGCAGGGCCTGCGCGCGGCGTGGCTGCACGAATCGTCGTTCCGCCTCGAGGCCTACCTGTTCGTGGTGCTCGCGCCGCTGGCCTGGTGGCTGGGCGGCAACGCGGTCGAGCGCGTGCTGCTGATCGGCTCGATGTTGCTGGTGCTCAGCGTCGAGCTGCTGAACTCGGCGGTGGAGGCGGTGATCGAACGCTACGGCTCCGAGTACCACGAGTTGGCCGGGCGCGCCAAGGACATGGGTTCGGCGGCGGTGTTCGTGCTGATGCTGAACGTGCTGCTGTGCTGGGGCGCCATCGTGGGCCCGAAATTCTTCTGATCCGCAATCCCGATACCGACTTCGCAAGGGTTACCAAACGCATGAACCTCGACTTCCTCGCCGACCCCAACGTGTGGCTGACCCTGGTCACGTTGAGCACACTGGAGATCGTGCTGGGCATCGACAACCTGGTGTTCATCTCGATCGCCGTCGGCCGCCTGCCCGAGCAGCGCCGCCCGTACGCGCGCAAACTCGGCATCGCCGTGGCCTGCATCACCCGCATCGCCCTGCTGGTGTCGCTGGCGTTCCTGGCGCGGATGCAGCACGACCTGTTCAGCGTCGCCGGCATGGGCATCTCGATCCGCGACCTGGTGCTGATCCTCGGCGGCATCTTCCTGCTGGTGAAGGGGATCATGGAAATCCGCGAGCTGATCACCGGCGGCGAGGACAAGGACCCGGCCACCACCAAGGCCTCGGCGGTGTTCGGCATGGTGATCCTGCAGATCGCGATCATCGACATCGTGTTCTCGCTGGACTCGGTGATCACCGCGGTCGGCATCGCCGAGCACATCCCGGTGATGGTGGTGGCGATCCTGCTGGCGGTGGCGATCATGCTGCTGGCGGCCAACCCGCTGGGCAGCTTCATCGACGCCAACCCGACGATCAAGATGCTGGCGCTGGCCTTCATCGTGCTGATCGGCGTGGTGCTGATCCTCGACGGCGTGGAAATCCACGTGCCGAAGCCGTACATCTACTTCGCGATGGGCTTCTCGGTGATGGTCGAGTGGTTGAACCTGATGATGCGCCGCCGCGCGATGACGCACCGGCACCCGATCGTGCCGTAACGCATTCTTTACGCGCCCGCCCGGGCCGTTGCGCGGCGCGGGCGGGAATGCTGCAATGCGCGGACTCAACCCGGAGGAGTTTCGGTCATGCGTCTGTTCATGCGTTCGCTGGTGGTGCTGGGGCTGGTCGCGCTGCTGTCGGGCTGCGGCTACAACGCCATCCAGCAGAAGGACGAGGCGGTCGCCGCGGCCTGGTCGCAGGTGCTCAACGTGTACAAGCGCCGCGCCGACCTGGTGCCGAACCTGGTGGCGACGGTGAAGGGCTACGCCAGCCACGAGGAGCGGGTACTGACCGAGGTGACCAACGCGCGCGCCAAGGTCGGCAACATCAACGTCAATGCCGACGATCCGGCGTCGCTGAAGGCGTTCCAGGACGCGCAGGGCGAGCTGCAGGGCGCGCTCAACCGCCTGCTGGTGGTCAGCGAGAACTATCCGCAGTTGAAGGCCGACCAGAACTTCCTGCAATTGCAGGCGCAGCTGGAAGGCACCGAGAACCGCATCAGCGTCGAGCGCCAGCGCTACATCCAGACGGTGCAGGACTACAACACCTACATCCGTTCGTTCCCGCAGCTGATCACCGCGAAGGTCTTCGGCTACAAGACCAAGCCGAACTTCACGGTCGAGAACGAAGCGCAGATCTCCGAGGCGCCGCAGGTCGACTTCGGCACGCCAGCGCCGCAGCAGGCGCCGCAGCCGCAGCCCGCGCCGTCGAACTGATCCGGGGCCGCGGATGCCGCCGATCATCCGGTACGTCCGGCACGGGCTGCTGCTCGCCTGCCTGCTGCTGCCCTGCGCCGCGGCGTGGGCGCAGCGGCCGGCGACGGCCGGATTGGCGGATATCCCGCCGCTGACGTCGCCGGTGGTCGATACCACCGGCACGCTCGACGCGGCGCAGAAGCAGCAGTTGGAACGGCAGGCGCTGGACCTGCAACGGCGCAAGGGCAGCCAGTTGCAGGTGCTGATCGTGCCGACCACGCAGCCGGAGGACATCTTCGACTACGCCCAGCGCGTGTTCGACCAGTGGAAGCTCGGCCGCAAGAAGGTCGACGACGCGGTGCTGGTCGTGGTCGCGAAGGACGACCGCCGCGTGCGCATCCACACCGGTTACGGGCTGGAGGGCGCGATTCCCGACGCGATCGCCAGCCGGGTGATCCAGGAATACATGGCGCCGAAGTTCCGCGCGGGCGACTACGGCGGCGGCCTGATCGACGCGACCGCGGTGCTGGTGAAGATCATCGATGGCGAGCCGCTGCCGGAGCCGGTCAGCAGCCACCGCCAGGGCGGCAATGGCGGTGGCGGCTTCGTCTTCGCCCTGTTCGCCGCGTTCATCGTCGCCCAGATCGTGCGCGGCATCTTCAGCCGCGCGCCGAAGGGCCTGCGCGGCCTGCTGACCGGCGGCGCGTCGGGCGGCGTGGCCTGGTTGCTCTCCTCGTTGTGGCCCGTCGCCGTGATCGCCGGCGTGTTCGGTTTGCTGTTCGGCCTGGTCACGGTGTCGACCGGCCGCTACGCCCGCCACCGCGACTGGGGTGGTTGGGGCGGCGGTGGAGGCGGC
>NZ_PDWR01000025.1 GCF_010211755.1 Pseudoxanthomonas sangjuensis | reverse complement strand
GGGGAAAGGGAGTCTGCCGGTTCGCGACGGTTCCGGCAAAACCGGGGGCGCAGCGGCGGCTGCGGTTTGACAGGGGTTCGGTATCTCCTTGATAATTGGTCGCTTATGTCCACAGGCGAACGCGAGCACGGCCACGAAGCCAGGGTGCCCGAGGCAGTGGACGCCTGGCGCGCGGTGGCGGCGCGGCGCGGTTACGAAGGCCGCGTACCGCTGGCGGCCTTCGAGCGCCTGAAGGGGTTGTTGCTGGATGCGCAGGGCGAAGTCGCGTGGCGGCTGCAGTTCGACCGCGACAGCCTGCAGGTGCCCTACGTGGAACTGCAACTGGAAGCGGAATTGCCGCTGCAGTGCCAGCGCAGCCTGAACCGCTTCCTGCTGCCGGTGCGCATCGGGCAGCGGCTGGGCCTGATCCGCGACGAAGCGGACGAGGCCGGGCTGCCGCCGGACTACGAGGCGCTGCTGGTGCCGGAAGACGGGCAGCTGCAACTGCTGGACATAGTGGAAGACGAATTGGTGCTGGCGGTCCCGCCGGTGCCGGTGGCGCCGGGCTCGGAAGCGGTGGAACGCGACTGGCCGGCCCAGGAAGAAGAATTGGCGAAAGCCAATCCCTTCGCGGCGCTCGCGTCGTTGAAGAAAAACTGACCCTCCCGGTGGCAGCATTCGTCCGAATGCAATCCAACTAAAAAACCATCGGGATCCAACTGGAGCAAAACCATGGCTGTACAGAAATCCCGCGTCACCCCGTCCCGCCGCGGCCAGCGCCGTTCGCACGACGCCCTCACCGCCAAGCAGCTGTCGACCGACCCGACCAGCGGCGAAACCCACCTGCGCCACCACGTGACCGCCGACGGCTACTACCGCGGCAAGAAGGTCATCCAGACCAAGGCCGTGGTCGTCGACGAAGAATAAGCAAAGTTGACGCAGTTCCATCGCGTTGACCGGGGCTGGCGGGTAAACTGCCGGCCCTTCGTCGTGTCTGCGCGACGGAAAACCGCGTAGCCGTGCCCGCAACCGGCACCCCCGAATACAGAGGAACAGGCATGACCCAGACGGGCCGCATTTACTCCCGCATCGCCGGCACCGGCAGCTACCTGCCCGAAAAGGTACTGACCAACGACGACCTGGCGAAGATGGTCGACACCAGCGACGAGTGGATCCGGAGCCGCACCGGCATCCGCGAGCGCCACATCGCCGCCGCAGGCCAGACCAGCGGCGACCTCGGCTACGAGGCCGCGCTGCGGGCGATGGAAGCCGCCGGCGTGACCGCCGCCGAGCTCGACATGATCGTGGTTGGCACCACCACGCCCGACCTCGTCTTCCCGTCCACCGCCTGCCTGGTCCAGGCCAAGCTCGGCGCGGAAGGCTGCGCGGCGATGGACGTCAATGCCGCCTGCTCCGGCTTCGTGTTCGCGCTGAGCGTGGCCGACAAGTTCATCCGCTGCGGCGACGCGAAGACGGTGCTGGTCATCGGTACCGAGACCCTCAGCCGCATCGTCGACTGGACCGAGCGCACCACCTGCGTGCTGTTCGGCGACGGCGCCGGCGCGGCGGTGCTGAAGGCCGACGCGGAAACCGGCATCCTCAGCACCCACCTGCACGCCGACGGCAGCAAGAATGACCTGCTGTGGAACCCGGTCGGCGTTTCCGCGGGCTTCAGGAGCGACGAGCCGAACGGCGGCGCGAAGATCAACATGAAGGGCAACGACGTCTTCAAGTACGCGGTGAAGGCGCTCGACGGCGTGGTCGACGAGACCCTCGCCGCCAATGGCCTGGACAAGCGCGACCTCGACTGGCTGATCCCGCACCAGGCCAACCTGCGGATCATCGAAGCCACCGCCAAGCGCCTGGAGATGTCGATGGACCAGGTGATCGTCACCGTCGACAAGCATGGCAACACTTCGTCGGGCTCGGTGCCGCTGGCGCTGGATGCGGCGATCCGTTCCGGCCGCGTGCAGCGCGGCCAGCTGTTGCTGCTGGAAGCCTTCGGCGGCGGCTTCACCTGGGGCTCGGCGCTGCTGCGCTACTGATCCGCGCGGCGAAACGATGCGCACGCGAAAACGGCCCTGCAAGGGCCGTTTTCCGTTTCGGCGGGAAGCGTCGCCGGGGCGAATGCCGCGCGTCGCCGCTTCGCGCCTACATACGCACAGGTACAGACAAAACGCGGGTTTCGCCCGTATCATCGCCGCTCGATTTTTCCGACGGATTCCCGCGTGACCGCAGCGCAACTCGCATTCGTTTTTCCCGGCCAGGGTTCGCAGTCGATCGGCATGCTCGCCGAGCTGTCGGAACTGCATCCGGGCGTGCGCGACACCTTCGCCGAAGCCTCCGACGGCGCCGGCGCCGACCTGTGGGCGCTGTCGCAGGGCGGCCCCGAGGAAATGCTCAACCGCACCGAATACACCCAGCCGGCGCTGCTCGCCGCGGGCATCGCGGTGTGGCGCCTGTGGCAGGCGCAGGGCGGTGCGACGCCCGCGCAACTTGCCGGGCACAGCCTCGGCGAATACACCGCGCTGGTCGCGGCCGGCGCGTTGTCGCTGAAGGACGGCGCGCACCTGGTGCGCCTGCGCGGCCAGCTGATGCAGGACGCCGCGCCGGAAGGCGTCGGCGCGATGGCGGCGGTGCTCGGCGCCGACGACGCGCTGGTCGCCGCGGTTTGCGAGGAAGCGTCGGACTCGCAGGTCGTGGTGCCGGCCAATTTCAATTCGCCCGGGCAGATCGTCATCGGCGGCGCCACCGCCGCGGTCGAACGCGCGATCGCGCTGCTCGGCGAACGCGGCGTGCGCAAGGTGGTCAAGCTCGCGGTCAGCGTGCCGTCGCACACGCCGCTGATGCGCGAGGCCGCCAACCGCCTGGCCGAGGCGATGGCCGGCCTGGAATGGCACGCGCCGCGGCTGCCGGTGGTGCAGAACGTCGATGCCAGGGTGCACGATGGCGTCGACGCGATCCGCGACGCGCTGGTGCGCCAGTTGTACCTGCCGGTGCGCTGGACCGAATGCGTGCAGGCGCTGGCCGCGGGCGGCGCGACCCGCATCGCCGAGTGCGGCCCGGGCAAGGTGCTGAGCGGCCTGGTCAAGCGCATCGACAAGGCGCTGGACGCGCGTTCGCTGGCGGCGCCGGCCGATTTCGCCGGCGCGCTGGAAGAATGGAAGTGATACGGTTGTCGGTTCGTGGTTGTTGGTTGGGGCGGTAATCGCACCCATCGCAGCCAGCAACCAAGAACCAACGACCAAGAACCAGAATTCGGGATTCCGGAAATGAGTGAAGCATTGAAAGGCGAAATCGCCCTCGTCACCGGCGCCAGCCGCGGCATCGGCGCCGCCATCGCCGACGAGCTCGCCGCGCAGGGCGCGACCGTGATCGGCACCGCGACCAGCGAAGCCGGCGCCGCGGCCATCGGCGAGCGCCTCGCGGCGAAGGGCGGGGCGGGGCGCGTGCTCGACGTCGCCGACGGCGCGCAGGTCGAGGCGTTGATCGACGCCATCGCCAAGGAATTCGGCCCGGTTTCCATCCTCGTCAACAACGCCGGCATCACCCGCGACAACCTGCTGATGCGGATGAAGGACGAGGACTGGCAGGCGATCCTCGACACCAACCTCAGCAGCGTCTACCGCACCAGCAAGGCGGTGATGCGCGGGATGATGAAGGCGCGCAAGGGCCGCATCGTCAACATCGCCTCGGTGATCGGCGTGACCGGCAACGCGGGGCAGGCCAATTACGCGGCGGCGAAGGCCGGCATCATCGCCTTCAGCAAGTCGCTGGCGAAGGAGATCGGCAGCCGCGGCGTCACCGTGAACGTCGTCGCGCCGGGCTTCATCGACACCGACATGACCAAGGCGCTGCCGGAGGACGCGAAGAACGCGATGCTCGGGCAGATCGCGCTGGGCCGCTTCGGCGAACCCGCCGACATCGCCCGCGCGGTCGCGTTCCTGGCGGGTCCGTCGGCCGGCTACATCACCGGCGAGACCTTGCACGTCAACGGCGGCATGTACATGCCGTAACTTGATTTCCAGTGTAAGTAATTGATTAGAATACGGTCGTGGCGGGTGCCCGCCGCCGCCGGATTCCACTACACTATGCCCGGTCGCCGCCGCCCCGCGATGGCACTCCGGTTTCCAAGCCACAATTTCTCGTAACCCCAACTCCGTCTGGAGCGATACCACATGAGCAGCATCGAAGAACGCGTCAAGAAGATCGTCGTCGAACAACTTGGCGTCAAGGAAGAGGAAGTCACCAACAGCGCGTCGTTCGTCGACGACCTCGGTGCCGACTCGCTGGACACCGTCGAACTGGTGATGGCGCTGGAAGAAGAGTTCGAGTGCGAGATCCCGGACGAGGAAGCCGAGAAGATCACCTCGGTGCAGCAGGCCATCGACTACGTCAAGGCCCACGTCAAGGCCTGAGGTTCGTCCCTGACAAGAGCCCGGCCGTCCATGGCCGGACTTCCCGTGGAAAGGCCTGGCGCATTCGTGACGCCAGTGCAGCCGGGGAAGTACAACCGGGGCCGCGGATGCGGCCCCGCGCGTATGTGAAACCGGAACCGGCGCGTGCGCCGGCCGCAACAAACGTAAGGAGCCGCATATGAGCCAGCGTCGCGTCGTCATCACCGGCATGGGCATGGTTTCGCCGTTGGGCAACGACCTGGCCAGCAGCTGGGATGGCATCGTCAACGGCCGTTCCGGCATCGGCCAGATCACCTCGTTCGATACAGAGGGCTTCACCACCAAGATCGCCGGCGAAGTCCGCGACTTCGACCCGACCAGTTTCGTGTCCGCCAAGGACGCGAAGAAGATGGACCCGTTCATCCACTATGGGCTCGCCGCGTCGTTCATGGCGCTGGACGATTCCGGGCTGGAGATCACCGAGGCCAACGCCGAGCGCATCGGTGCGATCATCGGTTCCGGCATCGGCGGCATCCATGGCATCGAGGAACAGACCCTGCGCCTGCACGAAGGCGGCGCGCGCAAGGTGTCGCCGTTCTACGTGCCCAGCACCATCATCAACATGCTGCCCGGTCAGCTGACCATCCTGAAGGGCATCAAGGGCCCCAGTTTCTCGGTGGTCTCGGCCTGCGCCACCTCCAATCATTCCATCGGCACCGCGATGCGCGCCATCCAGTACGGCGACGCCGACGCGATGGTCGCCGGCGGCGCCGAACTCGGTTCGTCGCCGACCTCGGTGGCCGGCTTCTGCACGATGAAGGCGATGTCCACGCGCAACGACGATCCGGCCCGCGCTTCGCGTCCCTGGGACAAGGACCGCGACGGCTTCGTGATCGGCGACGGCGCCGGCATCCTGATCCTCGAGGAATACGAGCACGCCAAGGCGCGCGGCGCGCGCATCTACGCGGAACTGGCCGGCTTCGGTTCCAGTTCCGACGCGCACCACATGACCGCGCCGAGCGAGAACGGCGAGGGCCCGGCGCGCTGCCTGGCCGCGGCGCTGAAGGACGCGAAGGTTTCGACCGGGCAGGTCGAGTACCTCAACGCGCACGGCACCTCGACGCCGCTCGGCGACGTGGCCGAGACGCTGGCGATCAAGCGCGCGCTCGGCGACCACGCCTACAAGATCATGGTCAGCTCGACCAAGTCGATGACCGGGCACCTGCTCGGCGCGGCCGGCGGCGTCGAGGCGATCTTCTCGGTGCTGGCGATCCACCACGGCATCGTCCCGCCGACGATCAACCTCGACGAGCCGGGCGAGGGCTGCGACCTCGACTACGTGCCGAACGTCGCGCGGCAGAAGAAGATCGACGTCGCCGTGTCGAACGGCTTCGGCTTCGGCGGCACCAACGGCACGCTGGTGTTCAAGCGGATCTGACCGCAACGGTTCCTTCCCCCGTGAGCAGGGGAAGGTGCCGGGGGCGGATGGGGGCGAACGAGGCGAGATGATCCGGACCCGCGCGCTTCGCCCCGACATCGACCTGCTGGCGCTGCACCGGCTGGCGCCGTCGCGTTACCCGCTGCTGCTGGAATCGGTCGCGTCCGGCACCGCGCAGGGGCGCTGGGACCTGCTGCTCGCGGCGAACGGCGAAGGCCTGCGGCTGGACGCCGATGGAGCGACGCGCGACCTCGCCGGCAACCCGGTCGAAGGGGATTTCCTTTCCGCCCTCGACGCGCAGGGGGCGTCGCAGCGCATCCCGCGCGAGGAGCCGCGCTGGCCGTTCCGCGGCGGCTGGGCCCTGCTGCTCGGCTACGAACTGGCGGGACAGGTCGAGCCGGTGCTCGAGCTGCCGCGCGGCGACGGCGGATTGCCGGTCGCGGTGGCGCTGCGCTGCCCGGCGGCGATCCTGCGCGACCGCGCCAGCGGCGACTGCGTGGCGTTGGCCGAGGCCGGTCGCGACGGGCTGCTGGATGCGCTGCTTGCCGACATCGAGCGTTCGCGCGGGTTCGCGCCGTTGCCGGACTGGCGGCCGCCGGCGCGGGTCGACGAGGACGAGCCGCGGCGATTCACCGACGGCGTCGGCCGCATCCTCGATTACCTCGCCGCCGGCGACATCTTCCAGGTCAACCTGTCGCGCGGCTGGGTTGCGCACTTCGATGGCCCGCTTGAGCCGGCGGCGTTGTACGCGCGCTTGCGCAACGCCAATCCCGCGCCGTTCGCCGGCCTGTTCGCCGGGGGCGGCTGGGCGGTGGTCAGTTCGTCGCCGGAACGGCTGGTGTCGGTGCGCGGCGACGTGGCCGAGACCCGGCCGATCGCCGGCACCCGCCCGCGCTTTCCCGGCGACGACGACGCGGCGCGGATCCGCGAGCTGGTCGGCCACCCGAAGGAGCGCGCCGAGCACGTGATGCTGATCGACCTGGAGCGCAACGACCTGGGCCGCGTGTGCGTGCCGGGCAGCGTCGAAGTCGACGAGCTGATGACGGTGGAAAGCTACGCCCACGTCCACCACATCGTCAGCAACGTGCGCGGCCGGCTGCGCGGCGACGCCACGCCCGGCGCGGTGATCCGCGCGACCTTCCCCGGCGGCACCATCACCGGCTGCCCGAAGGTGCGCTGCATGCAGATCATCGCCGAACTGGAACGCGAAGCGCGCGGCGCCTACACCGGCGCGTTCGGCTGGCTCAACCGCGACGGCGACCTCGACCTCAACATCCTGATCCGCAGTGCCGAGGTGCGTTCGGCCGGGCAGGGCAGCGAAGTGCGGTTCCGCACCGGTGCCGGCATCGTCGCCGATTCCATTCCCGACAGGGAACTGGACGAGACCCGGGCCAAGGCGCGTGGCCTGCTGAAGGCCCTGTAGAGCGGCGCAAGCCGCGACCCGGCACGCGGTCGCGGGCGCCGGTCGCGGCTTGCGCCGCTCCTACAGATTGAGACGGCCAGCGGGTATCCTGCCGGCACCGACACAACGAATCGAGGTATTCGTGGCTTCACGTTTCATGCGCGGCTGCCGCAACATCGCCATCGTCCTGTTGCTGGCCGCGGTCGCCGGTGGCGCGTGGGTCTGGCAACGCTACGACAGCTTCGCCAACCAGCCCATCGCCGGTTTGCAGGCCGGGGACGCGGTGGTGGTCGAATCCGGCGATTCTTTCGCCCGGGTGTTGCGCAAACTGCGCGGCCAGGGCGTGCGCAACGGGTCCGACATCGAATGGCGGCTGCTGGCGCGGCGCATGGACGTGGCCGCCCGGCTCAAGGTCGGCGAATACGCGCTGCGCCCGGGCATGACGCCGCTGGACCTGCTGCGCGACATGCGCAACGGCAGGGTCGTGCAGCACCAGGTGACTATCGTCGAAGGCTGGAACATCCGCCAGGTGCGCGCCGCACTGGCGAAGGCCGAGCCGCTGCAGCACGAAACGGCGAACATGGACGACGCGGCGCTGATGAAGGCGCTGGGCCATCCGGGCGAGCACCCGGAGGGCCGCTTCCTGCCGGAGACTTATGCCTACTCGCGCGGCGACAGCGACCTCGACGTGCTGAAACGCGCCTACGACGCGATGGACAAGGCGCTGGCCGATGCGTGGGACAGGCGTGCGGCCGACAATCCGCTGCAGACCCCGTACGAGGCACTGATCCTCGCTTCGGTCGTCGAAAAGGAAACCGGCGTGGCCGACGAGCGCCCGCAGATCGCCGGCGTGTTCGCGCGGCGGCTGAAGGCCGGTATGCTGCTGCAGACCGACCCGACCGTGATCTATGGCATGGGCGCGGCCTACGACGGCAACATCCGCAAGCGCGACCTGCTGGCCGACACGCCGTACAACACCTACACCCGGGTCGGTCTGCCGCCGACGCCGATCTCGATGCCCGGCCGGCAGGCGCTGGAAGCGGCGGCGAACCCGGCCGGCGGCGACGCGCTGTTCTTCGTCGCGGTGGGCGACGGCAGCGGCCGCCATGTATTCTCCAGGTCGGTGAGCGAACACAATGCCGCCGTCGCCGCTTACCTGCAGCAACTGCGGCAACGGCGCACCGCCGGGAAAGAGAAAGCGAAGGGAACCGCAGCGCAATGACCGAAGCCGTCGTCAGCCACCCGCATTTCGTCAGCCTGGAGGGCGGCGAGGGCGCGGGCAAGACCAGCGCGCTGGCCGCGATCCGCGATCTGCTGCACGCGCGCGGCCACGAGGTCGTGGTCACCCGCGAACCCGGCGGCACGCCGCTGGCCGAACGCATCCGCGAACTGCTGCTGGCCCCCAGCGACGGCGAGAAGCTGGCACCGGAAACCGAGCTGCTGCTGATGTTCGCCTCGCGCGCGCAGCACGTGCGCGAGGTGATCCGCCCGGCGCTGCGCCGTGGCGCCTTCGTGGTCAGCGACCGCTTCACCGATTCCAGCTACGCCTACCAGGCGGCGGGGCGCGGCCTCGACGAGGCGCTGGTCGCCGAACTGGAACGGCGCGTGGTCGGCATCCAGCCCGGCCTGACCCTGCTGCTCGACCTCGACGTGCGCGAGGGCCGCGCGCGTACCGCCGGCCGCGACCTGTGGCCGGACCGCATCGAGAGCGAGCAGGACGATTTCTTCGAACGCGTGCGCGAGGGCTTCCGCAGGCGCGCCGCCGCCGAACCGCAACGCTTCCGTGTCATAGACGCTTCGCAACCGCCGGCCGAGGTCGCGGCGGCGGTGACGAAGGCGTTGGCGCAATGGCTGGACGCGAAGCCGCAGTGAGCACGTCTGGCTCCGGCAATACGATTGCGCCCTGGCAACAGCGTGCCTATGACCATCTGGTGGCCGCTTTCGATGCTGGACGGCTTGGTCATGGACAGTTGATAAGCGGTCCTGCTGGCTTGGGCAAGCGAGATGTCGTGGAGAAGTTCGGTCAGTATGTGCTTTGCGTGGACCGGTACGACGGACAGCCATGCGGCAAGTGCAAGAGCTGCCTTTTGTACCAGTCGCGTTCGCAGCGCGATCCGCTGGAACATCGGCCCGACAAGTCGCCGTCGCATCCGGATGGGCATCCGACGCACCCGGATGCGATTTTTATCGGTTTTGCGCTGAATCCGAAATCATCCACAAAGAGCATGTGGACTCAGATCGTCGTCGACCAGATGCGCGACTTGACCGAGCGTCTGTTCAAGACGGCGCAACTCGGCGGAAATATCATCGCGTTGATCGAACCGGCCGACGCCCTGAACGAAAGTGCGAGCAATTCGTTGCTGAAAACGCTCGAGGAACCAGTTCCAGGTCGTTACTTGTTCTTGATAACGGCAAATCCCATGCGCCTGCCGGCGACGATCCGCAGCCGCGTGCAAAGGCTCGAAGTCAAATTGCCGCCGCGCGCCGAGGCGCTGGCCTGGTTGCGCGGGCAGGGCCATCCGGAAAAGTCGGCGATCGAAGCGCTGGATGCCGCGCGCGGCCATCCGGGCCTGGCCGACGAATGGCTGCGCGGCGAAGGACTCGTCCTGCGCCGGCAGGTCGCCGAGGACCTGGACAAGCTCGAGCGCGGGCAGGGCACGGCGACGGAGATCGCACAGCGCTGGTCTTCCGACGAATTCGTCGACCTGCGCCTGCGCCATGCCGCGGACCTGGCGCTGGCCCGGGCCGGCGACTTGACGGACATGGCCAAGATGAACAAGCTGGCGTCGTGGTTCGACGCCGCCAACCGCACCCGTGACCTGTTGCGCACCACGGTGCGCGGCGACTTGGCGATGGTCGACCTGCTAGTGGCCTGGCGCGGCGTCAACCGCGCGGCCGGCGTCGGGGAACGTGGAGGCAGTGCATGAATGCAGCAACAGGCGGGCGCCAGGGCATCCTGTCGCTGGCGGTCAAGGACAAGGCGTCGCTGTACAACGCCTACATCCCGTACGTGAAGGGTGGCGGCATTTTCGTGCCGACGCCGAAGCGCTATTTCCTCGGCGACGAGGTGTTCCTGCTGCTAACCCTGCCCGAGTCGAGCGAACGCCTGCCGGTGGCCGGCAAGGTGGTGTGGGTAACCCCGGTCGGCGCGCAGGGCGCGCGCGTGGCCGGCATCGGCGTGCAGTTCACCGAGAGCAGCGAAGGCGAGGCGGTGAAGAACAAGATCGAGACGCTGCTGGCCGGCACGCTCAACGCGGACAAGCCGACGCATACGATGTGACGCGACGGCGTACCTGCGGCAAAACGGCGAGGCGGGTCCCGCCTCATGAAAAATAGCCCCGACATGCGGGGCTTTTCCGTATCCGGCGCTGGACCGGCTGCTTACAGCCCCCTGAACAGGATCCCCGGGATCGGCGCCCCAGCAAGGGTAGGGCGGGTCGTGACCCGCCCATCAACCGTTCCGGCAAAGCGAACCGAAACCTGAACAGGCAAAAATCCCGGTCAACTTCGCAATTCCTGTCCCGTTATCCGTACCGAAGCGGCGCAACACCGCGTCCGCATTCGACAGGATGGGCACCATGAAGAAGCTGGCTACCACCGCATTCGTTGCACTCGGTTTGCTGGCTGCGCCGACGATGGCGTCTGCCGCCACCACCGCCTATGCCAACTCCACCGTCAGCCTGCGCACCGGCCCCGACGCCGGCTACCCGCGCGTGGCGACGCTGCGCGCCGGCACGCCGCTGCAGGTTTACGGCTGCATCAACGACTGGTCGTGGTGCGACGTCAGCGTCGGTCGCGACCGCGGCTGGGTTTCCGCGGGCCATCTGGATGCCTACTCGCGCGGTCACCGCGTCGCCGTCAGCCGCTACGGCGTGGGCCTCGGCCTGCCGGTGATCCGCTTCACCTTCAACAGTTACTGGAACGACCACTACCGCTACCGTACCTGGTACGCGCAGCGCAACCAGTGGGCCGGCTATCGCCCGCCGGTGCAGCGGATCGTGGTGGTGAAGCCGCAACCGCGACCGGTGGTGGTCAAGCCGCAGGTTCCGGGCAAGGGCGTCATGCAGCACCAGTCGCGGCAGAAGAACGCGCCGGATCGCGGCAACGGTTCGCGCAAGGTGGCCTGGCGCGATCCCGCCGGCAAGTCGCAGCAGCGCACGCGTTGATCGCCCGGCATTGCAAACGGAAAGCCCCCGCATCGCGGGGGCTTTCCTTCATCCGCAGGACGGGAAGCGAAGCCGCTTACAGCCCCTTGAACAGATTTCCCAGCAGCAACACCACCAGCGCGGCGACAACCAGCCAGAAGGCGTACGGCACCAGCACCGGGATGTAGTGCAGCTTCGCCGCCACGCCGATGCCGCCCAGCAGCAGCGAAAGGAAGAACATGCCGGTGGTGGGTGCGCTCAGGTTGAACATGCGGGGAATGGCCTCGGTAGCGTGGAATGGATGCGGGCGATTATGCCGCCTCGCCTCGCGCCGCATCCATGACCGAATTCCGGTTCCGGGCCCGGTTCAGACCGGCTTCTCGCGCAGCAGCGGCGAATCCCAGCCCGGCCGCGGCGCGAAGCGGCTGCCGTAGCGGGCGTGCAGGGTGTTCAACCGCGCCAGCAGTTCGTCGGCGCCGGTGGCCCTGATGTACTGGATCGGGCCGCCGCGGAACGGCGCGAAGCCGGTACCGAAGATCGCGCCCGCGTCGAGCAGGTCGGCGTCGCCGACCACGCCGTCGTGCAGGCAGGCCACCGCTTCGTTGAGATAGGGCAGGACCAGGCGATCCTCGAGGTCGGCCGGCACCTGGTAGTCCTTCGGCAGTTCCGGCTTCACCGGCTTGCCGTTCTCCCACTTGTAGAAGCCCTGGCCGTCCTTCTTGCCGCGCTTGCCCGGCTCGGGCGCCGCCGCCAACGCCGGCGGCACCTGCAGGCCGAGGAACGGCGCCAGTTCCTTGTTGACCCCGTAGGCCACGTCCAGGCCCACGGTGTCGATCAGTTCGATCGGGCCCATCGGCATGCCGAACTTCACCGCCGCCTTGTCGATCGCCGCGCCGGGGATGCCTTCCGAATACGCCGTCGCCGCTTCCAGCATGTACGGGAACAGGATGCGGTTGACCAGGAAGCCCGGCGTGCCGGTCACCGACACCGGCAGCTTGTCGATGGCCTTGCAGAACGCGGCCAGCCGCCGCTCTGTTTCCGGCGCCAGGCCGTCGTGGCGGATGATCTCGACCAGCGGCATCTGCGCCACCGGGTTGAAGTAGTGCAGGCCGGCGAACTGCGCCGGTCGTGCGATGTGTCCGCGCAGTTCGGTCAGCGGGATCGACGAGGTGTTGGTGGTCAGCAGCGCGTCGGCCTTCATCCGCGGCTCCAGCGACTGGTACAGCTCGCGCTTGGCGTCGGGGTTCTCGACGATCGCCTCGATCACCAGGTCGGCATCGGCCGCGCCTTCGCCGGCCAGGTCGCCCTTCAGCCGCGCCGCCACCGACGCGCGCCTGGCTTCGTCCTTCACCCGCTTGGCGAACAGTTCCTGCGCGCGGGCCAGGGCCGGGTCGATGAAGCGCTGCTCGCGGTCCTGCAGGGTCACCTCGAAGCCCTTGTAGGCGGCCCACGCGGCGATGTCGCCGCCCATCACGCCGGCGCCGACCACGTGCACGCGCGAGATGCCGTGATCTTTCCCGCCCAGGCCCTTCATTCGTTCGGTCAGGAAGAAGATGCGCACCAGGTTGCGCGCGGTCGGCGTCGAGGCCAGTTTCACCACCGCCTTGCGCTCGGCGTCGAGGCGGCCCTGGATGCCCTTGCCGCCGGCGTTCTTCCAGACGCCGATCAGCGCGTACGGGGCCGGGTAGTGCGCCTTCGGCGCCTTGCGGGCGACGGTCTTGGCGATCTGCGGGGCCAGGACCTGCCGTGCCGGCCAGGTGTTCGTCGCCCAGCCGAGGAATTTCTGCTTGAACGGGCGCTCGGCGCCCTTGCCCAGCAGCGCGATCGCCGCATCGAGCAACTGCTCCGGCGCCACCACCTTGTCGACCAGGCCCATGGCGCGCGCGGCCGATGCCGACAGCGTGCGTCCGGTCAGCATCATGTCCATCGCCGCCGGCGCGCCGACCAGCCGCGGCAGTCGCGCGCTGCCGCCCCAACCGGGGAAGATGCCCAGCTTGACCTCGGGCAGGCCGATGCGGGTCGAGCCGTCGCTGCTGGCCACGCGGTAGCGGCAGGCCAGCGAGATCTCGGTGCCGCCGCCCATGCAGAAGCCGTGGATCGCGGCGACGGTGGGGAAGGGCAGCTCGGCCAGCTTCTGGAACACGACCTGGCCGCGGCGGATCGCGTCGTTGGTGGTGCCCTTGCGGTCGAACTCCTGGAATTCCTTCAGGTCGGCACCGGCGATGAAGCCGTTGGGCTTGGCCGAACGCAGCACCAGCCCCTTCGGCGGGTCGATCGACAGGCGCTCGATGATGTCGGCCAGCTCGATCAGGACGTCCTGGGAGAAGGCGTTGACCGATGCGCCCTGGCGGTCGAAACCGAGCACGACGACGCCGTCGTCGCGCAATTCGGTGCGCCAGTGACTGAATCGCAGCCCATCGAAGCTCGTCGCCATGGGAGGGACCATCCGTTTGCGTATGGGAAAGGCGACTATCATCCGGGGCTTGTTCAACTTCCGTCAAATCCCCATGCCTTTGGCGTGACCGCCGGCACGGGCCAGGCGGCGGGTTTGCGGTTCGAATGGCCCTTGTGCGTCCCGTTCGGGCGGGCCGTGAACTTTTTTCCACCCGGGTTGTCACAGAGTCCGGTTCAATGCCGGATCGACAGGAGTGCGGTTCGGCATGGCCGATGCGGTGAGCAAAAACGAGATGAAGCACGACCCTTCGAAGGTGGACCTGCCGGAGGGTGGCTCGCCGCAGGAGCTGGACCTCGAGCTGGTCAAGCGCGTACAGCGCGGCGACAGCGCGGCATTCGACCTGCTGGTGCGCAAGTACCAGCACCGGATCGTGGCGCTGGTCGGGCGGTACGTGCACGACTGGAGCGAAAGCCAGGACGTGGCCCAGGAGACCTTCCTGCGCGCATACCGCGCGCTGGGCAGTTTCCGCGGCGACGCCCAGTTCTACACCTGGTTGCACCGGATAGCCGTGAACACAGCGAAGAACCACCTGGTCGCCCACAACCGCCGCCCGCCCACCGACGACGTGGACGCCGCCGACGCCGAACAGTTCGATGCCGGTGCGCGCCTGCGCGACACCGACACGCCCGAGCGCGAGTTGATGCGGCAGGAACTGGAGCGCACGGTGATGAAGGCGGTCGACGCGCTGCCGGAGGAACTGCGGACCGCGATCACCCTGCGCGAGGTGGACGGCCTGAGCTACGAGGAAATCGCGCAGAAGATGGATTGCCCGATCGGCACGGTGCGCTCGCGCATCTTCCGCGCGCGCGAAGCCATCGACGCCGAATTGCGGCCCCTGCTCGACAGCCCCAGCGCCACCCGCGAGCGCAACCGTTCCTGAGTGCATTGCCCATGAGTTCTTCCAACCCCCTTCCCGCCGACAAGTTCGAACTGCATTACCGGCAGCAGCTGTCCGCGTTGATGGACGGCGACCTGTCGCCGGACGAGGCGCGCTTCCTGCTGCGCCGCCTGCAGCACGACGGCGAACTGAACGCGCAATGGGAGCGCTGGCAACTGCTGGCCGACGTGTTGCGCGGGCAGGCCACGGCGCCGGCGCCGGCCGGCTTCGCCGAGCGCGTCGGTGCGGCGATCGCCGCCGAGCCGGCCATTGCCGGTTCCACCGCATCGGCATCGACGGCGCGTTCGCGCGGAGCCCTGGTCCGCTGGGGCGGCGCGCTCGCCGCGTCGGTGGCGGTCGTGGCCCTGTTCTTCGCCCGCCAGCAGGCGCCCGGCGATGCGGAGCCGGCCCCCCTGGCTGCGGCCCCCGCCGCCGAACCGGCCACGGCCGGATCGCCCGTCGCCTCGTCCGCCGCGGATGTCAGCCTTGCCGACGCCGACCCCGCCGCGCCGGCGCCGGTCGTGGCCTCGGTCGCCCCGCGCCCGGTCGCCGCGACGCGGCGCAGCGCCACCCGTACCCAGCAGGCCGCGCGCAGCACGGCGCTGGCGCGCCGCGAAGCCGAACCGCGGCGTGCCGCCGCCATGGTCGCTGCCCCGCCGGTGGCGCCACCGGTGCTGGTCGCCGGCGCTGCCGGCGAGAGCCGCGCCCGCGACCGCGACCCGTTCTCCACCGCCGGCATCGAGGCGCAGGCGCACGTGCCCGCCGCGCGGCCATGGCCGCGTTCGGTGTTGCAGTCGTACCCGGGCAATGGCGGCTTCACCGCCAGCTATCCCGGCGGCGGCAACGCGACGCATGTCTTCTATCCGTTCGAACCGCGGCTGATGCCGGATGCCCCGCCGGGCGAATCGCCGGCGGAAGCGGAGCCGCAGGACTGCCCTGAAGCAATGTGGTTGGAGGTTCCTGGTTGTCGGGTTGCCGGCGGGAAAACCGCCGCAGTCGATCGCCGGCCGACAACCAGGAACCCACGACCAAGAACCCATCACAATCGACACATGCCTTCGATGAACCTTCGTGCCCGCAACGGCCTGCTCGGCCTGCTGATCCTGACCACCCCGCTGGCCGCCTGCGCGCGGCCGGCCCCCGTCGCGGCGGATGGTTCCACGCCGGCCGCGACCAGTTCCATCGCGCAGAGCAGCGCGCCGCAGATCGTCACCGGCCTGCCGGATTTCACCAGGCTGGTGGAGACCGTCGGCCCGGGCGTGGTCAACGTCGAGGCCAAGGTCACGCCGAAGCTGTCGCGGGCCCAGCGGCAAATGCCGGATGACGAGGAGATGCCGGAATTCTTCCGCCGCTTCTTCGGCCCGGGCTTCCAGATGCCGGGGCCGCAGGAACGCGGCGGGGTTTCGTCGGGCAGCGGTTTCATCATCTCGCCCGACGGCTACGTGCTGACCAACCACCATGTCATCGACGGTGCGGACACGGTGACGGTGAAGCTGTCCGACCGCCGCGAGCTGAAGGCCAAGGTGATCGGCAGCGACCAGCAATACGACGTGGCCCTGCTGAAGATCGACGCCAGCAACCTGCCAAGCATCCGCATCGGCAATTCGAACACGCTCAAGCCGGGCCAGTGGGTGGTGGCGATCGGTTCGCCGTTCGGCCTGGACCACTCGGTCACCGCCGGCGTGGTCAGCGCGGTGGGCCGCAGCACCGGCAACGACCAGCGCTACGTGCCCTTCATCCAGACCGACGTGGCGATCAACCCCGGCAATTCCGGCGGTCCGCTGCTGAACACCAGCGGCGAAGTGGTCGGCATCAACTCGCAGATCTTCTCGCGCTCCGGCGGCTACATGGGCGTCAGCTTCGCGATCCCGATCGACCTGGCGATGAGCGCGGCCGAGCAGCTGAAGAAGACCGGCAGGATCCAGCGCGGGCAGATCGGCGTGGTCGTCGGCCAGATCGATTCCGATACGGCCAAGGGGTTCGGCTTGCCCGATTCCCGGGGCGCGCTGATCAACGACGTGCAGGACGGCAGCGCGGGCGAGAAGGCCGGCCTGCAGCCCGGCGATGTCATCCGTTCCATCAACGGGAAGCAGATCGATACCTTCAATGAGGTGCCGCCGATGGTTGGCGCGATGGCGCCGGGCACGAAGGTCAGGCTGGGCGTGTGGCGCGACGGCAAGCTGCACGACATCGACGTGACCCTGACCGCACTGAAGGAAGACGCCGGCATCGGCCCGTCCGGTGGGGAGGGCGACGACGATTCCGGCACGGGTTCCGCGACGACCGCGAAGGCCGAATTGCTCGGCATCGAGGTCGCCGACCTCAGCGCCGATGACCGCAAGCAACTGGGCCTGTCCGCCGGCGAGGGCATCCAGATCACCGACATCATCGGTTCCACCGCCCTGGAAGCGCGCCTGCAGGCGGGCTACATCATTACCCAGGTCGGCCGTACCAAGGTCGGCAGCGTCGCCGCCTTCAACAAGGCCCTGGCCGGGGTGAAGCCCGGCGACGTGGTGATGCTGCTGGTGCGCAGCCCGCGCAGCGGCGCCAGCCAGTTCGTCGCGGTGACCGCGGCGAAGGATTGACGGCTGCGGATCCCCCCGCGCCCGGTGCTAGCCGGGCGCGGGCTTCGGGCGCAGGCGCAGGCGCGCGGCATGCGATAATGCGCCGTTCTCACCATGACGGCCACGCGCCGCCCCCATGCAGCATATCCGCAACTTTTCCATCATCGCCCACGTCGACCACGGCAAATCGACGCTGGCGGACCGCATCATCCAGCTTTGCGGCGGCCTCGAGGCCCGCGAAATGGAGGCGCAGGTGCTCGATTCGAACCCGATCGAGCGCGAGCGCGGCATCACCATCAAGGCGCAGTCGGTGTCGCTGCCGTACAAGGCGCGCGACGGCCGCACCTACCAGCTCAACTTCATCGACACCCCCGGCCACGTCGACTTCAGCTACGAGGTCAGCCGCTCGCTGGCCGCCTGCGAGGGCGCGCTGCTGGTGGTCGACGCCGCGCAGGGCGTCGAGGCGCAGTCGGTCGCCAACTGCTACACCGCGGTGGAGCAGGGCCTGGAAGTCGTTCCGGTGCTGAACAAGATCGACCTGCCGACCGCCGATATCGACCGGGCCAAGGCCGAGATCGAGGCGGTGATCGGCATCGACGCCTCCGAAGCGGTGGCGATCAGCGCCAAGACCGGCCTCAACGTGCAGGAAGTGCTGGAGGCGATCGTCCAGCGCATCCCGCCGCCGCAGCCCGGCGACACCGACAAGCTGCAGGCGTTGATCGTCGATTCGTGGTTCGACAACTACCTGGGCGTGGTGTCGCTGGTGCGCATCGTGCAGGGCGAGATCAAGCCCGGCGACAAGCTGCTGGTGATGAGCACCGGCCGCACCCACCAGGTCGACAACGTCGGCGTGTTCACGCCGAAGCGGAAGGTGCTGCCCAAGCTCGGCGCCGGCGAGGTGGGCTGGGTCACCGCCAGCATCAAGGACGTGCACGGCGCGCCGGTCGGCGACACCCTGACCCTGGCCGGCGATCCGGCGCCGAAGCCGCTGCCCGGCTTCCAGGAAATGCAGCCGCGCGTGTTCGCCGGACTGTTCCCGGTGGACGCCGAGGACTACCCGGCGCTGCGCGAGGCGCTGGAGAAGCTGCGCCTGAACGACGCCGCGTTGCGCTTCGAGCCGGAAAGCTCCGAGGCGATGGGCTTCGGCTTCCGCTGCGGCTTCCTCGGCATGCTGCACATGGAGATCGTGCAGGAGCGGCTGGAGCGCGAGTACGACCTCAACCTGATCACCACCGCGCCGACCGTGGTGTACGAGGTGGTGAAGACCGACGGCAGCGTCGTCTCGCTGGACAACCCGGCCAAGCTGCCGCCGGTGAACCAGATCGACGAGATCCGCGAGCCGATCATCCGCGCCAACATCCTGACGCCCGAGGCCTACATCGGCGCGATCATCACCCTGTGCGAGGAGAAGCGCGGCAGCCAGCTCGGCATCACCTACATGGGCAGCCAGGTGCAGATCGCCTACGAGCTGCCGATGGCCGAGGTGGTACTGGACTTCTTCGACAAGCTGAAGTCGGTCAGCCGTGGCTACGCTTCGCTGGACTACCACTTCCTGCGCTTCCAGGCCGGTCCGTTCGTGCGGGTGGACACGCTGATCAACGGCGACCGCGTGGACGCGCTGTCGCTGATCGTGCACCGCAGCCAGGCCGACCGCCGCGGCCGCGAGCTGTGCGAGAAGATGAAGGACCTGATCCCGCGGCAGATGTTCGACGTGGCCATCCAGGCCGCGGTCGGCTCGCAGATCATCGCCCGCAGCACGGTCAAGGCGCTGCGCAAGAACGTGCTGGCGAAATGCTATGGTGGCGACGTCACCCGCAAGAAGAAGCTCCTCGAGAAGCAGAAGGAGGGCAAGAAGCGGATGAAGCAGGTCGGGCGTGTCGAGATCCCGCAGGAGGCGTTCCTGGCGGTGTTGCAGATGGACAACAAGTAACGGGCAAGAAGAGACGGAACACCGTTCCAAAGGAACAAGAAAAATGGGCTGGTTGGAAGCGTTCGAAACAATCCTCGTCGTGGCGACCCTGCTGACCGGCGCGATCTGGCTGCTGGACAAGCTGTTCTTCGCCAAGCGCCGCGCGGAGAGGGGCGGCCTGCTCGACGAGGAGCCGGTGCTGGTCGACTACTCGCGCGCGTTCTTCCCGGTGCTGGCCATCGTGCTGGTGCTGCGCAGCTTCGTGGTCGAGCCGTACAAGATCCCGACCGCGTCGATGTATCCGAATCTGGAGATCGGCGACTTCATCCTGGTCAACAAGTTCGCCTACGGCCTGCGCCTGCCGATCAACAACCACAAGTTCGTGGCGCTGGGCGAGCCGAAGCGCGGCGACGTGGTGGTGTTCCACTACCCGGGCTATCCGTGCGAGGTCGACGGCAAGATCGTGCGCAGCGGCGACCGCTACTGCTACCAGCCGGAAACGCCGGTGGTCAACCAGAACTGGATCAAGCGGGTGATCGGCCTGCCGGGCGACAGGATCTCGTTCGAGGACAACACGGTGTCGATCAACGGCAAGCCGCTGGCCTACCAGCCGCTCGGCGCCTACGCCGACCCGCGCTCCGGGGTACCGGGCGCGCAGCTCCTGAAGGAAGAACTGCCGGGCCGGCCGCACGAGGTGCTGGAGAACCTGGACGCCCACGTGGTGTCCGGCGAATGGGTGGTGCCGGCCGGGCACTATTTCGTCATGGGCGACAATCGCGATAATAGCGAGGACGGCCGCTTCTGGGGGGTGCTGCCGGAGAAGGACCTGCGCGGCAAGGCTTTCCTGGTCTGGCTGAACTGCTCCGGCTGGTTCTGCAGCAACGGCTTCAACCCGTCGCGCATCGGCACCCGGATCCGCTGATCGCGGATTCGGGTATCTTCGGCACAGTCCGGGCGCGGGCGATCGGGCATCATCCGCGGCATCCGCCATAACGGCATCGGCTCCAAGGGGGACTTGGCACCATGAAACGCAAGCAGAGCGGCATCACCTTCATCGGCTTCCTGATCGTGCTGGCGGTGGTGGGGTTCGCCGCCTTCATCGGCATGAAGCTGTTCCCGATGTACCAGGAGTTCTACGCGGTGAAGACGGCGGCCAAGGGCCTGGCCACCGAACCCGGCGTCGGCGACATGGACCCGGCGAAGATCCAGGACCTGTTCTTCCGCCGCCTGTACATCAACTACTCCGAAAACGTGAAGCCGCAAAACGTCAAGATCGAGCGCATCGACAACGGCTGGAACATGAAGGTCAACTACGAGGTGCGCAAGTCGCTGGTCGGCAACCTCGACGTGGTCGGCAAGTTCGACATTTCCCAGGACCTGACCCGGCGCGGTGGTGGCGGCGAGTAATCCTTTTTCCGGCGGCGGCGACCGCATCGGCCACCGCTTCGCCGACCCCGCGTTGCTGGAGCGGGCGCTGACCCATCGCAGCGCCGGCCCGAAGCACAACGAACGCCTGGAATTCCTCGGCGACGGCGTGGTCAACCTGCTGGTCGCCGAGGCGCTGTTCGCGCGCTGGCCGAAGGCCGACGAAGGCGCGCTGACCCGCGCCCGCGCCGAGCTGGTGCGCGAAGCCTCGCTGGCCGCCATAGCGCGCCGGCTGGACCTCGGCCCGCGTCTGGTGATGGGGCCGGGCGAAATGAAATCCGGCGGCCACCGCCGCGATTCGATCCTGGCCGACGCGGTGGAGGCGGTCGTTGCGGCGATCTATCTCGACGCCGGCTTCGAGGCCTGCCGTACGGCGGTGCTGCCGTGGTTCGAGGAGGCGCTGGCCGCCTTGCCGGTCGGCAAGCCGGGGAAGGACGCCAAGACCCGTCTGCAGGAATGGCTGCAGGCGCGGCAGCGGCCGCTGCCGGTCTACGAACTGGTCGACGAAAGCGGCGACGAGCACGCGAAGGTGTTCCGCGCGCGCTGCAGCATCGTCGAGCCCGTGTTGTCCGCCGAAGGCGAGGGCAGCTCGCGGCGCAATGCGGAACAGGCCGCGGCGGCGGCCTTGCTGGAGTCGCTGGCGGCCGATCGCTGATTCGGCGGCCGGCCGGGCCTTTGCCGTCGGTCCCGGACTACTGGCGGCCAACTGCCTCTACAATCGCCGCATGTCCACTCCCGAACCAACCCACCGCAGCGGCAGCGTGGCCGTGGTCGGCCGCCCCAACGTCGGCAAATCGACCCTGGTCAATGCGCTGGTCGGCGCCAAGGTCAGCATCGTCTCCAACCGCCCGCAGACCACGCGCCATCGCCTGCTCGGCATCGCCACCTTCCCGGAAGGGCAGGTCGCGCTGGTCGACACGCCCGGCCTGCACAAGCAACAGAAGCGGGCGATGAACCGGGTGATGAACCGTGCCGCGCGCGGCGCGCTGGAAGGCGTGGACGCGGCGTTGCTGGTGATCGAGGCCGGGCGCTGGGACGACGAGGACACGCTGGCCTGCAACGTCCTCGGCGATGCCGGCGTACCGGTGATCCTGGTGGTCAACAAGGTCGACCGGCTGAAGGAAAAGGCGGCGCTGCTGCCGTTCCTCGCCCAGGTCAGCGAAGGCCGCAAGTTCGCCGCGGTGCATCCGGTTTCGGCGCTGAAGCGCAACGGCCTGCAGGCGCTGGCCAAGGACCTGCTCGCGTTGCTGCCGGAAGCGCCGCCGATGTTCGGCGAGGACGAAATCACCGACCGCAGTTCCAAGTTCCTCGCAGGCGAGCTGGTGCGCGAGCAGCTGATGCGCCAGCTCGGCGCCGAGCTGCCGTATTCGACGACCGTGGAAATCGAGCGTTTCGTCGAGGAAGGCGAGCTGCTGCGCATCGGCGCGGTGATCTGGGTCGAGCGCGAAGGGCAGAAGGCCATCGTGATCGGCAAGGCCGGCGCGCGGCTGAAGGAAATCGGCGCCAAGTCGCGGATCAGCATGGAGAAGCTGTTCGGCCGCAAGGTTTTCCTCGAAACCTGGGTGCGCGTGCGCGAGGGCTGGTCGGACGACGAGGCGGCGCTGAAGGCGTTTGGATACGAGTAGGAGCGGCGTGAGCCGCGACCGTAAACTTTCCGTCTTCGGGAATTACCCGCGTAGCGCCATTTTCGTGGTCGCGGCTCACGCCGCTCCTACAATGAGCCGATGCGCCTGATTGCCCAACCTGCCTTCGTCCTGCACGCGCGTCCTTGGCGCGAAACCAGCCTGCTGGTCGAGGTATTGGCGGCCGGGCATGGCCGCATCGGCCTGGTCGCGCGCGGCGTGCGCGGGCCGAAGGCGCACGTGCTGCGTTCGGCGCTGCAGCCGCTGCAGCACATCCGCTTCGATGCCGTGCTGCGCGGCGAACTGGCGCAGTTGCACGCGGCCGAAGCGCTCGACATCGCGCCGCGCTTGGCCGGCGATGCCGTCATGGCCGGGTTCTACCTCAACGAACTGGTGCTGCGCCTGGCACCGCGCCACGACCCGCATCCGGAACTGTTCGCCGCCTACGCGCGCGCCCGCGAACGCCTGCGCGCCGGCGACGTGCTGGCGTGGACCCTGCGCCGCTTCGAGCGCGACCTGCTGGGCGCGCTCGGATTCGGTTTCGCTCTCGACTGCGATGGCGATGGCGCGGCCATCGACCCGGCGGCGCGTTACCGGATCGACCCGGAGCACGGCCCGCGCCGCGTCGGCAGCGATCGCGGCCATGGGGAACGCAGCACGTTCGCCACCGGCCGCGGCCTGCTCGCCCTGGCGGCCGACGAAACGCCGGACCACGACGACCTTGCCAGCCTGCGCCTGCCGATGCGCGGGGTGCTGGCGCACCATCTCGGTCCGCGCGGCCTGAAGTCGTGGGAGATGATCGGCGAACTGGGGCGGCTGAAACGGTAGGATCGCGCTCGCGCGCGGGCGCCATGCTGCGCGGGCGAATGGAAGGTTCCCGGTCGCGGCCCGGCCTGCGCCTACAGGCGGGTCTGCTTCGCGATCTCGTCGAATTCGTCGAGCAGTGAAAGATCCGGCAGCGTGCGGTCGAACGCCGCCGCCGCCGACTGCAGCCGCGCCGCGCCGACGAAGCCGCAACTGGCCTTGAGCCGGTGCAGTTCGCGGTGCAGGGCTTCGTGGTCCCGGTTCGCCGCCGCCGCGGCGATGGCGGCCCGCTGTTTCGGCAGTTCGGCCAGAAACAACTGGCGCAGTGCGGCAACGTTGCCGGCATTGCCCTTCAGCGCCGCCAGTGCCGCGGCGTCGTCCCAGAGCGGCAGCCCGGTTCCGTCGCGGGGCGCGGCAGCCCCGGCCGGGGCACCGGCAGCCAGACCGAGCGTTTCCCGGACCGCTGCCTGCAGGTCGCCGGCCGACAGCGGCTTGACCAGCACCTCCACGAAGCCGTCGGCAAGCAGGCGCTCGCGCGTCGTCGGCGAGCCGTCGGCGGTGTGCGCCAGCGCCGGCGTGCGCGGGGCGTGCCGGCGCAGCCGCGCCAACAGTTCGGCACCGCTGCCGTCGGGCAGGTTGGCGTCGATCAGCCACAGGTCGCAGCCGGCACCGGCGGCCGTGGCTTCGGCCAGCGTGGCGGCGGTGTCGACCGTGGCCGGCAGGGCCTCGAGCGCGGCGGTCAGGAAATCGCGGCTGACCGGGTCGTCTTCGACCAGCAGCAGGCGTGGCTTCGTCTCCCGTTCCATTCCGTCCCCCCCATCGGCGCGGCGTCCGGCGGATGTTAGCGCCGGTTGGCGGGCGGGGGCCGGGACCCCGTCGGGTCCGTGGCCGGATGGCCTTCGGTTTGCGCCTAAGTGTTTGAAATGCCATAATGCGCGGCTCCCACGGGCCCTGCCTGGGGAGTCCTTGCTCCACCGCCACGGCGGGGGGCTGTCCGGCCGGCGCCGCTGGCGCTGGCCATCATCCACAAGGTAACCAAAACATGCGTCACTACGAAATCGTGTTCCTGGTCCATCCGGACCAGAGCGAGCAGGTGCCGGCGATGATCGAGCGCTACAAGGCGCTGGTCGAGAACGGCAGCGGCAAGATCCACCGCCTGGAAGACTGGGGCCGCCGCCAGCTGGCCTACCCGATCCAGAACCTGGTCAAGGCCCACTACGTGCTGCTCAACATCGAGGCCGGCCAGTCGGTGCTGGCCGAGCTGACCGAGAACTTCCGCTTCAACGACGCGGTGCTGCGCCACCTCGTCATCAAGCGCGATGGTCCGGACACCGAGCCGTCCTTCATCCTGAAGAGCAAGGACGAGAAGGACAAGGGCGAGCGTCGCCGCCGCGACGACGAAGAGGGCCCCGGTTCCGCCGATGCCGAAACCGCCGAAGCCGCCTGAGGAGATAGCCCATGTCCAAGTTCTTCCGTCGCCGCAAGTTCTGCAAGTTCACCGCCGAAGGCGTGAAGGAGATCGATTACAAGGATCTCAACACC
The DNA here is from genome assembly GCF_010211755.1 of Pseudoxanthomonas sangjuensis. Lineage (GTDB taxonomy): Bacteria > Pseudomonadota > Gammaproteobacteria > Xanthomonadales > Xanthomonadaceae > Pseudoxanthomonas_A > Pseudoxanthomonas_A sangjuensis. Next base: position 31,509 of record NZ_PDWR01000025.1, on the reverse strand, counting down.
CTGCGCCAGTACCTGACCGAGACCGGCAAGATCGTGCCGAGCCGCGTCACCGGCACCAAGTCGCGCTACCAGCGCCAGCTGCAGACCGCGATCAAGCGCGCGCGTTTCCTCGCGCTGATCCCGTACACCGACAACCACGACGTCTGATCGCGGAGGCAGGCCTCGGCCTGCCTTCCGCAGGGCGCGACCCCGTCCGTTCGGACAGCCAACAGTTGCGGACCCGCTCCATCGGGTCCGCTAACGAATACGGAGCAACAAAATGGAACTGATCCTCCTGCAGAAAGTGACCAACCTCGGCGGCCTTGGCGACAAGGTCAACGTCAAGCCGGGCTATGGCCGCAACTACCTGGTGCCGCAGGGCAAGGCCGTGCCGGCCACCGCGGAAAACATCGCCGCGTTCGAAGCCAAGCGCGCCGAGTACGAAGCCAAGGCCAAGGCCGCGCACGACGAAGCCGAAGCCCGCAAGGCCAAGCTGGAAGGCGCCAGCGTGACCATCAAGGCCAACGCATCGACCGAAGGCAAGCTGTTCGGCTCGGTCGGCCCGCGCGACATCGCCGAGGCCTTCACCGCCGCCGGCCTGCCGCTGGAGAAGAGCGAAGTGGTGCTGGGCGAAGGCGCGTTCCGCAACGTCGGCGAGTACGAAGTGATCGCCAAGCTGCACGCCGACGTCGAAACCACGCTGAAGGTCGTCGTCGAAGCCGAAGCCTGATCCTCCGGCACGGCCAGCGGTACCGAAAACGGGCGCCTCTCGGCGCCCGTTTTTCTTTTGCTGCCTATTGCCTGGCGACTGGCGCCGGCGGCGCGGGTGCCGCCGGGGGCGCGGGCGGTGCCGGCGGTTCGTCCTTGCCGGCGACGGCCTGCGTAGCTTCGCGGATCCCGTCGCGAATTCCCTGGCGAATGTCCTGCCGAAGTTCGGCGCGCTCCTCGTCCGACATCGCGGCGGCGCCATGGCCATCGATGTCGTCGGCGCAGTCGTCGATGTCGCCCTGGTTCATCGTCGCATACGGCTGGAACTCGGGCAGCGCGGCCGCGAGTTTCTGCTGCGAGGCCAGCAGCGCGGGCAGGCGGCCGCACAGTTGCTTCGCCCCCGCCTTGATCCCTTCCGCCTCGGCCTCGATGCGCTTCTCGATGGCCTTGTCGTCGTCGCCGTTGAACAAGCCCTTCAGCGCTTCGCCGGCCGCTTTTATGCCCAGGTCGGCGCCCTGCGCGCCGATGTCCATGCCGGCCTTGGCCACTTCGATCAGCTCGCCGCGGTATTGCTTCAGCAACGCCTGCTGTTCCGGCGTGGTCGCGACTTTCGCGCCTTCGATCAGCAATTCGCCCTGCGGGGTGATCTCGGCCTTGGGCAGGTTGCTGTCGCGCTTGATCTTGCGGCCGTTGACATTGATGTCGACGCCGCCGCTGCCGATGTTGATGTTCTTCGTTTCCAGTTCGGCCTTGGCCTTGTCCATGGCCTGCTGGACCTTCGAACCGATGAAGGTGGTCGGTTGCGATGCGCCGCTGCCGGCGGGCGCCGGCGCCGGCTTCTCGCCGCAGGCGGCCAGCGGCAGTACGGCGGCGAGCGCAAGGATGCGGAGTCTGTTCATGGTCGTTGCCTCGGGTCAGTGCATGGCGAAGTCGCGGCGGAGGTCGTTTTCGCAGTCCTCGACGTCGTCGGCTTCCAGCGTGGCGTAGGGGCGAAACTGCGGCAGGCTGGCGGCCAGTTGCTGCTGCGAGGCCAGCACGTCGGGCAGGCGCCGGCAGATCCGGCGTACCATCGGTTCGACGTGTTGCTTGACCGTGCGCTCGACGCGCCGCTCCAGGCTGCCGGTGAGGCCGCCCACGATCAGCCCGAACAACGAGGTGTCGGCGGCTTCGATCGCGGCCATGGCCGCGTGTTCGCCAGCGTCGATGCCATCCTTGGCAATGTCTATGATCAGGCCGCGATAGCCGAGCAGTTGCTGGCGCTGTACCGCGTTGACGGCCACGGCCTTGCCATCGATCAGGAAGTCGCCTTGCGGGCTGATTTCCGCCTTCGGCAGCTTTTCGTCGTGCGGCGGTTTTCTCTTGCCGTCCTTGCCGAAATGGAAGCCGTTGCCGACTTCCAGGTTTTCGGTTTCCAGCTCGGTGCGGGCCTTGGCGAGATCGGCGTGAACCTCACTGCGCGCTTCGGCCAGTTCCTGGCGGACTTCGTCGCGGGTGTCGCCGGCCTGCGCCGCCAGCGGCAGCAGCAGGGCCAGGACGAGGGTGGTGGCTTGCAGTTTTTTCATCGTCGGCTCTCCGAGGCGGGATCAGTCGGCCAGTTCGCGCCAGCGGCGCAGGTGGATCGCGGCGAAGATGAAGCCCGCGCCGACAACTGCGCCGATCCAGGTGTTGAGCAGGCTGAACGCGTGCCAGCTGTGCGCGACGAAGTTGTACAGGCCGATGATGCTGGTCTTCGCGTCGCCGGTGACGATGGCGTCGTGTCCGTACCACAGTGACCAGATGCCCGGCACCGCGCTGCCCAATCCCCGGCCGACGATGGTCGACCACAGTTCCTTCAGCGGCAGGTCCAGGCCCAGGATCAACGAGATCAGGCTGATGCTGGCGCAGCCCAGCACCGGTACCAGCACGGCCCACAGGAACGGCTTGCTGCGTGCCCAGGACGAAACGAACAGCAGCCAGCCGACGGTGGGCAGCGCCCAGGCCACGTAGACGGGCAGGGCGGCGATGCCGCTGCCGATCAGCCGGAACACGTGCGCATCGGTGAACATCGCGGTGAAGCCAACCATGCCCAGGCCACTGATGGCGATGCCCAGCGCGGCGATCAGCCACAGAACCAGGCCGAGTACCGCGCCCAGCAGGATCGCCAGCAGCGGCGCCAGCAACAGCGCCCAGGCGAGCTTGGACAGTACGGTGGCGGCATCGGACACCGGCATCGATTTCCAGAACAGCACGCTGCGGTCCTTGCGTTCGTCGAACAGCGCGCCCAGGGTGTAGAAGAACACCACGAAGGTAAGCACCAGCAGGCTGATGCCCATGCCCATGCTGACCACGCCCTCGATGAACTGGCCGATCGCGTGCGCGCCCGCCTCCGTGTCGACGTCGTGGAAGTCGTCGACGAAATGGCCGTTGATCTTGACTCCGCCCAGCACCGCGCCGATCAGGGTCAACCCGGCGACGACCGCGCCGGTGATCAGCTGCGACCACAGGAAACCGCCGCGGTTTTCCCAGAACTCGCGCTTCAGCAGCCATTTGAAGGTGTCGAACTTGCTCTTGTTCACGACGACGGCGTTCATGCGTAGGTTCCTTTCATGATGGCGACGAACAGGTCGGCCAGGCCGGGGTTGCGGGTTTCGCCCAGCGCGGCCAGGCGGTCGCGCGGCACGCCGTCAAACAGCAGGACGGTCTTGCCGAAGGGCAGGGCGCGTTCGTCGATCGGCTTCAGCGCGCGGGCTTCGTCGATCTTCTCGGCCGAAACCAGCGCTTCGGTGTAACGCGCGCCGACTTCGTCCATTTGCGCGGCCAGCGCGATCTTCCCGTCGCGGATGAACATCACGTCGGTGAGGATGTGCTCGATCTCCTCGACCTGGTGGGTGGTGACCAGGATGGTCTTCTCCTCGTCGAAGTAGTCCTCGAGCAGGCGCTGGTAGAACTGCTTGCGGTACAGGATGTCCAGGCCCAGCGTGGGTTCGTCCAGCACCAGCAGCCTGGCGTCGATCGCCATCACCAGCGCCAAGTGCAGCTGCACGATCATGCCCTTCGACATCTCGCGCACGCGCTGGTTGGGCTTCAGTTGCGTGTTGGCGAGGAAACGCTCGCACTTGGCGCGATCGAAGCGCGGGTGCACGCCGGCGACGAAATCGACCGCTTCCCTGACCCGGATCCAGCGCGGCAGCACCGCCACGTCGGCGATGAAGCACACGTCGCGCATCAACTGGTCGCGGTCCTTGCGCGGGTCCAGGCCCAGCACCTTCAGCTCGCCCTCGAACGGGATCAGGCCGAGGATCGCCTTCAGCGCGGTGGTCTTGCCGGCGCCGTTCGGCCCGATCAGGCCGACGATGCGGCCGGCCGGGATGTCGAAACCCGCGCCGTCCAGCGCCAGCTTGTTCTTGTAGGCCTTGCGCAGGCCGTGCGCGGAAACGACCGCGGAAGTACTCGTTGTATTCACTTGTCGATCCCCTTCAGCAGTTCTTCGGCAGTCAGTCCCAGGCGCTGGATGCGTTCGGCCACGACCGGCCATTCCTCGTTGAGGAAGCGCTCGCGCTCGCTGCCCAGCAGCTTCTTCGCCGCCTCTTCGGTGACGAACATGCCCAGCCCGCGGCGCTTCTCGACCAGGGCCTCGTCGGCCAGCTCCTGGTAGGCGCGCGACACGGTGATCGGGTTGAGCTGGTATTCGGCGGCCACCTGGCGTACCGAGGGCAGGGCGTCGCCGGGCTTCAGCACGCCGTCCAGCATCATCGCGATCACGCGGTCCTTCAGCTGGCGGTAGATCGGAGCGCCGTCGCTCCATTGGACGGATGGACTCATCATGTTCAGTTCCCGGGGCGCAGCGAACGCGCAAAGGAGAAGTAGGGCATCGACAGGACGCCGTGGCGACGGCGCAGCAGGTGGCGCGGCGTCACGGCAGTCGCGTCGTCGGCCTGTATCATTGGGGTATCCGCGACCGCCGGAACGAGGCCGCCCTCGGCGTTGGTGTCGGCGTGCCGTCCCGCCGCGGCCAGCAAACCCAGGCCGCAGAGGCCGGCGGACGCCAGCAGCAGGTACGGCGATTTGAGCGGGCTCGGTTTCATTGACTCCCCCTTCGGGGTGAGTGGTGTTGTATGTAACTATAACACCTAAACACGGCTTGTCAACAAGCTGCAATGAACCGGGAACCCAACTGAAGACACAGGCCATGGGGCCGTAGTGGAGGTTTGGAAATGGTGTTCAAGTCATTGAAATTACTCGCCTTCGTGGCCGTATTGGCGGTTTTCGACGCCCATGCGGGTGGCCTGCTCGACGTGACCTACCGTCCGCTGGCGGGCAAAACGCCGGTGGAACTGGACAAGGCCTATGGCGGCAAGGTGCTGCTGGTGGTCAATACGGCCAGCAAGTGCGGTTTCACGCCCCAGTACGAGGGCCTGGAGGCGATGCACCAGAAGTATTCGGCGCAGGGTTTCGCCGTGCTCGGTTTTCCGTCGAACGACTTCAGGGGCCAGGAGCCGGGAAGCGAGCAGCAGATCCAGGAGTTCTGCACCCTGACCTACGGGGTCAAGTTCCCCATGTTCGAGAAGGTGCACGTGGTCGGCGACGAAGCGACGCCGCTGTACAAGGCGCTGGCCCGCGAAACCGGCGTTGCGCCGGGCTGGAATTTCCACAAGTACCTGATCGGTCGCGACGGCCGCGTGCTTGCGCAATTCCCGAGCAAGGTCGAGCCCGACGACCCGCGGCTGGTGCAGGCAGTGGAAAACGCGCTGAAGGCGCCGCCCACCGGCAAATGATGCAGCCGGTATCGCGTCGCGCATGCGACAATGCCGCCATGCGCGGCGCGGCCGCGCCAACCGGATTCACCAGGAGCTATCGATGAAGCGTTTGATGCGCGGCGTGGCCGCGGCAGTGGCGGCCACCCTGGCCATGATCGGCGGCAACGTGGCCGCGCAGAGTACCGCGGGCGACAAGGCCGCGTTGAACAGCGAGCGCGAGAAGGTCAGTTACGCGATCGGCCTGGACATCGCGCGTTCGTTCGAGCCGCTGGCGCCGTTCGTCGATCTCGGCACGTTCGAGAAGGCGGTGCGCAATGCGTTCGCCGGCGGCGCGCCGCTGCAGAGCGAAGACGAAGCCCGCGCCACCGACAGCGCGCTGCGCATCAACCTCGCCGCCAGCCAGGGCCAGACCCCGCCGGGCATGCCGCCGGGCAGCCAGCCGCCGGCGGTGGACAAGGCCAAGGTCGGGCTGATGCTGGGCGACCGCATGGTCGGGCCGAGCTTGCTGCCGTTGAAGGACGAGATCGACCTGCCGCTGCTGATCCAGGCGATCCGCACGGCGTTCGCCAAGGGCCAGCCGTTGCTCAGCGCAGGCGAGGCGCAGGCGACGATGGCGGCCTATCTGTCCCGCAAGCAGAGCGAGGCCGGGGCGAAGAACCGCGCCGAGGGCGCCGAGTTCCTGGCGAAGAACAAGATGCAGAAGGGCGTGATCACCACGCCCTCCGGCCTGCAGTACCAAGTGCTGCGCCCGGGTAGCGGCCCGCACCCGACGCCGAACAGCACGGTACGGGTCAACTACGAGGGCAAGCTGCTCGGCGGGCAGGTGTTCGACAGCTCCTACAAGCGCGGCCAGCCGGCCGAATTCCCGCTGACCGGCGTGGTCGCGGGCTGGACCGAGGGCATCCCGCTGATGCCGGTCGGCGCCAAGTATCGCTTCTGGATCCCGTCCGAACTCGCTTACGGCCCGCAGGGGCAGCCGCAGGGCGGCATTCCGCCGAACGCCACCTTGACCTTCGACGTCGAGCTGCTCGGCATCCTGCAATAAACCGACGGGACAACTCCCGATCAACCCGAGGAATACAGGAACGGTATGCGCGTAGCGATTTTCGGAACCGGCTATGTCGGCCTGGTGACGGGTACCTGCCTGGCCGAAGTCGGCCACGACGTGGTTTGCGTGGACATCGAAGCGGCCAAGGTCGAGGGGCTGAACAACGGCGTCGTCCCGATCTACGAGCCCGGCCTGGAACCGATGGTCAAGGCCAACCACGCCGCCGGGCGCCTGCGCTTCACCACCGACGCGGCCGCGGCGATCGCGCACGGCGAGGTCGTGTTCATCGCAGTCGGCACACCGCCGGACGAAGACGGCAGCGCCGACCTGAAGTACGTGCTGGCGGTGGCCGCGACCATCGGCCGGCACATCGACAAGCCCACCGTGGTCGTCGACAAGTCGACCGTGCCGGTCGGCACCGCCGACAAGGTGCGCGCGACCGTCGCGGGGGAACTGCGGGCGCGCGGCGTGCAGGTCGCGTTCGACGTGGTTTCCAACCCGGAATTCCTCAAGGAAGGCGACGCGGTCAACGACTGCATGCGCCCGGACCGCATCGTCATCGGCGCCAGCGACCCGGCCTCGGTCGAGAAGATGAAGCGCCTGTACGCGCCGTTCAACCGCAACCACGAGCGCATCGTGGCGATGGACGTGCGTTCGGCCGAACTGACCAAGTACGCGGCCAACGCGATGCTGGCGACCAAGATCAGCTTCATGAACGAGATCGCCAACATCGCCGAGCGCGTCGGCGCCGACGTCGAGATGGTGCGCAAGGGCATCGGCTCCGACCCGCGCATCGGCTGGCACTTCATCTATCCCGGCGCCGGCTACGGCGGTTCGTGCTTCCCGAAGGACGTGCAGGCGCTGGCGAAGACCGCGTCGCAGCACGGCTATGCGGCGCGGTTGCTGGATTCGGTCGAGGCGGTCAACGACGCGCAGAAGGACCACCTGTTCGAACTGATCTCGCGACACTACGGCGGCAAGCTGGCCGGCAAGACCTTCGCGGTGTGGGGCCTGGCGTTCAAGCCGAACACCGACGACATGCGCGAGGCCTCCAGCCGCCGCCTGCTGGCGCAGCTGTGGCAGGCCGGTGCGAAGGTGCGCGCCTACGACCCGGAGGCGCGGCACGAAGCGCAGCGCATTTTCGGCGAGCGCGACGACCTGTTGCTGTGCGACACCGCCAGTGAAGCGCTGCATGGCGCCGACGCGCTGGTCGTGGTCACCGAATGGAAGCAGTTCCGCAGCCCGGCCTTCGCCGGCCTGAAGGACGTGCTGGCCGACGCGGTGGTCTTCGACGGCCGCAATCTCTACGAGCCGGCCGAGGTCGAGGAAGCCGGCGTGGCCTATTACGGCATCGGCCGGGGGCGTTCGCTGCATGCAGCCTGAGTTCGCCGGCCGCGACCGCCTGCTCGAGCAGCGGTTGATCGAAATGGAAACGCGCCTGACCTTCCAGGAACAGGCGCTGGCCGAGTTGAGCGAGGCCCTGGCCGATGCGCGCGCCGAGAGCGCCCGCAACGCCAGCCTGCTGCGCCACCTGCTCGAGGACCTCGGCAAGTTGCGCGCCAGCCTGTACGCCGATCCGGCCGACGAACCGCCCCCGCCGCACTACTGAGTTTTTTGCACCACCATGAGCGACAGCCTGCGCGATCAACTGCTGGGCCTGGGTTTCAAGCCGGCGCCGAAACCTTCACGGCAGCCGAAGACGGGCCATCCCGGACGCAAGCCGGAACACGGGAAGCCCGCTTCCGCCGATGCGCGCAGGCGCGGCGATCCGCAGCCGCATGGCAAGGGCAAGCCTGCCTCGTCGTCGAAGCCGGCGCGCATGCGCGAGGAAATCGATCTGGCCAAGGCCTATGCGATCCGCGCGCAGAAGGAAAAGGACGAGCGCATCGAGGCCGAGCGGCAGAAGCAGGAGGAGGCGCGCCAGCGCCGCGAAGCGAAGGCGAAGCTGGAAGCGTTGCTGCAGGGCAGGGCGCTGAACGATCCGGCGGCCGAGGTCGCGCGCCACTTCCCTTACGGCGGCAAGATCAAGCGCGTGCACGTGACCGGAGCGCAGCTGAAGGCGCTCAACGCCGGCGAGCTCGGCGTGGTGCAGTTGAACGGCCGCTACCTGCTGGTCGACGCGGCGACGCTGGCCGAGGCCGAAGCGGTCTTCCCGCAGGCGGTCGCGTTGAAGGTCGATCCGAACGCGCCGGCCGAAGACGATCCGTATTCCGACCCGAAATACCAGGTGCCCGACGACCTGGTCTGGTGATCGTCGCGGCTATGCCGTGGCCGGCGGGCGCACCCGCCCGCGCCAGGCGATGAACGCGGCCGCCAGCGCGACGAACCCCGCCACGGCGAAGGCGACATTGCCGCCGAATCGCCACAGTTGCCCGGCCAGCAGCGCGCCGGCCACGCCGCCGATGCCGGACGACAGGCCGTAGAACACGCCCTGGCCATGGCCGTTCATGCGCCCCGGGAAGAACCGCGCCAGCAACTGCATCACCGCGGCGAAGAACGCGCCGAAACTCAGCGCATGGCTGGCCTGCGCCACGAGCATGACAATTTCATGGCCCGGCCACAGCGCGACGGCCCACCAGCGCAGCGCCGCGGTCGCCATGGAGAAGGCCAGTACCTTGCCTGCGTCCCAGCGGCGGAAGATGCGCGCGGACAGGAAGAACACGCCGATCTCCGCGAGCACGCCGGCCGCCCACAGCAGGCCTTGCGCGGTCGGCGCATAACCGTGCGCTTCCAGGTAGATCGAGAAGAACGTGTAGAACGGGCCGAACGAAACCTGGGTCAGGAACGCGGATGCGAAGAAGGCGACGACCTGCGGCCGCCGCAATCGCGCACGGAAGCCGCCATCCAGCGAATGGTCGATTTCGTCCGGTCGGTGCGCGTAGCGGTTGGCGAAGGCGAAGGCCAGCATCAGCGCGAACAACGGCAGCATCAGCCATGGCAGCCGCGCGATGCCGAAGCGGTCGATCAGCCAGCCGTGCGCGACCACCACCGCGATGAAGCCGATCGAGCCCCAGACCCGGATGCGCCCGTACAGTTCGTTGCGGCCTTCCAGGTGCGACTGGGTGATCGATTCGAACTGCGGCATCACCGCGTTGTAGAAGAAGCAGAACAGGCACATCGCCGCGAACAGGCCGGCGAAGCCCAGCGGCAGGAAGAAGGCGGCGAAGCTGGCCAGGGTCAGCGCCGCGCCGATGCGCAGCCAGCGGATCGGCCGCGGCGAATGCGCCGCCAGCGTGGTCCACGTGCTCGGCGCGACGATCCGGGTCGCGTACCACAGGCTCATCAGCACGCTGATCGCGGTCGCACGCATGCCCTTGTCCTGCAGGTACAGGCTCCAGTACGGGGTGAACGCGCCCAGCGCGGCGTAGTAGGCGAAGTAGAAGCCCGCCAGCCGCAGCTGCGGTATCGCGGGCGGGTTCATTCGGGGTCGTAGTCGAGGTTCGACGCGAGCCAGCGCTCGGCCTGGGCGAGGTCGACGCCCTTGCGCTTCGCGTAATCGGCGACCTGCTCCTTCGATACCCGGCCGACCACGAAGTACTGGCTGCCCGGATGGCTGAAGTAGTAGCCGGACACCGCCGCGGTCGGCAGCATCGCGAAGCTCTCGGTCAGCGCCATGCCGGCGTTCCTTTCCGCGTCCAGCAGGCGGAAGATCGTCGCCTTCTCGCTGTGCTCGGGGCAGGCCGGGTAGCCGGGGGCCGGGCGGATGCCGCGGTACTTTTCGGCGATCAGCGCCTCGTTGTCGAGCGCTTCGGCGGCAGCGTAGCCCCAGAATTCGGTGCGCACGCGCTGGTGCAGGCGTTCCGCCAGCGCCTCGGCCAGGCGGTCGGCCAGCGACTTCAGCAGGATCGCGTTGTAGTCGTCGTGCTCGGCCTCGAACCGGGCCACGTGCGCGTCGATGCCGATGCCGGCGGTGACGGCGAACGCGCCGATCCAGTCCTGCTTGCCGCTGTCCTTCGGCGCGATGAAGTCGGCGAGGCAGAAGTCGGGGCGTTCGGCCGGCTTGTCGACCTGCTGGCGCAGGAAGCGCAGCTTCACCTCGTCGCCGTTCGTCAGCGGCGACGGGAACACGCTGACGTCGTCGCCGTTCGAATGCGCCGGCCACAGGCCGAACACCGCCTTCGCGGTCAGCCACTTTTCGGAAACGATCTTGTCGAGCATCGTCCGCGCATCGCGATACAACTCGCTGGCCTGCTTGCCGACGACCGCATCGTCGAGGATCGCCGGGAACTTGCCGGCCAGCTCCCAGGCGTTGAAGAACGGCGACCAGTCGATGCAGTCCACCAGTTCGGCGAGCGGATAGTCGTCGAACGCGGTGATGCCGGGCTTGTTCGGCGCGGGCGGCGCGTAGTTCGCCCAGTCGCCGTCGAACTTCTGGCCGCGCGCCTTCTCCAGCGAGACAAGGCGCTTGGCGTCGCCGCGGTTCCTGTGCCGCTCGCGGATTTCCGCATAGTCGGCGTCGTTCGCGGCGACGAAGGCGGTGCGCAGTTCCTTCGAGATCAGCGACTGCGCCACGCCGACGGCGCGCGAGGCGTCCTTCACCCAGACCGTCGGCGCCTTGTAGTGCGGATCGATCTTCAGCGCGGTATGCGCGCGCGAGGTGGTGGCGCCGCCGATCAGCAGCGGCGTCTCGAAGCCCTGGCGCTGCATCTCGCGGGCGACGTGGCTCATTTCCTCCAGCGACGGCGTGATCAGGCCGCTCAGGCCGATGAGGTCGGCGTTGACCTCGCGCGCCTTGTCGAGGATGACCTGCGCCGGCACCATCACCCCGAGGTCGACGACCTCGAAGTTGTTGCAGGCCAGGACCACGCCGACGATGTTCTTGCCGATGTCGTGCACGTCGCCCTTGACCGTGGCCATCACGATGCGGCCGTTCGACTTGCCGGCATCGCCGTTCCGGGTCTTTTCCGCCTCGATGAACGGCAGCAGGTAGGCGACCGCCTTCTTCATCACCCGCGCCGACTTCACCACCTGCGGCAGGAACATCTTGCCGGCGCCGAACAGGTCGCCGACGATGTTCATGCCGTCCATCAGCGGGCCTTCGATCACGTCGAGCGGGCGCGTCGCCTGCTGGCGCGCTTCCTCGGTGTCGGCGTCGACGAACGCGTCGATGCCGTGCACCAGCGCATGCGCCAGGCGCTCGCGCACCGGCTTCTGCCGCCACGCCAGGTCTTCGGCCTTGGCCTCGCCCTTCCTGCCCTTGTAGCGCTCGGCGACATCGAGCAGGCGCTCGGTCGCGTCCTTGCGCCGGTTCAGCACCACGTCCTCGACGCGTTCGCGCAGTTCCGGGTCGAGGTCGTCGTAGATCGGCAACGCGCCGGCGTTGACGATACCCATGTCCATGCCGGCCTTGATTGCGTGGTACAGGAACACGCTGTGGATGGCCTGGCGCACGATCTCGTTGCCGCGGAACGAGAACGACACGTTCGATACGCCGCCCGAGACATGGCAGCCCGGCAGCGTCTGTCTGATGGTCCGCGCGGCCTCGATGAAGTCGACGGCGTAGTTGTCGTGCTCCTCGATGCCGGTGGCGATCGCGAAGATGTTCGGATCGAAGATGATGTCCTCGGGCGGGAAGCCGACCTGTTCGGTCAGGATCCTGTACGCCCGTGTGCAGATCTCGACCTTGCGCGCGGCGGTATCGGCCTGGCCCTGTTCGTCGAAGGCCATCACCACCGCGGCGGCGCCGTAGCGCAGTACCTTCCTCGCGTGAGCGACGAAGGCTTCCTCGCCTTCCTTCAGCGAGATCGAGTTGACCACGCCCTTGCCCTGCAGGCACTTCAGCCCGGCCTCGATCACGCTCCACTTGGACGAGTCGACCATCACCGGGATGCGGGCGATGTCCGGCTCGGACGCGATCAGGTTGAGGAAGCGCGTCATCGCCTTCTCTGAGTCGATCAGGCCCTCGTCCATGTTGACGTCGAGGATCTGCGCGCCGTTCTCGACCTGCTGGCGCGCCACTTCCACGGCCTCGTCGTAGCGCTCTTCCTTGATCAGCTTGCGGAACTGCGCGCTGCCGGTGACGTTGGTGCGCTCGCCGATGTTGACGAACAGCAGGTCGGGGGTGATGACCAGCGGCTCGAGGCCGCTGAGGCGGGTCAGGGTGGTCATGCGGCCTTGCGTTCCTGCGCGGGCAGCGTGCGCGGGGCGATGCCTGCGACGGCATCGGCGATCGCGCGGATGTGGTCGGGCGTGGTACCGCAGCAGCCGCCGACGAGGTTGAGCAGGCCGGACTGCGCGAACTCCTTCAGCACGCCGGCCATGTCTTCCGGGGTTTCGTCGTAGCCGCCGAAGGCGTTCGGCAGGCCGGCGTTCGGGTGCGCGCTGACGTAGGCGTCGGCGACGCCCGCCAGTGTTTCGACGTGCGGGCGCAGGTCCTTCGCGCCGAGCGCGCAATTGAAGCCGATCGACAGTGGCCGCGCGTGCGCCAGCGAAGTGTAGAAGGCCTCGGCGGTCTGCCCGGACAGGGTGCGGCCGGAAGCGTCGGTGATGGTGCCGGAGATCATCACCGGCAGGCGCGCGCCGCGCTCGTCGAACACTTCCTCGATCGCGAACAGCGCGGCCTTGGCGTTGAGCGTGTCGAAGATGGTCTCGACCATCAGGACGTCGGCGCCGCCGTCGATCAGGCCGTTCGCGGCTTCGCGGTAGGTTTCGCGCAATTCGTCGAAGCTGGTGTTGCGGAAGCCGGGATCGTTGACCTCCGGGCTGATCGACGCGGTGCGGCTGGTCGGGCCGAGCACGCCGATGACGAAGCGCGGCTTGCCCGGGTCCCTTGCCTCGACGGCATCGCAGCATTCGCGCGCGACCTTCGCGCCCGCCTTGTTCAACTCGTACACGAGGTGTTCGAGGCGGTAGTCGGCCTGGCTCACCGAAGTCGCGTTGAAGGTGTTGGTCTCGACCAGGTCGGCGCCGGCCTCGAGGTAGGCGGTGTGGATGCCGGCGATGATCTCCGGGCGGGTCAGCAGCAACAGGTCGTTGTTGCCCTTCAGGTCGCAGCCGCAGCCGGCGCCGTGCACGTGGCCTTCCGGCGGGCGGGCGCTGTCGAAGCCTTCCGCGAAGCGTTCGCCGCGGTAGTCGGCTTCCTGCAGGTCGTGGCGCTGGATCATCGTGCCCATCGCGCCGTCGATGACCAGGATGCGCTCGCGCAGAGCGTGCAGCAGTTTCCCGGCGCGCTCGGGGTGCAGCCAGGGAAGCTGGATCCCCGCACGATGTGCGGTTTTCCGCGGGGGATTCGCATCGATGCTCATTGCTTCACTCCTATGAGCGAGATCACTTCGAAATGCGGCGGCCGGCGCTCGCGGGTCACGGTTTCCAGGCTGGTGACGTCCAGTCCGGCCTTCTCGGCGAACTTGCGCAGCTCCCTGTCGGCAAAGCCGAGGTTGACGTGGCCGTAGGCCTCGACCACGGTGCGGTGCTCGTGCCTGGCGAGGCTGCTCAGCAGCAGGCGCCCGCCCCGGCGCAGTACGCGGGCGGCTTCGGAAACCGCCTGTGCGGGCTTGCCGGAATAAGTCAGCGCATGCATCAGCACCACCAGGTCGAAGCTGGCGTCCTTGAACGGCAGTTCGTGCATGTCGCCCTCGCGCACTTCGACGTTGGGGAAGCGGCGCAGGCGTTCGCCGGCGGCGGCGACCACGCGGGCGCTGGTGTCGACGCAGACGTAGCGCTTGGCGTGCGGCGACAGCAGTTCGGCCAGCACGCCGTCGCCGGAGGCGATGTCGAGCACGTCGCCGGTTTCCAGCAGCGGCAGCGCGGTGCGCGCCAGCGCTTCCCAGGTGCGGCCGGGCGAGTAGTGGCGCTCCATGTCGCCGGCGACGCTGTCGGCCCAGTTCTGGTCGGCGGCGCGATTGGCGAGCACGCCGGCCACGCGCTCGGCGTCCTGGCGCAGCAGCGGGTCGTCGCTGCCATGGCTGAGCGCCTGCCACAGCGAGCGCTGCGCGGGGTCGAGCTGGGCTTCGTCGAAGCGGTAGTAGGCCGATACGCCGGCGCGACGGTCGCGGACCAGCCCGGCTTCCTTCAGCCTGGCCAGGTGGGTGGAGACGCGCGGCTGGGCGAGGCGGGTGATCGCCGACAGTTCGGCCACGGTCAGTTCTTCCTGCTCCAGCAGCGCCAGCAGGCGCACGCGGGTGGCGTCGGCGAAGACCTTCAGCCGGGCGGACCAGTCTTCCAGATCCATAAATATCTTCCCATCGCGATGAAAGGATATTGTCCGGCCGACGCCGTCCGCGGTCAAGCCGCGCTTGGGTGCGGGGCGGATGGTTACAATTGCATCTATTGCAATCGAAGGGGTCGGAACGTGGATTTCAGCTACACCGAAGAACAACTGATGCTGCAGGACGTGGCCCGGCGCATCGCACAGGAAAAGATCGCGCCCAGCGCCGAGCACTTCGACCGGGTCGGCGAGTTCCCGCTGGAGAACATCCACCTGCTCGGCGAGAACGGGCTGATGGGGATCGAGGTGCCGGTCGAATACGGCGGTGCCGGCATGGATTCGATCGCCTACGTGCTGGCGATGGTCGAGATCGCCGCCGCCGACGCCGCGCATTCGACCATCATGTCGGTCAACAACTCGCTGTTCTGCAACGGCATCCTGAAGTTCGGCACCGAGGAGCAGAAGCAGAAGTACGTGCGCGCGATCGCCGAAGGCCGCGAGATCGGCGCGTTCGCGCTGACCGAGCCGCAGTCCGGTTCCGACGCCACCGCGATGCGCTGCCGCGCGGTCAAGCAGGCCGACGGCAGTTTCGTCGTCAACGGCAAGAAGAGCTGGATCACTTCGGGCCCGGTGGCGAAGTACATCGTGCTGTTCGCGATGAGCGAGCCGGACCGGCGCTCGCACGGCATCACCGCGTTCCTGATCGACACGAGCAAGCCGGGCTTCCATCGCGGCAAGACCGAGCCGAAGCTGGGCATCCGCGCCTCGGCGACCTGCGAGATCGAATTCCAGGACTACGTGGTCGCGCCCGAGGACGTGCTCGGCACGGAGGGCGACGGCTTCAAGATCGCGATGGGCGTGCTCGACGCCGGCCGCATCGGCATCGCCTCGCAGGCGATCGGCATCGCCCGCGCCGCGTATGAGGCCACGCTGGCCTACGTGAGGGAGCGCAAGGCCTTCGGCGCGCCCATCGGCACCTTCCAGATGACCCAGGCCAAGATCGCCGACATGAAGTGCAAGCTGGACGCGGCGCTGCTGCTGACGCTGCGCGCGGCGTGGCTGAAGGGGCAGGGGCAGAGGTTCAGCACCGAGGCCGCAGTGGCCAAGTTGACCGCGTCGGAAGCGGCGATGTGGATCGCGCACCAGGCGGTGCAGATCCACGGCGGCATGGGTTATTCGAAGGAGATGCCGCTGGAGCGCTACTTCCGCGACGCCAAGATCACCGAGATCTACGAAGGCACCAGCGAGATCCAGCGCATGGTCATCGCGCGCGGCGAAACCGGGTTGCGCTGAACGGCCGAGCCGGACGAAACAATGGAAAACGAAACCCCGGCCTGGCCGGGGTTTTTTCTTGCCGCGACGGAATTCGAGAAGCGGATGCGCCGGACTCTTCGCGGGTGAATCCGGTTCGGGCGGTCGAAGCGTCATGGTCGTTGTGCCACTGCCATGTGTTCGCCACATTGTTGGTACGCCTTTGGTCTTGCGATTGCTGCAGTGCATGATGCTGCTGGGCAGCATCGCCACGTACGCTGCACGGCGGGCGTACGGCGTCCAGCGCGGTTTGCCCGGAAGCGTGCGGCGCGGGGCAGGTGCGGCGTTTCCAGTCTCGATTCCAAAACCATTACTACGAACATGACGACACAACAGACCCGCTGGTCGCAATTCGGTGTGCTCATCACCGTGTTTTTCTTCTGGGGCTTCGTCGCTGCCAGCAACGACATCCTGATCCCGGTGTTCAAGAACGCGTTCGACCTCACGCAGGGGCAGAGCCAGTTGGTGTCGGTGGCGTTCTACGTGGCCTACACGGTCGGTTCGCTGATCTACTTCGGCGTATCCAAGTCGATGGGCCAGGACGTGCTGAACAGGATCGGCTACAAGAACGGCATCTGCGTCGGCCTGGCGATCTCCGCGCTGGGCACGCTGCTTTTCTATCCGGCGGCGAATACCGGCTCGTTCGTCCTGATGCTGTCGGGCCTGTTCATCGTCGGCCTCGGCTTCTCGCTGCAGCAGATCGCGGCCAATCCGCTGGCGATCGTCATGGGCAACCCGGCCACCGGCGCGCAGCGCCTGACCATGGCCGGCGGCGTCAACAACTTCGGCACCACCATCGGCCCTCTGCTGGTCAGCCTGGCGATCTTCGGCAGCGTCGCCGCCGGCGGCACCAATGCCAGCATCGAAAGCGTCAAGGTGCCGTATCTGGTGCTGGGCGCGGCATTCCTGTTGGTGGCGGCCTTCATCAAGTTCTCGTCGGTACCCAACCATATCGACCTGGAAGAAGTCAGCGCCTCCGAGGCGCAGGACGAAGGCAAGCTGATCCACAAGGCGTCGGTTTTCGCCTATCCGCAGCTGGTGCTGGGCATGCTCGCGATCTTCGTCTACGTGGGCGTGGAGGTGTCCACCGTGGCGAACCTGCCGGCCTACCTGCACGAAGGACTGGGCATCGAAACCCACAACCTGGCGCCATACGTATCGCTGTACTGGGCCAGCCTGATGATCGGCCGCTGGACCGGTGCCGCCGGCGCGTTCGAGGTGGGCGCCGGGGCGAAGCGGTTGCTGACCCTGATCCTGCCGTTCCTGGCCTTCGGCGTGTTCCTCGCGGTGAACGCCATCGCCCAGCACGACGTGAGGCAGTTCTTCGGCTACGTGGCCATCATCGCGATCATGATTGCGGTCACGCTGACGACCCGCGGCAACCCGGCGCGGATGCTGCTGTACTTTGCCCTGTGCGGCATCGCCGCGCTGCTGATCGGCATGTTCACCACCGGCAAGGCCAGTGCGGTGGCCTTCATCAGCGTGGGACTGTTCTGCAGCACGATGTGGCCGTGCATCTTCGCACTGGCCATCGCCGGCCTGGGCAAGAACACCAATACGGGCAGCAGCCTGCTGATCATGATGATCATGGGCGGCGGCATCGTCAGCTGGCTGCAGGGCACGCTGGCCGATTCGGTCGGCCTGCACATGAGCTTCTGGGTCGGCGTGGCCTGCTTCACCTACCTGGCGTTCTACGCGCTGCGCGCCAGCGGCGTGCTCAAGCGGCAGGGCATCGACCTGGACAAGCTCAGCGCCGAAGGCGGGCATTGAGCCACGCGTTCCCGCCCTGATGCGAAAAAACCCCGGCACTGGCCGGGGTTTTTTCATGCGGGCGCAGTGGAAGGGAGTGTCGCGGCCCGGCCGTCACTGGCGCGGGTCGGGATCGGTGCGCATGCCGATTTCGGTTCCCGGCAGTGGCTGCCTGCGCCAGTCGTCGGCCGGATCGTCGAGCAGCGACAGTCCTTCGATGCGGTACTCGCAACCGACCAGGGTCATGCCTTCCAGGCCGGCGAGCCCGGCCGGGTAGACGACCAGGCCATGCCGCGCGTCGAGCCGTCCCGATACCGGCGAATCGCCGCTTCGTTCCAGGTATTGGTCGACCCGCTGGCTGGTCTCGTCGGGCGAGGCGGCGACCGCCAGCAGCACGCGGTTCGCGGCGACGACCACGGCGTCGCCCTCGCTGCCCCAGGCCCGTACCGGCTGGGCCAGCCGGTACAGGTCCATGTCCGGCGCGGAATACTGCCGCTCGGCCTGCATGAAATCGCCCGGGCGCGTCTGGCGCAGGCGCGCGAGCAGGCCCGGCAAGCCGACATCGTCGACCCGGCAGTCGAGCGCGTCGGTGAGCAGGGCCTCCCCCGGATTCGATGCCGGGTCGCCGGCCGCCGTTACCGCTGCCGTGTCCGCGGCTTCCGGATAGAAGGCTTGCGCTTGCGCCTGCGCCTGCCGCGCGCATGAGACGGCCAGCAGGGCGGACGCGGTCCACGCGGCGATCGGCCCGGTCAGGCGCATCGCGAACCTGTCAAGGCAGCTGGAACCGTCGCCAGATGCCCCGTTTCGATTTTCGAACCATTGCCCATTGGGATTCTTTATCGTTTCTCTGGCGAAACAGTCCGTCGGCCGCGGCCCGCTTACTCGCATACGTGAATCGGCGCATCCTGAGGCCATTCCGAAAACAGCCGAGGAGGCCTCCGTGATCACCCTTCGTCCCGCCAAGGAGCGCGGCCACGCCAACCATGGCTGGCTGGATTCGTGGCACAGCTTCTCCTTCGCCAACTACTACGATCCCAGCCACGTGCACTGGGGTCCGCTGCGCGTGATCAACGAGGACCGGGTCGCGGCCGGGCAGGGCTTCGGCACCCATGGCCACCGCGATATGGAGATCGTCAGCTACGTGCTGAATGGCGGGCTGGGCCACCAGGATTCGATGGGCAACAAGGCCACCATCGTGCCGGGAGAAGTGCAGCGCATGAGCGCGGGTACCGGCGTGACCCATTCCGAGTTCAACTACGACAAGGAAGGGCAGACCCACTTCCTGCAGATCTGGATCATCCCGAACAAGCTGGGCATCAAGCCGTCGTACGAGCAGAAGACCTACGGCGACGAAGAAAAGCGCGGCAGGCTGCGCCTGGTGGTCAGTCCGGACGGCGCCGGGGGCTCGGTGTCGATCCAGCAGGATGCGCGGATGTACGCCGGTTTGTTCGACGGCGACGAGAAGGCCGAGCTGGTGCTCGACAAGGGCCGCCTGGCCTACGTGCACGTGATCCGCGGTGAAGCCGAGGTCAACGGCCGTCGCGTGTCCGGCGGCGATGCGCTGCTGATGCAGGCCGAGCCGCTGGTCGCCGTGGCGAACGGCAGCAACGCCGAGCTGCTGGTGTTCGACCTGCCGGAAACCGGCTGGGAACCGAACTGAGCCATTTGCGGCACGGGCAAAAAAGCCCCGGATCGTCGGGGCTTTTTTTGCCGCTCAGCGCTTGAGTTTCTTCACCAGCCCGACGTACTTCTTCTGCGCGTCTTCCGGCGGCATGCCCTTGAGTTGGGTCCAGGCTTCGTGCTTGGCGGTGCCGACGAAGTCGAAGAAGCCGGGTTTGTCGCCCTTCACGTCACCCTCGGTGCCTTGCTTGTACAGCGCATAGAGGCGCAGCAAAGTCGCGTTGTCGGGGCGTTCCGGCAAGTGCTGGACATCTTCGGATGCCCTGTCGAAAGCGGTTTTCAGGTCGGCCATCGTTGCACCTCCGCCTGAGGAGACCGCGTGCAATTACGCCACGCAGGGCATGACGGGTCAACGCCAGTCGTGCGCGGTTGGTCCGGTGCGTCGCGGTTCCGGTGGTGGTGTCAGCGCCGGATCGATTCGCACTGCCGCCAGCGCACCTGCTCGTCGCTGCCCGGCGGCGGATTCATCTGCACGCGGGTCAGGGCCAGGTTGGGGTGGCGCGCCAGTTCGGTGCAGACCAGCGACCACGCGAGGTCTTCGCCGACCTTGCGGTCCACCGCCAGGGTCGAACGCGAAATCCAGATGCCGCGCACCAGGCCGTCGATGCCGGCCATCGACTTGGCGACTTCGGCGCGTTCCTTTTCCAGTTCTTCCTCGGTAGGCGGGGCGGCCACGCTGGCGACGGGCGGTTGCGGGGCGGTTTTCGCCTGCGTGGCGGTCGCCGGGGCGGACGGCGATGCCGTGGCGACTGCGTTCGCCTCGTCGGGCATGCCCGGCAGGAGCAGTGCGACGACGGCGCCGAGGGCGATGGCGGCGAGCCATGCGAATCCGGTGTGCCGGCCCGCGCGCGTCGTCGCGTCGTCGACCACGTGCTTGCGCAGGCCCTCGTCGACCAGCGGCTTCAGTTCCGCCCACAGCCGGGTGCCGTCGAGCACCTCGATGTCGTGCCTGGCGGCCTTGTCGCGGCCCCCCTGGTCGAGGATGCCCTGGGTGACGAGGATGCCGCCCTGTGCGCCGCGCAGGCGGATGTCGGCAGCGATCTCGTCGACCGTGGCGGAGCCGATGCGGTAGGCCGAGCCATGCTTGCAGGCCAGCAGCAATTGCCTGCCGTCCTTGCCCAGCAGGAAGTTGGCGCTTTGCTCGCGCACGTCCTCGGGGCCCGCGGAAATCTGCCGGTAGCCGCGACGCTCCATCGCCGCGAGCACGAGCCGGGCGAATTCGCGCCAGCGCATGCCTGCCAGCGCGTGCAGGCC
Source organism: Pseudoxanthomonas sangjuensis (assembly GCF_010211755.1). Taxonomy (GTDB): domain Bacteria; phylum Pseudomonadota; class Gammaproteobacteria; order Xanthomonadales; family Xanthomonadaceae; genus Pseudoxanthomonas_A; species Pseudoxanthomonas_A sangjuensis. The sequence continues at coordinate 10,898 of NZ_PDWR01000025.1, read as the reverse complement.
GGCGGCGTTCTCTTCGGCGCGGCGGCGGAGCAGCCACAGGTACAAGCTGGCGGCGATGCCCAGCAGCAGGGCGATGAGCAGTCCGGTCAACCAGGCAGACATGGGGGGCCTTCGCAGCGTGAATCCCGTCGGGACGGCGATTCTATGTCAACTGCGGAATCGGCAGGCGCGCTGCCGGTCCAAAAGCGGGCACGAAAAAGGCCCGCCAGTCCGAAGTCGTAAGGGGAGGGGAGCATACGTGCTTCGGAGGACTGGCGGGCCTCGCGAAGAAAATTACGCGCTTCCATGTTGCTTTGCAACAGTCATTCGCGGTTGTTTACGCTATGTTCCGCCAGTGCGCGCAAGCGCCGTCCCGGTCAACGAATGTTTGCGCATTTTTGCCGGGAATTGGTTCGGAACTGGTCCATTCCGGGCGCCCGCTCAGCGGAATTTTTCCGCGAGGACGCGGCGGATCTCGTTCTCGATCGGCCCTTGCAGCATCGACAGCATGAAACCGAGCTCGGCGCTGACATGCAGTTGCTCGGGCGCGAGCCGGATCCTGCCGTCGACGCCGGCGCGCGAGAAGTTGAGCGTGTCGCCGTCCCAGCGGTACGCGAAGTCGAAGCGTTCGGCCAGCTTGCGCGCCACGTCCTCGACCGCTTCGCGCGCCTGCTGCAGATCCTTCGTGTGCCGGTGGAGGATGTCGATGCTGGACATGGGTGTGTGCGGGATGGAGCGGATGCGCATTGTATTGCGTGGCGAGTGATCGTCGGGCGACAACCTGCTAGTCTCCCGCGGCGTGGAGAATCTGAGAATTCATTTCAGGCACCGCCAGCAGGCGGATTGGCCTCTCGATGCCGGCGTGCACCGGCTGGTGCGCGGTCCCGGCGGAACGCTGGAGATCGGCGGCGCCGTGCAGGGTGCGCTGCTGGCGCAGTTCTGCGTCGACGACCGCGGCCTGTGGCTGCAGGTCGCCGGCGGAGTGCACGGCATCCACGTCAACGGTCGGCCGGTATTGCGCATGGCCCTGTTGCGCGCCGGCGATGCGGTCTATGCCGATGGCGTGGAACTGCTGATCCGGGGCGTGGCGGCGCGGCCCGCACCGGCGGCGCTGCAGGGCCCGGCCACGCCGCCGGACGAGGACGATCCGCGCATCGTGCTGCGCGGCATCGGCGGCGCCTGGCATGGCCGCAGCTTCCCGCTTGCGCGCGCCTGCGAAGTGGGCGATGCGCCCGGCGCGGACATCCGCATCGATTCGCCCGGCATCGCCGCGCGGCTGTGGCGCCAGGGCGACCGGGTGGTGCTGGCCGACCTGGGCTCCGCGGAGGGCATCCTGGTCAACGGCGTCGCGGTGCGCGAAGCCCTGCTGTCGGCCGGCGACCAGGTGGCGTTCGGCCCGCAATGGCGTTTCGTGGTCGAGGTGCCGTGGCAGGCGCAGCAGCCGGCGGGCGACGAGGCCGCGGAGGACGAGGATGACGAAGCGGTGCGTCCGCCGCCGCCGCTGCAGGCGGCGAAGCGCTGGCCGTGGCTGTTGCTGGCCGCGCTGCTGCTGGGCGCGGCGTTGAACGCACTGCTGCTGTTCGGGGTGGGCTAGGGCCTGTCGGCGGCGTTGCGCACTGCGGCATACTGGGCGTCCTTTTCCCCAGGTGCCCCATGACCCGCGTCTTCAACTTCAGCGCCGGCCCCGCCACGTTGCCGGAACCGGTCCTGCGCCAGGCCCAGGCCGAACTGCTCGACTGGAACGGCATCGGCGCCTCGATCGTCGAGATCAGCCACCGCAGCGCGGATTTCATCGAGGTCGCCGCGCGCGCCGAAGCCGACCTGCGCCAGCTGCTTTCCGTCCCCGACGACTACGCGGTGCTGTTCCTGTCCGGCGGCGCGACCACCCAGCAGGCGCTGCTGGCGCTGAACTTCGCCTCGCCGGGCGGCACCGTCGATTACGTCGTGACCGGGCACTGGAGCAAGACCGCGATCAAGCAGGTGCGGCCGTACGTGAAGGTCAACATCGCCGCTTCCTCGGAAGCGGGCGGCTTCGTCGACATCCCGCCGCGCGACACGTGGAAGCTGACGCCGGGCGCCGACTACGTGCACATCACCGCGAACGAGACCATCCACGGCGTCGAGTACCGCAATGGCGCGCCCGACGTCGGCGACGCGCCGCTGTTCGCCGATTTCAGCTCGAGCATCGCCTCGGAACCGATCGACGTATCGAAGTACGGCGCGATCTATGCCGGCGCGCAGAAGAACCTGGGCCCGGTCGGCGTGGCGGTGGTGATCGTGCGCCGCGACCTGCTCGGGCGCGAAGGCCTGCCGCGCGCCGACATCTTCGATTACCGTTCCCACGCCGCGCGCGATTCGATGCTCAACACGCCGCCGACCTGGAACTGGTACCTGGCCGGGCTGGTGTTCCGGTGGATGCTGGCCGAAGGCGGCGTCGCCGAATTCGCCAAGCGCAACGCCGAGAAGTCGCGCATCGTCTACGAGGCGATCGACGGCTCCGGTGGTTTCTACCGCAACCATGTGTTGCCGGATTTCCGTTCGCGCATGAACATACCGTTCTTCCTGCCGGACGAGACGCTGACCGCGCGCTTCGTGGCCGAGTCGAAGGCCGCGGGCCTGCTGGCGCTGAAGGGCCACAAGGCGGTCGGCGGCATCCGCGCTTCGCTGTACAACGCCATGCCGGTGGCCGGCGCGCAGGCGCTGGCGGCGTTCATGCGCGATTTCCAGCGGCTCAACGGCTAGGCAGGCGAAGCAACAAAGAAAGGAACCCGCAAGGCAATGGCGTCGAAGCCGAAGAAAACCCCGAAGAAGACCGCGCCGGCCGAGGCGAAGCCCGACCTCGCCGACGTGCGCGCCAAGATCGACGGCATCGACCGGCAGATCCAGGCGCTGATCGCCGAGCGCGCGCGCTTCGCCCATCAGGTCGGCCGCGCCAAGGGCAAGCTGGCCGCGGCGGTCGACTACTACCGGCCCGAACGCGAGGCGCAGGTGCTGCGCATGGTCGTCGACCGCAACGAGGGCCCGCTCAGCGACGAGCTGCTGGTGCACGTGTTCCGCGAGATCATGTCCGCGTGCCTGGCCCAGCAGGAGCCGCTGAAGATCGGCTACCTCGGCCCCGAGGGCACGTTCTCGCAACAGGCGGTGCTGAAGCACTTCGGTCGTTCCGCGCACGGCCTGCCGCTGGCCAGCATCGAGGAGGTCTTCCAGGAAGTCGAAAGCGGCGATGCCGACTTCGGCGTGGTGCCGGTGGAGAACTCGGGGCAGGGCACGATCCAGATCACCCTGGACATGTTCCTGACCTCGAACCTGAAGATCTGCGGCGAAGTCGAGCTGCGCGTGCACCAGTTCCTGCTGTCGCGCAGCGGCCACATCGAGGACATCGAGCGCATCTACGCGCACCCGCAGTCGTTCGCGCAGACCGCGGGCTGGCTGCGCGCCAACCTGCCGAAGGTCGAGAAGATCCCGGTGTCGAGCAACGCCGAGGGCGCGCGCCGCGCGCGCAACGCCGACGACGCGGCCTGCATCGCCGGCGAGAGCGCGGGCCACGTGTACGGGCTGAAGAAGGTGGTGATGTCGTCGATCCAGGACGACAAGGACAACACCACGCGCTTCCTGGTGATCGGGCGGCAGATCTTCCCGCCGTCGGGCCACGACCGCACTTCGGTGCTGGTGTCGATCCACGACAAGCCCGGCGCGCTGTTCGACGTGCTCAGCCCGTTCGCGCGGCACGGCATCAGCATGAACCGGATCGAGTCGCGCCCGTCGCACCACGCCAAGTGGGAATACGCGTTCTTCATCGACCTGGCCGGGCACGTCGACGATCCGGCGATGAAGCAGGCGATGGCGGAACTGAAGGACCACGCGGCGCAGGTCAAGGTGCTGGGGTCGTACCCGGTGGCGGTGCCCTGACGAAATGAGCGGCAAGCAGAACTGGATCGCGGCGCGCGGCGCGCCGTTGCGCGGCGAACTCGGCATTCCCGGCGACAAGTCCGTCTCGCATCGCGCGGTGATGTTCGCCGCGCTGGCCGACGGCGTCTCGGAGATCGACGGTTTCCTCGAAGGCGAGGACACCCGTGCCACCGCCAAGGTGTTCGCGCAACTCGGCGTGAAGATCGGGACCCCGTCACCGTCGCGGCGCATCGTGCACGGAGTCGGCGTCGACGGCCTGCAGGCGCCTTCGGGCCCGCTCGACTGCGGCAACGCCGGCACCGGCATGCGCCTGCTCGCCGGCCTGCTCGCCGCGCAGAAGTTCGACAGCGTGCTGGTCGGCGACGAATCGCTGTCGAAGCGGCCGATGCGCCGCGTCTCGGCACCGCTCGCCGAAATGGGCGCGAAGATCGATACCGAAGAGGGCGGCCTGCCGCCGCTGCGCATCCACGGCGGCCGCAGGCTGCACGGCATCGACTTCGTCTCGCCGGTCGCCAGTGCGCAGGTCAAGTCCGCGGTCTTGCTGGCTGGCCTGTACGCCGACGGCGCGACCTCGGTGCGCGAACCGCACCCGACCCGCGACTACACCGAACGCATGCTGTCGGCATTCGGCGTCGACATCGAGTTCTCGCCCGGCTATGCGAAGCTGCGCGGCGGCCAGCGCCTGCGCGCGACCGACATCGCGGTGCCGGCGGACTTCTCGTCGGCGGCGTTCTTCCTGGTCGCCGCGCGCATCGTTCCGGGCAGCGAGCTGCGCCTGCGCGCGGTCGGCCTGAACCCGCGCCGCACCGGGCTCCTCGCCGCATTGCGGCTGATGGGGGCGGACATCCGCGAAGAGAACGCCAGTTCGCATGGCGGCGAGCCGGTCGCCGACCTGGTGGTGCGCCACGCACCGTTGCGCGGCATCGAGGTGCCGGTGGAACTGGTACCGGACATGATCGACGAGTTCCCGGCCTTGTTCGTCGCCGCAGCATGCGCGGAAGGGCCGCCCGTCGTCCGCGGCGCGGCCGAGTTGCGGGTCAAGGAATCCGACCGCCTGGCGACGATGGCTACCGGCCTGCGCGCGCTCGGCCTGCGCGTCGACGAAACGCCGGACGGCGCGACGATTTTCCCGGGCACGTTGCGGGGCGGCCGCGTCGACAGCCACGGCGACCACCGCATCGCGATGTCGTTCGCGGTCGCCGCGCAGGTGGCTGAAGGCGAAGTCGAAATCGGCGACGTGGCGAACGTGGCGACATCGTTCCCGGATTTCGACGGATTGGCGCGCCGCGCCGGGTTCTCGCTGCGGGCCGGCTGAGCCTCAGCGCTGCAGGTCGAAGGTGATCGGGATGTCGACGCTGGCCGCGACCGGCTGGCCGTTGCGCTGGGCGGGGCGGAAACGCCAGCGGCGCACGGCCTCGATCGCCGCGCGGTCGAGGTCGCGGCTGCCGCTGCGATCGGCGATTTCGATATCGGTCGGCACGCCGTCGGCGCCGACCGTCACCCGCAGCGTCACCGTGCCGGTATCGCCGCGGCGCATCGCGCGGGTGGGATATTCCGGCGGCGGATTCCGGCCGGGGATCGGCGCCGGCACGTCGCCGGGGGCCAGCGCCACGCCCGCCGGCGGCGCAGGCGTTGCCGCCGGGGCGGCCGGCGGTGGGGCGGGAGGCATTTCCTCGACCGGCGGCGGCATCGGCGCGGTTTCGACCACGGCCGGCGCTTCTTCCCCGGCCGCCGCCGGCTGGCGCGGCTCTTCGAGCCCGCTGGCACCGTCGCCGTCGCCCGGCAATGGCGCGGGCAGGGCCTCGACGCCGGCATCGCCGGCCTTCGCCGTCGGTTCCACCGTGTAGAAGCCGTCGTCGCGGCCCAGCCACCAGGCCAGCAGGAACAGCAGGAAGCCGACGCCGGCGGCGATGCCGACGATCTGCAGGGCCTTGCGCGGCAGGCGGAACACGAAGTGTGAGTCGGACGGGTCTTGCGGGCTGGCGGACATGCGGTTTCCCTCGAGCAGGGCCTGATTCTGGCACAGCCGCGGTGAACCGCGCGGGCAGGATGCGGCAGGAATCGGCGATAATCGGCGCCCATTCCGCGATTCCCGATGCCATGCTCGATCCCACGCTGCTCCGCAACCAGCCCGCCGAACTCGCCGAACGCCTGCGCGCCAGCCGCGGCTTCGAACTGGACGTGGCCGCGCTGGCGTCGCTGGAATCGCGCCGCAAGCAGATCCAGGTGCGCACGCAGGAACTGCAGAACCTGCGCAACACCAAGTCGAAGGCCATCGGCCAGATGAAGGCCCGGGGCGAAGACACCGCGGCGATCATGGCCGAGGTGGCCGGCTTCGGCGACGAACTGAAGGCGTCGGAAATCGAGCTGGAGAAGATCCGCGGCGAGATCGAGGCGATCGCGCTGGGCATCCCGAACCTGCCGCATGCCAGCGTGCCGCCGGGCGGCGACGAGAGCGCCAACGTCGAGCAGCACCGCTGGGGCACGCCGCGCACGTTCGATTTCGAAGTGAAGGACCACGTCGACCTCGGCGCCCGCAACGGTTGGCTCGACGGCGAAACCGCGGCCAAGCTCAGCGGCGCGCGCTTCACCGTGCTGCGCGGCCAGCTGGCGCGCCTGCACCGCGCGCTGGCGCAGTTCATGCTCGACCTGCACACCAGCGAGCACGGCTACGAGGAAACCAACGTGCCGCTGCTGGTCAATGCCGACTCGATGCAAGGCACCGGGCAGCTGCCGAAGTTCGAGGACGACCTGTTCTCGCTGCAGGTCGGCGACAGCAAGCGTTACCTGATCCCGACCTCGGAAGTGCCGCTGACCAACATCGTCCGCGACGCGATCGTCGACGATGCCGTGCTGCCGAAGCGCATGACCGCGCATTCGATGTGCTTCCGCGCCGAAGCCGGCAGCGGCGGCCGCGACGTGCGCGGCATGATCCGCCAGCACCAGTTCGAGAAGGTCGAACTGGTCAGCATCGCGCGCCCGGCGGAAAGCTACGACGAACACGAGCGCATGACCCGCTGCGCCGAAGTGGTGCTGGAAAGACTCGGCCTGCCGTATCGGCGCATGCTGTTGTGCAGTGGCGACATGGGCTTCTCCGCCGCCAAGACCTACGACCTCGAGGTCTGGCTGCCGTCGCAACATGCCTATCGCGAGATTTCCTCGTGCTCGAACTGCGAGGACTTCCAGGCGCGGCGCATGCAGGCGCGCTGGCGCAACCCGGCCACCGGCAAGCCCGAGCCGGTGCACACCCTCAACGGTTCCGGCGTTGCCGTCGGCCGCGCGCTGATCGCGGTGATGGAGAACTACCAGAACGCCGACGGTTCGATCACCGTGCCGGATGCGCTGCGTGCGTACATGGGCGGCGTCGAACGCATTGCCTGATTCCCGGCGCCCCGTCGCCGGGCGGTGCAAGACGCAAAAAGAATCGGGCCCGCTCGTGGAGCGGGCCCGTCGCGTTTCCGGCGCGGGGAGAGAGAGGGGAGAGCGCCGGACCGCGCTGCTCAGGCGGCCTTGGCCAGCCCGGCGTCTGCCCCGGCGATCTTCGCCAGCGCACCGGCGATGGCCTGCTCGCGGTGCCGCGGCGAGTAGGCGATGCCTTCGGCGCCGACGAATTCCACGTCGGTGACACCGAGGAAACCGAACACCTGACGCAGGTACGGCTCGACGAAGTCGCTGGCGGTGCCGGCATGGAGGCCGCCGTAGGCGCTGGCGACCACGACCTTCTTGCCGCCGGCCAGGCCCTCGGGGCCGTTCTCGGTGTAGCGGAAGGTGCGGCCGGCCACGGCGATGCGGTCGATCCAGGCCTTCAGTGTCGAGGGAATGCCGAAGTTGTACATCGGCGCGCCGATCACGACGACGTCGGCGTCGAGGAACTGCTGCAAAGTACGCTCGGCGGTTTCGACCTCGGCCGGATCGGCCTTGGCCAGCGAAGCGCCGCTCAGGTGCGGCAGCGGTTCGACGGCGAGGTCGCGGTATTCGACCTCGACCTGCGGCCGGGCGGCGCGCCAGTTGGCCACCACGGCGGCCGACAGTTGGCGGCTGACCGAGCCGTCGCCGAGAATGCTGGAGTCGATATGCAACAGTTTCATTGTCTTGCCCTGCAAAAATGGCGCATTACTGCGATGGACAGAACAATATTTGCTTGTAATTTCGGAATAAATATGGTTATTTATTACTGATCGTTCTGTCTACGGGACAAAAGCCATGCAGGACCTCAACGACCTCTATTACTTCGCCATGGTCGTCGACCACGGCGGCTTCGCCGCGGCCGAACGCGCGCTGGGCATCCCGAAGTCGCGCCTCAGCCGGCGCATCAGCCAGCTCGAGAGCGACCTGGGCGTGCGCCTGCTGCAGCGTTCCACGCGCCGCTTCGCCGTGACCGATGTCGGCATGAGCGTGCACCGCCACGCCCAGACCATGCTGGCCGAGGCGCAGGCGGCGCGCGAAGTGGTCGACCGGCTCAGCGCCGAGCCGCGCGGCGTGGTCCGGGTCAGCGTGCCGGTGGCGGTGGCGCAGATGCAGCTGCCGAAGATCCTGCCGATGTTCCTCGACAAGTACCCGAAGGTGCGGCTGCAGTTGCACGTCAACAACCGCCGCGTCGACATCATCAACGAGGGCTACGACGTCGCCCTGCGCGTGCGCGCCAAGCTCGACGACGACGGCAGCCTGGTAATGCGCAGCTTCGGCCAGATCCAGGAGCTGCTGGTCGCCAGCCCGAAGTACCTGAAGCGCGCCGGCCGCCCGCAGGCGCCGGAGGACCTGGCCAACCACGTCACCCTGAGCATCAGCGAGGACGAAGCGCGACAGCGCTGGGAACTGCACGGTCCCGACGGCGAAGTGCGGCGCATCGAACTGCAACCGCGGCTGATGGGCTTCGATTTCCCGCTGCTGCAGGCGCTGGCCAAGGACGGCTACGGCATCACCCTGCTGCCGGAGACGGTCTGCGCCGAAGCGGTGCGCAGGGGCGAGCTGGAAGTGGTGTTGCCGCAGTGGTCGCTGCCGCAGGGCATTTGCCACGCGGTGTTCGCTTCGCGCCGCGGCCTGTTGCCGGCGGTGCGGGTGTTCATCGATTTCCTCGCCGAACACCTGCCGCAGCAAATCGAAACCTCGCGGCTGGATTGCGGCGGCAAGTGCAGCGAGGAAGCGGACAAGGCGCTGGCGCGGGCGAAGCAGGCATCGTGACGCCGTACGCCATCGTGCGAAAATGCGTCGTGCGACAAGGCGAACCCGACGACGGTGTGCCGGCGTCGCTCGTGTGGCAGCATGGACGAACGGAGAGATGGCCGAGCGGTTTAAGGCACCGGTCTTGAAAACCGGCGTGGTAGCGATACCACCGTGGGTTCGAATCCCACTCTCTCCGCCAATATCGTTCACCCCGCTTGCAGGCGCGTCGCCGCGACGGATAGTCTCGGCCGCACCATATCCTTGAGGGGGACGAGGATGACGATTCGCGTGTTCCTGATCGACGATCATGCGCTGGTGCGCGCCGGCATGAAGATGATCCTGGCCGGCGAGACCGATATCGAAGTGGTGGGCGATGCCGACAGCGGCGAGGAAGGCCTGCCGCAGGTGCGCAGGCTGAAGCCCGACGTCGTGCTGTGCGACCTGCACCTGCCCGGGCTGAGCGGGCTGGAAATCACCGAGCGCATCGCGCGCAGCGACTACGGCACGAAAGTCATCATCGTGTCGGTGCTCGAGGACGGGCCGTTGCCGAAGCGGCTGCTCGAGGCGGGCGCGGCCGGCTACATCGGCAAGGCCGGCGATGCGACGGAACTATTGCGCGCGGTGCGCGACGTCGCGCGCGGCAAGCGTTACCTCGGCAGCAACGTGGCGCAGAACCTGGCGCTGTCGAACGTCGGCGGCGGCGCGTCGCCGTTCGACGCGCTGTCTCCGCGCGAACTGGAAGTCACGATGTTGCTGGTGCAGGGCCTGCGCCAGGAAGAAATCGCCAAGCGGCTGAGCCTGAGCGCCAAGACCGTGAACACGCACAAGTCGCGGCTGTTCGAGAAGCTCGGCATCAGCGACGGCATCGCGCTGGCGCGGCTGGCCGGGCAATACGGGCTGACCGATACCGCGCGCTCGGTGTGACCGGCGCGCGGTAGCGGCGCGTCAGGTCGCGCTGCGCTCGGCGTTTTCGCCGTTGTCCTCCGGCGGCGTGTCGCGCGCGAGCAGCGTTTCCGCGTCTTCCTCTTCCGCCTCGGCTTCCTGGTCGGCCTCGTGCTTTTGCGCGGTCGGCTCGGCGATCAGGTGGCGGATCACCGAGGCCGGCGTGTCGGCATCGGCGGCGAAGAACAGCGAGCCGGTGGTGGCGACAGGGCGCGGGGCAGGGGTTGCCGGCACGGCGGGGGCCGCCGCTTCCGCCGGCTCCTGTGCGATTTCGCGCATGGCATCGTCGATGCCGGTGGCGACCGGGGTTTCCTGCGCGCGGACCGCTTCGGACGGCGCGGTTTCGGCGCCCGCGACAACCGGATCGGTTGCGACGGGCTCGACGAAGGAAGGCGCCGGGTCGGCGGCGACGGTTTCGGCTGCCGCGACTGCCGGCGCGGCGGCTTCGTCGCGCGGCGCAGTCGTTGCATCGGCGGACGAAGCGGCCGCAACGGCCGGTGCGATTTCGACCGGGACGGCCTTGGCGGGTGGGTCGACGGCTTCGACAGGCTGTTCGGGGGCCGGCGCGGCATCGGCCCGCTCGGCCGCGGTCGTGGTTTGCGGCTTCCCGGCAGCCGGGCTCGGCACGTCGTCGAAGTCGAATTCCGGTTGCAGGCCCAGGCCGACCACCGGCTCGTCATCGTCGGTCTCGTCGCCCGGCGCGACGTTCTGCGCATCGGCACCGACAGCGGCTTCGCTGCCATTGCGACGGCGGCGGCGACCACCGCGACGGCCGCGGCGGCGGCGACCGGTGCCTTCGCCGGTGGCCGCATCGGCATCGGCCGGCTGGGCGTTTTCGGCGGCGGCGGTTTCAACGGCCGTGGCCGCGCTGGCTGCCGGCGTCGCATCCGCGGTCGTTGCAGCGG
>NZ_PDWR01000024.1:10000-58840 GCF_010211755.1 Pseudoxanthomonas sangjuensis | reverse complement strand
ACATCACCCCGGTCAGCCGCGCGCGCGGCTGACCGGGGTGATGTCGACGAAGGCGATGCCGGCGGCTGCGCAGATGTCGCGCGCGGCGGCGTTGAAGGCATCGATCTCGGCGCCGATCCGTTCCGCGCCGCGCGCGTCGTCCGCCGCGAACGGGGTGGCGCCCCAGTCGGGGATCGACAGCACGATCACGCGCCCGGCGCGCCCGCCGGCGAAGCCGGTCGCGCGGTCGAGCAGGGCGGCGAACTGCCGCCGGTATTCGTCGAGCGGCCGGCCGCGGTACTGGTTGTTGACGCCGACCAGCAGGCTGACGAGGTCGTATTCGTCGAACGAGGGCTCGGCGTCGTCGATCGCGGCGTCGAGTTCGTCGGTGGTCCAGCCGGTCTGCGCGAGGACGTGCGGGTCGGCGACGGCGACGCCTTCGGCGCGCAGTGCCTTCGCCAGTTGCACCGGCCAGCGGCCGGATGCGTCGACGCCTTCGCCGATGGTGTAGGAGTCGCCGAGGGCGAGGTAGGACAGGCTCACCGCCCGAGCCGAAATAGGGTTCGTCATAGCCGCATGCCCAGCCAGATCACCGTTTCTGTGGATGCAGAAACGAGTGGTGTGATTATCCATGACCAGAAGCCATTGGCCTGCAAATGGGATGCTGACAGGTCGTGGTGCTGTTGCTCCTCGGCAACGATGGCGGAAATGGCGACAACCGCTTCCGGATCGTCTTCGCGGAGGTCGGCGATCTGCCGTTCGAGATGGCGAAGCACGACGCTTTCGACCGCGACGCTTGTTGCCGCAATGGCATTGCGGCCGAAGAGTCCGGTAGCTAGGCCAAGCACATAGCCGCCGAACCCGCACAGCCAGTAACTCCGGCAGCGAGGTTTGTTTCGTCGACGCAGTTCGGTGCCGAAGATGCCGAGGTGTCTCTGCTCATGAGAGCGGAACTCCCGAAGCTCGTTGACGAGGTCCGGGGCAGTGAGCCGGGCCATCAGGATCTGGCCGGAATAAATGTTGATCGCACCGTGTTCGCCGGCGTGGTTGACCTTGATGACGCGATCACCCAGGCCGCCGGTTGCAATGGACGACGTGGCCACGCTATCCAGAGGTTACGCCGCCGACTTCGACTTGGCCTTGATCTGCACCACCTTGGTCGCCGCCTCCGCGCGCCGCGCCAGCACGCGGTCGATGCGGGCGAACACTTCGCGCATCGTCGCCGCTTCCGGCAGCAGGGTGACGCGGAAATGGTTGCGGTACGGCACGTTGAAGCTGGAGCCGGGCACGACCAGCACGCCTTCGCTTTCCATCAGTTCCAGCGCGAAGTCGTGGTCGTCGAAGCCCTTCGCCGCCGCGCCGACCACCGCCGGGAACGCGTACAGCGCGCCGGCCGGGGCGACCAGCTCCAGGTGCTCGCTGGCGGCGCAGGCCTCGATCACCGCGCGCCGGGTTTCGTACAGGCGACCGCCGGGCGAACACAGCGCGCCGATGGTGTCGGGGCCGTTGACCGCGGCCTCGATCGCGTACTGGCCCGGCACGTTGGCGCACAGGCGCAGCGCGCCGAGCAGGTCCATCGCGTGCTGGAACTCGGAGACGGTTTCCTTCGCGCCGGACAGCAGCGCCCAGCCCACGCGCCAGCCGCAGGCGCGGTGCACCTTGCTCAGGCCGCTGAAGGTCAGGCACGGCACGTCGCCGGCGAGCGGGGCGAGCGGCTGGAACCGCGCGCCGTCGTACAGCACCTGGTCGTAGATCTCGTCGACCAGCAGCAGCAGGTTGTGCTTGGCGGCGATCGCGACGATGCGTTCGAGCAGTTCGCGCGGGTAGTTGGCGCCGGTCGGGTTGTTCGGGTTGATCAGCACGATCGCGCGGGTACGCGAGGACACGCGCGCCTCGATCTGCGCCGGGTCGGGCAGGAAGCCGTTGTCGGCGTCGCAGCTGTAGTAGACCGGGCGGCCGTCGTTGAGGATCGTCGCCGCCGACCACAGCGGGTAGTCGGGCGACGGCAGCAGCACCTCGTCGCCGGGGTTCAGCAGCGCGCGCAGCGCCAGGTCGATCAGTTCGCTGACGCCGTTGCCGACGAACACGCGGTCGGCGGTCGCGTCGGGCGCGCCGCGCCGCGCGTAGTAGGCGGCGATCGCCTCGCGCGCCTGCGGCAGGCCCTGCTGGTGGGTGTACGGGTCGGTGCGGTCCATGTCGTCGGCGATCGCGCGCTGCAGGTGCTCGGGCGCGCGGAAGCCGAAGGCGCCGGGATTGCCGATGTTCAGCTTGATCAGCTTGCGGCCCTGCGCCTCGAGCTCGCGGGCTCGCCGGGCCAGTTCGCCGCGGATCTCGTAGCGGACTTCGGACAGGCGCTCGCGGGTGGCGAGCGGTTTGGGCGGCGGCGTGGGCATGGCGGGCCTTGCGGCGGGGCGAAGACGTGGAAATGCCCGGATTCTATAGGAAATCCCGTCGTCGCAAGGTTTTGGTTGCATCGGACATTAGAATCGCGGGCATGCCCCCATTCCCGGTCGCCTCCACCGCCCCCCTGCGCCGCATCGGCTGGCCGTTCGCGGCGCCGGAAGGCAGTCCGGAATGGGAAGCGGTGTCAGCCGCCCATCCCGGTGCCCGGCCGGCGCGGGTGATCGAACAGCACCGTTCGGGTTACGTGGTCGCCGACGCGCCGGACAGCGCGATCCGCGCCGAGTCGCCGCCGGAATGGATGCGCCCGCGCTTCCCGAACCATGAACGCGCCGCGGTCGGCGACTGGGTGCTGCTCGAGGGCAGGAAGATCGTCGCGGTGTTGCCGCGGCGCACGGCGATCAAGCGCGGCGCTGCCGGCGAGCATTACCACCAGCAGGTGATCGCGGCGAACATCGATGCGGTGTTCGTCGTGTCCGGGCTCGACGACGACTTCAATCCGCGCCGCATCGAGCGCTACCTGTTGCTGGTCGGCGGCGGCGGCGCGCAGCCGGTGATCGTGCTGACCAAGGCCGACAAGGGCGATGCCGCCACGGCGCTCGCGGAATTGTCGAAGCTCGGCGCGCCGGTGTTCGCGGTGAACGCGAAGGACCGCGACAGCGTCGCCGTGCTGGATCCATGGCTCGGCGAAGGCAGGAGCGTGGTGCTGGTCGGCTCGTCCGGCGCCGGCAAGTCGACGCTGACCAACACCCTGCTCGGCGCCGAGAAGATGAAGACCGGCGCGGTGCGCGAATCCGATTCGCGCGGCCGCCACACCACCACCCACCGCGCGCTGATCGCGCTGCCTTCCGGCGCCTGCCTGATCGATACGCCGGGCATGCGCGAACTCAAGCCGACCGGCGAGGAGGAAATGGCCGAGGGCGGCTTCGCCGATATCGAGGAACTGGCCACGCAGTGCAGGTTCCGCGACTGCACGCACCGCAGCGAACCCGGCTGCGCGGTGCGCGCGGCGGTCGAGCGCGGCGAGCTCGATGCCGGCCGGCTGGCCAACTACCTGAAGCTGCGCGACGAGATCGCCGGCGCGGCCGACAAGCTGGCAACGCGCCTGGCGCAGAAGCAGGAGGCGAAAGTGCAGGGCAAGGCGCTGCACAAGCGGCTGGACGAGAAGTATGGCAAGCACTGACCCCGGCATCGCCCGCCACGCCGCGCTCGACGCGCGCATGGTCAAGGCCGCGCGTGGGATCAAGCTGCTCGGCCTGGCCAGCTGGCCGGCGAGCGCGCAGCAGGCTTTCCTCGCCGCCTCGCCGGGCGGCGAGCCCCGGCTGCCGCGGATCGAATATCCCCGGCTCGACTTCGCCGACGCCCGCCGCGAGCTGGACGCGGTGGCCGCCGCCGCCGACCCGGCGCATCCGCTCGGCGCCTACATCGCCGAGTCGGCGCGGCAGTGGAACCTGGCCGCGCAGCTGCTCGAGAACCTCGGCACGCCGCGGGCCGGCGCGCTTTCGGTCGCGCTGTTCGGCCGCCCCGACCAGCCGCTGCCGGGCAACGGCCCGAGCACGCGCGAGGCGGCGCGGCACTTCATCCAGATCGCCGGCGAGCTCGACCGCGAACTGCTCGCCCCGGAAGAGCAGGTGCCGGTGTCGGCGACCGCGCTGCAACTGCAGCTGCAGGCCGACCTCGACGACTTCTTCGACGGTCGCGTCATCACGGTCGAACTCGACCCCGACCTGATCGCCAAAGCCGCGGCCAGCGCGACCCGCATCCGCCTGCGCCACGGCGCCGCGTTCGGCGACTACGACCGCCGCCAGCTGTTCCACCACGAGGCGCTGGTGCATTCGCTGACCGCGCTCAACGGCCGCGAACAGGCGAATCTGCCGAGCCTGGCGCTGTCGTCGCCGCGCGCCACCGAAACCCAGGAAGGGCTGGCGACCTTCGCCGAACAGATCACCGGCAGCATCGACATCGCGCGGATGAAGCGGATCAGCCTGCGCATCGAGGCGATCGCGATGGCGCTGGACGGCGCCGACTTCGTGCAGGTGTTCCGCTACTTCCGCGACGCCGGGCAGAACGACGCCGAAAGCTTCGCCTCGGCGCAGCGCGTGTTCCGCGGCGTGCCGGTCGGGGGCGGCGCGGCCTTCACCAAGGACACCGTGTACCTGCGCGGCCTGGTCAACGTGCACACCTTCTTCCGCCAGTGCCTGCAGCAGGACCGGCTGCCGCTGTGCCGCTGGCTGTTCGCCGGCAAGATGACCCTGGGCGACGCGCGCGCGTTCGCGCCGCTGTTCGAATCCGGCGCGCTGGCGCCGCCGCGCTGGCTGCCGCCGTGGGCCGAGCGCGCCAGCGGGCTGGCTGGAATGCTGGCGTTCTCGCTGTTCGCCAACCGCATCCGCATGGACAAGCTGCAGGACGCCGCCGGCGCCGCGCCGGCCGGCGCGGGCTAGGCGCGAAGCCTGCGGCACGGTACAACGGCAGCCTGGCTGCGAAGCGTGCGGCACGCGCCCCATTCCACGGAAATTCCGATGCATCCGACCGACGTCCCGGCCGCCAAACCGCCGTTCTACCGCCACCTGTATTTCCAGGTGCTGGCCGCGATCGTGCTGGGCGCGCTGCTCGGGCATTTCCAGCCCGCGCTCGGCGAGTCGATGAAGCCGCTGGGCGACGCCTTCATCAAGCTGGTGAAGATGATCATCGGCCCGGTGATCTTCCTGACCATCGTCACCGGCATCTCCGGCATGGCCCAGCTGCGCACGGTCGGGCGGGTGTTCGCCAGGGCGATGGCGTATTTCCTGTTCTTCTCGACGCTGGCGCTGGTGGTCGGCCTGCTGGTCGCGCACGCGGTGCAGCCGGGCGCCGGCATGCACGTCGGCGTCGCCGACCTCGACCAGAGCGCGGTCAGCGGTTACGTCAGCAAGTCGCACGAGCTGACCCTGGTCGGCTTCGCGATGGACATCATCCCGAGGACCCTGCTCAGCCCGCTGGTCGGCGACAACATCCTGCAGGTGCTGTTCGTCGCGGTGCTGTTCGGGATCGCGCTGGCGCTGACCGGCGAGCGCGGCCGCCCGGTCGCCGCGTTCCTCAACGCGCTGGTCGCGCCGGTGTTCGGGCTGGTGCACATCCTGATGAAGGCCGCGCCGATCGGCGCGTTCGGCGCGATCGCCTTCACCATCGGCAAGTACGGGCTGGAAGTGCTGGCCAACCTGGCCTGGCTGGTCGGCGCGTTCTACCTGACCTCGCTGCTGTTCGTGCTGGTGGTCCTCGGCGCGGTGGCGCGGTTGTGCGGGTTCTCGGTGCTGAAGCTGATCCGCTACCTGAAGGCCGAACTGCTGCTGGTGCTGGGCACGTCGTCGTCGGAATCGGCGCTGCCGTCGCTGATGGAGAAGATGGAGCAGGCCGGCTGCGCCAAGCCAGTGGTCGGGCTGGTGGTGCCGACCGGCTATTCGTTCAACCTCGACGGCACCAACATCTACATGACCCTGGCCGCGCTGTTCATCGCCCAGGCCACCGACACCCACCTCACTCTCGGCCACCAGATCGCGCTGCTGCTGGTGGCGATGCTCAGTTCGAAGGGCGCGGCCGGCGTCACCGGCGCCGGCTTCATCACCCTGGCGGCGACGCTGGCGGTGGTGCCGGAAGTGCCGGTCGCCGGCATGGCGCTGATCCTCGGCGTCGACCGCTTCATGAGCGAATGCCGCTCGCTGACCAATTTCATCGGAAATGCCGTGGCCACCGTGGTGGTCGCGCGCTGGGAGGGCGCGCTGGACCGCGGCGCGCTGGCGCGGGCACTGGACGGCATGCCGACCGGACTGGTTGCCGCGCCGGACCCGGCCGTGTCCGGAGATCCGCGCAGGTTCGACGCGGATTGAAGGTGCAAAGTCGCCGGATGCGACGCGACGCAGCAACCTTGGCCGGGCGCATCCCGTAGAATCGAACGTCCATCCATTCGAATACCACCCGATGTCCCAGCCGCAGGACGATTTCAAGCAGGCCGCACTCGACTACCACCGCCAGGCGCCCGCCGGCAAGATCAAGGTCGCGCCGACCAAGGCCATGGTCACCCAGCGCGACCTGTCGCTGGCGTATTCGCCGGGCGTGGCCTACGCCTGCGAGGAAATCGCCGCCGACCCGAAAGCCGCCAGCGACTACACCGCGCGCGGCAACCTGGTCGCGGTGGTCAGCAACGGCACCGCGGTGCTCGGCCTCGGCGACATCGGCCCGCTGGCCGGCAAGCCGGTGATGGAAGGCAAGGGCGTGCTGTTCCAGAAGTTCGCCGGCATCGACGTGTTCGACATCGAGATCGCCGAGAAGGACCCGGACAAGCTGGTCGACATCATCGCTTCGCTGGAACCGACCTTCGGCGGCATCAACCTGGAGGACATCAAGGCGCCGGAGTGCTTCATCGTCGAACGCAAGCTGCGCGAACGCTTGAACATCCCGGTGTTCCACGACGACCAGCACGGCACCGCGATCATCGTCGGCGCCGCGGTGCTCAACGCGCTGGAAGTGGTCGGCAAGGACATCGGCAAGGTCAAGCTGGCCACCACCGGCATGGGCGCGGCCGGCGTGTCCTGCGTCAACATGCTGGTGTCGCTGGGCCTGGACCCGGCCAACGTGCTGGCCTACGACCGCGGCGGGGTGATCCACAGCGGCCGCGCCGACCTCGACCCGGAGAAGCGCCGCTACGCCCGCGACACCGACAAGCGCACGCTCGAGGAGATCGTCGATGGCGCCGACATCTTCCTCGGCCTGTCCGCCGGCGGCATCCTCAAGCCGGAGATGGTCGCGAAGATGGCCGACCGGCCGATCATCCTGGCCTTGGCCAACCCGACCCCGGAGATCACCCCGGAAGCGGCGAAGCAGGCGCGGCCCGACGCGATCATCGGCACCGGCCGCTCCGACTACCCGAACCAGATCAACAACGTCCTCTGCTTCCCGTACCTGTTCCGCGGCGCGCTCGACGTGGGCGCCACCGAGATCAACGAGGCGATGAAGATCGCCTGCGTGCGCGCGATCGCCGCGCTGGCCAAGCGCGAATCCTCCGACCTCGGCGCGGCCTATGCCGGCGAGGCGCCGTGCTTCGGCCCCGAATACCTGATCCCGCGCCCGTTCGACCCGCGCCTGCTGGTCGAGCTGTCGGCGGCGGTGGCGCAGGCGGCGATGGATTCGGGCATCGCCACGCGCCCGATCGCCGACATGCGCGCGTACCGCGAGAAGCTCGGCCAGTTCGTCCACCGCACCAGCCTGATGATGAAGCCGGTGTACGAGCAGGCGCGCTCGGACAAGCAGCGCGTGGTCTACGCCGAGGGCGAGGAGGAGAACGTGCTGCGCGGCGTGCAGACCGTGGTCGACGAGGGCCTGGCCTTCCCGATCCTGATCGGCCGCCCGGACGTGATCGAGTCGCGGATCCAGCGCCTGGGCCTGCGCCTGAAGGCGGGCGTGGACTTCGAGCTGACCAACCAGGACGACGACCCGCGCTTCAACGAATACTGGCAGTACTACCACCAGCTGACCGCGCGCCGCGGCGTCACCCCGTCCGGCGCGAAGAACCTGATGCGCTCGCGCACCGCGCTGATCGCCGCGGTGATGGTCGCGCGCGGCGAGGCCGACGCGATGCTCAGCGGCATCGTCGGCCGCTTCCACAAGAAGCTGGGTTACGTGCGCAGCGTGATCCCGCTGGACCGCGGCGTGACCTCGACCTCGGCGATGACCGGGGTGATCAACGACCAGGGCGCGTTCTTCTTCGTCGACACCCACGTGCAGGACGACCCGAGCCCGGAACAGCTGGCCGAGGCGACGCTGCAGGCCTCGTACCGGCTGAAGCTGTTCGGCATCGAGCCGAAGGTGGCGCTGCTGTCGTTCAGCAACTTCGGCAGCCACGACTCGGCCGGCGCGGTGAAGATGCGCAAGGTCCGCGAGATCCTGCTGCAGCGCAAGCCCGACCTCAACGTCGACGGCGAGATGCAGGGCGACACCGCGTGGGACGAGGCGCTGCGGCAGCGGATCATGCCGGACAGCACGCTGAAGGGCCGCGCCAACCTGTTCGTGCTGCCGAACATCGACGCGGCCAACATCGCCTACAACCTGGTGCGGGTGGTGACCGACGGCGTGGCGATCGGCCCGATCCTGATGGGCATCTCCAAGCCGGTGCACATCCTGACCAACAGCGCCACCCCGCGCCGCGTGGTCAACATGACCGCGATCGCCGCGGTGGACGCGCAGATCCGCAAGCAGCAGAAGCAGGGCTGATCGCGCAAGCTTGCGGGGGTGGCGCGGCAGCGGCTTGACCAGCCGCGCCGCTGCCGGGAAGTGCTTCGGCAAGCGGGCCTTTGCCTTCCGGAAAACGAACCGTCGGGTCGCTGTTCGTTCCGATGCCCCGATGCCGGGCCCCGCGTCCCCGCGCGGCCCGGCACGTGCCGGTCAAAGCGGCCGCAGCAGGTGGTCGAACGCGTAGCGCGCGATCTTCTCGCCCTGGTCGACGCCGACGTTGCAGCCGGTGCCGAAGTGGATGCCGGCGTAGACGCGGGCCATCGCCGCTTCGTCGGCCGCTTCCGAGAACGTCTTGTAGCTCTGGGTGACCGGGCCGGCCGGCACGCCCGGCTGGCCGGGGAAGTTGGACGTGGCGGTCCAGCGCAGGTTGTCGGTGCCGAAGAAGTCGCGCAGGATTTCGGTGCCCGCGCCGGCCAGCATCGGCGTGCCGCACGGATAGTCCGGGTACGGCGGGGTGACCAGGTAGGGCGTCCAGGACGGATCCGGCTCGGTGTCCGGATTGCCGTCGTCGAGCCAGCGGATCGCCGTCACCGGTCGCCAGAAGGTGTAGTGGTACTTGCTCTCGAACACCGAGACCGGCACGTCGGCCTGGGCGATCGCCAGCAGCGCGAACAGCCGGGCGTGCTGCCACAGGTCGAGGCCGCGGCCTTCGACGATGCCGCGGGCGGTGGTGGCCCAGTCGGCGCCGGCGCTGCCGTACCAGAAGCGCGCGATCCTGCTCTTGCTGGAATTGGGCGAGGCGGCGCGGATCGGCTTCGAGCCGAACGCCTTCACCTGCGCGTAGTCGACGGTGTAGGTCTTGCTGGTCAGGTTCCGCAGGTCCGAGTCCGGCGCACGGAACATCCCGTGGAAGACGACCGAGTCGCCGATGGTGAACGGCCGGACATTGACCCAGTTGGCGAAGGCGGGAACGCCCGGCGCCGGCATGTCGAGCGTCACCTGATAGGTGCCCGGCGCCGGCGCCTCGATATAGGGCAGGTGCGGAGGATTCGCCGAACCGTCGTTGCTGCGCTCGGCGAGGATCGCGGCAGCGGCCGCCTGGCCCGCGGCGATGCCGTTCTGGCAGGCCATCGAGCCCGGGCAGCCGGACAGGCCGCTGAGCGCGTTGGCGTAGGCGATCTCGACCGCGCCTTGCTGGGCGGCCGGCGCAACGGCGCGCAGGACGTCGTGGGCGGCCGCGGCCACGGCGGCTTCGGGCAGCGCGCCCGCGGCGGCGCCGGGCCCCGGGCTGTATCTGGCGTAGCGCGGGTCGATGGCGTTGAGTGCGTCGTGCACGGCGATCTGCACCATGGCCATGGCGCGCAGTTTCGCCGGCAGGGGCAGGGCGGTAGCCTGGTTGGCAACTGCGTTCCAGTCGGTCACGGCATCGGCGCGGGCCGTGCCGGCGCTGCACAGGGCGACGGCGCAGCCGAAGACGAGCAGGCTGCGGCGCGGCCGCGGCGGGGCAGGCGATGTCCGGCCGGGATCGCGCGTTGCGTTCTGTTTCCGATAGATCGGTTCCATGTCGTCTCCTCCGGTTGGGTCAGGTGCTCCATACGTGCGCCGATTCTTCGGCCGGCGGTCGGCGGCGACATGAAGAACCGGTGAGGATCCGGTGAAGTTTCCGGAGGCGATGGACAATCCTTGCGAGGCTGTTGCAGCGGAGGCGACACGCCGTGCTGTACCGATTCGGCCAATGCAGCGTCGATACCAGCCGGCTCGAGCTGTGGCGGGCGGGGCAACGGGTCGCGCTGGAGCCGCAGGTCCTCGCCGTGCTCATCCACCTCATCGAGAACCGCGACCGCGTCGTGTCGCGCGACGAACTCCTCCGGCACGTCTGGGGCGATCGCATCGTTTCCGACAGTGCGCTGAGCGTCCGGGTCAGGATGGCGCGCGCCGCCGTGGGCGACGACGGCAGCGCGCAGTCGGTCATCAGGACGGTCCAGCGCACCGGCTACCGGTTTGTCGCCGATGTCGAGGCTTCCGGATCCATCGCCCTGGGCCACGACCTGCGCGAGGCGCACGCCGACGCGACGGAAGCCGCGCACCTGCCGCTGCCGAGCGAACCCTCCATCGTCGTGCTGCCGTTCCAGCCGATCGGGGATCCGTCGCAGGCGGGCATCCTCGCGCAGGGGATGACCACCGACGTCACCACCGGTATCGGCCGCTCCGGTGCGCTGTTCGTGATCGCGCGCGGCACGGCGGCGCAGTTCGGGGGCGAGCACGACGTCCACGACATCGGCCGCAAGCTCGGCGTCCGCTACGCCGTGCGGGGTTCCGTGCTGGCGGCCGGCCGGCGGCTGCGGATCAGCGTCGCCCTGACCGAGGTCGAAAGCAGGCGCGAGCTGTGGTCGGAGCGGTACGACGAACAGGTCGACGACGCGATGCAGGTCCAGCAGCGGATCGCCGACCTGCTGGTCGGTTCGCTGCAGGTGGCCGTCGAGCGCGCGGAGCAGAAGCGTTCGCTGCTGCTGCCGTCGGCGAACCTCGATGCGTGGACCGCCTACCATCGCGGCGCGGCCTTCATGTTCCGCTTCCGCCCCGACGAGTGCGCGCACGCCGAGCGCTTCTTCCGCCGTTCCATCGAGCTCGACCCGCTGGCGCCGCGCGCCTATGCCGGGCTGTCGTTCGTGCACTACCAGCGCGTCTACATGGGCATGAGCCACGACCGCGACGAGGACGCCCTGCGCGCGCGCGACCTCGCCCTGCAGGGGGTGGCGGCCGACGCGTTCGACCCGATGGCGCATTGGGCGCTCGGCAGGGCCAGCCTGCTGCGCGGCGAGTTCGAGGCGTCGATCCAGGAACTCAGGAGGGCGACCGCGCTGAATCCGAGTTACGCCGGGGCCCACTACACGCTCGGCTGGGTCTACATGCTGAAGGGGGAGCGGGCGCAGGCGGACGAATGCCTCGAACTGGCGCGCCGGCTGAGCCCCTTCGACCCGCTGATATTCGCGATGCACATCGTCGGTGCGCTCAACTTCGCCCTCGGCGGCAGGACCGGCGAAGGCGCGGCACTGGCGGCGAGCGCGATACTGCACCCGAACGCGCACCTGCATGTGTTTTTCGCGGCGGCGGTCGTCTACGCGCTCGACGGCCAGCGCGAGCGCGCCCGCGCGCTGATGGGCCGGGTGCGCGCGATCGCCCCGGGATACGAACTCGCCGATTTCCTGCGCGTCATGCAGTTCCGCTCGCCGGGCGACCTCGACCAGTTGCGCAGGGCGTTCGCCGACCTGCAGGCGCGTGCCGCCTGACGCGCCGGTTCCGGCGGATGGGCCGGCGGGCCGGGATCCGCCGGCGGCTCAGTCCGGCTCGTGGTCGTCGTGCCTGCCGCGCAGCACGTCGCGCTGGATCGCATCGATGTAGGCGTCGGCCTCGGCGGTGGTGGCGAAGATCTCGTTCGTCGGGATCGCCTTGACCAGGTCCAGCACCTTGCGGATCTGCGTTTGCGGGTGCACCACCAGCACCCGGCCTTCCGGCGCCAGCCGCTTGCGCGCCAGCAGGATCGAACGCACCCCGGCGCTGCTGATGTAGTCGACCCGCGCCATGTCCATCACCAGCACCATCGCCGGCGTCGCGTCGGCCAGCAGCGGCGCCAGGGCCGCGTCCAGCCTGGCGTGGCCGGCGCTGTCCAGGCGGCCGCTCAGCACCACGTAGTGGTTGCCGTTGACCGGTGGGTAGATGTCGATCTCGAAGTCCATTGCGCGGGTCGTCGCCGTCAGTCGTCGAAGCCGTCGTCGTCGTCCTCGCCGCCGAGCACCTTGCGCTGCATCGCGTCGAGGTAGGCGTCGGCCTCCGCCGCCGAAGCGAAGATCTCGTTCATCGGCACCGCCTTGACCACGTCGAACACCTTCTGGATCTGCGCCTGCGGGTTGACCACCAGCACCTTGCCGCCGCGCCCGGCCAGCGCCTTGCGCGCCTTGAAGATCGAACGGATGCCGGCGCTGCTGATGTATTCGAGCCCGGCCAGGTCCAGCACCAGCGACGTCGCGTCGCCGGCCAGCAGCGGCGCGAGCGTCTCGTCCAGCGACTGGTAGGTATGGGTGTCGAGCCGGCCGTCCAGCGCCACGCGGCGGCAGCTGTCGTCGGAAGGCAGGATGCGGATGTCCAGGCTCATGCGGCTTGCTCCGTGGGAATGCGCAGTTTCACGCGCAGCAGGTTGTAGTCGCCGGCGCGTTCGTAGTGCAGCTCCTCGGCGAGCTGCCGGATCAGGTACAGCCCCAGGCCGCCGATCGGCCGGTCCAGGATGTCGGCGTCCAGGTCCGGGTCCGGCGCGCTCAGCGGATCGAACGGCGCGCCGCCGTCGCGGAAATCCAGGCTGAGCAGGTTGCCGTCGATGGCGATGTGGACCGACAGCTCGTGCTGGCCCATGTCGATGCCGTCGGCGCCGCCGTAGTCGATGGCGTTGCTGGCCAGCTCCTCGACGATCAGGCGCACGTCGCCGCGTACCCCGGGGTCGATGTTGTGGCGCTTCAGCACCGCCTCGAGCGAGGTATTGAGGTCTTCGACCCGGGCGTGCTCGCCCGGCACGATCAGCCGTATCAGCATGGCGCATTAACCCCCGTCGTTGTCGTTGCCCGCCGTGCCGGCCCGCAGGCGGATCGCCAGCACGGTGATGTCGTCGGACTGCGGCGCGTCGGCGGCGAAGGCATGGACTTCGGCGATCAGGCGCGCGCAGTTGTCGCGCGCACTATAGCCCGGTCGCAGCGCCGCCTGCAGGCGTTCCTCGCCGAATGCGCGGTTGGCGGCGTCGAAGGCCTCGCTGACGCCGTCGGTCCAGGCGACCAGGCTGTCGCCGGGCCGCAGCCGGCATTGCGCCGGCGGGAACGCATCGCTGGCGTCCACGCCCAGCGGCGGCCCGCCTTCGAGTCCGGGCCGTTCGATGCGGCCGTCGGCGCGCAGCAGCAGCGGCGGGTCGTGGCCGGCGTTGGCCAGCATGCAGTCGCCGCTGCGCACGTCGATGCGCCCGCACAGCACGGTGGCGAACATGCAGGCGTCGTTGCCTTCGACCAGCCGCCGCGACGCCTCGGCCAGTACCGCGCTCGGCGAAGCCGAGGTGCGCACCGCCACTTCCAGCACGGTCGCGGTGCGGGCCATGAACAGCGCCGCCGGCACGCCCTTGTCGGACACGTCGCCGATCGCGAACCACAGTTCGTCGCCGCGTTCGAAGAAGCCATAGAAATCGCCGCCCACCGCCTTGGCCGGCTCCAGCGTCGCGTGCGCCTCCAGCCGCATCGCGCCGCGCGCCAGGGTCTTCGGCGGCGCCAGCATCGACAGCTGGATGTCGTGGGCGATCGCCAGTTCGCTTTCCAGTTTCTGCTGCGCCGCGCCCATCTCGCGGATCTCCACCAGCTGGCGCTGGATCGAGGTGCGCGCGTGGTCGAGGGTGCGCGCCAGATGGCCGACTTCGTCGTTGCGGGCGCCGTGCGGCACCGGCCATTGGTAATCGCCCTTGCCCAGGTGGACGGCCGATTCGGCCAGGTCCTCGACCGGCCGGCTGATCCGGCGCGCCAGCCGCAGCACCGCCAGCGCGCACAGCAGCGCGGCGATCGCGCCGCCGGCGAGCACCAGCGTCAGTACCTGCCTCAGGTGGCCGAGGATCTGCGCATAGCTTTCCGACAGCAACAGGCTGCCGCCGCTGTCGCCGATCGGTTCGACCGCGGTGAACCAGCGCACGCCGTTGCGCGGGTCGGTATGCAGGTAGGCGGTCGGCCGGCGCGCGCGCACGGCGGCGGCGGCGGCGGCCAGGTCGCTGCGGCCCATCCCGTCGACGTAGTCGGCGAAGCTGTAATGCAGGGCCACGTCGGGCTCGGGATGGATGGCGACCAGGCCGCCGGGCGCCACCACCGACGCCAGGCGGCCCGGTCCCCGGGTCAGGTCGCCGATCTGCGCCTGGATGCCGTCGAGCAGGATGTCCATGCTGACCATGCCGCGGGCCACGTCGCCGGATCCGGCGACGCGCACCGGCAGGTTGTAGGTGATGGTCCAGACGCGGCCGGCGGCTTCGTTGAAGTACGGCTCCGACCACCAGCCCTGCGTCGAAGCCAGCGTGCGCCGGTACCAGCTCTGGGATTTGTACGGATAGCCGCTGGCGAGGAAGTCGGTGTCCTTGCCGTTGCCGCCGATGCGGCGCACGTAACGCGGTTCGCCCGGGCGGACCGGTTCCAGCGCCAGCATCGCCCCGGTCGCCCCGGGCGTGGCCCGGACCATCGCCCGCAGCATGGCGGTCAGCTGCTCCGGCGTCAGTTCGGCGTCGGTAACCGCGCCGGAAACGCCGGCGCAGGTCACCGCGACCGTGCGCAGGGTGTCGTCCACGCGCTTGGCGGCGGCCCGCGCCTCGTTGCGGATCCCGGTGGTGGCGTCCTGCAGGACCAGATGCCGCGCGAAACCCGCCGCCACCGCGGTGACCAGCAGCAGCAGCACCAGGGTGATGGCGCCGGTCCACAATGCGATGCGCGTGTGCAGGCTGTCGCGCCAGTGCACCACGCCGGATTCCGGCGCCGCGCCGCTGGCACCGGACCTCCTTGGTGTGCCCCCCGTCATTCCGTGATCTCACATTTGTCCCGCGCCGATCATAGGCCCAAAACAACGGTCCGTACCGTGACGGCCGACGCACGGACAAGACCGGCGAAAGACCAATGCGGCTGCGCCGACGGCGCATGGCGCGGTGCTCCATACACTCAAGTAGGGGTTCGGGCGGACGCCGCCGTGCGCTAAACTCCCGAATTCGCCAATGAACAACGACAGCCGCCGGCGGCGGGCCGGGCGGCGCCCTACGAATCGGGAGTGGTAATGAACTGGTTGACCGAAATGTTGCAGAACGACCCGAACCCCGCGGAGACCCGCGAGTGGATCGAGTCGATCAAGGCGGTGATCGACACCGACGGCCCGCAGCGCGCGCACCAGCTGCTGGAAGGCATGGTCGAGGTGACCCGCCGCGCCGGCGCCTTCCTGCCGTTCTCGCCGACCACCGAATACGTCAACACCATCCCGGCGCACCTCGAGGCGAAGAGCCCCGGCAACGCCGAGCTGGAGTGGCGCCTGCGTTCGATCATCCGCTGGAACGCGATGGCCACCGTGGTCCGCACCAACCGCAAGCCCGGCGACCTCGGCGGCCACATCGCCTCGTTCGCCTCGGCGGCGACGCTCTACGACGTCGGCTTCAACCACTTCTGGCGCGCGCCGTCCGAGAACCACCCGGGCGACCTGCTCTACATCCAGGGCCACAGCTCGCCGGGCATCTACGCGCGCGCCTTCCTCGAGGGCCGCATCAGCGAGAGCCAGCTCGACAACTTCCGCATGGAAGTCGACGGCAAGGGCATCTCCTCGTACCCGCACCCGTGGTTGATGCCGGAGTTCTGGCAGACCCCGACCGTGTCGATGGGCCTGGGCCCGCTGAGCGCGATCTACCAGGCGCAGTTCATGAAGTACCTGGAGCACCGCGGCCTGATCGAGAAGTCCGACCGCAAGGTCTGGTGCTTCCTCGGCGACGGCGAGACCGACGAGCCGGAAAGCCTGGGCGCGATCGCGCTGGCCGGGCGCGAGGGCCTCGACAACCTGATCTTCGTGGTCAACTGCAACCTGCAGCGCCTCGACGGCCCGGTGCGCGGCAACGGCAAGATCATCCAGGAACTGGAAGGCGTGTTCCGCGGCGGCGGCTGGAACGTGATCAAGCTGCTGTGGGGCTCGTACTGGGATCCGCTCCTCGCACGCGACACCAACGGCGTGCTGAGGAAGCTGATGATGGAGACCGTCGACGGCGAGTACCAGAACTGCAAGGCGTTCGGCGGCGCGTACACGCGCGCGAACTTCTTCGGCAAGTATCCCGAGACCGCGGCGATGGTCGCCAACCTGAGCGACGACGACATCTGGCGCCTCAACCGCGGCGGCCACGACCCGCACAAGGTCTACGCGGCCTACCACGCGGCGGTCAACACCCGCGGCATGCCGACGGTGATCCTGGCCAAGACCGTGAAGGGCTACGGCATGGGTTCGTCGGGCGAATCGCTGAACCCCACGCACCAGACCAAGAAGCTGGACGACGACGCGGTGCGCACGTTCCGCGACCGCTTCAACATCCCGATCAGCGACAAGCAGCTGGAAGAGGCCGAGCAGATCCCGTTCTACCACCCGGGCGAGGACTCGCCGGAAATCCAGTACCTGAAGGAGCGCCGCGCCGCGCTCGGCGGCTACCTGCCGCAGCGCCGCCGCAAGGCGTCGAAGTCGTTCGCGGTGCCGGCGCTGTCGGCCTACGAGCGCCTGCTCAAGGACAGCGGCGAACGCACCTACAGCACCACCATGGC
Organism: Pseudoxanthomonas sangjuensis; assembly: GCF_010211755.1. Taxonomy (GTDB): domain Bacteria; phylum Pseudomonadota; class Gammaproteobacteria; order Xanthomonadales; family Xanthomonadaceae; genus Pseudoxanthomonas_A; species Pseudoxanthomonas_A sangjuensis. Next base: position 41,918 of record NZ_PDWR01000024.1, on the reverse strand, counting down.
CTTCGTGCAGTCGCTGAACATCGCCCTGCGCGACAAGGAGGTCGGCCCGCGCATCGTGCCGATCGTCGCCGACGAGGCGCGCACCTTCGGCATGGAGGGCATGTTCCGCCAGATCGGCATCTACGCGCCGTTCGGGCAGAAGTACAAGCCGGTCGACGCCGACCAGCTGATGTACTACCGCGAGGACCAGAGCGGCCAGGTGCTGCAGCAGGGCATCAGCGAGCCGGGCGCGATCGCGTCGTGGCTGGCCGCCGGCACCAGCTACTCGGTCAGCGACGTGCCGATGCTGCCGTTCTACATCTACTACTCGATGTTCGGCTTCCAGCGCGTCGGCGACATCGCCTGGCAGGCGGCGGACATGCGCACCCGCGGCTTCCTGCTCGGCGGCACCGCCGGCCGCACCACGCTCAACGGCGAGGGCCTGCAGCACGAGGACGGCTTCAGCCAGGTCGTCGCCGGCGGCATCCCCAACGTGCGCAGCTACGACCCGACCTTCGGCTACGAGGTCACCGTGATCATGCAGCACGGCATGAAGGCGATGCTGGAGGACCAGGTCGACGAGTACTACTACATCACCCTGATGAACGAGAACTACACCCATCCGGCGATGCCGGCGGGTGCGGAGGCCGGCATCATCAAGGGCATGTACCTGCTGAAGGACGCCGGCAAGCCGAAGAAGGGCGAGCTGCGCGTGCAGCTGCTCGGCAGCGGCACGATCCTGCGCGAAGCCATCGCCGCGGCGGAACTGCTGGACAAGGACTTCGGCGTTACCGCCGACATCTGGTCCTGCCCCAGCTTCAACGAACTGCGCCGCGACGGCTTCGACGCCGAGCGCTGGAACCGCCTGCATCCGGAAGACAAGCCGCGCAAGGCCTACGTCACCGAGTGCCTGGAAGGCCGCCAGGGCCCGGCCATCGCCGCCACCGACTACGTGCGCGCCTTCGCCGACCAGATCCGCGCGTTCGTGCCGGGCCACTACACGGTGCTGGGCACCGACGGCTTCGGCCGTTCGGACACGCGCGCCAACCTGCGCCGCTTCTTCGAGGTCGACCGCTACTACATCGCCCACGCCGCCATCGCCGCGCTGGCGAAGGAAGGCAAGATGACCGGCAAGGACGTCGCCCGCGCGATCAAGCAGTACAAGATCGACCCGGAGAAGGCCAACCCGATCGGGGTTTGATCTTCGGATTGGGTAGGAAACAAAAAAGCGGCCGAAAGGCCGCTTTTCCGTTAGAGAGTCAGCGCCGTTTGTGCGGAATCGATTTCGTGTTGTTTTCGCTTCTTGGTTCCACTCTTGCGATCTCGTTGCGCGATAGGGTTGGGTATTCCCCAATAAGCAGCCGCTTCCGCGATGCTCATCCGTAGCAAGGCGATGTCGCCCAGGGCGACTTCCTTGGTCGGACGCTTGGGCTTTGTGCCCATCGCTTTCATCACTTGCATGGCGACGGCGCGTGCCAAAGGTGGGGGCACGGCATTGCCAATCTGGCGCGCGCCATGCCATTTCGTTTCGTTGAAGCGAAACCAATCCGGAAATCCGTGCAGACGGGCCATTTCGCGGACTGTGATGCAGCGATTCCATTTGTAGTGGATGGGCCGCGGGCTGGTGAAAGCGCCGCGGGCCGAATCGGTTCCTGCTCGTAGCGTGTTGGATACGCCGTCCGGGGCGAGCTTGAAGAACCGCGAGATGGGTTCGACTTTGCCCGGTTCGGTGGCTGCGAAGCGACGCCGGGAAATCTCGGTGTGCTCCGAACGCATGCTCGACGTCAGCAGGTTGGGGTCCCATTTCCGCTTGTAGCCGTACGCCCAGCCTTCTGGTACATCGCATCGCATGAGCTTCGCGTATGCACTAGCTTTGGTGGATTTCTTGACCCGGACTTCATCGGTGAAGTTCAGTTGTTTGAAACGCTCGGCATCGGGCAGGTCGTCCAAGGCATCGGAACAGGTCGGCGCGCTCGGTAGGGTGCCGGTCGTACTAGGCTTTGATGTGATCGGGGCCGGGTACTCGGGAAGCTTCAGGCCCTTCTTAGCTCCAAGCAGGAACAAGCGCTGCCGATCCTGCGGAACGCCGTATTGGTAGGCGTTGAGTACTTTCCAGCTTTCGACGACGTCGTAACCGGCTTTCCCGAATTCCTCGATGATCTCGTCCAAGAATTTGCGGTGCTTGCCGACCGTCAGGCCCTTGACGTTCTCGAAGACGAAGTAACTCGCGCCCAACTCGCGAACGATCCGAACGAAGTCCTTGACCAAAGAGTTGCGGGGGTCGTCGAGGGCGCGCTGACCGATCAAGGAGAAGCCTTGGCACGGGGCGCCGCCGAACACTACGTCGACCTTTTGTGAGCCGATGCCGGCCGCAGCCCGGATCTTGGCGCCCGTGAGTTCGGTTACCGAGCGCGGAATCACGGCGCAGTCCGGAAAGTTGTACTCGTGGGTTGCGGCATGGACGGGGTCGATTTCAACCGCCGCCACTACATCGAAGCCGGCTTGTTCGAAGCCCAAGCTAAGCCCGCCCGCTCCGGCAAAGAGGTCGATCCCGATGGGTCTGATCATGGGAGTGAGTATAGTGGGTGGCGACAGGAAAAGCGATCGGTAAAGATCCGTTTTTCTACGGTTCCGTCCTGGAACGTTGGGTATCATCGTTGCGACGGATCTCAAATCCGGAGAATGGGAGGCCGTAGGTTGTGGACAGGCTCAGTCCGGAACACAGAAGCTGGCTTATGTCCCGGATCAAAGGGGCGAACACCAAGCCGGAAATCGCGGTCCGGTCGTTATTGCATCGGATGGGTTACAGATTCCGTCTGCACGGCAAGGGCTTGCCCGGCACACCCGATATCGTGCTCTCGAGACGGGAAGCGGTGGTTTTCGTACACGGATGTTTCTGGCATGGCCATGTATGTAAGCGGACCAAGATGCCGAAATCCAGGAAGGCGTATTGGGCGGGGAAAATCGAAGGCAATCGGCGTCGAGACGCTCGAAAGCAAAGGCAACTGAAAGCACTGGGATGGAAGGTTGTGATAGTTTGGGAGTGTGAGTTGAAACGGCCGGGGAGGCTTGCAATGCGCCTTGATCGGGCATTGAGGGACGGCTAGTCCATTTCGGGGTGACGGAATCTTTTTTCGGGGCTCCAGCAAATATTATGGCAACAAAAAAGAATTCCAAAAAAGCAAACTCCCCTCCGGGGAAAGATGGCGATGCTTCGCAAAAGAAGCGGGTTATACGATCCCTTTTCGCGCTTCGGTTGCAGGCGCAGAAAAGCGGTTCGCCATTGTCTTGGGTTGTATCTCTGGATGATGTTCAATCAGCGATTGAGCGGGCGAATAGGCGCCGGAAAGAAGGGGTCAAAGCCCTAAGTACTAAAAATCCAGCTAATTTTTTCAAGGACATTGTGCGCCGCGAGCAATCTTATCGTGCGGCATGGCCTTGGAGCGCGCTTAAGCGGAATTTCATTGGGTTACAGGCGAAAGGGGGCAAGGCACAGAAGGGCACTCCAAAGGGTGCAAGCCCTTGTTTTGAGTTTCTTCAAGTCAATTCGAGCGATCCGATTGGAGAGCTTTATCAGCAAATCCCTTCTTATCAAAGGCCCGACCCAACAGGTTCTGCCCGGATTTTTGAAATTCAGACCTTGGAGCTTCCGCCTGAAGTGCGGCGACTTCAGCGAGAGGATGAGACATTTCTATTGCAGCTGATTGTGCGGCTTCGGGTAATCGAAACACACCTTGGAATCGTTTCTAAGATGGGCATGGAAAGCCTGACGCATCTGCAAATGGGGCTCAAGCTACGTGGGGCGGAAATCGATTCTCTATTTCTCGGAGGGTTGAGCGGAGAAAGCTTAGGTGAACAAAACCAGTTGGCTAAGCGCAAGGTTCTTGTGGCGCTTGAGGCCAAAGGAAGGTCGGACGATATCCTCAAAAGTCAGATCGAGGACCAAGTTGAAGCGTTATTTAGCATCGATGCCTTTAAAAGTGATGTTGACCTTATCGTGCCAATGGCGGCTAAATTAGTGGCGCCAAGTCGTATGTACATAGTCGAATTCGCGCCTATCGAGCGAAATAAGATTCCCGCAAAAAAGCCAAGCTTAGGCAGATTGGAACTGGCTTCTGAAGCGTTCTACGACTTTGTGCCATCGATTGGCAGCCTGCATTGAGGTCGAGCAATGATTGGCGTAATTACTTGCCTTGTGCCAACTTCTCCTCGATCGCACTGAACGCCGAGCGATTGCCCGGGGCGGCGTTGCCCATGCCGGTGGCGAAATACACCACGCCGGTGCCGGTCTTGCGGTCGACCCACAGGCCGGCGAGCAGGCCGTAGGCGTTGCCGCTGTGGCCGATGCGTTGCACGCCGTCGCCGAACGGGTCGTCGCCGCAGTCGGGCAGGCCGGTAGCCAGCGTGTGCACGGCCAGGCCGTAGCGGCAGGTGAAGCCGCCCTTGGTGCGGATCGGGTCGTCTTCCTCCAGCGTCAGGCCGTTGCCGTCCCGGTAACTCCATTCCGGCCCGATCATCGTGCGCACCGACTTGCGCGACAGCAGGCGCACGCCGTCCACCTTGCCTTCGCCCAGCAGCAGGCGACCGATCTTCGACAGGTCGTTCGCCGAGATGCGCAGGCCGCCCTGCGGGCCGAACACGTTGGAGCTGGTGCCGGCGCGCCACTTCGACAGGTCGCAGCTGCCGTCGCTGGCCTTGGTGATGCCGCAGGCCGGCTTGCGGCCCTGGTTGTCGTCGACCACCGGCTTGCCGTCCTCGTACAGCACCGCGGCGCGCGCGGCGGTGGCTTCGTCGCAACTGGGCCAGCCGTAGCAGGCGTGCAGGCCCAGCGGCTTCAGCACCAGCCGCTGCATCAGCAGGTCGAAGCGTTCGCCGGTGGCGCGCTCCATCACCCCGGCGACGATCGGGAAACCGATGTTGGCGTAGCGCCAGTACGTGCCCGGCGCGTGTTCCTTGTCCCACGCGCGCGGGTCGTCGAGCAGCGTCTTGAACTCGCCGTCGAACGGCACCTGCCAGTAGCCGGCGGCATCGGTCAGGCTGGCGCGGTGCGACAGCAGCAGGCGCAGCGTGACCGGCACGTCGGGGAAGTTCGGATTGCGCACCCGGTAGCCGAGCGTGTCGGACACGTCGGCGTCGAGGTCCAGCTTGCCCGCCTCGACCAGCCGCATCACCCCGATCGACACCACCAGCTTCGAGATCGATGCGATCCGCACCGGGTCGTCGGCGCTGATCGCGCGGCCGGTTGCGGGGTCGGCGAGCCCGCTGACTGTAGTGCCGGTGACGCCGTTGCGGTCGAAGGTCACGCGCACGGTCGCGACCGGTTCGCCCTGGGCGGCGGCCGGGTTGGCGAAAGCCGCCGACGCCAGCGCCGGCAGCACGAGTAGGCAGGACAGACGCAGCAGGAACGTGTTCATGCCCCGAGTCTAGCAACGCGTTGCCGCGCTCAGTAGTGCCAGGCCGCCATGTCGGTGCCGGCCGGCGCCTGTCGGCGCGGCTGCGCGTCGTTCGGGTCGAACCGCTCCTTGCCGCGCGGGTCCCGGCAGTGCGGCGCCATCGGCGGGCAGGCGACGCCGCCACTGCGCGGTCTGCGAACGGGGCGCGTGGTCCGGACTTCCTTGGCCGCGCCTGTCCGGGCATGCTGCGCGGACTTTTCAGATCGCGAGGTCCATTCCGATGCGCCGATATCCGTTGCGCGAATTCTCGTTCGGTATGCTGCTCGCCATCGCCCTGGCCGCCTGCGCGTCGCATCCGGCGGCGGCGCCGCCGGCGCGTGTCGCAACGCCGGGCGCGGTCACCGGCAGGCTTGAAGGCGCGGCGTACCGCATCGAGATTCCGGAAGCCTGGAACGGCGACCTGATCATGTACCTGCACGGCTACGATGCGAAGGGCGATCCGCCGCCCGAAGAGATCGGGCCGAACGATTTCACCGGCCGCCTGCTGGCCAAAGGTTACGCGGTGGCGCAGAGCGGCTATTCCAGCCAGGGCTGGGCCGTGGCCGAGGCGCTGGTCGACAACGAACGCCTGCGCCGACACGTGGTCGCGCTGTACGGCCAGCCGCGCCACACCCTGATGATCGGCCACTCGATGGGCGGGCATCTGGTGCTGGCGACGCTGGAACGCCATCCCGATGCCTACGACGGCGCGCTGGACCTGTGCGGCGCCAACATGCCGGCCGCGGAATTGTTCGCCGACGGCGTGATCGCGCCGCTGATCGCGTTCGACTATTTCTATCCCGGCGCGCTGGGACTGGCGCCGGGCGGCCTGGCCGATCCCGCTTCGCCAGCGCAGCAGGACACCGCCGCGCTGGAAATGGCGTTGCGCGGCAACGAAGCCCATGCCGACGCGCTGGCGCGGCGCTTCCGGATTCCGCGTCCGGATCTGGCCGGCGCGTTGATGTTCCGCTACCTGATCCTGCGCGAAATGATGCAACGCGCAGGCGGATCGCCGGTGGACAACCACGACACCCGCTACGCGGGCTTCGGCGACGATGCCGCCTTCAACGCCGGCGTGCGCCGCTACACCGGCGATCCGGCGGCGCTGGCCTATGTCCGCGACAACGCGCCCCTGGCCGGCACCACGCGCAAGCCGGTGGTGATGCTGTCGAATCGCATCGATCCGCTGGCGACGCCGTTGATTTCGTCGCGCTACGCCGCGCTGGCGGCCGCGGCCGGCAACAGCGCGCACATCCTGGTGCTGCCGTCGGTGGGCGAAGGCCATTGCGCGTTCGCCCCCGAAGCCGTGGGCCGGGCTTTCGATACGCTCGCGGCCTGGGTGAACAGCGGCCGGCGTCCGCCAGCGCCTTGATGCCGGATCGCGCGGCGTCAGCGCCGCATGCAGCGTTGCCAGCGCGTGTCGACGCGATTGGCGAACCACGCGGTGGTCAGGTTGCGGGTGATCTTCGGGCTTTCCAGCTTGATGCCCGGCAGCACCGCGCGCGGCAGCGGCTTGCCGGCGGCGCGCTCGGCCAGTTCGAACATCTGCCGGTACAGGCCGGTTTCCTCGAACGCCGGCGCATCGGCTTTCTCCAGCGCGCGGCGGATCGCGCGCGCATCCATGCCCAGGCGCCCGCCGAGCGCACGCACCGCGCGTTCGGTCGCGCCGGGGTGTCCGAGGTCGGCGCCGGGCACCAGCAGGTCGCCGTCGAGTGCCAGCCCGATGCCGGTGGCGCGGCTCACCGCCGCCTGGAAGGCCGCGTTGCGGCTGGCGTACCAGCCGGCGTTGAAGTCGGCGAAGCGGTACAGCGGCGACGGATAGTTCGCCGGGTAGCCGAGCAGGTGCATCGTGCCGAAATACAGGCCGCCGCGGCGGGTGAACACCTCGTGGCGGATCGAGCCGTCGACCGGATACGGATAGCGGTCCGCGCGCGCTTCGGCGAAAGCGATGCCGACCTGCATCGGCCCGCCGGTACGCACCGGGTTCAGCCCGCCGAACAGGCGCTGGCCCAGCGGCACGCTGCCGAGGAAGTCCTCGAAGATCCCGCTGAGTTCCTTCTCGGTGCGCACCGCGTCGATGCGCTCGCCGTAGCGCTTCCCGTTCGGCGACTTCAGCAGCAGCGCCGCGTCGACGGCGAAGCCGGGGATGTGGTGCGCGGCGGCGCGGCGGCGGATTTCCTCGCGCGAGACCTTGCCCAGGTTCGGCACCGGCGGATTGGCCTGGAAGGTCGATTCCTGTTCGGTCACCGCCAGCACCGCGCAGATGTTCTCGCTGCTGGCCGCGAGGTCCTGCGAACTCAGGGCCACGTAGACGTCGTTCGCCCAGCCCCTGCGGTCGGCGACACCGGCCGGCAGCTTGCGCAGGATTTCCGCCTTCGCCTGATCGGGCGTGCGCTCCGGTGCGCGCGGTTGCGTCGCGCAGGCGGCGAGCAGCGCGGCGGCGAGGAAGGCGGAGGAGCGGAAAGGGCGGAAGGGCGAGGCGGGATGGTCGGCCATGCCATATCAATACCCGTGCCGCGCCACCGGCAACAAGCGGTGGCGATGCGGCGCGTAACCCGTCGTTCAACTGCGCGCGGCGCCGCGGACCCCGCGAGCCGGGGTCGAACGCCCCCCCCGGATTGGCTGCGCCATCCGGCGTCGAAGGCAAGGGGCGGGCCGGGGCCGACCGGCCGGGCGGGGTCAGGCGCGGATCGTCTTCGAACCGCGGTAGGCGCGCTTCCAGCCGTTGCGGATGCCGCGCACCCAGCGCGGTTCGGCGACGCGCGCGATCTGTTCCGGCGTCGGCGCGATGCCGGCGACGCGCTGGCGCAGCTTCAGCAGGTTCTTCCAGTCGCTGCGGCGCAGCTGCTTGGACAGGAAGCTGTGGCGCAACCAGGCGGGCGTGCGCCAGGCCGAGGTGAAATCGATCAGCACCGGCACGCCGGCGCTGACCACCACGTTGGTGCCGTGCAGGTCGTTGTGGGTGATGCCTTCCGAATGCAGCTTGCGCAGCGCGGCCTGCAACTGGTCGAACACTTCGCGGCCGACCTGGCCGGCGCTCTCGCTGAGGGTCTCGCCGGGGATGAATTCCATGCCCAGCGCCAGCGCACCCATGCCGACCAGCGCCGGCGCGTGGCGCCAGCCGCTGAGGCGGCGCAGGATGCCGGCCTCGTGCCGCACCAGCAGGCGCGCGGCCAGCGACAGCGGGGTGCCGCGATAGCGGCGGTAGTCCTTGACCACCACCGGGCGGCCGCCCTTGTCGGCGACGTAGACGTCGGGCTCGAGCACGCGCTCGCCGCGCTTGAGCAGGCGGGCGCCGGCAGGCAGGTCGGAACGGCGGTGCAGGGGTAGGTTGGGAACGTCCATTGTCTTGCCAGAGTCGTCGCTCGCCGGGTGATGGCGGTCGCGTTAATTGCAGTACTGTGTAGTTGAGCAATTAATGTTAACGAGATTCTGACATTTTGCGGACACGAAAGCCTGCCAACGTGCAGGGAAACACTGTCCTGCCGCCGCGGACAATCGGAATTCCCGGAAGAATTCCCTTTGGAATCAATGGAATGGGGCGCGCGTGGCGCCCCAAATGAGAGATGAACGGTGTTAACCGTTTGTCGGAATCGGGTCGGAACCGGGTTGGCTCCGCGCCGCAAGACGCCGGAATCAGGCCTCGCCGAGCGCCCTGGCGACGAAAGGCGGGGCGACCAGCACGCCGGTATGCAGGTGCGCGCTGTAGTAGCCGGTGTCGAAGCCCTTGCCGGCGGCGTCGGCTTCGCGGAAGTCGAAGCCCTGGCCCTTGCGCGCCAGGGTCACGCTCCACCAGCCGGTCGGATAGCACGGCTGCGGGAAAGGCAGGGTCTTGAACGTGCTGAAACCGGCCTTGCGCATCTCGCCGCGCATCTCGTTGATCAGCTCCAGCAGCGCCAGCGGCGATTCCGACTGCTGCACCAGGATGCCGTCGTCCTTCAGCGCGCGGAAGCAGCTTTCGTAGAAGGCCTTGTTGAACAGGCCCTCGGCCGGGCCGACCGGGTCGGTGGAATCGACGATGACCACGTCGACGCTGCCGGCCGGGCAGTTCTTCATGTACGCGACGCCGTCGTCGAACAGCAGCTCGGCGCGCGGGTCGCCGTTCGACTCGCACAGTTCGGGGAAGTATTTCTCCGACATGCGCGTGACCTGCTCGTCGATGTCGCACTGGGTGGCGCTGCGCACGCCCTTGTGCTTCAGCACCTCGCGCAGCGTGCCGCAATCGCCGCCGCCGATGATCACCACGCGCTGCGGGTCCGGGTGGGTGAACAGCGCCGGGTGCGCGATCATCTCGTGGTAGAAGAAGTTGTCGCGCGTGGTCAGCATCACCGCGCCGTCGATCAGCATCAGCTTGCCCCAGTCGGTCGTCTGGTAGATCTCGATCTTCTGGAACGGCGATTGCACCTCGTCCAGCTTGGCGCTGACGCGGTAGCCGATGGCCGAGCCGGTCGGCTCGAAGTGCTCGATGTACCAGTTGTCCTTGGCGGTCATGGCGATTCCTTGGTGGGGGTGCCGCGGCGGCGCGGCGCCGGGCGAAAACGGGACGGAGGGCGCGAATTGTAGCGGAGCGCTTCCGCGGCGTGCGCCGGTGCGGCTAGGATTCGCGGACGGTCGTAGGGGGATGACGATGGAATCGACGGAAGCGCGGCGCAGCCTGATCGAACGGCTGGAACGCGAAGCGGAGCGTGCGCCGGGCCGGTACCGGCTCAAGGTCGCGTTGCTGGCCGCGCTCGGCTTCCTGGTGCTGGGCGGCGCGGTGCTGCTGGCCTTCGGCCTGTCGATCGGGCTGGTGCTGCTGTTGCTGGCGGTCAGCCCGATATTGCTGTTGAAGCTGGCGAAGCTGATCTGGATCCCGATCGCGTTCGGCTGGATGCTGCTGCGCAGCCTGTGGGTCAAGTTCGCGCCGCCGGAGGGCTACCGCCTCGCACCGGGCGAGGCGCCGCGGCTGCGCGCGGAAGTGGAGCGGCTGCGCGTGGCGACCGGCGCGCCGAAGCTGGACGGCATCATTATCGACGCCGACCTGAACGCGGCGGCGGCCAGCGTGCCGCGCGCGCTGGGCCTGTTCGGCCATCGCCACTACCTGCTGCTCGGCCTGCCGCTGATGCAGATGCTCGACTGCGACCAGTTCGCCTCGGTGATCGCGCACGAGTTCGGCCATTTCGGCGGCGGCCATGGCCGCTTCGGCGGCTGGATCTACCACGTGCGCAGCAGCTGGTACCGGCTGCTCGGCGCGTTGCAGGCGCGGCGTTCGTGGGCCAACAGGCTGTTCGTGGGGTTCTTCGACTGGTATGCGCCGTACTTCAACGCCTACAGCTTCGTGCTGGCGCGCGCGCAGGAGTACGAAGCCGACGCCGCCGCCGCGCGCGTGGTCGGCAACCGCGCCGCCGGGCAGGCGCTGGTCCGGGTCAACATCGGTTCGGCGCGGCTCGACCAGGACTTCTGGCCGGGCGTGCAGCGCGCGACCCGTTCGCAGCCGGCGCCGCCGGCGCTGCTATACCGGGACATGGGCGAACACCTGCGGCAGCCCGGCGAGGAAGACGCGGCGCGGCTGCAGCGGGCGTTGTCGCGGACCCCGGACTTCGACGATACCCACCCCACGCTGTCGCAACGGCTCGCCGCGCTCGGCGTCGACGCAGGGGACGCGAGCCCGTTGCGGCCCAGCTTCGCCGAGGAGTTCCTCGGCGAGCTGCTACCGGAACTGGAGCAGCGTTTCAGCGAGCAATGGCGCGACAACGTGCAGGCGGCCTGGGAGCAGAACTACCAGCAGAACGCGCGCGACGAGGAGCGCCTGGCGCAACTCGAGGGCATGGCCGAACGCAGCGCGGAAGAAACCATCGAGCATGCGCGCCTGAGCGAGGCGTTGCGCCCCGGAACCGACGCGTTGGCGTTGTACCGCGGGGCGCTGGAACGCGCGCCGGAGGATGCTTTCGTCCATTTCCGCCTCGGTGCGCTGCTGATCGACAAGCTCGATGCGACCGGCGTCGCGCACATGGAGCGGGCGATGGCGCTCGATCCGGACTGCACGGCGACCGCGCTCGACCACCTGGGCTGGTTCTATCGCCAGACCGGCGACGGTGCGGGGCAGGACCGGGTATCCGCGCGCTGGCGCCGGCTGAATGCGCAACAGCTGCAGTCGCAGCAGGCGCGCAACGAAGTGACCGCGCATGACGCGTTCGCCGCGCACGGGCTGGATGCCGCCGCCGTCGAGGCGGTGCGCGCGGCGCTGGCCCGCATCGGCGGCATCGGCAGCGCATGGCTGGTGCGCAAGCGCATCCCGGGCGACGCAAGCGGCCCGCCGCACTTCGTGATGCTGGTGTACTGGCGCGGCATGGTCGCCAGCCAGCAGAAGAAGCTGCAGGCCATCGTCGATGCGCTGGAGCTGCCCGGCAGCTTCATGGTGTTCGTCGGCGAGAACCGTTGGCGCCGCCTCGAGCGCCGCCTGCGCAAGGCCGCCGGCGCGCCGGTTTACCGCAGGTAGGCACGGCGGCCGGTAGAATGCGCGCCTGTTCGCGCCTGCCCCGGAACCGCCGATGACCTGGACCGTCGACCAAGCCCGCAAGACCTACTCGATCCCGCACTGGGCCGACGGGTACTTCGACGTGGACGCGGCCGGGCGCATCGTGGTCTCGCCGAAGGCCGGCGGGCCGAAGATCGCGTTGCCCGAAGTCGTCGACGCCGCGCGCGCCAACGGCGCGCGGTTGCCGCTGCTGGTGCGCTTCCCCGACATCCTCGGCGAGCGCCTGGGCAAGCTGCAGGCGGCGTTCGCGCAGGCGCAGGCCGACTGGGACTACGCCGGCGGCTACACCGCGGTGTATCCGATCAAGGTCAACCAGCACCGCGGCGTTGCCGGCACGCTGGCTGCGCACGCCGGCGATGGCTTCGGCCTGGAGGCCGGCAGCAAGCCGGAACTGATGGCGGTGCTTGCCTTGAGCAGGCCGTCCGGGCTGATCGTCTGCAACGGCTACAAGGACCGCGAATACATCCGCCTGGCGCTGATCGGGCGCAAGCTGGGCCTGCAGACCTTCATCGTCATCGAGAAGCCGTCCGAGCTCGACCTGGTCATCGAGGAGTCGAAGGCGCTCGGCGTGAAGCCGGGCCTCGGCGTGCGCATGCGCCTGGCCTCGCTCGGCGCCGGCAAGTGGCAGAACAGCGGCGGCGACAAGGCCAAGTTCGGGCTGTCGCCGCGGCAGGTGCTCGACCTGTGGGAGAAGCTGCGGGCGAACGGCCTGCAGGACGCGCTGAACCTGCTGCACTTCCACATGGGCAGCCAGATCAGCAACGTGCGCGACATCGCCAACGGCATGCGCGAGGCGACGCGCTATTTCGTCGAGCTGTCGAAGCTGGGCGCGAAGATCAGCCACGTCGACGTCGGCGGCGGCCTCGGCATCGACTACGAGGGCACGCGTGCGCGCAGCTATTGCAGCATCAACTACGGCCTGAACCAGTACGCCGGCAACATCGTGCAGCCGCTGGCCGGGGCCTGCGAGCAGCACGGCCTGCCGCAGCCGCGCGTGGTCACCGAATGCGGCCGCGCCATGACCGCGCACCACGCGGTGCTGGTCGCCAATGTCTCCGAAGTCGAACAGGCGCCGGAAGGCCGCGTGCCGCCGGCGAGCGACGACGAGCCGGCCGTCATCCGCCACCTGCGCGAGATCGCCGGCGAAATCGATTCGCGCCCGGCGGTCGAGCTGTTCCAGGAAGCGCAGCATTTCCACGCCGAGGGCCTCAGCGCCTACGCGCTGGGCCAGATCAACCTGCGCCAGCGCGCGCGCCTCGACGACCTGTTCTACCTGATCGCGCACGCGGTGCGCGCGCGCCTGACCGGCGACGAGAAGAGCCACCGCCCGGTACTGGACGAACTCAACGACCGCCTGGTCGACAAGTACTTCGTCAACTTCAGCGTGTTCGAATCGATCCCCGACGTGTGGGCGATCGACCAGGTGTTCCCGATCGTGCCGATCGAGCGCCTCGACGAGCCGCCGACGCGGCGCGGCATCCTCGCCGACGTGACCTGCGATTCCGACGGCCAGGTCGACACCTACGTCGAGAACGAGGGCCTCGATTCCTCGCTGCCGCTGCATCCGTTGAAGCCGGGCGAAAGCTACCGGCTCGGTTTCTTCCTGGTCGGCGCCTACCAGGAGATCCTCGGCGACATCCACAACCTGTTCGGCGACACCGACGCGGTCGAGGTCCACGTCGAAGGCGACGGCTACGCGTTCTCCCAGCAGCGTCGCGGCGACACCACCGACGTGATGCTGGATTACGTCGGTTACAAGCTGGACGACTTGCGTGCGGCGTACGCCCAGCGCGTGGCCGAGGCGAAGTTGGCAGACGGCGAAGCGAAGGCGATCGCCGATTCGCTCGAGGCCGGACTGACCGGTTACACCTATCTATCAGACGAACCGCTGGCTTAAAGGAATTTCCCAATCAGATCGGCGTGAGCGTTGAACTTGGATTGCAGCAAAGTTTTGAGTTCTTTCAGTCCGGGTTGATCGAGTAGACGATCAAATTTTTGCGTGTTCAGGCCAAGTTGACGGCAATATTTATCGAGCACTGTGTTCGGTGTGACTTTATGCTTGTCCGCTACCAGCTTGGTTGCCGATACGCGGTCATATGCACGTTTTTTCACGAGCAAAGCGACTTCGATGATTTGCCGCAGAGCTTCGGGCGTTCCACCGGGGAAAGTTGGCATTCCTTCCCATTCAGTCGTTGACGCTAACGGTTGGACGGATGCCGACCTCGGTGGAGCTACAGAAGGCTTGCTGGAAAGTTGAAGCAGACGGCGGAGCGCCGTATTGAATGTATCAACAAGTGGTTCCGCGTGAGCTTTGACGAAGGCGAATACCTCTTCGTCAACTTCGACTTGATACGACATGCTTGTACTCCTGCGATGCATGGCAGAAGCACAATAGCGACTCACTAAAAATACGTCAAGTACTTTTAGTAAATCAAGGAGGGTCAGCCGCGATGTACCTGGAACCCCGCGAAGCTCTGCGTTACCGGCATGATTTCCAGCCGGTTGATGTTGAGGTGCGGCGGCAGGGTGGCGACGTAGAAGATCTGCTCGGCGATGTCTTCGGCGCTCATCGGACTGGCGCCGGCGTACAGCTTGTCCGACGCGGCCCGGTCGCCGTGGGTGCGGACCAGGGTGAATTCGGTTTCGGCCATGCCCGGCTCGATGTCGGTCACGCGCACGCCGGTGCCGTGCAGGTCGCTGCGCAGGCCCAGCGAAAACTGCTTCACGAAGGCCTTGGTGCCGCCGTAGGTGTTGCCGCCCGGATACGGATAGCTGCCGGCGACCGAGCCGATGTTGATGATGCCGCCCTTGCGTTCGACCAGCAGCGGCAGCAGGCGGCGGGTGATCGTGACCAGCGCGGTGATGTTGGTGTCGATCATCGTGCGCCAGTCGTCGAGCGACGCCTGCTGCGCCGGCAGCGTGCCCAGCGCGAGGCCGGCGTTGTTGACCAGCAGGTCGATGCCGCGGAACGCTTCCGGCAGCGCGTCGATCGCGGCGTTCATCGCGGCTGCGTCGCGCATGTCGAACACGGCGGCGTGCACCTTGTCCGCGCCGAGTTCGTCGACCAGTTGCTGCAGGCGATCTGCGCGACGGCCGGTGGCGACGACTTTCCAGCCGCGTTTCGCGAACAGGCGCGTGGCGGCGAGGCCGAAGCCGGACGTGGCGCCGGTGATGAAGGCGGTCTTGCTCATCGTGGGTTCCATTGTGCGAAAAGAGTGGGGAAGGGATCTCAGTGCGCGTCGCGGCGCTGCGCGAACAGCCAGTCGCGCCACCAGAAGCCGGGCAACTGGTCGCCCGGCGGCGCATGCGCCAGGCCGACGTATTCGCGCAGGTGGATGCGCTTGCCGCCTGCGGCGACGATCCGGGCGACCATCCGGCGGTCCGAATCCATCGGGTTCTCCATGTCGGCATCGCCATGCAATACCAGTATCGGCAGGCCGGCCAGCGCGGCAGCGCTGGCGCTGTCGGGAGCGATGCCGGCAACCGGCATCGCCGCGGCGAACAGCTCCGGCCGCTGCGCCGCGGCCAGCCATGTCGTCGAGCCGCCCATCGAGAAGCCGGTGACGTAGATGCGCTGGCGATCCACCGCAGGCGTGTCGGCGACGATCCGGTCGACCAGTTGCAGCGCGGCGGAAACGGCGGGCGCAGCCACCGAGCGCTGCGGCGCGGCCGGGTCATCGTAATTGGCGCTGCGAACGGGAAATTGCGGGACCAGCACATAGGCCGGGTAACGCGCACGGATGGAAGGCAGGGCCCAGGCCTTCGCCATCGTTTCCAGTTGCCGCTGGTTGTCCTCGCCGATGCCGCCGGAGCCGTGCAGCTGCAGGACCAGCGGATACTTCCGTCCCGGTTCCGGGCTGGCCGGCGGCAGCAGGCGATAGCGCATCCGCGTGCCGTCGTTCGCGACGAATTCGCCGGGCTGGAACAGGTCGACCACGACCGATGCCACCTGCGATCGGTCGATCGGCGGGGTGCCGGCAACGCGCTCGACGACGCGATCGCCGGCGCAGGCGGACAACAACGACAGCGCCAACAGCGTCAACAGCGCCATCGGCCGGGGCGCGGGCGCGGCGGCGCCGAACGGCGCGCGGGTGCGAAGCCGGTTCACCATACGAACGGCAACAGGCGCTTGGTGCGCGCGGCGTAGGCGGGATATTCGTCGGGGAACGCGCTGGTCAGCGCCTGCTCCTCGACGTGGATGCGGTAGGCGAACGAGACGATCACCGGCAGGACCGCCGCCAGCAGCGAGATGCCGTTGCCCAATGCCAGACCGAAACCGAGGAAGGTCAGCAGCGAACCGGTGTAGGAAGGATGGCGCAGCCAGCGATACGGGCCGTCCTGCACCAGCTTGTGGTCGGCGTGCACGGCGACGTCGACGGTGAAGAACTTGGCCAGCACCCGGATCGCCCACCAGCGGAAGGCGATGCCGGCGGCCATCAGCGCCAGGCCGATCCAGAACAGCGGCGCCCGCAGCGACGGCGGGAACGGCCAGTAGGCGCGATGCGTGGACCAGACGGCGAGGAACACGCCGGCGTAGAGCAGCACGGAAATCAGGCGCAGGCTGCCGCGGTCCCGGCGCTGCGCGCCGACCCGGGCGGCGCGGCGGCGGAACTGCAGCCAGAATTCGCTCACGACCCAGAGGGCGACGAGCGTGTAGAACAGGGGCGGCGCCGATGGGCTTGCGGCGAACATCGCGCGGCCCGCCGGCCTACTGCGCCCGGATCGCCATCGCCGGCAGGCCGCCGCTGGCGAGTTTCTGCTTGGCTTCGGCCAGTTCGCCGGCGGTGCCGTACGGGCCCATGCGCACGCGGTACACGGTCTTGCCGTTGATCTGCGCCGATTCGACGCGCGCGCTCAGGCCGAGCAGGGCGATCTTCGCCTTCGTCGCCTCGGCGTCGCTGGAAGCGCCGAACGCGCCGGCCTGCAGGATGTAGCGCGCATCGGCCGATGCCGGCGCCTGGGCGGCGCTGGCCACGGCGCGGGTTTCTGCGGGCCTGGCCACCGGCTGTTCGGTCGAGGAGACGCTGGCCGTCGCCGGGGCGGTGTCCGGCGAGGTTTCGTCGATCGGCTTCGGCGCGGCCGATGCGGTTTGCGCTTCGCGCGCCTGTTGCAACGCCGCCAGCTGGCGCTGGCGTTCCCGCTCGGCGCGCTCGCGCTCCGCGCGCGCGCTGGCGGCCAGCTCGGCGTCGGACATCCGCACTTCCTTGCCGGGTAACAGGGTGTAGAACTCGTATTCGGTCTCCTTCGCCGGCGCCGTGTCGCCGGCGCCGGACCTGGCCGGCGCGGCGTCTTCCGCCGTCGCGTCGGTATCGGCCTCGGCCACCGGCGCGGGGCGGGCGTCGGGGTTCGGCTTCGGCCGGAAGAAGCCGTCGCCGTCCTTCTTCAGCAGGCCGGGCACGGTGAACAGCAGGGCCGCGCCCAGCACCACGCCGACCACCAGCCAGACCCAGCCGGGCGTGCCGTTGCCGCCGCCGGTGCGCCGCGCCTGGTTCCTGTTTCGCTTTGCCGCCATCTATCGCTTCTCCATCGGGTCTTGCCGCTTCGTCCTTGCCTACATTTTTTCCGGTGCGCCCACGCCGAGCAGGTCCAGCCCGTTCGCCAGCGCCTGCCGCACCGCCAGCGCCAGCGCCAGCCGCGCGTCGCGCAGCGCCGCGTCTTCGACCAGCACCGGCGTCGCCGCGTACCACGTGTGGAAAGCATAGGCCAGTTCGCGCAGGTATTGCGCGACCAGGTGCGGCTCCAGCGCGGCGCCGGCGGCTTCGACGACCTCGGGGTAGCGCGACAGTTCGACCATCAGCAGCAGCGAGGCCTCGTCGTCGAGCTTGTCGAGGTTCGCCACGCCGTTGGCCTGGTCCCATGCGTAGCCCTTCTCCGCCGCCTGCCGCAGCAGGCTGCAGACGCGTGCGTGCGCGTACTGCACGTAGAACACCGGGTTGTCGTTGCTCTGCTGGCGCGCCAGGTCGATATCGAATACCAGCTGCGAATCCGGCTTGCGTGCGATCAGGAACCAGCGCGTCGCGTCGCGGCCGGCCTCGTCGATCAGGTCGCGCAGGGTCAGGTAGCTGCCGGCGCGCTTGGACAGCTTCACTTCCTCGCCGCCGCGCATCACCGTGACCATCTGGTGCAGCACGTATTCCGGGTAGTCCTTCGGAATGCCCATGTCCAGCGCCTGCAGGCCGGCCTTGACCCGCGCCAGCGAGCCGTGGTGGTCGGCGCCGAGCTCGGTGATCGCGCGTTCGTAGCCGCGCTGCCACTTGCTCAGGTGGTAGGCCACGTCCGGCAGGAAGTAGGTGTAGGTGCCGTCCGACTTGCGCATGACCCGGTCCTTGTCGTCGCCGAAGTCGGTGGTCTTCAGCCACAGCGCGCCGCCTTCCTCGTAGGTGTGGCCCGCCGCGCCGAGGCGCTCGACGGTTTCCTCGACCATGCCGTCGGCGTACAGCGAGCTTTCGAGGTAATAGACGTCGAAGCCGACGCCGAACGCGGCCAGGTCGAGGTTCTGCTCGCGGCGCAGGTAGGCCACGGCGAACTTGCGGATCGCGTCGAAGTCCTCGATGTCCTTCGCGCCGACGACGACGTGACCCTCGATCTCGACCGAATCGCCGCGCCGGTAGGCGTCGGCCACGTCCTGGATGTAGTCGCCGTTGTAGGCGTCGGCCGGCCATTCCGCGTCGCCGGGCTTGAAGCCGCGCAGGCGCGCCTGGGTGCTGCGGGCGAGGTTCTCGATCTGCACGCCGGCGTCGTTGTAGTAGAACTCGCGCTTCGCGTTCCAGCCGTTCGCCGCGAGCACGCGCGCGATGCAGTCGCCGATGGCGCCGGCGCGGCCGTGGCCGACGTGCAGCGGGCCGGTCGGGTTGGCCGAGACGTATTCGACGCCGACGGTGCGGCCCTTGCCCGAATCGTTGCGGCCATAGGCCTTGCCCTGCGCCAGCGCGGCGGCGACCTCGTGCTGGTACGCGGCCGGGCTGAGGTGGAAATTGATGAAGCCGGGGCCGGCGATCTCGACCCGGGCGATGTCGGCGGAGGCCGGCAGCGCGTCGACCAGCTGTTGCGCCAATGCGCGCGGGTTGGACTTCGCCGCCCTGGCCATCAGCATCGCCGCGTTGGTCGAGAAATCGCCGTGGCTGCGGTCCTTCGGCCGCTCGACGACGAAATCGGGCGTGGCAAAGTCGGCCGGCAGGGTGCCGGCGCTGCGCAGGGCGTCGATGCCCTGGGCGATCAGGGCGCGGAGTTCGGATTTCACGGAGTTTCGGCTGGGAAATGCTGGTTGCGCATTTTAGCCGAGAGCGGCGGGCCTTTCCGGGCCTTACACCCACCCCCGCGCCGCCAGCGACACCGGACTGCCGTCGCCGACCACGAAATGGTCGAGCAGGCGCACGTCGACCAGTGCCAGCGCCTGCTTCAGGCGGGCGGTGATGGCGCGGTCGGCGGCCGACGGGTCCGGGCAGCCGGACGGATGGTTGTGGCCGACGATCACCGCGGCGGCGTTGTGCGCCAGCGCGCGGCGCACCACCTCGCGCGGGTGCACTTCGGCGCCGTCGATGCTGCCGCGGAACAGTTCCTCGAACGCCAGCGCGCGATGGCGGGTGTCGAGGAACAGCGCGGCGAACACCTCGTGGCCGAAATGGCGCAGGCGCTGGGAGAAGTAGCGCCCGGCGGTGGCCGGGTCGGTCAGCGCGTCGCCGCGCTCCAGCCCGGCGGCGAGGTGGCGGTTGCCCAGCTCCAGTGCCGCGGCCAGCTTGCAGGCGCGGGCCGGGCCCAGGCCGGGCAAATCGGCCAGTTCCGCCGGCGAGCGCTCCAGCAGGCTGCGCAGCGGGCCGTGCCCGGCCAGCAGTTCGCGCGCGGTCTGCACCGCATCGCGGCCGCGCAGGCCGGAGCCGAGGAAGATCGCCAGCAGCTCGGCGTCGGACAGCGCGCCGGCGCCGCGGCCGAGCAGCTTCTCGCGGGGTCGTTCGTCGGCGGGCCAGTCGCGGATGTGCATGCGGCCAGTCTGCATCTGCCGATTCCCGGCGGGCATAAGGCCATGACGGGGCATCGGGTAAGCTAAATGCCCGACTGGGACTAGGAAGTTTCCGAACGTGGTACCCGCTTCGAAAGAGCCCGCCCTGAAGGGACAACGCATCCTGCTGTGCGTCGGCGGCGGCATCGCCGCGTACAAGGCGCTGGAACTGGTGCGGCGCCTGCGCGACGCCGGCGCCTCGGTGCAGGTGGCGATGACCGACGGCGCGCAGCAGTTCGTCACCGCGCTGAGCTTCCAGGCCCTGTCCGGGCTGCCGGTGCGCACCAGCCTGTGGGACGCGGCCGCCGAGCAGGCGATGGGCCACCTCGAACTCGCCCGCTGGGCCGACCGCGTCGTCGTCGCCCCGGCCACCGCCGACCTGATCGCGCGCCTCGCCCACGGCCATGCCGACGACCTCGTCGCCACGCTGTGCCTGGCGACGACCGCGCCGATCTCGATCTGTCCGGCGATGAACCACCGCATGTGGTTGCACCCGGCGACCCAGGCCAACGTCGAGGCCCTGCGTGGCCGCGGCGTGCAGGTGATCGGGCCGGAAGACGGCCCGCTGGCCGAAGGCGAATCCGGTCCCGGCCGGCTCAGCGAACCGGCGGACATCGTCGCCGCGCTCGCCGGCGCCGCGCCGGCGGGCGCGCCGCCGCGCCCCCGCCTGCATGGACTGAAGGTCGTGGTCAGCGCCGGCCCGACCTACGAGGACCTCGACCCGGTGCGCTACCTCGGCAACCGCAGCAGCGGCAAGATGGGTTTCGCGATCGCCGCCAGCGCGGCGCGGCGCGGCGCCGACGTGGTGCTGGTCGCCGGCCCGGTGCACCTGCCGACCCCGGCCGGGGTGAAGCGCGTCGACGTGC
The DNA here is from genome assembly GCF_010211755.1 of Pseudoxanthomonas sangjuensis. Lineage (GTDB taxonomy): Bacteria > Pseudomonadota > Gammaproteobacteria > Xanthomonadales > Xanthomonadaceae > Pseudoxanthomonas_A > Pseudoxanthomonas_A sangjuensis. The sequence goes on along the minus strand of NZ_PDWR01000024.1, from coordinate 21,128 downwards.
GTTCGGCGCAGCAGATGCACGACGCGGTGTTCGCCGCGCTGCCGGCCGACATCTACATCGGCGCGGCCGCGGTGGCCGACTACACCCCGCGCGAACCGGCCGCGAACAAGATCAAGAAGTCCAGCGAATCGCTGGCGCTGGACCTGGTGCGCACCCCGGACATCCTCGCCGAGGTCGCCGCGTCGACCCAGGGCCGGTTGAGGCTGGTGGTCGGCTTCGCCGCCGAAACCGAGAAGGTCGCCGAATACGCGCGCAAGAAGCTCGAGGCCAAGCGTCTGGACATGATCGTCGCCAACCGCGTCGGCGTCGCCGGCGGCGGCTTCGAGAGCGACAGCAACGCAATGACCGCGTACTGGGCCGACGGCGAACGCGAATTCCCGTCCGCGCCGAAGACGCAACTGGCCGACGAACTGGTCGAACTGATCGCCGAGAGGCTGAAATCTTGAGTACCCGCCCGATCGAAGTGAAGCTGCTCGACCCGCGTTTCGGCGACGAATGGCCGTTGCCGGGCTACGCCACCGAAGCCAGTGCCGGCCTCGACCTGCGCGCCGCGCTGGAAGCGCCGCTGGCCCTCGCGCCGGGCGACGCCGCGCTGGTGCCCAGCGGCATCGCCATCCACCTGGCCGACCCGAACCTGTGCGCGGTGGTGCTGCCGCGCTCCGGGCTGGGCCACCGCCACGGCATCGTGCTCGGCAACGGCACCGGCCTGATCGATGCCGACTACCAGGGCCCGCTGCTGATCAGCGTGTGGAACCGCGGCTCGGAGGCCTTCACCATCCAGCCCGGCGACCGCATCGCGCAGTTGGTCGTGCTGCCGGTCACACGCATCAGCCTGCAAGTGGTGGATACTTTCGCCGACAGCGCGCGCGGCGAAGGCGGCTTCGGCCACACGGGCGTGCGATGACGGGGGAAGCGAAGATGGCATTCGGCAACGGCCGTGGCATGAACAGGCAGGCGCTGCTCGCGCTGGCGGCGCTGTGCGCGCTGCTGGCGGCGTGGTGGGGATGGACCGGCGTCCGGCAATGGCGCGACGACAAGATCGCCACCGGGCTGCAGCAGGCCCGCGACGGCCTCGTCGAGGCGAGCGCGCGCACGCTGGGACAACAGGCCGCCCGGCTGGAACAGCTGCTGAAATCGGCGCCGGCGCAGGCGGCATTGGCAGGCGGCGACGCGGCCGCGATCGCCGATGCGGTCCACGCCGGCTGGAAAGAAGCCCACGATGTGCAGGCGCTGCCCGCCGATCTGGCGGCCGCGTACGCCGATCCGGCGGCGTTCGGTTACGCCAAGCTGGCGTTGCTGGAGGCCGCGCAGCGCGAGCAGAAGGCGGTGGCGCGCGTGGTCCGAGAAGGCAAGCAGCCGCAGCTGGGCGTCGCCGCGGCGGCAGCGGGACACGTGGTCTACGCCGGCCTGCCGCTGGCCCTGCTGACCGACCCGGTCGCGGCCGCCGCGGTGTCGGACAAGGCCTATCTGGCGCTGCGCCAGGGCAACTACACCGTCGTCGAACACGGCGACAATGGCCTGTCCGCCAACGCCGACGTGCTGTCGCGCCCGGTCGGCGACACCGGCCTGCGCGTGGCCGCGGCGTTGCCGGAAGCCACGACCGGCCCGTTCGGGCTCGGCGCGATCGCCACGCTGGTCCTGGCCGCGGTGCTGGCCGCGATCGCGGTGCTGGCCGCGCTGGTCGGCGCCGGCAAGCTGTCGCTGCCGCGGCTGGGCGGCTCGTCCGACGACGACGGTCCCGGCCTGAGCCTCGACGAGGCGCTGCAGAGCCAGTCCGCGCCCGAGCAGCCGGTGGTGCGCGTGCGCGACGAACGCGCCGAACGGCGCCAGGGCGCCGAAGCGGCGCAGGTCGAGGTCGATGCCGGCATCTTCCGCGCCTACGACATCCGCGGCGTGGTCGGCGAAACGCTCAGCCCGGCCGTGGCCGAACTGATCGGCATGGCGATCGGCTCGGTGATGGAAGAGCAGGGACTGAACGACATCGTGGTGGGCCGCGACGGGCGCCTGTCCGGGCCCAGCCTGTCGGAGGCGCTGATCGAAGGCCTGCGCAAGTCCGGCCGCGACGTCATCGACATCGGCCTGGCGCCGACCCCGGTGGCGTATTTCGCCGCCTACCACCTGCGCGCGGGCAGCTGCGTGGCGGTCACCGGCAGCCACAACCCGCCCGACTACAACGGCTTCAAGATCGTCGTCGGCGGGCAGACCCTGTCCGGCGCGGCGATCACCGACCTGTATTCGCGGATCAGCGAAAACCGCCTGCACCTGGCCCAGGCCAAGGGCAGCCTGCAGCAGCGCGACGTGGCCGACGACTACATCCGCCGCATCGCCGACGACGTGCAGATGGACCGCCCGCTGAAGGTGGTGGTCGACGCCGGCAACGGCGTCGCCGGCGACATCGCCCCGCGCCTGCTCGAGGCGATCGGCGCGAACGTGATCCCGCTGTACTGCGAGGTCGACGGCACCTTCCCCAACCACCATCCGGATCCGAGCGAGCCGCACAACCTCGACGACCTGGTGCAGACGGTCAAGCGCTTCGACGCCGACATCGGCCTGGCCTTCGACGGCGACGGCGACCGCCTTGGCGTGGTCACCCGGGAAGGCGAGATGGTCTTCCCCGACCGCGTGCTGATGCTGTTCGCCGCCGACGTGCTGGAGCGCAACCCCGGTGCGCTGGTCATCTACGACGTGAAGTGCACCGGCAAGCTGCAGAGCTGGATCCTGCGCTACGGCGGCACGCCGCTGATGTGGCAGACCGGGCACTCGCTGATCAAGGCGAAGATGCGCGAAACCGGCGCCGAACTGGCCGGCGAGATGAGCGGCCACTTCTTCTTCCAGGAGCGCTGGTACGGCTTCGACGACGGCCTGTATTCGGCCGCGCGCCTGCTGGAAATCCTCGCCGTGCGCGCGGAGACGCCGAGCGAAGTCATCGCGACCCTGCCCAGCAGCGTGTCCACGCCCGAGATCAAGGTGCCGGTGGACGCCGGCAGCCCGCACGCGGTGGTGCGCGAGTTCGTCGAACAGGCGCAGTTCGACGGTTCGCCGCGGCTGTCGACCATCGACGGCCTGCGCGTGGACTGGGACGACGGCTGGGGCCTGGTGCGCGCGTCGAACACCACGCCGATCCTGGTGCTGCGCTTCGAAGCCGACGACAAGGCGGCGCTGGAACGGATCAAGTCCGACTTCCGCGCGCAGCTGCAGAAAGTCGCACCGGGCCTGCCGCTGACGTTCTGACGCGCGCTCGCATTGCGGCGGATGCAACGAAAAACCCCGGCCTTTGCCGGGGTTTATCGTTGCGAGGGGACGGGCGAGCCGGGCAGGTTGCGGCGATGCGCGGCTATTGCTGGCCGGGCGGGTTCGCCTCCGGCGCCGGCGCGGCTGCCGCCGGTGCGGCGATGCCCTTCAATTCCCGGTAGCGCTGCAGGATATGTTCGATCTCGCCGTCCAGTTCGACGCGCTGGCGCTGGTATTCCGTCTGCAGGCGCAGCTGCTGCTGCAGTTCGGCGTGGCGCGTGCGGATGTCGGCGTCGATTTTCGGCGGTACCGGCTTGCCGGACAGTTCGCGCTCGGCGGCGGTCTGCAGCAGGGTCACCAGCCCGTCGCGCAGGCTGGCGATGTTGAAGCGAGCGGTCTCGATGTTGTTCTCGACGATGCCGGTGCGGTCGGTGAACACGCGGCGCAACTCGTCCTCGCTGGCGTACGAGGTCAGCAGGGCCTGCTCGGTGCGGCGGCGGGTTTCCGCGGCCGCTGCGTCGGCGCGCTTGCGCTCGGCATCGACGGCCGCGGCGGCGAGTTCCTCGCTGGTCAGCGCGCGCTGCACTTCCGCGGTGCGCGTGCCGGTCCTGGCGTTGAACTCCTCGCGGGCGCGGTTGACCGCGTCGGCGGGCAGGGCGTCGCCGCACACGCGGGTGCCCTTCTCGTCCCAGCAGTACAGCTTCTTCGCCGGCGGCGCCTGCTTCTGCGCGTGCGCCGGGAAGCCGGCGGCGAGCGCCAGTAGCGCGAAACCGGCGGCATGGCGGTATGGATTCATCGGCATCGAACAGCCCCCTGCTGTCGTCGTCCGTCGTGGTTCAGTCGGTCGTGGCGGCCGTGCCGTAGCGCGCGCGGTAGGCGAGCAACTGGTCGCGGTGGCCGACAAGGTCGGCGTTTTCGCCGGCGAAATCAAGCAGGTCGTGCAGATTGGCGACGGCGATCACGGGCACGCCGGTTTCCTCCGCCACCGCCTGTGCCGCCGAGCGCCGGCCGTCGTCGTCCTCGTTCAGCACCTCCTGCCGGTCCAGCGCGACGACGATCCCGGCCGGGATGCCGCCGCCGTCGCGGATCAGCGCCAGCGCCTCGCGGATCGCGGTGCCGGCGGTGATCACGTCGTCGACGATCAGTACGCGGCGGCCGTCCAGCGGCGCGCCGATCAGGGTGCCGCCCTCGCCGTGGTCCTTGGCCTCCTTGCGGTTGAACGCCACCGGCAGGTCGCGGTCGCGGCGGGCGTATTCGCAGGCCAGCGCCGTGGCCAGCGGGATGCCCTTGTAGGCCGGGCCGAACAGCAGGTCGAAGTCCCCGATGGAGCCGGCGACCGCGGCCGCGTCCACCGCGTCGGCGTAACAGGCGGCCAGCCCGGCCAGCAGTGCGCCGCTGTCGAAGCGCCCGGCGTTGAAGAAATAGGGGCTGAGGCGGCCGGACTTCAGGGTGAACTCGCCGAAGCGCAGGGCCTTGGCGTGCAGGGCCAGTTGCAGGAAGCGTTGCTTGTGCATGGGGCGGTGGGGAGGGTGGGGTGTCGTGATGGAAGCATATCGTCTCGTCCCGACGCCGTCCTGCGGGCCTATCGGTTACGCTCTTCCATTCCCGATTCCGAGCCCGGCTTCATGAAGATCATCAGCTTCAACGCCAATGGCATCCGCTCGGCCGGCAACAAGGGCTTCTTCGACTGGTTGCAGGCGCAGAAGGCCGACGTGGTCTGCCTGCAGGAGACCAAGGCGCAGGAGGACCAGCTGGCCGACCCGGCGTTCCGCCCGAACGGCCACCACTGCTTCTACCGCGACGCGATCACCAAGAAGGGCTACAGCGGCGTGGCGATCTATTCGAAGCGCGAGCCGGACGAGGTGCGCACGTCGCTGGGGTGGGCGCCGTTCGACGACGAGGGCCGCTACATCGAGGCGCGCTACGGCAAGCTCAGCGTGGTGTCGTTCTACATCCCGTCCGGCAGTTCCGGCGAGGAGCGCCAGGCGTTCAAGTTCAAGGTCATGGACTGGCTGAAGCCGATCCTCGACGAATGGCTGGCCAGCGGCCGCGACTACGTGCTGTGCGGCGACTGGAACATCGTGCGCAGCAGGCTCGACATCAAGAACTGGACCAGCAACCAGAAGAATTCCGGCTGCCTGCCGCCCGAGCGCGCGTGGCTCAACGGCATGCTCGGCGACGACGGCGGCAGCGACGGCACGCCCGGCCGCGCGGGCGGCTGGGTCGACGCCTACCGCGCGCTGCACCCGCAGGGCCAGGACTACACCTGGTGGAGCAACCGCGGCGCCGCGCGCGCCAACAACGTCGGGTGGCGCATCGACTACCAGTTCGTCACCCCGGCGCTGGGCAGGCAGCTGAAAAGCTGTTCGATCCACCCGACCCCCCGTTTCTCCGACCACGCCCCGTTCGTGGTGGAGTACGGCGGATGAATCCGGACGCGAACGCCGGGGGCGCGGCGGCGAAACCTTCGTACAAGGGCTGGCGCGGCATCCGCGCCGCCTTCGCCACGCCGTCGGCGCTGACCATGGCCATCCTCGGCTTCGGCGGCGGCCTGCCGTTCCTGCTGATCGCGTCGCAGACCCTGTCGACGCGGTTGCGCGACGTCGGCCTGGAGCTGGGGCAGATCGGCCTGATCAGCCTGGCCAGCTTCTTCTACCTGCTCAAGTTCCTGTGGGCGCCGCTGCTGGACCGCTACGCCTTCCCGCTGACCGCCTTCCTCGGGCGCCGCCGCTCGTGGTTGCTGGCGGCGCAGGTCGTGGTGCTGGTCGGCTTGTTCGCGCTGGCCTATACGCGGCCGGAACAGGGGGTCGGCCCGCTGGTGCTGTGGGTGCTGGTCGCCTCGTTCGCCGGCGCGACCCAGGACTCGGTGATCGACGCCTACCGCATCGAGATCGCGCCCGAATCGGCGCAGGCGGCGCTGGCCGCGACCTATGTGTTCGGCTATCGCATCGGCCTGATCATGGGCGGCGCCGGCGCGCTGTACCTGGCCGAATACCGCGGCTGGCTGCCGGCCTACGTGGCGATGGCGGCGCTGATGCTGCTGCCGATCGCGACGACGCTGCTGAGCCGGGAGCCGGAAAAGCCGGAGTCGACCGTGCAGCGGCGGATCGATTTCCTCGGTGCGTTCTGGCAGCCCGTCGCCAGTTTCTTCACCGGCAACGGCGTGGTCACCGCGGTCGTGCTGCTGCTGTTCGTCGGACTGTACAAGTTCCCCGACCAGGTGATCGGGGTGATGGCCGGGCCGTTCTACCTGGATTCGGGCTTCACCAAGGCCGACATCGCCACGGTGTCGAAGCTGTTCGGCATCTGGATGGGCATCGCCGGCGCGTTCCTCGGCGGCGTGCTGGTGGCGGCGTTCGGCTTCCGCTGGATGCTGCTGTTCGCCGCGCTGGGCGTGGCGCTGTCCAACCTCGCGTTCCTGCTGATGGCGCACCACCCCGGGGAAATCTGGTCGTTCTACACGGCGCTGCTGGCCGACAACCTGTGCCAGGGCGTCGCCGGCGTGGTGTTCGTGGCGTTCGCGTCCTCGCTGACCGACCGCAACTTCACCGCGACCCAGTTCGCGCTGCTGGTGTCGCTGGCCAACCTGCCGGGCAAGTTCGTCGGCGGCGCGTCCGGCTACATCGTCGAGGCCAGTTCGTACAGTGCATTCTTCGTCATGAGCACGCTGACCGTGGTCCCGACCCTGCTGCTGCTGGCCTGGTTGTGGCCGCGCATCCGCGAGCGGTCGACTTCGCCGAACTGAGAAGCCGGTCGCGGTTGTCGCCGGCCCGGCCGATATGATGTAACCGCCCCGCCTATCCCCTGCGGCGGGGTGGGGGAAAGCCATGGCCGACCTGATCCTGAAAAACATCGACCCGGTGTTGAACGAGCGCATCCTGCGCCTGTCGGTCGCGCGTCGCTGGGACGCGCGCGAGACCGTGATCCGTCTGCTCGAGCAAGGCCTGCTCGTGATCGAGAACGAAGTGCACGGCAACTTCGACAACGACGAGGCCAGCGCGCTGTCGGAAGCGATCGCCGCACTGAAACAGGTGAGCGCGGTCGGCAGCTTCAGCTGATCGTCGCGCCAGCCGCGGCCGGATACACCGCACCGAGCACGCGCAGGCCCTTCGCGCCGCTGACCGACGGCAGATTGCCGGGCCGTCCGGCCAGGGTTTCGCGCGCCAGCCAGGCGAAGCCCATCGCTTCGACGTAATCCGGGTCCAGCCCGTGCGCGGCGGTCGATTCGACCACCACGCCCGGCAGCCATGCGGCCAGCCTGGACATCAACGCGCGGTTGTGCACGCCGCCGCCGCAGACCATCACCCGCTTCGTCTCCGGCTGCGTCGCGCGCAACGCGTCGGCGACGGTCGCGGCGCTCAGTTCCAGCAGCGTGGCCTGCACGTCGACGGGCGCAAGGTTGCCCTGCAGTCGCGACTCCAGCCAGCGCAGGTGGAACTGCTCGCGCCCGGTGCTCTTCGGCGGCGGCAATGCGAACCAGGGTTCGTCGAGCAGGCGCGCGAGCAGTTGCTCGTCGACCTTGCCGCTCGCAGCGAAGGCGCCGCCGGCATCGAAGGCGCGGCCGGTGTGGCGCTCGCACCAGGCATCCAGCAGCGCGTTGGCCGGGCCGGTGTCGAAGCCGCGCACGTCGCCTGCGCACGGCAGCAAGGTCAGGTTGCCGATGCCGCCGAGGTTCAGCACCGCGCGGTCCTCGCCGGGCGAATGCAGCATCGCCGCGTGGAAGGCCGGCATCAACGGCGCGCCGTGTCCGCCGGCGGCGACGTCGCGGCGACGGAAATCGGCCACGGTGTCGATGCCGCTGCGCTCGGCGATCACGTTGCCGTCGCCGATCTGCCAGGTGAAGGGGAAACGCGCTTCCGGGCGATGGCGGATGGTCTGCCCGTGCGAGCCGATCGCGCGCACCCCGGCGGCCTCGATCCCGGCCTCGCCGACCAGCCTCAGCGCCGCGTCGGCGAAGCTTCGCGCGACCTGCACGTCGAGTTCGCCCAGTTCGTCCAGCGACGCCGCGTCGCCGCCCTGGCCCAGCTCGATCAGGCGCGCGCGCAGCGCCGCGTCCCACGCATAGGTGCGGCCATGGACCAGTTGCAGCTGCGGTTCGGACGCGCCGTCGGAAAACCGGACCAGCGCGGCATCGATGCCGTCGGCGCTGGTGCCGGAGATCAGGCCCAGGTAAAGGTCGGGGTGCGGCATGGGCGGCTGGGGGTTCGCGGTTGGTGGTTGGCGGACATCATCGGCGATCGGACGCCGTCCACCAACCGCGGGCCGCCAACCGCAAGCCGGTCGCTCAGCCCTTCTTGCCCCTGGCCGGCGATTCCGCCATCGCCACGGTGCCGCGCTGGGACGGCGCCGCGTCGGCGTAGATGATGTTTTCCACGGTGCGGATCCGCGCCAGTGCGTTGGCGGTGTAGCTGCGGAACGCGGCCAGTTGCGCGCCGGTCAGCGGCTCGGCCGGCGGCATCGTGATCGACAGCGGGTTGCGGTGCACGCCGTTGACGCGGAATTCGTAGTGCAGGTGCGGGCCGGTGGCCAGCCCGGTCATGCCGACGTAGCCGATCACCGTGCCCTGGGCGATGCGCTGGCCTGCGTGGATCTTGCCGAAGCGCGACATGTGCCCGTACAGCGTGGTGTAGCCGCGGCCGTGGTCCAGGATGACCACGTTGCCGTAGCCGTTTTGGCGGCCGACGAACTTCACCCGCGCGTCGCCGGCGGCCATGATCGGCGTGCCGCTGCGCGCGGCGTAGTCCACGCCCTTGTGCATGCGGATGCGGCCCAGCACCGGGTGCTTGCGCGCGCCGAAGCCCGAGCTCAGCCGCGCGTACGGGATCGGCATGCGGATGAAGCTCTTCTTCAGCGGGCGGCCTTCGGCGGTGAAGTACTCGGCCTTGCCGTTGCGCTCGAAGCGGAAGCCGCTGTGCAGCTTGCCGCCGGTGGTGAAGGTGGCGGCCAGCACCGGGCCGGACTTGATCAGTTCGCCCTCGCGCCAGGTCTGCTCGACCACCACGCTGAAGCGGTCGCTGGCGGCGACGTCCTCGTTGAAGTCGATGTCGTACTTGAAGATCTCGTCGGTCAGCGTGTTGATGTTGCCGCCGGACAGGCCCAGCTTACGCGCCGAGTGGAACAGCGAGCGCCCGACCTTGCCGCTGATCACCACGGTGCGGGTGCTGGCTTCGCGCTCGATCACCCGTTCGTGCAGCCGGTCGCCATCGATCGACAGTTCGACGCGGTGCATCGGGTCGCGGTCGTAGCGGAACCCGTGCAGGCTGCCGTCGTGGCCCAGCAGGAAACCCAGCTCGGCCCCCGGGTACAGTCGCGCCAGCGCGGCTTTCGCCCCCTTGTCCTGCAGCACGCGATGCAGCGTCGAGGCCGGAGCGCCCATTTCGCCGAAGATCGCGCCGAGGGTCTGGCCCGGCCGGACCCGCACCACCTGCCAACTATCGCCGGCGACGCCGTGCAGCTTGTCGGCGGACAGGCCGGGCAGTTCCAGCGGCAGCGTGGCCAGCGGCCGGGCCACGGCCGGTGCCTGCGTCGCGGCGGAGAAGCCCGGCACGATGGTCGCGACCATCGTGCCGATGCTGGCGAACAGGCTGGCGTGGATCCACTGGCGGCGGCACCAGCGGCGCGCATCGAGGTGGCGCTTCACTTGCTGGTGCAGGGTCGAATCGCGGAGGATTTCCAGGCGCTGCCGGAAGCGCAGCTTGTTGCGAAGTTCGTGGCTGCCGCCGTCGCCGTGGTTGTGCATTTCTCGTACTTCCGAGCCCGGGACGTGGCGCCCCCCATTGGCGTAACATTAAACACACGAGTTGTCCGCGTCAAATCATTGAATCGAAAAGCTTTTCTGACCCCCGTCACGAATACGTAAAATCCCCGCCTATTCATTTTCGCCGGCGCCGCCGGTGTCACCGGAAATCCCGCCTTGTCCCTCGCAGAAGCAATCGCCCTGATCGGCCGCGGTGCCGACGAAATCCTCAAGCCCGAAGAACTGGAGGCGCGCCTCAGGCTTGGCCGCCCGCTGCGCGTGAAGGCCGGCTTCGACCCGACCGCGCCCGACCTGCACATCGGCCACACCGTCCTGCTCAACAAGATGCGCCAGTTCCAGGATCTGGGGCACACGGTGATCTTCCTGATCGGCGACTTCACCGGGATGATCGGCGACCCCACCGGCAAGAACGTCACCCGCAAGCCGCTGACGCGCGAGGACGTCGAGGCGAACGCGAAGACCTACGCCGACCAGGTGTTCAAGGTGCTCGACCGCGACAGGACCGAGCTGCGGTTCAACAGCGAATGGTTCGGGCGGATGGGCGCCGCCGACATGATCAAGCTCGCCGCGCAGCACACCGTCGCGCGCATGCTCGAACGCGACGATTTCGCCAAGCGCTATGCCGCGCAGCAGTCGATCGCGATCCACGAATTCCTGTATCCGCTGGTGCAGGGCTACGACTCGGTCGCGCTGGAGGCCGACGTCGAGCTCGGCGGCACCGACCAGAAGTTCAACCTGCTGATGGGCCGCGGCCTGCAGGAGCACTTCGGCCAGCCGCCGCAGATCGTGCTGACCATGCCGCTCCTCGAAGGCCTGGACGGCGTCAACAAGATGAGCAAGTCGCTGGGCAACTACATCGGCATCGCCGAGCCCGCGATCGACATCGTCAACAAGACGATGAAGATCGGCGACGAACTGATGTGGAAGTGGATCGAGTTGCTCAGCTTCGAAATCGGCGCGGACGAGGCGAAAAAACTGCGGGCCGACGTCGCCTCCGGCGCATTGAACCCGCGCGACGTGAAGCTGCGCCTGGCGCGCGAACTCGCCGCGCGCTTCCACGATGCGGGCGCCGCGGAAACCGCGATCGCCGGCTGGCACGCGGCCGTCACCGGGCAGGGCGATACGACGCTGCTGCCGCTG
>NZ_PDWR01000024.1:0-7500 GCF_010211755.1 Pseudoxanthomonas sangjuensis | reverse complement strand
TGCATTCAGAGTAACCCCGGACAAAACGGGGCCATAGCTCAGCTGGGAGAGCACCTGCTTTGCAAGCAGGGGGTCGTCGGTTCGATCCCGACTGGCTCCACCAGGTCGCACGGGCTATCGACTTTTGGGTCTGTAGCTCAGGTGGTTAGAGCGCACCCCTGATAAGGGTGAGGTCGGTGGTTCGAGTCCTCCCAGACCCACCATCATGGTCGAGCGAAACTCTGGATAGCGCGCACACACTAAAAGATTTTTACAGGCTTGGCGTTGAGGCCGGCTTGTGGCTCTTTAACAACTTGGGACGTAATCAATATGCGTTTGGAAGATCATCCAGACGTGTCGTTGAGGCTAAGGCGGGGGAGAAAATCCCCTGAAACTTGAATGTCGTTGATATTCGCGTGAAGGCTTTGTACCCCTTCACACGTTAACTCCGAGGCGACTTGGGGTTATATGGTCAAGCGAATAAGCGCACACGGTGGATGCCTTGGCGGTCAGAGGCGATGAAGGACGTGGCAGCCTGCGAAAAGCGCGGGGGAGCTGGCAACAAGCTTTGATCCCGCGATGTCCGAATGGGGAAACCCACCGAGCAATCGGTATCCTGCAGTGAATACATAGCTGCTGGAGGCAAACCCGGAGAACTGAAATATCTAAGTACCCGGAGGAAAAGAAATCAACCGAGATTCCCTCAGTAGTGACGAGCGAACGGGGACCAGCCCTTAAGCTGCTATGGTTTTAGAAGAGGCTTCTGGAAAGAAGCGCCATAGAAGGTGATAGCCCTGTATTCGAAAGGGCCATAGCAGTGAAGACGAGTAGGGCGGGGCACGAGAAACCCTGTCTGAACATGGGGGGACCATCCTCCAAGGCTAAATACTCCTGACCGACCGATAGTGAACCAGTACCGTGAGGGAAAGGCGAAAAGAACCCCGGAGAGGGGAGTGAAATAGAACCTGAAACCGTGTGCGTACAAGCAGTAGGAGCTCCGCAAGGAGTGACTGCGTACCTTTTGTATAATGGGTCAGCGACTTACTGTTCGTGGCGAGCTTAACCGTATAGGGGAGGCGAAGGGAAACCGAGTCTGATAAGGGCGCATAGTCGCGGGCAGTAGACCCGAAACCGGGTGATCTAGTCATGCCCAGGGTGAAGGTGCCGTAACAGGTACTGGAGGCCCGAACCCACTCCCGTTGCAAAGGTAGGGGATGAGGTGTGATTAGGAGTGAAAAGCTAATCGAACCCGGAGATAGCTGGTTCTCCTCGAAAGCTATTTAGGTAGCGCCTCATATGTATCCTCTTGGGGGTAGAGCACTGTTATGGCTAGCGGGACATCGCGTCTTAGCAAACCATTGCAAACTCCGAATACCAAGACGGACTGTATGGGAGACACACGGCGGGTGCTAACGTTCGTCGTGAAAAGGGAAACAACCCAGACCCACAGCTAAGGTCCCAAATTCATCGCTAAGTGGAAAACGATGTGGAAAGGCACAGACAGCCAGGAGGTTGGCTTAGAAGCAGCCACCCTTTAAAGAAAGCGTAATAGCTCACTGGTCGAGTCGGTCTGCGCGGAAGATTTAACGGGGCTAAGCGATGAACCGAAGCTTGGGGTGCACACTTTGTGTGCGCGGTAGAGGAGCGTTCCGTACGCCTGCGAAGGTGGCTTGAGAAGGCTGCTGGAGGTATCGGAAGTGCGAATGCTGACATGAGTAACGACAATGCGGGTGAAAAACCCGCACGCCGAAAGCCCAAGGTTTCCTAGCGCAACGTTAATCGGCGCAGGGTTAGTCGGTCCCTAAGGCGAGGGCGAAAGCCGTAGTCGATGGGAAGCTGGTTAATATTCCAGCACCTCGCGTGAGTGCGATGGAGGGACGGAGAAGGTTAGGCAGGCCGGGCGTTGGTTGTCCCGGTGAGAGGGTTGAGGCGGTGCTCTTTGGCAAATCCGGGAGCGCAACGTTGAGACCAAGGACGAGTCCTTATGGACGAAGCTGCTGATATCACGCTTCCAGGAAAAGCTCCTAAGCTTCAGCTCACGAAGACCGTACCGTAAACCGACACAGGTGGGTAGGATGAGAATTCTCAGGCGCTTGAGAGAACTCGGGTGAAGGAACTAGGCAAAATAGCACCGTAACTTCGGGAGAAGGTGCGCCCCCTTTGGTTAATAGCTGAGGGGGGCCGAAGTAACCAGGCCGCTGCGACTGTTTATCAAAAACACAGCACTCTGCAAACACGAAAGTGGACGTATAGGGTGTGACGCCTGCCCGGTGCCGGAAGGTTAATTGATGGGGTCAGCGCAAGCGAAGCTCTTGATCGAAGCCCCGGTAAACGGCGGCCGTAACTATAACGGTCCTAAGGTAGCGAAATTCCTTGTCGGGTAAGTTCCGACCTGCACGAATGGCGTAACGACAGCGGCGCTGTCTCCACCCGAGACTCAGTGAAATTGAAATCGCTGTGAAGATGCAGCGTTCCCGTGGCAAGACGGAAAGACCCCGTGAACCTTTACTATAGCTTTACATTGAACGTTGAGTTCGTCTGTGTAGGATAGGTGGGAGGCTTTGAAGCGATGGCGCTAGCTGTCGTGGAGCCAACCTTGAAATACCACCCTGATGTGCTTGACGTTCTAACCTGGGCCCGTAATCCGGGTCGGGGACCATGTATGGTGGGTAGTTTGACTGGGGCGGTCTCCTCCCAAAGAGTAACGGAGGAGCACGAAGGTACGCTCAGCGCGGTCGGACATCGCGCACTGTGTGCAAAGGCATAAGCGTGCTTGACTGCGAGATCGACGGATCAAGCAGGTACGAAAGTAGGTCTTAGTGATCCGGTGGTTCTGTATGGAAGGGCCATCGCTCAACGGATAAAAGGTACTCCGGGGATAACAGGCTGATACCGCCCAAGAGTTCATATCGACGGCGGTGTTTGGCACCTCGATGTCGGCTCATCACATCCTGGGGCTGTAGTCGGTCCCAAGGGTATGGCTGTTCGCCATTTAAAGTGGTACGCGAGCTGGGTTCAGAACGTCGTGAGACAGTTCGGTCCCTATCTGCCATGGGCGTTGGAGATTTGAGAGGGGCTGCTCCTAGTACGAGAGGACCGGAGTGGACGAACCTCTGGTGTTCCGGTTGTCACGCCAGTGGCACTGCCGGGTAGCTATGTTCGGAAGCGATAACCGCTGAAAGCATCTAAGCGGGAAGCGCGCCTCAAGATGAGATCTCCCGGGGCACAAGCCCCCTGAAGGAACCATCAAGACTAGGTGGTTGATAGGTCAGGTGTGTAAGCGCTGCAAGGCGTTGAGCTAACTGATACTAATGATCCGTGTGGCTTGACCATATAACCTCAAGTGGCCTTGGACTCGGCGACGCGTCGATGATCCCAAGCCTTGATTACGTCCCAAGTAACTATGCGAGACAGGCGCAAGACTGCGCTGCTCCAACCGTCTCCCTGGTGAAATTAGCGCTGTGGCACCACCCGATCCCATCCCGAACTCGGAAGTGAAACGCAGCTGCGCCGATGGTAGTGTGGGTCTTCCATGCGAGAGTAGGTCATCGCCAGGGTCTTTATCCGGAACCCCCAGCCACGGCTGGGGGTTTCTTCTTTTGCGCGGCTGGAAAACAATGGGCCGGGAACCCAACGGAGTTGCCGATGAACCGCACCAGGCTCGCCGCCGCGCTTGTCATGTTCGCCGCCCTGCCCGCGCTTGCCGCCACCGCCCAGGAGAAGCCGGCGGCGGTTTCCGCGGAGGCGTGGCAGGTCCACCAGCGGGCGATCGTGCTCGACACGCACCTGGACACGCCGGCGAACTTCGGCCGCCCCGGCTGGAGCATCCTCGACGACCACGCGCGCGACGGCGCGTTCTCGCAGGTCGACCTGCCGCGGATGAAGGAAGGCGGCCTCGACGGCGGCTTCTGGGCGGTCTATACCGGTCAGGGGCCCCGCGACGCGGCGGGCAACCGCGCCGCGCGCGACCGTGGCCTGAAGCGCCTGGTGCAGATCCGCGAAATGCTCGCCGCGCATCCGGATTCGTTCGAGCTCGCGCTGACGGCCGACGACGCGGTGCGCATCGAGAAATCCGGCAAGCGCGTGGTTTTCGTCAGCATGGAGAACGCCTCGCCGCTGGCCAGCGATCCCAGCCTGTTGGAGGCGTACTACCGGCTCGGCCTGCGCATGGTCGGCGTCGCCCATTTCCTCAACAACGACTTCGGCGATTCGGCGACCGATCCGAAAGGGCCGGAATGGCACGGACTGAGCCCGAAGGGGCGCGAGCTGGTGGCGCAGGCCAACCGGCTCGGCATCGTCCTCGACGCTTCGCATTCCAGCGACGACGTGCTCGACCAGCTGCTGGAACTGTCGAAGGCGCCGATCGTGCTGTCGCACAGCGGTTCGAAGGCGATCTTCGACCACCCGCGCAACGTCGATGACGAGCGCCTGCGCAAGCTGGCGGCGAAAGGCGGGCTGATCCACGTCAATGCCTACGGCGGTTACCTGATCCCGGCGCCGAAGATCCCGGAGCGCCAGGCCGCATTGGACGCGCTGGAAGAGAAGTACGGTCCCGAAGGCGAACTGACCGAGGAAAAGATCCAGGACTGGCTGCGCGAGCAGGCCCGGATCGACGCGAAATACCCGGTGCCGAAGGCGAGCCTCGACGACTTCATGCGCCATCTGCTGCATATCCTCGACGTGGTGGGGCCGAAGCACGTCGGCATCGGCGCGGACTGGGACGGCGGCGGCGGCGTCGACGGGCTGCAAGACGTCTCCGACCTGCCGAAGATCACCGAACGCCTGCTGCAGGCCGGCTACAGCGAACAGGACATCGACGACATCTGGGGCGGCAACCTGCTGCGCGTGTTGCGGCAGGTGCAGGCGAGCGCCGGCCAGGCCGACGCAAAAGCGGACTGAAGTACCGGATGTCGCGGTCTCTGCAGCGGCCGTGCCGCATCCGCGGCGCCCTGCGGGAAGTCGTCCGTCCCCTGGCGTTGCATGGCTTCGCTGGCGGCCCGGCAGGCGGCGGCGCGTATACTGGACCGGCCCGCAGATAGCGATAACATTGATTTCCCGTTGCCATGCCCGTCTACAGCATCCACAGCCGCAGGTTGTACCAGCAGATCGCCGATCAGCTCCGCGGCATGATCGAAAGAGGCGAATACCCGTCGGGCAGCTACCTGCCGCCCGAGCGCGAACTGTCGCAGCAGTTCGGAGTCAGCCGCACCTCGCTGCGCGAGGCGCTGATCGCGCTGGAAGTGATCGGCCTGGTCCGGGTGCGGGTCGGCGACGGGGTCATGGTGGTTGCGCAGCAGAAGGCGGGCGGCACGGCCCAGCCGCACGTGATCGACCAGGCCATGCACAGCAAGCCGTGGGAGCTGGATCCCGAACTGGAAGGCGAACTGGGCGTGCCGGACCTCGATGCCGAGGTGCCGCCGTTCTCGCTGCTGCAGGCGCGACGCCTGGTCGAACCGGAAGCGGCCGCGCTGGCCGCGGAGAACGCCAGCGAGGACCAGCTGGCCGGGATCCGCGAAGCCTACGCGCGCAACATCGAGGACAACCGCAACGGTTCGACCACCCACCCCGGCGACCGCCTGCTGCACGTGCGCATCGCCGAGGCCAGCGGCAACCCGGCCTATGCGCTGCTGATCCGCCACCTGCTGGGGCACAAGTATGGTTCGATGTTCCAGCGCCTGCAGCAGCTGTACACGACCAAGGACATGCCGCGCCGTTCCGAAAGCGAGCACGCGGTCATCGTCGAGGCGATCTGCGCGCGCGACGCCGCGGCGGCGCGCAAGGCGATGCGCGCGCACCTGGATTCGGTGATCCGGATCTTCTCGCGCAGTGCGCCGTGATGGAGCGCGGCTAGCACCGGGTGCCGTTCCAGGCGCGGCTGCCGCGAATTGTCCGGCCAGGCGTCGAGAAGAATCCAACCCATTCCCTGCGGGTTCGCCACTTGGGCGGCCATGAACCAAGTGTGCCGGTCGTGGGTTGCGAAAAAGTCCGGCCCGAATCGTTTCGGGCCGGGGGTTGGTGGCGGCTCCAGGTCGAGCCGCCACATTCCACTACATTACCGGGTGACCGTCATGCGGATCTGTTCCGCCACCTTTGGCCGCTTCGCATCGGTGGTGTCGAAGCACGCGTACGCGGTGTAGGTGCCGGGGGCCATGCCCGCCGAGTTGACGGTGATGCTGACGTTGCGGCGTTCGCCGCCCTTCAGCGACCCGGAAACCGGTGAAGGCATGCCCAGCCACGGAGCGCCGCACTGGAACTTGCCGGTGATGTCCATGGAAAGGCCCTTGTGGAAGACGTAGTCGCCCCACGTGGTGCCGTCCCTCGGCAGCAGCAGCAGCCGGTAGAGATCGTCGGCATCACCGGAGTCTGTGGCGAACCAGTTCCAGTTGTCGGCATAGGCGCCTGCCGTATTCACGACCAGCCAGTAGCGACCCGGTGGCAGGCGCAGGTTCTGCCCGACGGCGGCCAGGTCCAGGCGGATATTGGCGTTGATCCTGTCGCTGGGCGAACTGATGGTGATGCCCGCGGTTGCCGGCGCCGCGGTGTAGCTCCAGACCGCCTTGCCGGGGGATTGCAGCGGATCGCCGTCCGGCTGGTCGCCGCCATCCCGGAAGATGCTCCAGGTGATGGTCGACGCGACGGTTTCAAGCGGCTTGCGGGACGACACGAAGCCCTCGGTGAAGAAGGACGTGATCGTGGTTTCGGACTGCAGGTAGAAATCGTCGCTGCCGAACTGCGCCTGTTGGCCCGCCGGACTCAGCTCGGTCCAGATGGTGCTGGCGAAGGCGGTTGCGACCGTATTGTGCGGGGCCGAATGGAGTTCCTGTTCAACAGGGGAGTTGTTCAACTGGAACTTCAACGTACCGCCGCCGTCGTTCACCATGTCGACCCGCGCAAGGCCGGTGGATCCCGCCTTGACGGACACATCGACCGACGGCGCGTCCAGAACGACCGCGGGCGGCGGTACGGCAATGGCCACGGGCAGCGACATTTCGGGCAGAGTGGTATTCCCCGTCGGCTTCACCATGACGTTGCCGAAATAGAAACGGCTGTCCGGCACCAGACCGCCGTTGTCGATGTGGATGCTGACGGTCTTCGACTCGCCCGGATTCAGGGTGAACTTGCTTGGAGTCACGCCCCCCTTGAACTTGCGGACAGCCAGGGTCCATTCCTGTGCGTGGGGCAGTGTGCTGCGGAAGGTGCGCGTGAATGTGCATCCGTTCACGTTGCCGCAGGTGCGCGTCGCGATGCTGGGCAGGTTCAGGGCTGGAATGTCGCCGTCCTTGCGCGGGTTCGCCGCGACGGGTTCTACCCCGAAATCACGGACGGTTGTAAAAGGGCTGAGAACTTCTGGTCTTGCCTGGCGACCCTTCGTCGCATCCTCGGGTTGTGGAACCGCTCGATGTATTCGAACACATCAGCCCTCGCGGCATCGAGCGTTGGGTAGGTCATGCGGTAGACCCGCTCGCGCTTGAGCAGGCCGAAGAAGCCTTCGCACGCGGCGTTGTCACCGCAGTGGCCCAC
>NZ_PDWR01000023.1 GCF_010211755.1 Pseudoxanthomonas sangjuensis | reverse complement strand
GCGCGATCTCGTCGAACGGGTTGGGCGAGAGCTTGACGCCCTCGGTGACCACCCCGGAACCGTCCGGCTTGACCTGGATGCGGACGTTGAAGTCCACCACCCGCTTGTAGGCGACGAGAATTTTCATCCTGTAGGGATTCCTTCGGTGACTGCGGACTGCCCGGCGGACGTCGGCTGGCGGGCGGAATCACGGATTTTACCGGGGGCGGGGCGGCCATGCGAGCGCGTAGGGTCGAGTAGGGTTGAAGCCATTGCCCGAAAGTGCCATGTGCCGGCCATCCCGCCTTGCGTAGAATGCCGGGGCATTCCCCTACGGACCGAAGCATGGCCAAGAGCAAGCTCTACCCCAGCGCCGCCGCTGCCCTCGAGGGGCTGGTCGCCGACAACCAGACTGTCGCGGTCGGCGGTTTCGGCCTGTGCGGCATTCCCGAGGCGCTGATCGCCGCGCTGCGCGACAGCGGCGTGAAGGGATTGACCGCGATCTCCAACAACGCCGGCGTCGACGGCTTCGGCCTCGGCCAGCTGCTGGCAACCCGGCAGATCCGCAAGATGATTTCGTCCTACGTGGGCGAGAACAAGGAATTCGAGCGTCAGTACCTGGCCGGCGAGCTCGAGCTGGAATTCAACCCGCAGGGCACCCTGGCCGAGCGCCTGCGCGCCGGCGGCGCCGGCATCCCGGCGTTCTTCACCCGCACCGGCTACGGCACCATTGTCGCCGAGGGCAAGGAGACCCGGCAGTTCGACGGCCACTGGTACGTGATGGAGACCGCGCTCAAGGCCGACGTATCGCTGGTCAAGGCGTGGAAGGCCGACAAGTCCGGCAATCTGGTCTACCGCAAGACCGCGCGCAACTTCAATCCCGCGGTCGCCACCGCCGGCGAAGTCTGCGTGGCCGAGGCCGAAATCATCGTCGAGGTCGGCGAACTCGATCCCGACCAGATCCATACCCCGGGCATCTACGTGCAGCGCCTGGTACACAACCCGAACCCCGAGAAGCGCATCGAGCAGCGCACCCTGCGCCAAGGAGGCAAGTAATGGCCTGGACCCGCGACGAAATGGCAGCGCGCGCCGCGCAGGAATTGACCGACGGCGCCTACGTGAACCTCGGCATCGGCCTGCCGACCCTGGTCGCCAACTTCATTCCCGACGGCATCGACGTATGGTTGCAGTCGGAGAACGGCCTGCTCGGCATCGGTCCGTTCCCGACCGAGGACGAAATCGACGCCGACCTGATCAACGCCGGCAAGCAGACCGTGACCGCGCGGCCCGGTGCCAGCTTCTTCGGCAGCCACGAATCCTTCGGCATGATCCGCGGTGGCCATATCGACCTGGCCGTGCTCGGCGCCATGCAGGTCACCGACAAGGGCGACCTGGCCAACTGGATGGTGCCGGGCAAGCTGGTCAAGGGCATGGGCGGGGCGATGGACCTGGTCGCCGGCGTGAAGCGCATCGTCGTGCTGATGGAACACGTGGCGAAGGACGGCAGCCACAAGATCCTGCCCGAATGCACGCTGCCGCTGACCGGCGTCGGCGTGGTCGACCGGATCATCACCGACCTGGCCGTGTTCGACGTGACGCCGGACGGGCTGGTACTGGTCGAAACGGCCCCGGGCATCGACGAGGACGAGCTGCGGCAGAAGACCGGCGTGCCGTTCCGTCGCGCTGCCTGAGCGCGGTCGCCGGGGCCGGAATGCGTACCCGTTCGCGCTTCAGGTTCAAATCCTAAGGAATTCACGCGCGTTTTTTCGCGGCGATCACGGCCGGTGCCCGCTATCATTGCGGGCACAGGGGGGCATTTGTGATTCGAGGCGATGCCCATGAAATTCCGGATCGGAGCTGTGCTCCTGGCGACCCTTCTGGCCGGTTGCGGCGGGTCGGGTTCTGACTCCTGGCAGGCGGGGTTGCGGGGTACCGCAACGCCTGGCCAGCCGTCGGGAAAGGCATCGGCTTCACCGGTTCCCGTACGCATGGCCGGGGTCTCGATTGCCGACGCCCCCGACCGCGGCAAGCTGGTCAGCTATCCGCAGGGCGCGCCGGCCCAGCAGAAGGGCGCCTTCACCTGGTATCCCGTTTCGGTCAGCGAAGAGCATGCGTTCAATGCGATCGCATCGGGCGAAATGACCTTTCCTGCGCCGGACGGCACGCAGATCAGGCTGCGCTACGAGCGCCACGCCGAGCAACTCGACGGGAATTGGACCTGGGTCGGCCGGGTGGTCGGCGGCGATCCGCGGCAGGAAGCGATCATCACCTTCGGCGAGCAGGCGGTATTCGGTTCGATCCCGCAGGAAAACGGCCCGCCGCTGAGCCTGCAGACGCGCCAGGGCGCGTTGTGGGTGGTGAAGATGGATCCTTCCAAGGCGGCCAAGCCGGGAATCCGCGGCGATGCCAAGGTGCCGCGTGCGGCGGCCAATGCCGTGCGCGATACCACGGCCACGGCCGAGGCGGCACCGATAGCCCTGAGCGGCATGGTCACGGCGCTGCGTGCGCCGCAGACCGACGCCAATACCATCGACGCCGCCATCGGCTATACGGCGGGCTTTGCCTCCTACTACGGCGGCACTTCGCAAGCGACGACGCGTCTGGCCTACCTGATCGAGGTCGGCAACCAGGCATTCAACAACAGCAACGTCGATGGCTACCTGAGGCTGGTGCGCACGCTGCAGGTCAGCTATACCGACGCCAATGCCAACGAGACGGCGCTGGATGCTTTGACCGGCACCGACGGCACGCAGTCGGTCCCGATTCCCTCAAGCCTGGTGCCGCTGCGCACCGCGCGTGACCAGTACAGCGCCGACATCGCCATCCTCGTGCGCAAATTCACCACCCCGGAGAACGACGGGTGTGGTATCGCGTGGCTGATCGGGGCGGACCAGACCCCCATCACCAACGGCGATGCGGCCTACGCGTATGCCGTGGTCAGCGACGGTACCGACCAGGGCACCGACGGGTTCAGCTATTACTGCGACGACAACACGCTGTCCCACGAATCGGCGCACCTGATGGGCTCCGCGCACGATCGCGCCAACGCACAGGGCGACAACGGCCAGCTGCAGTACGGGCGTTACCCGTATTCCTTCGGGCTGAAGACCTCCGCGGCCAACGGTAATTTCTACACGATCATGGCCTATGGCGATCCGGACCAGATGCCGTACCGTGTGTTCTCCAATCCCAGGATCACCTTTTGTGGTGACCGTGCTTGTGGCGTAACGAACAGTGAGGACAACGCACGCAGCTTGAATCAGACGATCCCCGTCTTGGCGCAGTTTCGCGCTTCGGTCTCGCCGATATCGGAAGTACGAGGGCCGGCCGATTTCGATGGTGATGGCCGGAACGACATCTTGTGGCGTCACGCTGTAACGGGCGCCAATTCCATCTGGAAAAGCGCCAATCGCAACACGTCGCAGACGGTTGCTGCAGTGACCGACATCAATTGGCGAGTGGCTGGGGTGGGGGATTTCGATGGTGATGGCCGGAGCGACATCTTGTGGCGTCACGCTGTAACGGGCGCCAATTCCATCTGGAAAAGCGCCAATCGCAACACGTCGCAGACGGTTGCTGCAGTGACCGACATCAATTGGCGAGTGGCTGGGGTGGGGGATTTCGATGGTGATGGCCGGAGCGACATCTTGTGGCGTCACGCTGTAACGGGCGCCAATTCCATCTGGAAAAGCGCCAATCGCAACACGCCGCAGACGGTCTCGACGGTTGCAGATACCTCTTGGAATGTCTATTCCTGAGCTGCAGTAGGTCAGCGCCATTCGTCATGACGAAAGTGCCATGGATGCATGTGGCGGCCGAGAAGGGAATGGGATGACTGCGAGTTGGTCCAAAGCGAAATGTGTAGCGGTCTGTTTTGCGGCACTGTTTGTTCAGTATTGATGTGGGCTGCCGGTTGTCTCATGGTCGTGCCCCTACGTTCAACAACCAGCCAGCGATTTGCTCAGCGACGACCGAAAGCAACTGCTCAAATGCGCCGGCTACTTGCGGGGCCTCCTTGCCGGCCGTGGGCTGTGTCTGCACGAAAGTATGGGATACAACCACGGTCTGGTTACGCACGCTGAGGAGCTTGGCGTTGATCTCAATGACCACATCAGGCACGGCCTTGCCGGCGTAATCGGCCTCGAAGCGGCGGATGTCGAGCACCAGCTTGTAGTCGGCGCGGATGCCGCTGCCCTGGCGGGCGACCGAGGCGATCTTCCCGGAATCCTCCAGGGCGTGCAGCACGGCGTCCGCGACCAGCGCGGTGGGCGGCTGCGACCAGCTGGCGCCGCGGTAGACCTGAAGTTCGCCGGGCGTCGGCCTCACCGCAATGCGGGTGCTGTCGAGCATGCGCGGCGCGGTGGGCGGCGCGATCGCCAGCGACCAGTCGACCTGCGGCCACGAAGGATCGGCGGCGACGCGCACGTCGGGCGCGTAGATCGTGGTGCCGCCGCCTTCGCGCGGGCCGCTGCCGAGGATGGAGCAGCCGGAAAGGCCTGTCGCGAAGGCAAGGACGACGGCGCGGAAGGCGATGCGCCTAAGTTGCGGTGTCGGGAGGCGTCGGTCCTTCCGCTCGATCATGGTTCGAACTCCTTCGGCGCGTCGCGCCCCAGCAGGTAGCGTGCGGGATTGCCTTCCAGGCGGTCGCTGACCCGACGCAGGTCGCGCACCAGCGCGCGCAGTTCGGCCAGCGTCGGGCCGAGCTGGGCCAGGCCGTCGTTGGCGAAGTTGTTGATCGCCGCGCGGTTCTCGCTGAGCAGGGCGTCGGCGTTGCCGGCCGCCGAATCCAGCTTGGCGAGGCTGGCGTCCAGCTTGTCGACCAGTTGCGGCAGCTGCTGCACCAGGTTCTTGTCGAGCCGGTCCATCGTGCCCTGCGTGGTGGCCAGCGTGGCGTCGAGTTTCTCCATCGCCTGGCGCGCATTGACGATCAGCATCTGCAGGTCGGCCTTCTGCGTGGCGATCGAACTGCTGATCTCGTCGAGGTTCTGCAGGGTCTTGCCGATGCTGGCGACGTTGCGGTCGCTGAACACCGTGTCGAGGCGGTCGACGATGCGATTGGCGGTGTCGGTGATGTTCTGCAGCGCCGAAGGCGTGGTCTGGATGACCGGCGCGTCGCTGCGGTCGCTGTCGGTGAGCCTGTGCGCCTGCGGCGTGCCGCCGGTGAGCTGGATGATGGTCGGCCCGGTCAGGCTGGTGATCGCCAGCTTGGCGCGGGTGTCGGTCTTGACCGGGGTCTCGGCGTCGAGGCGGATGCGCGCGATCGCCTGGCGCGGGTCGTTCGGCGCCAGCGACAGCTTGGTGATCGAGCCGACGGTGATGCCGTTGTACTGCACGGGACTGCCGGTCATCAGGCCGGTGACCGGCTCGTTGAACACCACGCGGTATTCCTGCCAGGTGCGCTCGGTCGAGTACTTCGCCGCCCACAGGCCGAACAGCAGCAGGGCGACGCCCACCGCGAGGGTGAAGGCGCCGATCAGCACGTAATTGGCCTTGGTTTCCATCGTCGTATCCTCCTCGAATCGCGGCTACGCGGGCTGCGGATCGCCTCGTGCCGCCCTCGCGCGCGGGCCGTGGAAGTATTCGCGGATCCACGGGTGTTCCAGCCGTTCGATCTCGCGCAGCGGACCGATCGCGGCGACCCTGCGGTCGGCCAGCACCGCGACACGGTCGCAGATAGCGTACAGGGTGTCGAGGTCGTGGGTGATCAGGAACACGGTCAGTCCCAGCGCCTCCTGCAGGGTCTTGATCAGGCGATCGAAGGCGGCCGCGCCGATCGGGTCGAGCCCGGCGGTCGGTTCGTCGAGGAACAGCAGCGGCGGGTCCAGCGCCAGCGCGCGCGCCAGGCCGGCGCGCTTGCGCATGCCGCCGGACAGCTGCGACGGCAGCTTGTCCATCGCCTCGGGCGGCAGGCCGGCCAGCTTGACCTTGAGCAGGGCAAGGTCGTAGCGCCAGGTGTCCGGGATCTCGGGGTGGTGCTCCTTCAGCGGCACTTCGACGTTCTCGCCGACGGTCAGCGACGAGAACAGCGCGCCGTCCTGGAACAGCACGCCGGTGTTGTGCTCGATGGCACGGCGGTCGTCCTCGTCGTCGGAACGCGCATCGGTGCCGAGCACGGTGATCTCGCCCGCGTTCGGCCTGCGCAGGCCGAGGATCGAGCGCATCAGCACCGACTTGCCGCTGCCGGAGCCGCCGACCACGCCGAGGATCTCGCCGCGGCGCAGGTCCAGGTCGAGGCCGTCGTGCACGACCTGTTCGCCGAAGCGGTTGACCAGGCCGCGCACGGAGACGATCGGTTCGCTGCCGCTGTCCGTCGCCATCGCGTTCACCAGCCCATCTCCATGAACCACAGCGCGGCCAGCGCGTCGATCACGATCACCAGCGAGATCGTCTGCACCACGCTCGAAGTGGTGCGCTCGCCGACCGATTGCGCGGTGCCCTTGACTTGCAGGCCCTCGAGGCAGCCGATCAGGCCGATCACCATGGCGAAGACCGGCGCCTTCGACAGGCCGACCAGGAAATGCCGCAGCTGGATGGTCTCGTACATGCGCGCCACGTACTGCTGCGGGCTGATGCCCAGGTCGAACGCGCCGACGGTGATGCCGCCGGCCAGGCCGGCCAGCATCGCCACGAAGGTCAGCAGCGGCAGCATCACCAGCAGCGCGACCAGGCGTGGCAGCACCAGCACGTCGACCGGGTCCAGGCCCAGAGTGTGCAGCGCGTCGATCTCCTCCTGCGCCTTCATCGCGCCGATCTGCGCGGTGAACGCGCTGGCGGTGCGCCCGGCCAGCACGATCGCGGTCAGCAGCACGGCGAACTCGCGCAGGAAGGCGATGCTGACCAGTTCGACCACGTAGATCTCGGCGCCGAAGTCGCGCAGGATGGTCGAGCCGAGGAAGGCGATCACGGTGCCGACCAGGTACGACAGCAGCGCCACCAGCGGCACCGCGTCCAGGCCGACCTGTTCCATGTGGTAGACGACCGAGACCGGGCGGATGCGCCGCGGCTGGCGCAGCATCCGCCACAGCTTGGCCAGGTTCTCGCCGGTGAAACTGAGCAGGGCGACGACCTCGCTGGCGTTGTCGTGCACGCGGAAGCCGAGGCGGGCCAGCGCGGCGACGAAGCCGTAGTCGCGGCGCGGCTTGGGCCGGTCGCCGGCGACGTCCTCGATGACGCCGACCAGGGCGCGGTGGTCGGCGCGGAACCGCAGCCGTTCCGGCGGCAGGCCGCGGCGCCTGGCGAAGCGCAGCAACTGCATCACCCCGGCCGAATCGATGCGGCCGATGCCGCTGGCGTCGAGCGTGTCCACCGCGTCCGGCAGTTCGCGCAGCCGCGCCGGGATGTCCATCGCATGCGCCAGCGACCAGTCGCCGGACAGGCGCGCCCGTGCCGGCTCGGCCGGGTCGATCTGGAACTGCGGGCGGTCGGCGGTTGCGCTCATTCGGCCGGTTCAGGTCGCGATGCGTCGAAGCATACCGAACTGCCGCATGGGCTGGCGTGCATGCCCGAAGGCCTACACAATTCGGCCATGCCGCCCATTGCCGCCGATTCCACCGCCACCTACGCCCAGCGCATCGCCTTCGTTTGCGAGATCGCCACGCGCCTGCACAGCTACGGCACCACCGCGCAGCGCCTGGAGCGCGCGGTCGAGGTCCTGTCCGAGCGCCTCGGCCTGGACTGCGACCCGTGGTCGAATCCCACCGGCATCATCCTCAGTTTCAGCGACCCAACCCGGCCGCTGGGCGCCAGCGACACCACGCGGGTGATCCGGCTCGAGCCCGGCGATAACGACCTGCACAAGCTCAGCGAGGCCGACCGCATCGCCGAGGAAGTGGCGAACGGACGCATGAGCATCGCCCAGGGCCATACCGCGCTGCGCGGGCTCGACCGCAAGCCGACGCGACGCGGGCGCGTGGCCCAGGTGGCGGCGTTCGGGCTGGCCTCGGCCGCGGTGGCGGGGCTGTGGCGGTTGCCGTGGCTGGACATCGCCACCGCCGCGCTGATCGGCCTGGTCATCGGCGTGTTCGCGCAGCTGACCGAGAAGCGCCCGCGGCTGCAGGAAGCCAGCGACGCGGTGTCCGCGCTGGTGGCCGGCCTGCTGGCGGTGCTCGTCGCCGACTTCGTCGCGCCGCTGAACCTCAACACGGTGATCATCGCCTCGCTGATCGTGCTGCTGCCGGGCATGACCCTGACCAACGCGGTCAACGAGCTGACCAGCCAGCACCTGGTCTCGGGCACGGCCCGCTTCGCCGGCGCGGTGAGCACGGTGCTGAAACTGACCATCGGCAGCATGATCGCGGTCAGCGTGGCGCGGCCGCTGGGGCTGGACCCGGAGGTACGCGCGTTGCGGCCGCAGCCGGACTGGGTCGAATGGGCGTCGCTGGTGCTGGCCGCGTACG
This sequence comes from Pseudoxanthomonas sangjuensis, assembly GCF_010211755.1. Taxonomy (GTDB): domain Bacteria; phylum Pseudomonadota; class Gammaproteobacteria; order Xanthomonadales; family Xanthomonadaceae; genus Pseudoxanthomonas_A; species Pseudoxanthomonas_A sangjuensis. The sequence goes on along the minus strand of NZ_PDWR01000023.1, from coordinate 51,868 downwards.
CGTTCGCGGTGCTGTTCAAGGCGCACCGGCGCGACTACCCGTGGGTGATGTCGGCGGCGATCGCCGGCTACCTGGTTTCGCGCTATGCGGGCGAAGCCTGGGGCAGCGGCGCGGGCATCTTCCTGTCGGCGCTGGCGATCACCATGGCCGGCAACCTGTTCGCGCGCCGCGCGCGCCGCCCCGGCGCGCTGATCCGCCTGTCGGGCATCATCATGCTGGTGCCCGGCAGCACCAGCCTGCGCGGGCTGATGAACCTGGTGCAGCAGACCGGCGGCGAATCGGCGCTGCTCGGCGCGCTCAACATCATCATGGCGCTGGTGGCCGGCCTGCTGTTCGGCAACCTGCTGATGCCGACGCGGCGGAATCTGTAGGGGCAGGGCCCGCCCCCACGGGGGCGGCTCAGCCGCCCAGTTTCCCGCGCAGCTGCTCGCGGGTCAGGTTCTCGGCTTCGTTCGCGTTGCGCGCGCGGTATTCGAAGGTGCCGGCGGCAAGGCCGCGTTCGGATACCACCACGCGGTGCGGGATGCCGATCAGTTCGATGTCGGCGAACATCGGCCCCGGGCGCAGGCCGCGGTCGTCGAGCACCGCGTCGATGCCGGCGGCGAGCAGTTCGTCGAGCAGCGTTTCCGCCGCCGCGTTCACCGCGGCGTCGTTCTTCGGGTTGATCACGCACACCGCGACCGTCCACGGCGCCATCGGCGCCGGCCAGATGATCCCGGCCGCGTCGTGGTTCTGCTCGATCGCCGCCGCCACGATCCGCGACACGCCGATGCCGTAGCAACCCATCGCCGGCACCACCGCCTTGCCGCTTTCGTCGAGCACGGTGAACTTCATCGCCTCGCTGTACTTGTGGCCGAGCTGGAACACGTGGCCGACCTCGATGCCCCGCGCGAGCCGGATTTCACCGCCGTCCGCCGCCTTGTCGCCTTCGACCACGTTGCGGATGTCGGCGACGGTTTCCGGCTCGGGCAGGTCGCGGCCCCAGTTGACGCCGGCGATGTGGAAGCCGGCCTCGTTGGCGCCGACCACGAAATCGGCCAGCGCCGCGACGTCGCGGTCGGCGACGACGCGGACCGCCTTCCTCGGCCGCAGCGGGCCGAGGAATCCCGGTTCGCTGCCGAGGTGATCGAGGATCTCGGCCTCGTTCGCCAGCCGGTAGTCGGCCAGCCCCGGCACCTTGGCCAGCTTGATCTCGTTGACGCTGTGGTCGCCGCGCACCAGCGCAAGGACGAAACCATCCGCACCGACCACCGCCACCGATTTGACCGTGCGCGCCAGGTCGATCCCCAGCAGCGCCGCGACTTCCTCGCAGGTCTTCTGCGTCGGCGTCGGCACCTTGCGCAAGGGCTCCGTCGCCGCCGGGCGCGGGCCGGGCGCGGCGGCGCTCGCGGCTTCCACGTTCGACGCGTAGTCCGAGCCGGTGGAGAAGGCGAGGGCGTCCTCGCCCGATTCGGCCAGTACGTGGAATTCCTGCGAGGCGTCGCCGCCGATCGCGCCGCTGTCGGCCTGCACCGCGCGGAACTGCAGGCCCAGGCGGGTGAAGATGCGGGTGTAGGCGGCATGCATGTTGCGGTATTCGCGGACCAGGTCCTCGTCGGTCAGGTGGAACGAATACGCGTCCTTCATCAGGAACTCGCGCGCGCGCATCACGCCGAAGCGCGGGCGGATCTCGTCGCGGAACTTGGTCTGGATCTGGTAGAAGTTCACCGGCAGCTGCTTGTAGCTGGACAGTTCCTGCCGGGCGAAGTCGGTGACCGCCTCCTCGGCGGTCGGGCTGTAGCAGTATTCGGCTTCCTTGCGGTCGGCGATCTTCAGCAACTGGCCGCCGAACTTCTCCCAGCGCCCGGTCTCCTCCCACAGCTCGCGCGGCTGCACCGTCGGCATCAGCATCTCGATCGCGCCGGCGCGGTCCATTTCCTCGCGCACGATGCGCTCGACCTTGCGCAGCACGCGCAGGCCCAGCGGGGCCCACGTGTACAGGCCGGACGCCAGCTTGCGGATCATGCCCGCGCGCAGCATCAGCTGGTGGCTGACGATCTCGGCGTCGGCCGGGGTTTCCTTGGCGGTGCGGAGGTGGAATTGCGACAGACGCATCGGCGGGGGCTTTCGACAGGCGGAAAGCGGGCATTTTGCCATGCACGGAGGCGGTTGTTGGTTGCTGGTTCATGGTCCCCGGCGGCCGGGCCGCGCCTGAACCAGCAATCAGGAACCAACAACCGGGAACCAACAACCAGGAACCGCTTCAATCCCCGCGCACTTCCTGCTGCAGCGGCCGGTTGCGGTCGATCCGCTCGTAGCGCCGGCCCTTCGGCGGCTGGTCGGTGATCTGCAGCACGCCGTTCTCGTCGCGCCAGCGGTACAGCGCGGGCACGGCGTCGCGGGCCTGCGCGGCGGCGGCCCGTTCGGCGCGGCGCTGCTTTTCGCTGGTCTGTTCCGGGCTTTCGCGCGACATCCACCAGGCCAGCCCGCCGCCCAGCGCGATCCCGGCGACGATGGCCCAGGCCAGCCGCATGGACTATCGGGCCGTTGCCGGGGCCGGGCAGTAGGCCCTGACCTCGGCCTCGGCGATCGCCTTCTGGTTGGCCTGTCCGGCTTCGTCGAGCACGTCGTCGGGCTTGCCGTCGCCATCGTTGTCGACCTGCACCTTGACGTTCTTCGACAGGATGTCGAGGTTGTGCCGCGCGTTGGTGCACTGCGCGCTCTCGGCCGGCCTGGCCGCGGGCGCGGCCGGCGTGGCGGGCTCGCCGTGGTTGACGATGGCGCGGTCGCTGGCGTCCCGTCCTTCCGGCGGCTTGTCGGAGTAGTGGGTCACGCCGCTGGCGTCCTTCCACTGGTACAGGCGGGTGGTCTGGGCCTCGGCGGTGGCGGCTGCGGCCAGTCCGGCCATCAGGACCAGCAGGGCGGAAACGGGCGGGGTGCGCATCGACGGCTCCGGGTGCGGTTGCGGCAGCGGTCGATTGCAGCACCGCCGGACGGCGCTGGCAAGGCGCCGGCTTCGGCTAAACTGGGACGCATGGAAGAAAACCGCAATTCTCCCCCCCGTCCGCGCGGCATCTACCTGCTGCCGAACCTGTTCACCACGGCCGGGTTGTTCGGCGGTTTCTACGCGATCATCGCCGCGGCCAACGGCCAGTTCGTGCACGCGGCGGTGGCGGTGTTCATCGCCGGCATCGCCGACGGCCTGGACGGCCGCGTCGCGCGCCTGACCGGCACCAGCAGCGAATTCGGCGTGCAGTACGACTCGCTGGCCGACCTGGTCAGTTTCGGCATGGCCCCGGCGCTGGTGATGTACCACTGGTCGCTGTCGGCGCTGAAGCTGGACAGCGCGCTGCTGGGCCGGGTCGGCTGGGCAGTCGCCTTCCTCTACGCGGCCTGCGCGGCGCTGCGCCTGGCGCGCTTCAACACCCAGGTCGCGGTGGTCGACAAGCGCTGGTTCATCGGCCTGGCCAGCCCGGCCTCGGCGGGGCTGATGATGTCCTTCGTCTGGGCCTTCGCCGACGGCGACCTGGGCGTGAGGGGGCCGCAGCTGCGCTACGTGGCGCTGGGCATCACCCTGGCCGCGGCCCTGCTGATGGTCAGCCGCGTGCGCTACTGGAGCTTCAAGGGCGGCGCCGGGACCGGACCGAAATCCGATCGCGTGCCCTTCGTGGTGCTGCTGCTGGTCCCGGTGGTCATCGCGATCCTGGTCGTCGACGTGCCGCGCGTGCTGTTCGCGGTCGGCGTGGTCTACGCGCTGTCCGGGCCGGTGGCGTGGCTGTTGCAGCGTTTCCGCAAGACGGAGCCGGCGGCGTGAGCGACGCCGCGCCGTGGACCGCCGAGCAGCAGCGCTGGCTGGCGGCGCTGGGCCATACGGTGTGGGTGCGCGGCGCGTTGCCGGTGGCCGAAGCCGCCCAGGCGCCGGCGGAAACGCCGATGCCGGCGCTGCCGCCGGCGCGGCGCGAATTCCAGGCCAGGGCCCCCGGGCGACCGCAGGCCGGCCGCCCTGCCGCGCGTCCGGCTCCGGCCCCGCGCGACGGAACCGACTCGGCGCCCGTCGCCGCGCCGCGCCGCGTGGCGACGCGCATGCCCGACCGCCTGCACATCGCGTTGATCCGCGCCGCCGGCATCAATCCGAATTCGCCGGAAATGGCCGACGTCGTCGCGCAGTTGCCGGCGTCGGCCGAACTGCGCGGCAATCCCGCGGCCAAGCGCGCGCTGTGGCCGCGCCTGCGCGCGCTGCGCGCGAAGGCGCGGCGGTGAACGCGGCGCGCATCGAAGCGCACGGCGCCGAAGCCGCGCTGCGGCCGATGCGCGACGACGACCTCGACGCGGTGATGGCGGTCGAGCAACGCGCCTATCCGTTCCCGTGGACGCGCGGCATCTTCCGCGATTGCCTGGCCGCCGGCTATCCGGCGTGGGTCCTGCACGAGCGCGGCCTGCTGATCGGCTACGCGGTGCTCAGCCTCGCCGCGGGCGAGGCGCACATCCTCAACATCTGCGTGGCGCCGGAGCGGCAGGGCCGGGGCCTGGGCCGCCACCTGCTGCGCGCGCTGCTGAAGCAGGCCCGCGCAGCGAAGTGCGAGCGGGTGTTCCTCGAGGTGCGCCCGTCGAATCCGCACGCGCTGGCGCTGTACCACAGCGAAGGCTTCAACGAGATCGGCCGGCGCCCGCGCTACTACCCGGCGCACGACGGCCGCGAAGACGCGATCGTGATGGCGATCGAACTGGTCGACGGCGACATCGACAGGATGCCGCCGTTGCAGGGGCGGGCAACGAAGGGCGAGAAGTGAGGAACGGGTAAACGCAGTCCGCCCGTTCCCTTCCAGCCGTTCCCGTTTTTCAGAGCTTCGCGCGCTGTGCCTGCAGCGCGGCCAGTTGCGCGCCCCAGTCGGCGAGACGCTGTTTTTCCTGCTCGACCACCGCCGGCGGCACCTTGTCGGTGAACTTCGCCAGCTTGCCTTCGCTCTTGGCCTTTTCGGTCGCGACGCGGGCGATTTCCCTGTCGAGGCGGATGCGCTCGGCGTCGAGGTCGACCAGGCCTTCCAGCGGCACCAGCAGTTTCAGGTCGCCGACCACGGCGGCGGCGGAAGCGGGCGCCGCGGCGTCGGCGGCGAGCCATTCGACCGATTCGAGCTTGAGCAGGAACTTCAGCGGCGAAGCGAAGCCGTCGCAGCGCGCGCGGTCGGCGGCATCGCCGCCCTGCAGCAGCAGGCGGATGGTCCTGCCCGGGGCCACGTTCAGTTCGCTGCGGATGCGGCGCAGCGAGGTGACCATCGCCTTCAGCCATTCGACGTCGGCCTCGGATTTCGCGAATTCCTGGCCGGCGAAGTCGGCCGCGGCCGGGTACGGGCGCAGCGACACGGTCTTTTCGGCGATGCCGAGTTTCGGCGCGACCTGTTGCCACAGCTCCTCGGTGACGAACGGGGTCAGCGGGTGCAGCAGGCGCAGCAGCGATTCGAGCACGTGGAGCAGGGTGTGGCGGGTGCTGTCCGCGGCCTCGGCGTCGTCGCCGTTGAGCGCCGGCTTGGCCAGTTCGACGAACCAGTCGCAGAACTCGTTCCAGGCGAATTCGTACAGGGCTTGCGCGATCAGGTCGAAGCGGTAGGCGGCGAACTGGGTTTCGACTTCGGCCGTGACCTTGGCCAGCCTCGCGAGAATCCATTTCTCTGCATCCGTTCTCGGCGTAGGAGCGGCGTGAGCCGCGGCTGAGGTGTCCGGTGCTTGCGGAAGCATTCGCTGGCTCGGAAGGTCCGCGGTCGCGGCTGACGCCACTCCTACGGAGAAGCCATCCGTGTTCATCAACACGAAGCGCGTGGCGTTCCACAGCTTGTTGCAGAAGTTCTTGTAGCCCTCGGCGCGGCCCAGGTCGAACTTGATGTCGCGGCCGTGGGTGGCCAGTGCGGCGATGGTGAAGCGCAGCGCGTCGGCGCCGTGCGCGGCGATGCCGGTGGGGAATTCCTTGCGCGTGGCCTTCTCGATCTTCGGTGCGTCTTGCGGCCGCATCAGACCAGTCGTTCGCTTGGCGACCAGGTCCTCGAGCGCGATGCCGTCGATGATGTCGAGCGGGTCGAGCACGTTGCCCTTCGACTTCGACATCTTCTGGCCCTGTGCGTCGCGGATCAGGCCGGTGATGTAGACGTCGCGGAACGGCACCTTGCCGGTGAAGTGGTCGGTGGCCATGATCATGCGCGCCACCCAGAAGAAGATGATGTCGAAGCCGGTGACCAGCACGCTCGACGGCAGGTAGCGGTCGAAGCCGCGCTCCTTCATTGCCGCCTCATCCGGCCAGCCCAGCGTGCTGAACGGCCACAGCTGCGACGAGAACCAGGTTTCGAGCACGTCCCTGTCCTGGGTCAGCTCCACCCCGGCGGACAGGCCGGCGCGCGCGCGCGCTTCGGCCTCGTCGCGGCCGACGTAGGCGTTGCCGGCGTCGTCGAACCAGGCCGGGATGCGGTGGCCCCACCACAGCTGGCGTGAGATGCACCAGTCCTGGATGTTCTCCATCCAGTGGCGGTAGGTGTTGATCCAGTTCGGCGGGACGAACTTCACCTCGCCGGACTCGACGAGTTCCAGGCCGCGCTTGGCGAGGCCTTCCATCTTCACGAACCACTGGTCGGTCAGGTACGGCTCGATCACCTGGCCGGTGCGGTCGCCGCGCGGGACCTGCAGCTTGTGCGGCCTGGTTTCGACCAGCAGGCCGAGCGCCTCGAGATCGGCAAGCACCCGCTTGCGCGCCTCGTAGCGGTCGAGGCCGCGGTACTTTTCCGGGGCGTTGTCGTTGATCGCCGCGGTCGGGGTCAGGATGTTGATCAGCGGCAGCGCGTGGCGCTGACCGACCTGGTAGTCGTTGAAATCGTGCGCCGGCGTCACCTTGACCACGCCGGTGCCGAACTCGCGGTCGACGTAGTCGTCGGCGATCACCGGGATCTCGCGGTCGGTCAGCGGCAGCTTCACGGTCCTGCCGATCAGGTGCGCGTAGCGCTCGTCTTCCGGATGCACCATCACCGCGACGTCGCCGAGCATCGTTTCCGGGCGCGTGGTCGCGACGGTGAGCGAGCCGCTGCCATCGGCGAGCGGGTAGGAGATCGACCACAGGAAACCGTCCTCCTCGACGTTCTCCACCTCGAGGTCGGAGATCGCGGTCTTCAGCACCGGGTCCCAGTTGACCAGGCGCTGGCCGCGGTAGATCAGGCCTTCCTCGTGCAGCTTCACGAAGGCTTCGACGACCGCCTTGCTCGCCATCGGGTCCATCGTGAACGTGCTGCGCGACCAGTCGCCGGACGCGCCGAGGCGGCGCATCTGCCGTTCGATGGTGCCGCCGGACTGCGCCTTCCATTCCCAGACCTTGGCGACGAAGCCGTCGCGGCCCAGCGAGTCGCGGGTCTCGCCCTTGCCTTCGAGCGCGAGGTTGCGCGAGACGACCATCTCCGTCGCGATGCCGGCGTGGTCGGTGCCCATCTGCCACAGCGTGTCGTAGCCGCGCATGCGGTGGTAGCGCACCAGCGCGTCCATCAGCGTGTGCTGGAAGGCGTGGCCCATGTGCAGGGTGCCGGTGACGTTCGGCGGCGGCAGCAGGATGGTGTACGGCTCGCCCTTGCCGGACGGCTTGAAGAAGCCGGCGTTTTCCCACTCCGAGTAGATGCGGGATTCGAAGGATTTCGGGTCGTAGCTGGAGGCGAGGTCGGTCATGGGGCGAGAAGTGGGCGGAGAGGAGCGGGAAGTGAGCGGAAGACGGGAGTGGGTGGCTGCGCCTGGCTTTTACCCACTTCTCGCGCCTCTCCGCTCGTTCCTCGAATTACATGTCGTGCTTGTTCAATTCGAAATCCAGCGCCTTGTACTGCTTCCAGCGCTCGCGCAGCGGCTCGCGCGCGGCCGGGTCGGCGGGAACGACCTCGAGGATGCGTTCGCACGGTTTCAGCCACACGTCGTCGCGCAGGTTGATCACCAGCGGCCGCGACGGCGCGTCGGTGTCGGGCGCGGCGATCAGGATCGGCGCCTCTTCCTCGTCGTCGTCCGCGCCGGCGATCTGGTGCGGCAGGTATTCGTCCGGGTCGAACGCCCACAGCAGGTCGTCGAGCTCTTCCGCCTGGGCCATGTCGCGCGCCAGGATCAGCGTCGGCTGGCTGGCGGCGTAGGCGCGCTTGGCCAGCTCGCAGACCAGCAGCAGCGGCTGTTCCAGGAACCGCGGCTTGGCGATCAGGTAGAAGTCGGCGCGGGGCATGCTATGGGTTCTTGGTTGCTGGTTCTTGGTTCCTGGCGGGCTGCCGGCGGGGTTTCCCAACAACCAACAACCAGGAACCAACAACCATCGGATTCATCCCGCCCGGTCCAGCAGCCACTGGCTCAGCAGGCCGACCGGCCGGCCGGGGGCCATGCCGTTCTTGCCGGAACCATTGGCGGTGCCGGCGATGTCCAGGTGCGCCCAGCGCTGGCCTTCGGCGAAGCGCGCCAGGAAGCAGCCGGCGGGGATCGCGCCGGCCCAGCGGCCGCCGATGTTGTAGACGTCGGCGAAGGTCGAGTCGAGCAGCGTCTGGTATTCGTCCCACAGCGGCAGGCGCCAGGCGCGGTCGAACACGTGCTCGCCGGCGGCCAGCAGTTCGTTCGACAGGGCGTCGTGCTTGCTCATCAGGCCGGTGGCGAAATGGCCCAGCGCGACGATGCAAGCGCCGGTCAGCGTCGCGACGTCGACCAGCGCCTGCGGCTGGAAGCGCTCGGCGTAGGTCAGCGCGTCGCACAGGATCAGGCGGCCCTCGGCGTCGGTGTTGCCGACCTCGATGGTCTTGCCCGACATCGAGGTGATCACGTCGCTGGGGCGGTAGGCGTTGCCGTCGATCGCGTTCTCGACCGCCGGGACCACGACGACCAGGTTGATCGGCAGCTTCATCTTCACCGCGGCGACGAAGGTGCCGATGACGGTGGCGCCGCCGCACATGTCGTACTTCATCTCCTCGATGCCGCCCTGCGTCTTCAGGTTGACGCCGCCGGTGTCGAAGGTGATGCCCTTGCCGACCAGCACGTAGGGCTTGGCGTCGCCGCCGTTGCTCCACTTCAGCACGATCAGGCGCGGGCGATTGGCCGAGCCGCGCGCGACCGCGAGCAGCGAGTCCATGCCCAGCTTGTCCATCTGCTCCTCGTCGAGGATCTCGGACTCGGCGCCGTTGGCGGCGGCGAACTGGCGCGCCTGCTCGGCGAGATAGGCCGGGTTGCAGATGTTCGGCGGCAGGTTGCCGAGGTCGCGGGCGAACTTGACGCCATCGGCGATCGCCTCGCCCTGGGCCAGCGCGGCGGCATCGCTGCCGCTGATGGCGAGGCGGGTCAGGCCGGGGGCGTCGTTCTTCTTCTTGCCCAGCGTCGCGGTGTAGCGGTAGACGGCATGGTCGGCGGCGATCACCGCCTGGCGGATGTTCCAGGCCGCGTCGCGGCCCTTGACCTCGATTTCACTCAGCGTGAACAGCGCGCTGCCCGAGGGGCCGGTCTTCAGCGCGCGGGCGGCGTCGGCGACCGCCTTCAGGTACTGCGGCACGCCGAACTTGGCGGCGTCGCCCAGGCCGACCACCAGCACGCGCGGCGCGGCCACGCCGGGCAGGTCGGGCAGGAACGCGGTCTTGCCGGTCTTGCCGCTGACGTCGCCGCGCTCGAGCAGGGCGGACAGGCGGCCGCCGCTGGCGGCATCTATCGCCTGCGCGGCCGGGGTCAGGCCCCTGTCGGCGGGCGTGCCGTTCGAGAACGCGCCTACCACGATGCAGTCGAACGCGGCGGTAGCGGGGGCATCCTGGTTCAGGAGGAATTCGAGGGCCATTGCGCAGATTTCCAGTCGTTGGAGGTGTGCCTGTCGGAACATGCCATGGAAGCCGGACGAGGCTTTTCGGGGTTCCTTCCGTACAATCGCAGGCTTTCCGGCCGGGCGTTTCGGCGTCGGGCCGGGTCCGGAAACCAGCGAACGAACCCGAGATTGTAAGACAAGCCCGATGCCCAAGCTGGACCGCTACCTTTTCCGCGAATTCCTCCAGGGCTTCCTGGCGACCCTGATCGTGCTGCTGGTGGTCAGCCTGGGCGGCGTGCTGGCCGACCTGCTGCGGCGGATCGCCGAGGGCCGGGTGCCGGCCTCGCTGCTGCTGTCGCAGCTGGGCCTGCAACTGGTCAGCTACCTGCCGATCGTGGTCCTGCCGCTGTCGCTGATGCTGGGCCTGCTGCTGACCTTTTCGCGGCTGTACCGGGATGCCGAGATGCCGGTGCTGGCGGCGACCGGGATCGGGCCGCGCCGGCTGCTGAAGCCGCTGCTGATGCTGGTGCTGCCGGTGGCGGGCGTGATCGGCGCGTTGTCGCTGTGGCTGGCGCCGTGGGCCGAGGCCACCGGCGTGCGGATGGTCGAGCGCGCCAACCGCAGCCTGGTGGCGGCGGGGCTCGAGGCCGGCAAGTTCACCGTGCTGTCGAACGGCGGCGTGGCCTACGTCGGCGCGATTTCCGACGACGGCGTGAACATGCGGCGGGGATTCGTGCAGCGGCAGCGGGACGGGCGCCTGGACGTGGTCACCGCCGCCAGCGGGCAACTGTCGTTCGAGGGCGAAAAGAGCCGCTACCTGCGCCTGGACGCCGGCTTCCGCGTCGAAGGCCCGCTCGACGGCGGGCTGAACTACAACCTGGCGCGCTTCGCCAGCAACGAGTTCGCCCTGCCGGACCGCGAGGACCAGCGCGACGAGAACGATCCGGAACTGCTGCCGACGACGCGGCTGATCGGCGATCCGCGGCCGGGTGCCAACGCCCAGCTGCATTCGCGCCTCACCCCGCCGCTGCTGGCGCTGGCCTTCGCCCTGCTGACCCTGCCGCTGTCGCGCAGCTCGCCGCGGCAGGCGCGCTACGGCCGGATCATGCTCGGCTTCCTGGTGTTCCTGGTCGGTACGCTGCTGATGTTCAACGGCACCCAGGCGCTGGCCGACGGCAAGCTGCCGCCGGCGCTGGGCCTGTGGTGGCTGAGCCTGCCGATGCTGGCGCTGGCGGCGTGGTTCTACCTGCGCGACGGCCACCTGTCGCGTCCGAAGAGGGCCGGCGCATGAGGCTGAGCCCGAACATCCACGATCTCTACGTCGGCAAGGTGGTGCTGGGCACCGTGCTGCTGGTGTGGACGGTGCTGGTCGGCCTGGACGTGATGCAGGCGCTGCTCGGCGAATTGAAGGACATCGGCAAGGGCGGCTACAGCTTCGCCCACGCGCTGGCCTACGTCGCCTACACCGCGCCGCGCCGCGCCTACATCCTGTTCCCGACCTCGGCGGTGATCGGCGCGCTGATGGGCCTGGGCCAGCTGGCGGCCACGTCGGAGCTGACCGCGCTGCGCGCGCTGGGCCTGTCGCGCAGGCGGCTGAGCATTTCGGTGGCGGTGACGCTGGCGCTGCTGACCCTGCTGATGGTGGTCGGCATGGAGACCGTCGGCGCGTGGGGCGACAACCAGGCGACCGTGTTGAAGAACACCGCGCGCAACGGCAACGTGGCGGTGGCCCGCTATTCCGGGTTGTGGGCGCGCGAAGGCGACGTGTTCCTCAATGCGCAGACCGGCGACGAGGTGGTGCGCGACGGCCAGCCGGAAGTGCATTTGCGCGACGTGCGCCTGTACGAACTGGCCGGCGACGGGCGCCTGCAGTCGATCGCGCACGCCGCGCTGGCGGTGCACGGCGCCGACGGCTGGCTGCTGAAGGACGTGCGCCGCACCACCTTCCACGCGCGTTCGGTCGAGCAGAAGCAGGTGGCCGAGGAGCGCTGGGAGTCGAAGCTGGACGCGGCCTCGCTGTCGGCCAACATCGCCCGGCCGCGGGCGATGACCGCGCGCGACCTGGCCAAGAGCATCGACTACCGCGAGCGCAACGGGCTGGACGCGCGCGATTTCGAGGACGAGTACTGGAGCCGCTGGTTCTACGCGTTCAACGTGCTGGCGCTGTGCCTGGCGGCGATTCCGTTCGCGTTCGGCAGCCTGCGCAGCGGCGGCCTCGGCAAGCGGCTGTTCCTCGGCATCCTGTTCGCGCTGGGCTTCTGGGTGCTGCAGCTGCTGTTCAGCCGCCTGGCGCTCGCGTTCAAGCTGGATTTCCGCCTGGCCTACGCGCTGCCGCCGATATTGATGCTGGTCGTGTCGGGGTGGCTGTTCAAGCGGCGGAGCCGCTGAGCCGGACAGGTCCGAGAAAAGCTCGATCGTCGCCGCCAGACTGAGTCGCGCGGGCCTGTTCGACGAGCGCGGCTACATCGGCTTGCGAAAGTTTCTTTAATTCATCGAATGCGGCCCGGGTGGCGGATTCCTTGCCGTTGCCTTCGCCATAAAGCTGCATGCCCCCATCGGGCTTGACGTAGACGATGAAATAGAAAGGGCTCGCCGGATTGCCCTGGTCCGAGACGATCACGATGGATCTCGAGTCATCACAGGCGTAGACCAGCCATCCGGTTTTTCCGTAGGTCTTGTGTAACGGTCCGATCCTGCAATCGAGCGCCGGAGGCCTGTCGGAAGAGGCATGGGACGCACTTGCGATGATGGCCAGGCCCATCGATGTCAGGAAACGCGTGATATTTCCCATCGATGGGCTCCTTACTGCCGTTTTGGAATTCGAATCAATCGGGTGCGGCTCACGCTATCGTGCCAAGCCAGTCTCCCGCGATCGAACCACGCCCACCAGAACCCCAGTCCGCCCGGCAGCAACGACAGCGTGCCGACCGCGTAGCGCAGCCACAATGCCTTCCACGTCGGTCTGCCGCCGTCCGTGGCGGCGACGCGCAACCGCCATGGCCGCATCCCCAGCGTCTGCCCGCCGCGCCGCCAGCTCACCGTCGCGTACACGCCGGTCACCAGCCAGCACGCCAGCCACAGCAGCCACTGCAGGGGGCTGAAGGGCGCGATGTTCTCGCGCGTGGCGTGGTGGCCGAGGAAGGTGTAGCCGATCGTGAACAGCGCCGACACCAGGAACCACAGCGCCAGCGCCGGGAACAGGTCGTAGAGCAGGGCCAGCAGGCGCCAGCCGACCAGCGCGCGGGGTTTTTGCGGTTCGGGGGCGGGTTCGGTCATGCGCGAAGCATAACGGCTAAGCTTTGCGCATGAGCCGCAGATCCCCCGCCGAGCGCCGCCAGTACGTGATGCAGATGCCGGCGGTGCCGGAGCCCGACCAGCGCGAGATCGAGGGCTTCCTCGACGCGGTCTGGGCCGAGAGCGGCCTGTCGCAGGCGACGCTGGCGAGTTACCGGCGCGATCTCGAAGGCTACGCCAGGTGGCGCAACCTGCGCGACGGCGCGCTGGCGAAGGCGGATCGCGAAACCCTGTTCCGCTACCTGGCCTGGCGCGCGAACGAAGGCTATTCGCCGAAAAGCACCTCGCGCCTGCTGTCGGCGCTGCGCGCCTACTACGCGTGGTGCGTGCGCCGCGGCGCACGCAAGGATGATCCGACCGCGCTGCTGGATCCGCCGAAGCTGCCGCGCTCGCTGCCGAAGGCGCTGACCGAAAGCCAGGTCGACACCTTGCTCGCCGCGCCCGACGTCGCCACGCCGCCGGGCCTGCGCGACCGCGCGATGCTCGAACTGATGTACGCCGCTGGCCTGCGCGTCAGCGAGCTGGTCGGGTTGCCTGCGACCGCGGTCAACCTGCGCCAGGGCGTGCTGCGCGTCACCGGCAAGGGCAGCAAGGAGCGGCTGGTGCCGCTGGGCGAGGAATCACAGCACTGGCTGGAGAAATACCTGGCCGAATCGCGCCCGCAGCTGGCCGGCAAGACCAATCCACCGACGCTGTTCGTCAACGCCGACCGGCAGCCGCCGTCGCGCCAGCAGTTCTGGGCGCTGGTGAAGCGCTACGCCGCCGTCGCCGGCATCGATCCGGCCAAGGTCAGCCCGCACGGGTTGCGCCACAGCTTCGCTACGCACCTGCTGAACCGCGGCGCCGACCTGCGCGCGTTGCAGATGCTGCTCGGCCACAGTTCGCTGTCGACCACGCAGATCTACACGCTGGTGGCGCGCGAGCAGCTGAAGAACCTGCACGCCAGGCACCATCCCAGGGGGTAAGCCGCCGCCTCCGCCCCGGCGAACGCCCGGCGGCGGCTGGCCGGGCGGGAACTTCCGCGGCCGGCGTCGTCGCGCCGAAGAGGGTGGCGGGGCGCCCGAACGGCAATGAACGCCTGACAACTGGGGCCGCCGCGACCTGCCGGCCGCTGGCCCGTGTGCGAGAATGCCCGCTGTACCCGCAGAAGCCATGTGCGGTCGTCGCACCCGCCGGATGCCGCAATGACAGGACGATTGTTGATGAAACGCATGCTCCTGACCGCCCTGATCGGCGGCCTCAGCCTCGCCGCCTGCGCGCAGGCACCGCAGACGCCCGCCACCGCGGCCAAGCCGGCCGCCGCCACCGGCCCCGCGACCGCCGCGGACAAGGCCGCCGAGGCGCAGGTGCGCAAGGTGCTGAAGGAACTCAATCCGGAACTGAAGATCGACTACATCGGCGCCGCGCCGATGCCGGGCTTCCGCGAAGTCATCGTCGGCGGCCAGGTCGCCTACGTCAGCGACGACGGCAAGTACCTGATGCAGGGCGTCGTGCTCGACGTGGCCACGCGCCGCGACGTCGCCGAGGCCAGCGCCGGCCTCAGGCGCTACCGCACGGACCTGATCGACAGCGTGCCGCACAGCCAGCGCATCGTGTTCGCGCCGCCGAACCCGAAGTACACCATCAGCGTGTTCACCGACATCGAGTGCGGCTACTGCCGCAAGCTGCACAGCCAGATCGCCGAGTACAACCGGCAGGGCATCGCGGTCGAATACCTGGCCTTCCCGCGCATGGGCCTGGGCACCAAGGACCACAAGGACATGGTCTCGGTCTGGTGCGCCGCCGACCCGAAGCGCGCATTGACCGACGCCAAGGCCGACCGGCCGGTGCCGGCGCGGACCTGCAACAACCCGGTGGCGACCGAGTACGAGGTGGGCCAGCGCCTGGGCATCTCCGGCACCCCGGCGATCTTCACCGCCGAGGGCGTGCAGATCGGCGGTTACCTGAGCCCGACGCAGATGCGCGCGCGGCTCGACGAACTGGCCGGCGGCAAGGCGGGCGGCGGCCGGTAACGCCGGAACGGGGTCCCCCGGACCCGGTCGGCCGGAACCGCCGACCGGGCTCGGCTACAATACGCGGCCCGACCACGGCACGCCCCCACGGTTCCGGACATGATCGTCCTCGAAGGCCCAGCGGCCTTGTCGCAGTTCCGCCTCGCCCGGCTCGAAGCCAAGCTCCAGTCCATCGTCCCCTCGCTGCGCATCCGCGCGGCCTGGCAGGTGTTCTTCGTCGACCCCGAAGCCGGCGCCGACGTCGACCTCGCCGTGCTGCGCCGCATCCTGCAGGCCAAGGACGCCGAGGCCCCGCTCGAAGCCGGCGCGTCCTCGCGCTACATCGTGCCGCGCCTCGGCACCCTGTCGCCGTGGGCGAGCAAGGCCACCGAACTGCTGCGCGGCGCCGGCCTGGAGATCCATCGCGTCGAACGCGGCACCCGCATCGATCTGTCCGGCTGGGAGGACGACGCGTCCGACAAGGGCCGCGCGCTGGCCAGGGCGCTGCACGACCCGATGACCCAGTCGCTGCTGTCCTCGCGCGGCGAGGCCGCGGCGCTGTTCACCGCGCTGCCGCGCGGCGGACTGGAACGCGTCGCGCTGGGCGAACTGGAAACCGCGAACGCGCGCCTTGGCCTGGCCCTTGCCGACGACGAGGTCGAATACCTGCGCGATCGCTATTCGGAGCTCGCGCGCGATCCGTCCGACGTCGAGCTGATGATGTTCGCGCAGGCCAATTCCGAGCACTGCCGGCACAAGATCTTCAACGCGTCGTGGACCATCGACGGCAAGGAACAGGAACGTTCGCTGTTCCGCATGATCAAGAACACCCACGCGCACGCGCCCGAGCACACGCTCAGCGCGTACAGCGACAACGCCGCGGTGGTCGAGGGCTTCCCGGCTTCGCGCTTCCGGCCCGACGATTCGGGCAGGTACCGCAGCGAAGCGGTGGCCGATTCGGCGTTCGCGATCAAGGTCGAGACCCACAACCACCCGACCGCGATCGCGCCGTTCCCCGGCGCCTCGACCGGTGCCGGCGGCGAGATCCGCGACGAAGGCGCGACCGGCCGCGGCGGCAAGCCCAAGGCCGGCCTGACCGGTTTCACCGTCTCGCACCTGCGCATCCCGACGCTGCCGCAGCCGTGGGAAAACTTCGGCTGGAACGGGGAGCGCCCGCTCAATCCGCGCATGGCGCCGGCGCTGGAGATCATGCTCGACGGCCCGCTCGGCGGCGCCGCGTTCAACAACGAATTCGGCCGGCCGAACCTGCTCGGCTACTTCCGCAGCTTCGAGCTGAAGGAAGGCGACGGCCTCGTCCGCGCCTACGACAAGCCGATCATGCTCGCCGGCGGCCTCGGCGCGATCGACCGGGTACAGGTCGAGAAGAAGAAACTGCGCCCCGGCGACGCGGTGATCGTGCTCGGCGGCCCGGCGATGCTGATCGGCCTCGGCGGCGGCGCGGCCAGCTCGGTCGCGTCCGGCGACAGCGCCGAGGACCTCGATTTCGCCAGCGTGCAGCGCGACAACCCGGAAATGGAGCGGCGCTGCCAGGAAGTGATCGACCGCTGCGTTTCGCTGGGCGCGGGCAACCCGATCGCCTGCGTGCACGACGTCGGCGCCGGCGGCCTGTCGAACGCGATCCCCGAGCTGCTGCACGACTCCGGCGTCGGCGGCGTGATCGACCTCGACCAGGTGCCCAGCGACGACCCGTCGCTGTCGCCGATGCAGCTGTGGTGCAACGAATCGCAGGAGCGCTACGTGCTCGGCGTGCCGCAGGACCGGCTGGCCGAATTCGCCGCGATCTGCGAACGCGAGCGCTGCCCGTTCGCCGCGGTCGGCGTGGCGACGGAGGAAGAGCGGCTGGTCGTCGGCTACGGCGCGAAGGCCGGCGCGATTCCGGCCGATGCGTCGATCGACCTGCCGATGGACGTGCTGTTCGGCAAGCCGCCGAAGATGCACCGCGACACCGCGCACCCGGCCGCGCCGCAGTGGCCGGCGCTCGACCCCGCGAAGATCGACCTGCACGAGGCGGGCTTGCGCGTGCTCGCGCACCCGACGGTCGCCGCGAAACAGTTCCTGATCACCATCGGCGACCGCAGCGTCGGCGGCCTGACCGCGCGCGACCAGCTGGTCGGCCCGTGGCAGGTGCCGGTGGCCGACTGCGCGATCACCCTGTCCGGCTACGACGCCTTCGCCGGCGAAGCGATGGCGGTCGGCGAGCGCACGCCGCTGGCGCTGCTCGACGCCGCCGCCGCCGCGCGCATGGCGGTCGGCGAGGCGATCACCAACCTGTGCGCGGCGCCGGTCGACGACCTCAAGCGGATCAAGCTGTCGGCGAACTGGATGGCCGCCGCCGGCCATCCCGGCGAGGACGCGCTGCTGTTCGACGCGGTGCGCGCGGTCGGCATGGAACTGTGCCCCGAGCTCGACCTCGGCATCCCGGTCGGCAAGGACTCGCTGTCGATGCAGGCGCAGTGGAATTCGAACGGCGCCGCGCAGAAGTCGGTGTCGCCCGTCTCGCTGATCGTCAGCGCCTTCGCCCCGGTCGAGGACGTGCGCCAGCAGCTGACGCCGCTGCTGGCGCGCGAGGAAGACAGCGAGCTGTGGCTGATCGGCCTGGGCGGCGGCAAGAAGCGCCTCGGCGGCTCGGTGCTCGCGCAGGTGTTCCCGGGCGCGGGCGGCAACGCGCTGCCGGCGTTCGCCGGCGACGTGCCGGACCTCGACGACCCGCAGCGCCTGCGCGACTTCTTCGAGCTGATCCGCGACGCGCGCGCGGCCGGCCTGCTGCTGGCCTACCACGACCGCGGCGACGGCGGCGCCTTCGCCACGCTGTGCGAGATGGCGTTCGCCTCGCACCTCGGCCTCGAGATCAACCTCGACGGCTGGGGCGACGATCCGTTCCGCACCCTGTTCGCCGAGGAACTCGGCGCGGTGGTGCAGGTCGCCGCCGAGGACCGCGCCGCGTTCGCCGACCTGGTCGAGCGCCATGCGCTGACCGAATGCGCGCAGCGCATCGCCAGGCCGACCACCGCGGCGACGGTGCGCGTCGCCCACGACGGCACGGCCGTGGCGCAGTGGCGCTGGGAGGAACTGTTCGACGCCTGGTGGTCGGTCACCCACGCGATGCAGAAGTTGCGCGACAACCCGGAAAGCGCCGATGCCGAACGCGACAGCGCGCGCAACTTCGCCGCGCCGGGCATCCGGCCGAAGCTCGCGTTCGACCCGGCCGACGACATCGCCGCGCCGTACATCAACCAGGGTGCGCGGCCGAAGGTCGCGATCCTGCGCGAGCAGGGCGTCAACAGCCACTACGAGATGGCTTGGGGCTTCACCCGCGCCGGCTTCGACGCCTACGACGTGCACATGAGCGACCTGGTCGCGGGGCGCGCCACGCTCGACGGCTTCGCCGGCCTGGCCGCGTGCGGCGGCTTCAGCTACGGCGACGTGCTCGGCGCGGGCCGCGGCTGGGCGACCTCGATCCTCGAGCGCGCCGCGCTGCGCGCGCAGTTCGCCGCGTTCTTCGCCCGTCCCGACACCTTCTCGCTCGGCGTCTGCAACGGCTGCCAGATGATGAGCCAGCTCAAGGACATCATCCCCGGCGCGGCGCACTGGCCGCAGTTCCTGCGCAACCGCAGCGAACAGTTCGAGGCGCGCACCTCGCTGCTGGAGGTGCTGGAGTCGCCGTCGGTGCTGCTGCGGGGCATGGCCGGTTCGCGGATCCCGGTCGCGGTCGCGCACGGCGAGGGTCGTGCCGAGTTCGCCGGCGAGGCCGATCTGGCCGCCGCGCGCGTCGCGCTGCGTTTCATCGATGGCGACGGCAGCGTGGCCACGCGCTATCCGCTGAACCCGAACGGCTCGCCGGACGGCATCACCGGCCTGACGTCCGACGACGGCCGCGCGACGATCCTGATGCCGCACCCGGAGCGCACCCCGCGCAGCGCCAATTTCAGCTGGCGCCCCGCGGAATGGGGCGACGACTCGCCGTGGTTGCGGATGTTCCGCAACGCGCGGGCCTGGGTCGGCTGAGCGCGGCGGCAAACTGCTAGAGTGGGCGGCGGGCACAGGGAGGCAACGTGAACGTGATCGCCAACGAAACCCCGGCCGCGACGGGTGCCGACGAGCGCATCGTCGCGGCCCTGCTGGACAAGGGCCGGCTGAAGGAAGCCGACCTGGCGCGCGCGCGCAAGCTGCAGGACGAGGCCGGCGGCGACGTGCTCGACTTGCTTTCCCGCCTCGGCCTGGTGTCCGAGCGCGACCACGCCGAGGCCTGCGCCGAGGTGCTCGGCCTGCAACTGCTCGGCCTCAAGCAGTTGCCCGAGCTGCCGCCCGAGCTGCCGTCGTCGTCGTCGCTGCCGCTGCGCTTCCTCAAGCAGTTCCACCTGTGCGCGATCGGGGAGAGCGACGGCGTGCTGGACCTGTGGATGGCCGAGCCGTGGAACGGCTACGCGCTCGACGCGGTGCAGCTGGCCACCGGCAGCAAGGTGCGGCCGTGGGTCGGGCTGCGTTCCGAGATCGACGACCTGATCGAGCGCTGGCACGGCCAGGGCCGCAGCGCGATGGGCGCGATCGTCGAGCACGCCGAAGGCGAGGCCGGCGGCGACCTCGACGACGTCGAGCACCTGCGCGACCTCGCTTCCGAAGCGCCGGTGATCCGCCTGGTCAACCTGCTGATCCAGCGCGCGGTCGAATTGCGCGCGTCGGACATCCACATCGAGCCGTTCGAGAACCGGCTGAAGGTGCGCTACCGCGTCGACGGCGTGCTGATCGACGGCGAAAGCCCGCCGGCCAACCTGACCGCGGCGGTGATCTCGCGCATCAAGATCATGGCCAGGCTCAACATCGCCGAGCGCCGCCTGCCGCAGGACGGCCGCATCCAGCTGCGCGTGCAGGGCAAGGAACTGGACCTGCGCGTGAGCACCGTGCCGACCGCGCACGGCGAGAGCGTGGTGATGCGCCTGCTCGACCGCGAGACGGTGGTGTTCGACTTCCACCGGCTCGGCTTCACCGACGAGTTCCTGCCGCAGTTCCAGAAGGTGCTGGAACTGCCGCACGGCATCCTGCTGGTCACCGGGCCCACCGGTTCGGGCAAGACCACCACGCTGTACACCGCGCTGAGCAAGCTCAACACCAGCGACGTCAAGATCATCACCGTCGAGGACCCGGTCGAATACCAGATCGAGGGCATCAACCAGATCCACGTCAAGCCGCAGATCGGCCTGGACTTCGCCAGCGCGCTGCGCAGCATCGTGCGCCAGGACCCGGACATCATCATGATCGGCGAAATGCGCGACCTCGAGACCGCGCGCATCGCGATCCAGTCGGCGCTGACCGGCCACCTCGTGCTCTCGACGCTGCACACCAACAACGCCGCGGGCGGCATCACCCGCCTGCTCGACATGGGCGTGGAGGACTACCTGCTGACCTCGACGGTCAACGGCATCCTCGCCCAGCGCCTGGTCCGCCGGCTGGAACCGACGCACGCGGAGAAGTACCCTGCGCTGCCGGAGGAAATCGAGAAGTTCGGCCTGCGCCGCTTCCAGCCGCACGGCGACATCTTCCTGTACCGGCCGCGGCCCTCGGCGCTGGCGCCGACCGGCTACCTCGGCCGCACCACGATCATGGAATTCCTGGTGATGAACGACGAGTTGCGCCGCGCGGTGATGCGCCACGCCGGCATCGGCGAGATCGAGCAGCTCGCCCGCGCCGCCGGCATGCGCACGATGTACGAGGACGGCATCGCCAAGGCGCTGCGCGGCGAAACCACGATCGAGGAAGTGCTGCGCGTTACCGAGGAAGGCTGACGCGATGCCCCTCTACCGCTACAAAGCCCTGAACGCCCGCGGCGAGATGCTCGACGGGCAGATGGAGGCCGCCAACGACGGCGAGGTCGTCGCGCGCCTGCAGGAACAGGGGCACCTGCCGGTCGAGGCGAGGCTGGCTTCCGAAGGCGGCGCCGCGCCGCTGCAGGCGTTGTTCAAGCCCAAGCCCTTCGCCGGCGCGCGGCTGGTGCAGTTCACCCAGCAGCTGGCGACCCTGCTCGGCGCCGGGCAGCCGCTGGACCGCGCGCTCTCCATCCTGCTCGAGTTGCCGGAGGACGAGAAGTCGAAGCACGTCATCGCCGACATCCGCGACGCGGTGCGCGGCGGCGCGCCGCTGTCGGCGGCGCTGGAACGCCAGCACGGCACCTTCAGCCGCCTCTACGTGAACATGGTCCGTGCCGGCGAGGCCGGCGGCAGCCTGCACGAAACCCTGCAGCGGCTGGCCGACTACCTGGAGCGCAGCCGCGCGCTGAAGGGCCGCGTGGTCAACGCGCTGATCTATCCGGCGATCCTGCTGCTGGTGGTCGGCTTCGCCCTCGGCTTCCTGCTCGGCACCGTGGTGCCGCAGTTCGCGCAGATGTACGAAAGCCTCGACGTGGCGTTGCCGTGGTTCACCCGCGGCGTGCTCGCGATCGGCCTGTTCGTGCGCGGCTGGTGGTGGCTGCTGCTCGGCATCGTCGCGCTGGCGCTGGCGTGGTTCGAGCGCAGGCGCCGCGAGCCGGCGTTCCGCGCGCGCCTGGACGAATGGCTGCTGCGGCAGAAGCTCGTCGGCCCGCTGCTGGCGCGGCTGGAAACCGCGCGGCTGGCGCGCACGCTGGGCACGCTGCTGAAGAACGGCGTGCCGCTGCTGACCGGGCTGGGCATCTCGCGCAACGTGCTGGGGAACCAGGCCCTGGTCGCCGATGTCGAAAACGCTGCGGAGGACGTCAGGAACGGCCACGGCCTGTCGTCGGCGCTGGGCAAGGGCAAGCGCTTCCCGCGCCTGGCGCTGCAGATGATCCAGGTCGGCGAGGAATCCGGCGCGCTCGACGCGATGCTGCTGAAGACCGCCGACACCTTCGAGCAGGAAACCGCGCTGGCGCTGGACCGCATGCTCGCCGCGCTGGTGCCGGTGATCACCCTGGTGCTGTCGGTGCTGGTCGGGATCGTCATCGTCTCGGTGCTGGTTCCGTTGTACGACCTGACCGGCGCGATCAACTGACCGGCGAGAATTCCCATCAACCGATGCAAGAAAGGACTGCCAAGATGCCATTGCCACGCCACATCGCACGTTCGCCTGCGCCCGCGCTCCAGAGGGGCATGACCCTGCTCGAGATCATCATCGTCCTGGTGCTGATCGGGCTGGTGCTCACGCTGGTCGGCAACCGCGTGCTCGGCGGCGCGGACAAGGGCAAGTTCAAGCTGGCACAGGCGCAGGTGCAGACGCTGGCCGGCAAGATCGAGAGCTACCAGCTCGACACCAACGCGCTGCCGGCGTCGCTCGGCGACCTGGTCACGCAGCCCAGCGGCGTCAGCGGCTGGCTCGGCCCGTACGCGAAGGCGGCGGAACTGAAGGATCCGTGGGGCCGCGAGCTCGAATACCGCACGCCCGGCGAGAACGGCGCCTTCGACCTGATCAGCCTTGGCGCCGACGGCCAGCCCGGCGGCACCAGCTACAACGCGGACATCAAGTACGAGTGATGCGCGTGAAGACGCCCGCGCTTAAACCCCTCTCTCGCCGGGAGAAGGGGAAAGCGCGCGGCTTCACCTTGCTGGAAATGCTGCTGGTCCTCTCGCTGGTCGCCATCGCCACCCTGCTGGCGGCGATGGCGGTCTCGGGCGGCCTCGACGGCATGCGCCTGCGCACCGCGGCGAAGGAGATCGCCGGGCAGCTGCGCTACACCCGCGCGCAGGCGATCGCCAGCGGCCTGCCGCAGAGCTTCGCGCTGGACCCGGCCGCGCACGGCTGGCGCGCGCCGAACGGCAGGCACGGCGAAATCCCCGCGTCGCTCGGCATCCGTTTCACCGGCGCCCGCCAGGCGCAGGCGCGCGAAGGCGAGGGCGGCATCCTGTTCTTCCCCGACGGCGCGTCCACCGGCGGCCGCGTGCAGCTGCAGGCCGGCGATGCCGCCTGGCGCATCGACGTGGCCTGGCTGACCGGCGAAGTGAAGCTGTCGCGTGCGGAGGCGACGCCGTGATCCGCCGCCGCCAGTCCGGCTTCACCCTGATCGAGGTGATCGTCGCCTTCGCCTTGCTGGCCGGCGCGCTGACGATCCTGGTGGGCGCGCTGTCGAACAGCAGCCGGCAGGTCCGCGCGGCCGACGACGCCAGCCGCGCGACGTTGCACGCGCAGTCCTTGCTGGCGCAGGTCGGCGTCGGAGAAATCCTGCAGCCGGGCCGGCGCGAGGGCGAATTCGACGGCGGCGCGCTGCGGTGGGAATTGCAGGTCGAACCCTACGTCGATCCGGCGCGCCGCGCCGATGCGCCGGTCGACCTCGCCGCGCCGCGGCTGCTGCAGCTCGACCTGAGCGTGCACCGCGCCGATGGCCGCGGACGACCGCTGCATTGGCGCACGCTGCGGCTGGCGGCGCCCGCGACGCAGGAGGCGCAATGACCAGGGCGCGCGCCCGCGGTTTCACCCTGATCGAAGTGCTGCTGGCCACGGTGCTGCTGGCGGCCGGGCTGGCGCTGGCCTTCGCCACGCTGCGTTCGGCCACGCAGATGACCGGCCGCGGCGAGGCCATCGCGCAGCGCAACGAACGCATGCGCGCGGTCGAGGGTTTCCTGCGCAAGCGCATCGCCTCGGCGCAGCCGATCGCCTTCGAAACCGAGGCCGGCACGCAGCGCGGCCTGCGCTTCGTCGGCGATGCGCGGCGCATGCGCTTCGTCGCCGATCTGCCGGACTACCTCGGCCGCGGCGGCCCGTATCTGCACGAACTGGCGTTCGACGGCGACGGCGCACTGACGGTGCAGTTCGCGATGGTGCTGGCCGGCCACACCATCCGCGAGAACCCGGCGCGCGGCCCCGAGCCGTTGGCCGAAGGTCTGCGCACGGTGCGTTTCCGCTACCGGGGCATCGACGGCAAGGGCGGGCTGGGCGAATGGCGCGAACGTTGGGAAACGGCGGAGTCGCTGCCGGCGCAGGTCGAGGTCGAAATCGCGTCGGCCGACGGCGCATCGTGGCCGCGGCTGGTGGTCGGCCTCGCGCAGGGCGACGGTGGCCAGGCCGGCGCGGACGAGACATTGCAATGAAGCAGCGCGGCGCCGCCCTGCTGCTGGTGCTGTGGCTGGTCGCGATGCTGACCGCGCTGGTCGGCGCGTTCGCGCTGACCGCGCGGGTCGAAGCGTTGCAGGGGCGCGTGCTGGGCGATGGCGCGCGCGCGCAGGAACTGGCCCGCGCCGGGCTCGAGTACGCGCTGGTGCGGGTCGCCGATCCGCAGCCGGCCACGCACTGGCGCCCGGACGGCCGGCCGTATCGCTGGCACTTCGCCGACAGCGAGATCGAAGTCCGCATCGTCGACGAATCCGGCAAGATCGACCTGAACCAGGCCACCCCGACGCTGCTCGCTTCGCTGCTGCGCGTGCGCGGCGTCGAGCCCGAGCGCGCCGGGCGCATCGCCGCGGCGATCGCCGACTGGCGCGACGCCGACCCGCTGGCGCAACCGGGCGGAGGCGGCGAGGATCCGGATTACGCCGCGGCCGGCCTGCCGTACGGGGCCAAGGACATGCCGTTCGAAACCGTGGCCGAGGTCGAGCAGGTGCTCGGCATGACCCCGGAAATCTTCGCCGCGCTGCAGCCCTACCTGACCATTCACGCCGGTCGCGGCGTGCCGGACCCGGCCTTCGCGCCCGGCCCGGTGCTGGCCGCGATGGGACTGGATCCGAACGCCTGGCTGGCCAGGCGCCAGCCCGGCGCCGCGGTCGACGGGCTCGTCGGCCCGGGCAGCGGCACGTATAGTGTGGAAAGCCGCGCGCGGCTGCCCGGGGACCGCGTGGCGGTGTTGCGGTCGGTGGTGCGCGCAGGCGGCGGCCCGATCCCGGGCTCGACCTACACCGCATTGCGCTGGGACGAAAGCTTGGCACCCCGATGACGACGAAGTCCGACAGCTCCGTGCCCCTAGGCGCCGACCCCGCCGCGTCGCGCCTGCAGCGCTATGTCCGCCGCTACGGTAGCGGCGCGGGCGGGTTCTTCGCCTGGTGGAAGCGCGGCCTGGCCGCGTGGCTGCCGGCGCGCTGGCGGCTGCTGTTCGGCCTGGCGCCGGACCGCCTGCTGCTGTCGTGCGAAACCGACGCGGGGCAGGTCCTGCGCCTGCGGCGGCAGAACGATGCGGAAATCCACGACCTGGCGCAGGTGCCGCTGCCGCTGCAGGCTGCCGACCTCGATGCGTTGCTGAATCCGCGGCTGGCGCGGTTGCAGCGCTGGCTGGTGCTGCCCGCCGGCGCCGTGCTGCGCCGGCACCTGTCGCTGCCGGCCGCGGCGGCGGACCGCCTGCGCGACGTGGTCGGCTTCGAGATCGACCGGCAGACGCCGTTCGCCGCCGATGCAGTGCGCTACGACGCGCGCATCCTGCAACGCCGCGCCGACGGCCAGCTCGATGCCGAACTGGTCGTCGCGCCGCGCCGCGAACTCGACGGGATCCTCGCCACGCTCGGCGATGCGGGCAACGACCTGGCCGGCGTCGACGTCGCCGATGCCGCCGGCAAGCCGCTGGGCGTGAACCTGCTGCCGACCGAGTCGCGCGGCCGCCGCCGCGATCCGCTGCAGGGCTGGAACCTGCTGCTGGCCGCGGTCGCGGCGCTGGCGCTGGTCGCCGCGGCCTGGCAGGTGCTGCAGAACCGCCGCGCCGCGGCCGAGCGCTTCGCCGCCGGCGTGGAAGCGAAGGCGGCCGACGCGCGCCGCGTCGCCGCGCAACGCCAGCGCCTGGCCGACCTGGTCGAAGGCGCGGCCTTCCTCGACCGCACCCGCGCGGCGCGGCCGACCGCGCTCGAGGTAATGGACGAACTGAGCCGGCGCCTGCCCGAGGGCACCTACCTCGAGAAGCTGTCGATCGAAGACGACCGCCTGCTGCTGATCGGCCTGAGCAACGAAGCCTCGGCGCTGGTCGCGCGCCTGGAAGGCTCGAAGCTGTGGCGCACGCCGGCACTGACCGGCGCGCTGCAACGCGATCCGCGCAGCCGCCGCGACCGTTTCAGCCTGACCGCCGAACTCGCCGGCGCCACGCCTCCGGGGGCTACCGATGCCGGCCGTCGCTGACCGCGACCGCTGGCTGGCGCTGGCCCTGCTGCTGGCGGCGCTGGCGCTGGCCTACCTGCTGCTGGTGCATCCATGGTGGACCGTGCCGCTGCTGCAGGCCGACCACGACATCGCCCAGTCGCGCGAACGCGAATTGCGCGTGCGCACCCAGCTGGCGCAGGCGCCGGAAATCGAGCGCCGGCTCGCCGCGGCCAGCCGCGAAGCGGAGCGCAGCCCCGGCTTCCTGCCCGAGGCCAGCGCCGAGCTGGCCACCGCCGGGCTGGTGCAGCGGCTCGAGGCGGTCGTCGCCCAGGCCAGCCCCGGCAACCGCAGCTGCGCGATCACCAACCGTTCGCCGCTGGCGGCGGCGGCCGACAGCCAGCGCTTCCAGCGCGTGGTCGTGCAGGTGCGCCTGCGTTGCGGCACGCCGGAACTGGCGGCGGTGCTGCACGCGCTGGAGAGCGGCTCGCCGCGGCTGTTCGTCGGCAATTTCAACGTGCTGGCGCAACGCTATTTCAGCCTTGGCCAGGGCGCCGGCAGCGGCGGCCTCGACATCAGCTTCGACCTGTACGGCTACCTGCGCCCGGCGATCGCGCCACCGGCGGGCGCCGCGGCGGCGGCGGGAGGCAGCGATGCGCGCTGACGCAATCGGGCCGCGCACCTGGATGCTGGGCGCCGTCGCCACCTGGGCGGTGCTGGCCTGGGTGCTGGCGCTGTCCGGGCTCGGCGGCGGCATCGGCCCGCTGCCCGACGATCCGTCGCTGGCCGCCGAACTGCCGCAGTGGCGTGCGCCGGCCGCCGAGCGCCTCGGCCCGTTGCCGCAATACGCGGCCGTCGGCGAGCACCCGCTGTTCGACGAGGATCGCCGGCCGAAGCCGTTCTTCATCGAAGGCGCGGGCGGCGCCGACGCGGCGCCGGCTTCCGATTTCGAACTCAGCAGCGTGCTGATCACGCCCACGCTGCGCATGGCGATCCTGCAGCCGGCGCAGGGTGGCGAACCGGTGCGAATGAAGCTCGGCGAAGCCAACGAGGCGTTGCCGGGCTGGCGCTTGACCGAACTGGCGCCGCGCAGCGCGGTGCTGGAAGGGCCGGAAGGGCGGCGCACGCTGGAACTGCGCGTGTTCGCCGGCGGCGAGGCGCCCGCACCGGCGGACGCGGTGACGCCCGTGCCGGCGGCATCCGATGCCGCGACGCCACCCGCCAACGCCGCGCCCACGGCAGGCGCGCCTTCGCAGACGGCGCCGAAGCCGCCGGCCGCGGAGGCGCCGCTGATGAATTCCGAACAGCAGATGCAGGCGATCCGCCAGCGCATCGAAGCCCGCCGCCGCCAACTGCGCGAGCAACAGCAGCAGGAACAGGCCGCGCGGAGGAATCCCTGATGAAACCTTGTGGAGTGCCGGCATGAAGCCGCGCCAGATTCCCGGATACCTGTTCGCCGCCGTGCTGGCCGGCCTGCTGGCGGGCTGCGCCAGCGCGCCCGTTCCCGAAGTGCACCGCGACGCTGCCGGCCCGGTCGGTGCCGAAGCCGGGGCGCAGACCGCGCCGCTGGCATCGCCGGAAGAGCCCGTCTCCGGCCCGCAGGCGCGCATCCAGCGCGGCACCGGCCAGGTCATCAACCGTTCCGCCGCCGCCGCGCCGCCGCCGTCGCTGGCCGGCGCCAGCAACGGCAGCGTCACGCTCAATTTCGAAGGCACGCCGCTGCCGGCCGTGGTCAAGGCGATCCTCGGCGACCACCTGGGGCAGAACTACACCATCGCGCCGGGCGTGCAGGGCACGGTGACCCTGGCCACGCCAAGGCCGGTGTCGCCGGCGCAGGCACTGGCCCTGCTCGACCAGGCGCTGGCCGAGAACAACGCGCGCATGGTCTATGCCGACGGGCGCTACAACATCGTGCCCGCCGACCGCGCGCTGGCCGGCGGCGTGCCGGTGCGCAGCGGCACGGCCGGCAACGCGCGCGGCTACGAGGTGCGGGTGGTGCCGCTGCGCTTCATCTCCGCCAGCGAGATGAAGAAGGTGCTGGAACCGTACGCGCGGCCCAACGCGATCGTTTCGATCGACAGCGCGCGCAACCTGATCACCCTGGCCGGTACCCGCGGCGAGCTGGAGAACTACCTGCGCACGGTCGAGATCTTCGACGTGGACTGGCTGGCCGGCATGTCGGTCGGCGTGTTCCCGTTGCAATCCGGGCGTGCGGCCAAGGTGGTCGCCGACCTGGAGAAGGTGTTCGGCGAGAACAGCAAGACGCCCAGCGCCGGCATGTTCCGCTTCCTGCCGCTGGAAGGCGCCAACGCGGTGCTGGTGATCACCCCGCAGGCCGCGTACCTGGACGACATCCGCGACTGGCTGGACCGCATCGACAGCGCCGGCGGCGACGCGCGGCTGTTCTCGTACGAACTGAAGTACATCAAGGCGCGCGACCTGGCCGACCGCCTGGCCGAAGTGTTCGGCGGCGGCAGCCGCGGCAGCGCCGGCGGCGACACGCCGGTGTCGCTGATGCCGGGCACCGATCCGGTGCAGATGCGGGACAGCGGTGTCGACGGCCGCGACAGCAGCGTGCAGTTCGGCGGCAACGGCGGCGACGCCGCGTCGTCTTCCGGCGGACTCGGCGAGGGCACGCTGTCGCTGAACCAGCGCAGCAGCGGCAACGGCAGCGTGACCCTGGAGGTGGAGGGCGCCAAGGTCGGCGTGGCCGCGGTCGAGGAAACCAACGCGCTGCTGGTGCGCGCCACGCCGAGCGCGTGGCAGTCGATCCGCGAGGTCATCGACAAGCTCGACGTGATGCCGCTGCAGGTGCACATCGAGGCGCAGATCGCCCAGGTCGAGCTGACCGGCGAGCTCAACTACGGCGTGCAGTGGTTCATCGAGAACGCGGCGCAGGAGAACGGGCTGCCGGACGTGAGCGGTCCCGGCATCCCGTCCAAGTGGAGCACCTTCTCGGGCGTGGTGGGCTCCGGCTCGGTGCCGGGCATGGCCTGGACCCTGTTCAAGAACGACGCCGCCGCGATCATCCACGCCCTCGACCAGGTCACCAACGTGCGCCTGCTGCAGCGGCCGTCGGTGTTCGTGCGCAACAACGGCGAGGCGGTGTTCAACGTCGGCGACCGCATCCCGGTGTCGTCGGTGTCGGTCAACCCGATCCTCGGCGAGAACAGCTACACCCAGGTGCAGTACCTGGAGACCGGCACGATCCTGAAGGTGCGCCCGCGCGTCGGCCGCGACGGCACGGTGTTCCTCGACATCGTGCAGGAGATCAGCCAGCCGGTCGGCAACGCCGACGCCAACGGCAACTTCCGCATCAGCACGCGCCGGCTGAAGACCGAGGCGGCGGCGCCGGACGGCGACACCATCATGCTGGCCGGGCTGATCGACGACACCTCGCGCGACGGCTCCAGCGGCATCCCCGGACTGAGCCGGATCCCGATCATCGGCGGCCTGTTCGGCAGCAAGCGCCATGAGAGCGGGCGCCGCGAAACCATCATCCTGATCACCCCGACCATCGTGCGCAACCTGCAGGAAGCGCGCGACCTCACCGACGAATACAGCCGCAAGTTCCGCGCGATGGAGCCGCTGCACGCGCCGAAGGAAGAGTGAGCCGGGCCGGGCGGCGTCGCCCGTTCCCGCACGGACCTGGGCCGCGCCTTCCTGCCGCCATCGGCTATAGTCGCCTCGCCGGATGTCCGGCCAGGAAGCGGTGGGGGAGGGAACGCATGGACGAATCGCGGACGCACGCCGCGCGTGGCCGCGCGGGCGCCTGGCAACGGTGCGGACGGGCCATCCGCACGCTCGCGGCCGCCGCGGGGCTGCTTGCCCTGGCCGGCTGCGCCTCCTTCTTCTCCGGTTACGGCGGACGCACCGGCTATTCCAGCAGCGTCGTCGATTACCTCTATCCCGGGGACACCCGGTTCGAGCCGGCGACCGAGGGCGTGCCCGAGGTCAGGCTGCCCGCGCGGGTCGGCCTGATGTTCGTGCCATCGCGCACCGACCCGCTCGGCCTGAGCGCCGCGGACAAGCAGGCCCTGCTGGAACAGGTCCGCAAGGCCTTCATCGCCCACGACTTCATCGACCGCATCGAGATCGTTCCCGAAACCTACCTGCGGCCCGGCGGCGGCTTCCAGAACCTGGAGCAGGTCGCGCGCCTGCATGGCGTCGACATCGTGGCGCTGGTGTCCTACGACCAGGTGCTGCGCACCGAAGAGTCGGCCGCATCGTTCCTGTACTGGACCATCGTCGGCGCATACACGATCCCGGCGACGAAGAACCAGGTCAGCACCTTCGTCGAGACGTCGGTGTTCGACGTCGCCAGCCGCACGCTGCTGCTGCGGGCGCCGGGGCAGGACCAGCGCGACGCCGGATCCACCGCGATACGGGTCGGCGACGTGCAGCGCCAGTTGGCGCGGGCAGGGTTCCAAGCCGCCGTCGAAAACATGATCGCCAATCTCGACACCTCGATCGCCGACTTCAACCGCAAGGTGAAGGAAGAGGGACAGGTGCGGCTGGTGGACCGGAAATCGGGCAGGGATTGGAGCAAGCGTTCGGGCGGACAGGGAAGCGTGTTTCCGTGGGAACTGGGCATTCTGCTGCTCGCGGCCGCGCTGTCGCTGCGGCGGCGCTGACGGCGTTCGCGGTCTCCGCGGCCACGCTGGCCAGCGCGCGCTGGCCGGCATTGTTCGACCTGTGGGTGCTGGATCGCGCCGACCTGCGCGCCGGCCAGGCTTGGCGACTGTGGACCGGCCACCTGGCGCATACCGACGCGCGGCATGCGTTGGTGAATCTGGCCGCATGCGCGCTGCTCGTCGTCGTCGCGGTCCGGATGGGCATGCTGCGCGGGTTGCTGCTGGCGTCGTTGGCGATGATGCCGGCCATCGGCGCCTGCCTGTTCCTCTTCGCGCCCTGGCTGCAGTGGTACGCCGGACTCTCCGGGCTGCTGCATGGCTGGGCCGCATGGCTGCTGCGCCGACGCGGCGGCGCGATCGCGATCGCCGGCTTGCTGCTGCTCGTCGCGAAGCTGGCGTGGGAGGCCTGGTGGCGCCCGCGTACGGGCGGCGGGATCCCCGTCGCGATCGAGGCGCATCGATTCGGCGCGTTGGCCGGCCTGCTGTTCGCCATGATCGGCCCAGGCAAGCGCAACCGGCGGAAGCGAGCCGATCCGCAGCAGCCTCGGGATTGATTCCCTCCATCCTGTTTAGTTAGTACCCTGACCCCGGTTTCCCCATTCCGCCCGCCGCCGTCCCAGTGAGCCCCGCCGACCCGCTGCCCGTCGTCCTGCTGCCGGTCGGCGTCGACGACGATGCGCTCGACGCCTGCCTGGGCGCGCTCGATGCCGGCACGCCCGCCGGCACGCGGGTGTGGCTGGCCGACAATGCGCAGGCCGGGCCGCGCGGCATCGCCATCGTCGAACGCTGGCTGGGGCGCACGCGGCTGCGCGCCGACTACACGCGCCGGCCGCAGCCGGTCGGCGAGGTCGCGCACGTCGACGAGATGCTCGCCGCCTGCGCCGGCCTCGACGTGGTGGTGCTGGCGCCGGACGCGCAACCGCTGCCCGGCTGGCTGCGCGAGCTGGCCGCGTGCCTGTCGCGCGACGCGTCGATCGCCACCGCCACGCCATGGTGCAACGCCGGCGAGTCCGCGGCGTGGCCGCGGCTGGGCGAAATCGCCCCGCTGCCGCACGACTTCGAACGCGCCGCGCGCGCCTGCGCCGCGCTTCCGCTGATGTATCCCGAGCTGCCCGCGGCGGTCGGCCCTGCCGTCGCCCCGCGCGGCAGCGCGCGCGCGAAGGCCGGCGGGCTCGACGCCAGCAGCTACGCGTCGTGGTACGCGGCGCTGATCGACCTGTCGCTGCGCCTGGCCGGGCTCGGCTGGCGCAACGCCTTGTGCGAAACCGCCTTCGTCGCCCGCGGCGGCGAGGGCGGGCCGGGCGAGGGCGACATGGATGCGATCAACGCGCGCTGGCCGGCATGGAACGCGCGCCTGGCGGAGTTCCTGATGCGCGATCCGCTGCGCGAGCAGCGCGAGCGCCTGGCCTCGCTGTACGTCGACATCGGTCCGCCGGAGCCGCAGCGTGAACTCTTCCTCTGACATCGCCGTCGTCGTCGTCTCGCACGAGAGCGCGGCGAGCATCGACGAATGCCTGCTGCGCCTGCGCGCCGCGCGCGGCGTGGCCGAGATCCGCGTGGTCGACAACGATTCGCGGGACGGCACGCTCGACATCGTGCAGCGCCACGCCGCGTCCGACCCGCGCCTGCGCTTCGTCGGCAATCCCGACAATCCCGGCTTCGCGTTTGCCTGCAACCAGGGCGTGGCCGCGTCGCGCGCGCCGTGGCTGGCTTTCGTCAATCCCGACCTGATGGTCGAGGTGGACACGCTCTCGCGCCTGCGCGCGCACGCGGCGGGCTTCGACGCGGCCTTGCTCGGCGTCGACCTGGTCGACGAGCGCGGCGTGCGCGACGAGGCCGCGCGCCGGCGCGACCCGGATTTCGTCGGCATGCTCGCGACGATGCTGAAGTCGGCGCGCGCGGCCCGGCTGGGCGTCGCGATCGACGAAGGACGGGCGTTGCAGCGGGTCGATGCGGTTTCCGGCGCGCTGATGCTGTTGCCACGGGCGCTGTTCGAGCGGCTCGGCGGTTTCGACGAAGGCTATCGCCTGCACGCCGAAGACCTGGACCTGTGCCGGCGCGCGCGCGCGGCCGGGGCGACGGTCGCGGTCGCCAACGACATCCGCGTGCTGCACGTGCGCGGCGTTTCCTCGCGCTCGAAGCCGTTGTTCGTCGAGTGGCACAAGCATCGCGGGCTGTGGCGCTATTTCCGCAAGTTCGACGCGGCGAAGCACGGCTTGCCGGCGATCGCCGGCGTCGCTGCCGTGATCTGGCTGCGCTTCCCGTTCGCGGCGTTGCGCGCCGCGCTGAAACGCTAGGACGGCACGCGGCGGACAATTTTTTTGCGATGGGCGGCGGCGGAGGGCACCGACGGCGGCGGGGGCCTTGCCGGCGTTCGGTGGAAACGATTTCCACGGGGGATATCCGCAAATTCCGCGTATGGCACGGCAATTGCTGTAGCGCGTCACCGAGCGTGCGTGCGCGGCGTTCTTGTTGCGCTGCACGGTGACAAGGCCCGGCGGGCGTGATTACGCTGCCGCCGCACTGGATGTTAGCGCTATCAAAACTCGTTGCCGACCCGGCCGCCGCCGTACCGCGGCGCGGGCCCGGATCCGGCACAGGGGGTGCTGCGACATGGGTGGCCTTGCCGGTTCCGCGAAATCTTTGACAGCGCTGTCGCGTGGTTTTCCCGGCTTTTTTGCCGGGTTTGCCGGGTCGGGCCCGGATGGGCACGGTACGGATGGAAGGGCGCGGCGACGCGCCCCGTGAAGTACGGAGCAGGCCCCGCGGCCTGCAGGGGCCCCGGGCTGGGGCGATGAATCCATCAATCGAAGCGCAGAGAGGGGAGGGCAAACAGATGAGACGTTGCAGGCGTCGGTGTTCCGCACGAATGGAGGTAGTGGCGGCCTCCAGCGGCCGAACGGCGGCACCCGCCGTGCCGCGTACCGGCGATGGCATGCCGTTGGCAATCCAACCCCACTGCTGAGGACACGTTCATGAGTCGCAAGTTGAAGCGCTTCAAGTCGAAGGCCATGTTCACCATCGTCGGTGGCGTGGTCGTCATCAATCCCGCCTACGCCCAGGATGCGCAGGCGCAGCAGGCCCCGCCGGCGGCCGAGCAGACCCAGCCGTCGTCGCAACAGGACGCGACGACGCTCGACACGATCGTCGTCACCGGCATGCGCAGCAGCCTTGACCAGTCGATGAACATCAAGCGCGACACCGCGGGTATCGTCGACGCGATCAGCTCCGAGGACATCGGCAAGTTCCCCGATACCAACCTCGCCGAATCGATGCAGCGCATCACCGGCATCTCGATCGAGCGCCGCGACGGCGAAGGTGCGCAGGTCACTGCGCGCGGCTTCGGCCCCGACAAGAACATGGTCACCCTGAACGGCCGCCAGATCCCCGGCGCCGACGGCTTCGGCAGCGGCGGCATCGAACTGGGCGAAACCGGTTCGGGCACCCGCGCCTTCAACTTCGCCCAGCTCGCCTCCGAGGCGATCAGCGGCGTCATCGTGCACAAGACCGGCCAGGCCGACGTGCCCAGCGGCGGCATCGGCGCCACCATCGACATCCAGACCGATCGTCCGTTCAACCACACCGGCGCATTCGCCACCGTGGGCGTGAAGGCGGTGTCCGACCAGTCGCAGGTGCTCGGCAGCGAAATCACCCCGGAAATGTCCGGCATCTTCAGCTACACCGATCCGGACAAGGTCTGGGGCGTCGGCTTCAGCGCCAGCTACCAGAAGCGCCACGGCGGTTCGGTGCAGGCCACCGAGAACGGCTGGAACGTCTCCCGCTGGAACGGCACCTTGCCGAACCTGCGCCCGGCGAACGCCGCAACGGGGTACGCGGGTGGCGTGGTCGAGAACGCGCCGCAGATCGGCCAGCTGTATTCGATGCCGAACGACCTGCGCTACGCGTTCCAGGATTTCCAGCGCACCCGCATCAACAGCCAGGCGGTGTTGCAGTTCGCCCCGAGCGACGCCTTCACCTTCACCCTGGACTACACCTATTCGACCAACGAGATCAGGCAGGATCGCGGCGAGCAGACCATGTGGCTGCAGAACAGCCTCGACCACGTGACCTTCGATGGCGACACCGAAGTCGCCACCCCGATCTACATCCGCGACATCGCCGGCGGCGGCAAGGACTTCGGCTTCGAGCAGCAGCACAACGAACAGAAGTACAAGCTGGGCTCGCTGGGCTTCAACGCGGTCTGGAACGTGACCGACCGTTTCTCGCTGGCCCTGGATGCGCACAAGACCAAGGTGAGCAGCCGTCCGAACGATCCGCTCACCGGCGGCAGCTCGACCGCGTTCAGCCTGGCCGGCGTTGCGCCGAACCGCGCCGCCAACAACTTCGCGCAGGAGTACTGGTTCAACGGCGGCCTGCCGATCATGAGCCCGACGCTGTTCCCGACCACCGCGGACGCCGAAGCCAACACCAACGGCACGACGAACCCGGAGTTCCCCGCGGAGCAGCTGGGTTCGCAGATCATGCGCATCTGGTCGACCCGCCAGGACAGCGAAGTCAAGCAGGGCCGCATCGACGGCAAGCTGGATTTCGACGCCGGCCGCTTCAGCTTTGGCGTGGATTCGTCCGACGTGTCGATGCATCGCCTGAACGTGGACGGCCATGGCCACCTGATGACACTCGGCAACTGGGGCGTGGATGATGCCGGCCAGGTCGCGGACATGACCGCGCTGCTGGGCCAGATCGATATCGCCGGACTGTTCAACGACTTCAACACCGACGGCGCTTCGCCCAATGCGTGGTGGGGCAACGCCAGTGAACTGGCGCAGTGGGCGCAAGGCCATTGCGCCGCCGGCACCGCGCCGGCGGTCTGGGCGGCGCGCTGCACCGACCCCGATGCGCCGATCAGCGCCAGGGTGCGCACGCTGTACGACAGCGACAACCTGATCCGCGAAAAGACCCAGGCGGCCTATGTGAAATGGGACCAGGACTTCGACCTGGGCAGCATGCCGGCCCATGTCTCGGCTGGCGTGCGCTACGAGAAGACCGACCTGGAATCGACTTCGGTCATCCAGGTGCCGAACGCGATCCGCTGGATGTCGAACAACGACTTCGGCATCAATCTGTCCGCGGAAAAGATGCCGTTCAGCGAAAAGGCCAGTTACAACTACGTGCTGCCGAACGTGGACTTCAGCGTCGACCTGACCGAAGACATCAAGGCCCGTGCCTCGTGGAGCAAGACCATCGCCCGCGCCCCGTACGGCAACCTGTATGCCGGCCCGACCGCCGGCGGTCCCAGTGGTTCGGTGCTGTTCGGCGACCAGTACCGGGCCACCGGCAACGCGCAGACCCCGTCGTTGCTGCCGCTCGAGTCGAACAACATCGACCTGGGCGCGGAGTGGTATTTCGCCCCGTCCAGCTTCATCGGCGTGACCTACTGGCGCAAGAAGGTCGACAACTTCGTCGGCAACTCGGTGGTCCGGGAAAACCTGTACGGCCTGACCGATCCGACCTCCGGTCCGGATGCGCAGACGGCGCTTGCGTTCCTGAACAGCGATCAGTGCGCCGCCCAGGTCGCCTCGACCGGCGGTACCTGCACGGCCGACTACACCACGCTGTTCACCGCGCTGGCGATGCTGCGCAACCCGAGCACCGGCGGCCTGGCCGCCTATGACGGCACCGGTACCCAGCAGCTGGCGATGGAGTCCCAGTTCGACATCCTCGGCGAGTCCGACGATCCGTTGTACGAATTCGACGTCAATCGCCCGGTCAACCAGCGTTCGGCCAACCTGCACGGTTGGGAAATCGGTGGCCAGTACTTCTTCGGCGACTCCGGTTTCGGCGTGCTGGCGAACTACACCATCGTCAGGGGCGACGTGGGCATCGACCGCGCTTCCGACCCGAGCGCCAACGTGTTCGCCCTTGTCGGGCTGAGCGATACCGCCAACGCCGTGCTGATGTACGAAAAGTACGGCTGGTCGGCCCGCCTGGCCTACAACTGGCGCGACGAGTACCTGTTTGCGGCCAACCAGAACGGCAACAACCGCAACCCGTACTTCGTCGAGGCGTACCACCAGATCGATGCCAACGTGTCGTACGACTTCACCGACCACTTCACGGTGTCGCTGGAGGCGATCAACCTGACCGGTGAAGACACCCGTTGGCACGCCCGTTCGGAAAACCAGATGGTTCGGTTGGTCGACCAGTCGCCGCGCTACATGCTGGGCTTCCGCTACAAGTTCTGACGTTGCATGCACATGCAGTTGCTGTAATGGCGTACAGGGACCGTTGCTTCGGCAGCGGTCCCTTTTTTCGCTCCATGCCGTCGCCAGGGCCACTTGCCGCTGGTGCGGCAATACCGATATGGTCGGCCTTGCGGCCAGCTGATCATCCCGGGGCCGAGGAAATCACAGGATCCAAGCTGAAATGGCCCGATACGAACTGCTCAACAACATCGCGCACCGGGACCTGCGCGTGTCCACCCGTTTCGGCGCCGAGTTCGGCGACGACGTGGGTATGGTCCAGGCGTTCCCGACCGAGTTCGCCGAACTGCAACGCGAGTACCCGATCTTCTTCCGCAAGGACGCCGCGGGCGAATTCCAGGCGGTGGCGCTGCTCGGGTTCGACCGCCAGGAAAACCTGTTCCTGAACCAGGGCAACTGGAATGCGTATTACCTGCCCGGGATCGTCGCCCGCGGACCGTTCCTGATCGGTTTCCAGGAGCAGCAAGTCGACGGCCAGCTGCGTAACGAGCCGGTCATCCACGTGGACCTGGACCATCCGCGAATCGTCACGGGGCAGGGCGAGCCCGTATTCCTGACGCACGGCGGCAACAGCCCCTACCTCGAACACGTCATCACCGTCCTGCGGGGCATCAACGATGGCCTGCAAGGCGGCAAGGAGATGTTCGCCGCGTTCCAGGCGCTGGAGCTGATCCAGCCGGTCACCTTGGAAGTGCGCTTCGATGCCAACCATGCGGTCAACCTGACCGGACTGCATGGCATCGATCGCGAGCGCCTGGCCGCGCTGGACGCGGCCTCGCTTCACGACCTGCATCGCGCCGGCTGGCTGGAGGGGGCGTACCTGGTGCTGGCTTCGCTGCACAACATGCGCCGGCTCATCGCCGAGAAACAGCGCCGTCTGCGCGAACAGGAAGGATCGCAGGGGCAGGCGGCCTGACAATGTTCGACCGGCTTGCCGACGTCCGCGTGATGGAAGGCCATGGCGCCGATGCGCTGCCGCTCGAAACGCTGCTCGCCGATGGCCTGCCCACCGTGCTGAAGGGCCTGGTGCGCGACTGGCCCCTGGTCCAGGCGGGCCGGGAGTCGCCGCGGGCGGCGATGGACCATCTGCGCAGGCACTACAACGGGCGCCCGGTGCAGTACAACTGGGGCGAACCGGAAACCGCCGGCCGGCCGTTCTACAACGCCGATTTCACCGCGCTCAATTGCCGGGTCCGCCGCGGCGGGCTGGACCAGGTGCTCGACGAACTCGCGGGGTACCTGGACGATCCGCGGCCACCGACGTATTACGTGGCTTCGTTGCTGGTCGATTACTGCCTGCCCGGCCTGCGCGCCGGCAACGACCTGGACTTCGCCGCCCGCGGCATCGAGGCGCCGCCGGCGATCTGGATCGGCAACCGGGTCACCGCCTCGTGCCATTACGACGCGCCGAACAATATCGCGTGCTGCGCGGTGGGGCGCCGCCGCTTCACCCTGTTCCCGCCGGAGCAGATCGCCAACCTGTACCCGGGGCCGCTGGAGCCGACGCCGGGTGGGCAGGCGGTGAGCGTGGTCGACTTCGCCGCCCCGGATTTCGAGCGCTACCCGCGCTTCCGCGACGCGCTGGCGACGGCGCAGTCGGTGGTGCTCGAGCCGGGCGATGCGATCTTCATCCCGAGCATGTGGTGGCACCACGTGCAGGGGCAGGATCCGTTCACCGTGCTGGTGAACTACTGGTGGGGCAGCATGCCGGCGTGGATCCCGACGCCGATGCATGCGCTCTACCACGCGCTGTGGACGATCCGCGACCGGCCCGAGCGCGAGAAGCGGGCATGGCGCGAGGTCTTCGAATACTACGTGTTCGGTCCGGCGGAACAGGCCGGCGCGCACCTGCCCGAGCCCGCACGCAACATCCTCGGGCCGTTCGACGAGATGCTGGCGCGCAGCATGCGCGCGCAGCTGATCGGCAAGCTCAATCGCTGAAGGGCGGCGGGAGCGGGTCGGGAGAAGGGCAAGCGGCGCCGGATGCGGGAGTCGGCGACCGGAATTGATCCGCCACGACCGTGGCGCAATCGCAAAACCAGAGAGGGGGGAGGCGTTGTGGAAAACAACCGTATTCGCAAGGTCGTGATCGCCGGCGGTGGTACCGCAGGATGGGCGGCCGCCTGCGCGCTGACCCACCAGTTCCGCGACCTGCTGGACATCACCCTGGTGGAGTCCGAGCAGGTCGGCACCGTCGGCGTGGGCGAGTCCACGATCCCGACCATCCGTACCTTCCACCGCTTGCTGCAGATCGACGAGCGCGAGTTCCTCAGCTCGGTGGCCGGCAGCTTCAAGCTGGCGATCTCGTTCGAGAACTGGGTCCGCCCGGGTTCGCGCTACATCCATCCGTTCGGCACCACCGGCGTGAACACCTGGTCGTGCGATTTCCACCAGTTCTGGCTGGAAAGCCGCCGCCGCGGCATGCGGAGCGAACTGGGCGACTACTGCCTGGAGACCGTCGCCGCGCGCCAGGACCGATTCGCCCTGTTCGATGCCGGCCAGAACGCCCAGCAGTGGTCGATGCGCTGGACCAGGGCGGCCACGGCGATGGAGCGTCGCGATGTGAGCTATGCCTACCACTTCGACGCCGGGCTGTATGCGGCGTTCATGCGCGTCAAGTGCGAGGGCCGCGGGCTCAAGCGCGTCGAGGGCAAGATCGCCCAGGTACGCCAGGATCCGGACAGCGGCTACGTGCAGTCGCTGGTGCTGGAGGATGGGCAGGTCATCGAGGGCGACCTGTTCATCGACTGCACCGGCGCGCGCGCGGTGCTGAGCGAGCAGGCGCTGCACACCGGCTACGAGGACTGGAACCACTGGCTGCCAAGCAACCGCGCGGTGGCGCTGCAGACCGAAGCCGATGGGCCAGCGGTGCCGTACACGCGCGCGATCGCGCACGAGGCCGGCTGGCACTGGAAGATCTCGCTCCAGCACCGGATCGGGTGCGGCATCGTGTTTTCCGATGCGCACATGTCCGACGACGAGGCGACCGCCAGGCTGCTCGCCGAGAACCCGTCCAAGCCGCTGCGCGACCCGTGGATCATCCCGTTCCGCACCGGGCGCCGGCGCAAGGCCTGGAACAAGAACGTGATCGCGCTCGGGCTGGCGAGCGGCTTCATCGAGCCGCTGGAGTCCACCAGCATCCACCTGACCCTGAGCGCGGTCACCCGCCTGGTGCAGTTCTTCCCCTCCGAGGGCATCAGCCAGGCGGCGGTGGACCGCTTCAACCAGGTCAGCCGCCAGGAGCTGGAGCACGTCCGCGACTTCGTGGTGATGCATTACCACCTCAACCAGCGCGATGAGCCCCTGTGGAAGCAGTGCCGCGAAATGGAACTGCCGCCGGGCCTGGCCGAGCGTATCCAGGTGTTCCGTGAGACCGGCTACGCGTGGCAGGGGGAGGACGAACTGTTCCGCCTCGACTCCTGGACCCACTGCATGCTCGGCCAGGGCGTGATGCCCCGCAGTCACCATCCACTGACCCGCGCGCTGTCGGACGCCGATCTCAAGCGCCTGCTCGAGAGCGTGCGCAAGCCGATCGATGCCGCCGTGGCGGCCATGCCCAGCCAGGAGCAGTTCATCAACAGCTACTGCAAGGCGCCGCCCTCGGCCTGGGAACAGATGTACGCACGCGCCCGGCAGCATGAGCGGGTGACCGGAAAGATTGCCGGCGTCGGCGGAGGCCTGACCCAGTGATGCGCAGATGCTGATCCAGGCGCATCCCGAACTGCGCCTTCAGGTACGGCGGATCGGCGCCGAGGGCGCGCCGCTGCTGGTGATCGACCAGCTGGTGGCCGACCCGGACCGGCTGGTGCGCAAGGCCGAACGCGGCCACTTTACCCCGCAGGGGGCGATGTTCCCCGGCATCCGCATGCGTGCGCCGCTGTCGTACGATGCCTTCCTCGAACGGCTATTGCGCCCGTTGCTGGGCGAGGTCTTCGACCTGCCGCCGCAGGCGCGGCTGGCGTTCCCGATGTGCCACTACTCGCTGGTGACGCAGCCGCCGGAGAAGCTGGGTTTCCTGCAGCGGATTCCGCACATCGATTCGGCCACCGGACGCGGACTGGCGTCGGTCCATTACCTGTTCCATGGCAACTGGGGCGGTACCGCGTTCTACCGCCATCGCAGCACCGGGTTCGAATACGTGGATGAAGGCCGCGAGCTGGCCTACTTCACCCGGCTGGAGCAGGAAAGCCGCGGCGCCGACGCGCCCCCGGCCGCCTACATCGGCGAAGACACGCCGCTGTTCGAGCGGATCGATGGCGTTGAGGGCGTGTACAACCGGCTGGTGGTGTACCGGCGCAACTCGCTGCATTCGGCAAGCATCGACAACGCCAATATCCCGCCGCCCGATCCGCTGGCCGGGCGGCTGTCGATCAACAGCTTCATCGACGTGGCTGTCTGACCCGCGCTTCGCCTGCGCGCGGGAAAGGCGCTAGGCTGGCCGCATCGTCGATGCACCATTGCGAAGGAGGTCCAGATGATCCGCGACATCGTGAGGATGGGCGAGCCGGTGCTGCTGCGCGTCGCCGACCCGGTCGATCATTTCGGCGGCGAGATCCGCGACCTGGCCGGCGACATGTTCGAGACGATGGATACCGCCGGCGGCGTGGGGCTGGCGGCGCCGCAGATCGCGCTGAGCCGACGGCTGATCGTGTTCGGCTTCGACAGCAGCGAGCGCTATCCCGACGCGCCGGCGGTGCCGCGCACGGCATTGGCCAATCCGGCGATCGAGCCGCTGTCGGACGAGATCGAGGACGGCTGGGAAGGTTGCCTGTCGATCCCCGGCCTGCGCGCGGTGATCCCGCGCTGGAAATACATCCGCTACAGCGGCTACGACATCCACGGCAAGCGCATCGAACGCGAGGCCGAAGGCTTCCACGCGCGCGTGGTGCAGCACGAGGTCGACCACTTGGATGGCATCCTGTACCCGTCGCGGATCAGGGACTTCAGCACCTTCGGATTCACCGACGTGCTGTTCCCGGAGATAGGCGCGGGGCGGTGAGTTGCTTCCTTCTCCCCTTGCGGGAGAAGGTGGCGCGAAGCGCCGGATGAGGGGGTGCGAGCGTAGCGAGCCGGGTGCGCCGCAACCCGGAGACGTCAGGAGCCGGCCCTCGCCCTCGTGCGCTGCGCGCACGCTTCCCTCTCCCGCGAGCGGGAGAGGGGTTGCGGCAACACGGCTTACTTCAGGGCCTTGAACCGCAGCCGGTGCGGGCCGGCGTCGTCGCCCAGGCGGCGCTTCTTGTCGGCTTCGTACTCGCGGTAGTTGCCCTGGAAGAATTCCACGTGCGAGTCGCCCTCGAAGGCGAGGATGTGCGTGGCGATGCGGTCCAGGAACCAGCGGTCGTGCGAGATCACGAAGGCGTTGCCGGGGAATTCCAGCAGCGCGTCTTCCAGCGCGCGCAGGGTCTCGATGTCGAGGTCGTTGGACGGTTCGTCGAGCAGCAGCACGTTGCCGCCCTGCAGCAGGGTCTTGGCCATGTGCAGGCGGCCGCGTTCGCCGCCGGACAGGCTGCCGACGATCTTCTGCTGGTCCTGGCCCTTGAAGTTGAAGCGGCCGATGTAGGCGCGCGACTGGATCTCGACGCCGTTGATGTTGAGGATGTCGAGGCCGCCGCTGACTTCCTGGAACACGGTGTGGTTGCCTTCCAGCTTGTCGCGGCTCTGGTCGACGTAGGCCAGCTTCACCGTCGGGCCGATGTTGATCTCGCCCGAGTCCGGCTTTTCCTGCCCGGTGATCATCTTGAACAGCGTCGACTTGCCGGCGCCGTTCGGGCCGATGATGCCGACGATGGCGCCGGCCGGGACCAGGAAGCTCAGGTTGTCGATCAGCAGGCGGTCGCCGAACTTCTTGCTGACGTTCTTGAACTCGATCACCGAGTTGCCCAGGCGCTCGCCCGGCGGGATGAAGATCTCGTTGGTCTCGTTGCGCTTCTGGTATTCGACCGACTGCAGTTCCTCCAGGCGGGCGAGGCGGGCCTTGCCCTTCGAGCGGCCGCCCTTGGCATTCTGGCGGGCCCACTCCAGTTCCTTCTGGATCGCCTTCTGGCGGGCCTTTTCCTGGTTCTCTTCCTGGCGCAGGCGCTCGTCCTTCTGCTGCAGCCATTCGGTGTAGTTGCCCTTCCACGGGATGCCGCGGCCGCGGTCGAGCTCGAGGATCCACTCGGCGGCG
This sequence comes from Pseudoxanthomonas sangjuensis, assembly GCF_010211755.1. GTDB lineage: Bacteria > Pseudomonadota > Gammaproteobacteria > Xanthomonadales > Xanthomonadaceae > Pseudoxanthomonas_A > Pseudoxanthomonas_A sangjuensis. Next base: position 8,810 of record NZ_PDWR01000023.1, on the reverse strand, counting down.
TTGTCGAGGAAGTAGCGGTCGTGGGTCACCGCCACCACGGTGCCGGTGTAGCGGGCGAGGAACTGTTCCAGCCACTCGACCGATTCGGCGTCCAGGTGGTTGGTCGGTTCGTCCAGCAGCAGCATGTCCGGCTTCTGCAGCAGCAGGCGGCACAGCGCCACGCGGCGCTTCTCGCCGCCGGACAGCTTGCCGATCACGGCATCCCACGGCGGCAGGCGCAGCGCGTCGGCGGCCACCTCCAGCTGGTGTTCCAGCGTGTGCGCGTCGCCGGCGGCGAGGATCGCCTCCAGTCGCGCCTGCTCGGCGGCCAGCTTGTCGAAGTCGGCGTCCGGCTCGGCGTAGGCGGCGTACACGGCGTCGAGCGCGGCCTGCGCCTGCAGCACTTCGCCGACGCCTTCCTCGACCGCTTCGCGCACGGTCTGGTTCGGGTCCAGCTGCGGCTCCTGCGGCAGGTAGCCGACCTTGATGCCCGGCTGCGGGCGGGCTTCGCCCTCGAAGTCCTTGTCGACGCCGGCCATGATCTTGAGCACGGTCGACTTGCCGGCGCCGTTCAGGCCGAGCAGGCCGATCTTGGCGCCGGGGAAGAACGACAGCGAGATGTCCTTGATGATCTGGCGCTTCGGCGGCACGGTCTTGCTGACGCCGTTCATGGTGTAGATGTATTGCGAGGACATTGCGGTGCGGGCTCCGTAAGCGCGGCCGTGCCCGCGCCGGAAGGCACGGACTGTGACGGGTTTGGGGATACGGGAATTATACCCGTTGGGGCCGGGCTGCTGGCCCCTTACCGGTTATTAAACAATCGTTGGCGGAACCGGTTCCAGCAGCCATCCGTTCAGACCGGCGGGTGGATAGTTCGCCCCATGTTCCAGACACGCGGGGAAGCCGCCATGAAGAACTTGCTGAAGACCGTCGTTTCTTCCGTCCTGCTGCTCGGCATGGCGTCCGCCCCGGCGTTCGCCGGCGACCATGGCCGCGGGCATGGCCGTGGCCACGACCGCGGCGGCTGGAGCCATCAGCGCGATCACCGCGGCGACCGCGACTATCGCCGCGACTATCGCCACGACTATCGCCACGACCACTACCGCGGCGACCGCGTCGTGTACCGGCCGGTCTACGTGCGGCCGCGCCCGGCCTATTACGCGCCGCGCACCGTCGTCGTGCACCGCCCGGCCCCGTACTGGGCCCGTGGCGGCTACTACTACGGCCCGGGTTACGCGCCGACCTACGTGGTCAACGACTGGGGCTACTACGGCCTGCGCCGCCCGCCGCACGGCTACTACTGGCGCCGCAGCGACGCCGGCGACTTCCTGCTGGTCGCCCTCGCCACCGGCATCATCGCCGACGTCATCCTGAACCACTGATCCCGCCGGTAGGACGGGGGATCCGGGAAAGCGCGCCTTCGGGCGCGCTTTTTTTGCGGCGGGCGTCCGTGGCCGCCGCGCCCGGGGCCCGCCAGCAGGCGCCGGACGGGGGGCGCTACAATGAAGGACCCGTTTGCCACCCCCTCCGGAGACCCGATGTTCCCGCGCGACGCCCGTATCGAAGGCTACGACCCCGAACTTGCCCAGGCCATCGCCGCCGAGCGCCAGCGCCAGGAGGACCACGTCGAGCTGATCGCCAGCGAGAACTACGCCAGCCCGCGCGTGCTGGAGGCCCAGGGCAGCGTGCTGACCAACAAGTACGCCGAAGGCTATCCGGGCAAGCGCTACTACGGCGGCTGCGAATTCGTCGACGTCGCCGAGAAGCTGGCCATCGACCGGGTCAAGCAGCTGTTCGGCGCCGACTACGCCAACGTGCAGCCGCACAGCGGCTCGCAGGCCAACCAGGCCGTCTACTTCGCGCTGCTGCAGCCGGGCGACACCATCCTCGGCATGTCGCTGGCGCACGGCGGCCACCTGACCCACGGCGCCAAGGTCAATGCCTCGGGCAAGCTGTTCAACGCCATCCAGTACGGCGTCAACGACCAGGGCCTGATCGACTACGACGAAGTCGAGAAGCTGGCGCTGGAACACAAGCCGAAGATGGTCGTCGCCGGCTTCTCCGCCTATTCGCAGCGGATCGACTGGGCGCGCTTCCGCGCCATCGCCGACAAGGTCGGCGCGTACCTGTTCGTCGACATGGCCCACGTCGCCGGCCTGGTCGCCGCCGGCGTCTACCCGAACCCGCTGCCGCACGCGCACGTGGTGACCTCGACCACGCACAAGACCCTGCGCGGCCCGCGCGGCGGCATCATCGTGGCGAAGAACCCTTCCGAGGACCTGGAGAAGAAGCTGCAGAGCATCGTCTTCCCGGGCATCCAGGGCGGCCCGCTGATGCACGTGATCGCGGCCAAGGCCGTCGCCTTCAAGGAAGCGCTGGAGCCGGAATTCACCGCCTACCAGCAGCAGGTGGTGAAGAACGCGCAGGCGATGGCCGAGACGCTGATCAAGCGCGGCTACAAGATCGTTTCCGGCGGTACCCAGAACCACCTGATGCTGGTCGACATGATCGGCAAGGGCGTCACCGGCAAGGATGCGGAAGCCGCGCTCGGCCGCGCCCACATCACGGTCAACAAGAACGCGGTGCCGAACGACCCGCAGAAGCCGTTCGTCACCTCCGGCCTGCGCATCGGCACCCCGGCGGTGACCACCCGCGGCTACAAGGAGCCGGATTGCGTGGCGCTGGCCAACTGGATCGCCGACGTGCTCGACAACCCGGGCGACGAGAAGGTCATCGCCGGCGTGCGCGAGAACGTGACCCGGCAGTGCTGGCAGTTCCCGGTTTACGGCTGAACGACGAAAAGCGAATGGGAGGAACGAGAAGCGAGTGAATTCAATGGCTGGAGCGCGTGTTTCCACCCGTTCCTCGTTCCCCTACACTCGTTCCTGATCGCATGCACTGCCCCTTCTGCCAGCACGTAGACACCAAGGTCATCGACTCGCGCGCGTCGGAAGACGGTGCGACGATCCGTCGCCGCCGCGAGTGCGAGGCTTGCGGCGAGCGCTTCAGCACGCTGGAAACCATCGAACTGAAGCTGCCGGCGATCATCAAGGGCGACGGCCGCCGCGAGGCCTTCGACGCGCGCAAGCTGCGCCTGAGCATGGAGCGCGCGCTGCACAAGCGTCCGGTGTCGGAGGAACAGCTGGAAACCGCGATCCGCTCGGTCGTGCACCAGGTGCGGATGAGCGGCGAACGCGAACTGCCGTCGCGCCGGATCGGCGACTTCGTCATGAACGAGATGCGCAAGCTCGACCACGTCGGCTACGTGCGCTTCGCCTCCGTCTACCGCAGCTTCGAGGACGTCGCCGATTTCCGCGAGGAAATCGAGAAGCTCGAGCGCGACCTGCCTGCCGCCAGCGGCCAGTTGCAGCTGCTCGGCGCGGACGTGGTGCCCTTCGACAAGAACGTCGACAAGAGCCGCAAGCGCTGACGTTTTCCCTTCTCCCGTCGGGAGAAGGTGGCGCGTAGCGCCGGATGAGGGTTCGGCGAAGCCAGCGATGCTCGAATGTCGGTAAAAAACAACAGGCATTGCTTTGCGCTTGTTGTGGGGTTTCCGGATCTTCCGGGTTGTGTCACTTCGCCGAACCCTCACCCCAACCCCTCTCCCGAGGGGAGAGGGGCATTAGAATCGCCCCATGACCGACTTCACCTCCACCGACCACCAGTTGATGACCCGCGCGCTGCGCCTGGCCGAGCGCGGTGCGTTCACGACCAAGCCGAACCCGATGGTCGGTTGCGTTATCGCCCACGGCGACGAGATCGTCGGCGAGGGCTGGCACCGGCGCGCCGGCGAACCGCACGCGGAAATCCTCGCCCTGCAGGCCGCCGGCGAGCGCGCGAAGGGCGCGACCGTTTACGTCACGCTCGAGCCCTGCGCGCACACCGGCCGCACCGGGCCGTGCGCCGATGCGCTGGTTGCCGCCGGCGTCGGCAAGGTGATCGCGGCGATGCGCGATCCGTTCCCGCGGGTCGACGGTGCAGGCTTCGACAGGCTGCGCGCGGCGGGCATCGAGGTCCGGTCCGGCCTGCTCGAAGCGCAGGCACGGCAGCTCAACTGCGGCTTCATTTCATGCGTCGAGCGCGGCCGGCCGTGGGTGCGGGTCAAGCTCGGCACCAGCCTCGACGGCCGCACCGCGATGGCCAACGGCGATTCGAAGTGGATCACCGGCGAGGCTTCGCGTCGCGACGTGCACCTTTGGCGCGCGCGCAGCGGCGCGATCCTGACCGGCGCCAACACCGTACTGGTCGACGACCCGTCGCTGACCGTGCGCCTGGAGGACGATACCGCCTTCGTCGCGCCGTTGCGCGTGGTGCTCGACCCCGGGCTGGCGACGGTGGCCCGCGGCCGCGTGCGCGAAGGCGACGCGCCGACGCTGTACCTGCACGCACCCGATGCCAGGCTGCCGCGCGATTTCGCCGCGCAACACCAGGCCGTGCCGGTCGCGCGCGGCGTCTTCGACCTGCACGCGGTGCTGAAGCTGCTGGCCGAGCGCCAGGTCAACGAGGTGCTGGTCGAAACCGGCGCCACGCTGGCCGGGGCCTTCCTCGCCGCCGGCCTGGCCGACGAAGTGCTGTTGTACGTCGCGCCGGTGCTGCTGGGCGACAAGGCGCGGCCGCTGTTCGCCGGGCTGGGCATCGACCAGATGGCGCAGCGCCTGCACCTGGAGGTGGTGGAATCGCGCGTCATCGGCGAGGATACGCGCCTGCTGTTGCGCTCGCGGGAATTGGCCTGACTTTGGCCTTGCGCGGGCGGTTTCCCCATCCGTCGGCACGCATCCGGGCGTGTCGCGCCAGAGGAACCCGAGATGCTGGACGCAGGTGAATCGAAGCAGTTCCGCGAGCAGGGCTACGTCATCCGCCGGGTGCTGGACGATGCGCAGGTGGCGCGCTACATCGACGCGATCGTCGAGGCGCGGCGCGGCCGCGGCGAACGCGCGAAGATGATGAACCTGCAGTTCCTGCAGCCGGGCAGGGACGTGCGCAGGCTGCAGGAAATCATCTGCAACGAGGGCATCCACGCGATCTGCCGCGACCTGCTCGGCGACGGCAACATCATCATCGACGGCGCCTCGGTGTTCTACGGCGAGGCCGGGGTCGAATACCGGCAGAAATGGCACCGCGACGTGCTGCAGGTGCCGGACGAGCGGATCGACCCGGACTGGTTCAGCGAAGGCTACGACTACAACTACGTGCAGGTGAACATCCCGCTGACCGACGACGGCTGCCTGTGGATCGTGCCGGGCAGCCATCGCCGGCAGATGAACGCCGAGGAGCGCGCGCTGTTCGGCCCGACCGACAAGATGGCGCCGGTCGACCGCGAGTTGAGCGGAGGCAGGCAGATCGTGGTGCCGCCAGGGCACGCGGTGTTCTACAACAACTACGCGATCCATCGCGGCTACGGCGGGACGCTGGCGAAGCGGCGCGTCACCGTGCACCTGGGCTTCCACTCCGACCGCGCCGAACCGACCCTGCATTTCGGCGTGCTCGACCACAACGAATACACGCCGGAATACCTCGCCGGCCTCGATGCGCCGGTGCGCGCGGCGCTGCAGGCGCATGTCGCCGAGCGCGCGCGCTACCCGCGGGTCGACGAATACCACGCGCTGCACCAGGCCTTCCTGCGCAAGGAATTCGCGACCCGATGAGCGAGAAGACGATACGCTGGGGCATCATCGGTTGCGGCAAGGTCACCGAGGTCAAGAGCGGCCCGGCGCTGCAGAAGGCGCCGGGCTCGGCGCTGGTCGCGGTGATGCGCCGCGACGCGGCGGCGGCCGAGGATTACGCGCGCCGCCACGGCGTGCCGAAGTGGTACGCCGACGCGCAGGCGCTGGTCGACGATCCGGACGTGGACGCGGTCTACGTCGCCACGCCGCCGTCCACGCACAAGCCGTACGCGCTGATGGCGATCGCCGCGGGCAAGCCGGTGTACGTCGAGAAGCCGATGGCGCTGTCCTTCGCCGAGTGCGAGGAAATGATCCGCGCCAGCCGCGGGTCCGGCGTGCCGATGTTCGTCGCCTACTACCGGCGCGCGCTGCCGCGTTTCCTGAAGATCCGCGAACTGCTGGAGCAGGGCGCGATCGGCGCGCCGCGGCTGGCCAGCGTGGTCTTCCACGATCCGTTCGAACCGCGTTACCGGAATCCGGACGATCTGCCGTGGCACGTGCGCCCGGAGGTTTCCGGCGGCGGCCTGTTCGTCGACGTGGGCTGCCACACGCTGGACATGCTCGACTACCTGCTGGGCCCGATCGTTTCCGTGTCCGGCCACGCCGGCAACCAGCTGCGCGCCTATCCGGCCGAGGACACGGTATCGATGTCGTTCGCCTTCGGCAACGGCGTGCAGGGCACGGGCGCGTGGAATTTCGGCAGCTTCCGCGAGCGCGACGGCGTCGAGATCGTCGGCGACCGCGGCCGGATCGCATTCGCCACCTTCGGCGATGGCCCGATCGTGGTCGAGGACGCCGAGGGCGTGCGCGAATACCGGATCGCCAACCCGTTGCACATCCAGCAGCCGCTGATCGAGACCATCGTCGCCGAACTGAACGGCCGCGGCGCCTGCCCCTCGACGCCGGAATCGGCCGCGCGGACCAGCCGGGTGATGGACCAGGTGCTGGCCGGCTACTACGGGCGCCGATAGATCCGGGCGCAACGCTGCGTTCGCCGGCGGACTGGGGGCAGCGCCGCCGCCGCGGTAGAATGCCGCCCGCCGGTTCGCCGGCGAACCAACGACGTCTTCAGGGCGGGGCGCAATTCCCCACCGGCGGTAGGCCCTTCGGGGCGAGCCCGCGAGCGCCTCCGGCGATGCCGGAGGGTCAGCAGACCCGGTCGAATGCCGGGGCCGACGGTCACAGTCCGGATGAAAGAAGACGGCATCGCGCTTCGGCCCCGCATCGGCGGAGCGTGGCGCGTTTCCCCGCCCTGGGGGCGTTCTCGCATTCGTACACGCGGAGAACGTTCCATGCCCATGCCCATGCCCATCGCCGTCCCGTCGCGCCCGTTCCAGCCGGGGGTGCGCTGATGTTCACCGGCATCATCGAGGGCGTCGGCCGCCTGGCCGCGCACGAGCCGCGCGGCGGCGACGTCCGTTTCACCTTCGAAACCGGTTCGTTGCCGTTCGCCGACGTGCGGCTCGGCGAAAGCATCGCGGTCAACGGCGTGTGCCTGACCGTGGTCGAGTTCGACGCGGCCTCGTTCAAGGCCGACGCGTCGAACGAAACCCTGTCGTTGACCACGCTGGGCGCGCTGCCGGTCGGGGCGGCGCTGAACCTAGAACGCGCGATGCGGCCGACCGACCGCCTCGGCGGGCACCTGGTCAGCGGCCACGTCGACGGCATCGGCAAGGTCGTCTCCATCGCCGAGGACGCGCGCGCGCAGCGCTGGCGCTTCGCCGCGCCGGCCGCACTGCTGAAGTACGTCGCGAAGAAGGGATCGGTCTGCGTCGACGGCGTCAGCCTGACCGTCAACGAGGCCGATGGCGAAGGCTTCGAGGTCGCGCTGATCCCGCACACGGTGGCGCACACCCGCTTCGCCGAGACGAAGGCCGGCGAAGCGGTGAACCTCGAGATCGACCTGGTCGCGCGCTACGTCGAACGCCTGCTCGGCGAAAGGAGCGGCACATGAGCTTCGCCGCCATCCCCGAACTGCTCGACGAGATCCGCGCCGGGCGCATGGTCGTGATCGTCGACGACGAGGACCGCGAGAACGAGGGCGACCTGATCATGGCCGCCGAACTGGTCAAGCCGTCCGACATCAACTTCATGGTCACCCACGCGCGCGGCCTGGTGTGCCTGTCGATCAACCGCGAGCGCGCCGGCCAGCTCGGCCTCGCGCCGATGGTGCAGAACAACACCGCGCAGTTCCAGACCAACTTCACCGTCAGCATCGAGGCGGCCGAGGGCGTGACCACCGGCATCTCCGCCTACGACCGCGCCCACACCATCCGTACCGCGGTGAAGCACGACGCGAAGCCGTCCGACCTCAGCCAGCCCGGCCACATCTTCCCGCTGGTCGCGCAGCCCGGCGGCGTGCTCACGCGCGCCGGCCACACCGAAGCGGCGTCCGACCTCGCCACGCTCGCCGGCTTCGAGCCGGCCGGCGTGCTGGTCGAGGTGCTCAACGCCGACGGCACGATGGCGCGGCGGCCGCAGCTGGAAGTGTTCGCGCGCGAACACGGGCTGAAGATGGGTTCGATCGCCGACCTGATCGCCTATCGCCTGCACAACGAGCACACGGTGGAGCGCGTCGACGAACGCGACATCGACACCGAGTTCGGCCCGTTCCGGCTGGTTACCTACCGCGACCGCATCGCCCACGAACTGCATTTCGCCCTTGTCCGCGGTCAACCGGACGCGGCGACGCCGACCCTGGTCCGCGTGCAGGTCGAGAATCCGCTGGCCGACCTGCTGCACTGGCGGCGCGGCGACTTCGGCGTGGCCGCGACCGACGCGCTGCGCGCGATCGATGCCGAAGGGCAGGGGGTGATGGTGGTGCTGTCCGAACCGCGCGACAGCGAGGCGCTGCTGGCGCGGCTGCGCGCCGAACCCGTCGTCCGCAATGCCAAGGACGTCGGCCAGTGGCGGCGCAACGGCGCCGGCGCGCAGATCCTCGCCGATCTCGGCCTGGGCAGGCTGCGCGTGCTGGGCACGCCGCGCCGGCAGGTGGGGCTGGCGGGGTATGGGCTGGAGGTGGTGGAGTACGTCCAGCCCTGAGAGGGGCGTTGGTTGCCGGTTCTTGGTTGTTGGAGGAAAACGGTCGGCCTTGCGTCACCACACCAGCAACCAAGAACCGGCAACCAACAACCGGGGCAAGCCCCCCACCCCCGCCGCCTGTTAAAC